>JAJYXP010000002.1 GCA_021801705.1 Pseudomonadota bacterium
CCCAACCTACATGATCCGTGTTTAATCTGTGAAAATCTACGTAACCTGAGGGGGATGATTCTATGTTCAAGTTATTCTTGCCAGGGTACTAATCGAAAACTGACCGACCATGTGGAAACGCCTGTTATTCATTCGCGGCACAGAGCTCGTTGCCCTTGCCCTGCTTGCCTCCATACCCCTGGCAGTGGACAACTCCTACGTTCTGGGATTGCTGACCCTGCTGGCGATCTATGGCATTCTTCTCATCGGCCTGGATGTGACCGTGGGTTACCTCGGCCAGGTCAACCTGGCACAAGCCGCGTTCCTGGGACTTGGCGCCTATGCCGCAGGGTTGAGCGTTTCCCTGCTCGGCTTCGGTATATTCGGTGCGCTTGGCGTCAGTCTTCTGGTGGGGCTGGTCCTCGGCGGACTGCTGGCGTTTCCGGCGTTGCGCCTGGAAGGCCCCCAGTTTGCCCTGGCAACGCTGAGCTTCTCCGCTCTGACTGTAACTGCCCTTAACGAATGGGAATCCCTTACCGGCGGTGCCCAAGGCTTGCACGTGAACCGGCCCGATTTGTTCGGCCTCGATGTCAATGCCCAAGGGTTTTACTGGCTGTGCCTGATCCTTCTGGCCCTGGTCTGGATGGCGATGCGTAACCTGCTCTCCTCGCAATGGGGCCGCGCCTTCGAAGCGTTGCGCGACAGTCCGATCGCTACCGATGCAATGGGGGTCGGAACCTTCCGCCACAAGGTGGCGGGCTTCGCCCTGGGGTCTGCGCTCGGCGGCTTGGCAGGCGGGCTCTATGCCTTCAATTTCGAGTATCTGCAACCGCAAACCTATGTTTATGACCTCATGGTGATTTTGCTCCTCGGCGTCGTCCTGGGCGGACGCAAAAGCCTGTGGGGTGCTTTCGTCGGAGCCTCGCTGATCGCCCTGCTGCCCAATCTGCTGTCCAACTGGCTTCTGTTCGAGGTGATTTCGGCAATCGGATTGTTGGTGGCTCTGGCGGCGGGGGTGCGCGGGCTGATGAAAAAGACCACCAAACCGTTTCAGGCAATCGCGCCTATCCTCGCCATGGGCTTGCTCGTTGCGGGCGGCTTTCTGGTGGAAAACACGGAAAACTGGCGCAAGGCGATTTTTGCCCTGATGCTGTTCGCGGTGGTGGTGGGACTGCCGGAGGGCTTGATGGGATTCGCCGCCCGCTTTCTGGCCCGTCTGTTCCGCATTGATCCGCCCGCACTCCCCGCGCCGGCCGGGCTGAATACAGTGCTGGCGGCCAAGACGGCTGACGGCAAGGCGCTGCTTGAATTGCGGGATTTGAAGCGCTACTTCGGCGGCGTCAAGGCCGTCGATGGCGTTTCCATGACGGTGCGCGCCGGCCAGGTCCACGGCTTGATCGGCCCCAACGGTTCCGGCAAGAGTACCGCCGTGAATGTCATTTCCGGGCTTTATGCTCCGACCGCGGGCGAAGTTCTGCTGCATGGGAAGGCGCTGCCGCAAGGGAGTCTGTTCAAGGTGGCGCGGGTTGGCGTTGCGCGTACCTTCCAGAACCTGCAGCTGTTCGGCGAACTGACCGCGCTGGATAACGTCATGGTCGCGCTGAAAGGGGTTTATCGCAGTCCGCTGCCTCTCGTGCTGCTGGGATTTGCCAGGGGGGAGGAACAACGCGCCCAGGCCGAGTCCCTGGCGTTGCTGGAACTGGTCGGCCTCAAAGAGCAGGCCCGCACACAGGCAAAGGACCTCACCTATGGCGCACAGCGTTTCCTGGAAATTGCCCGTGCGCTGGCACGGAAACCCGATCTCCTGATTCTGGACGAGCCCGCTGCCGGCCTTGCCCATCCCGATGTGAACAATTTGGTGGAAATCATCAAACGCATACGCCAGCGCGGCATCACGATCGTTTTGATCGAGCATCACATGGATGTGGTGAGCGAGTTGTGCGATACGGTGACCGTCCTAGATGGCGGCCAGGTGATTGCCGAAGGTACGCCGGATGAAGTGAAACGCGACCCCACGGTCATCGAGGCCTACCTGGGGGTTGCCAGTGAGGCGGAAGCGCCTGCCGCCATACCGTCGCCGGTTTAACGAACAGAAAGAAGCACAGATGCTAGTAGTCGAAAATCTGCATGCAGGATATGGCACCAGCGAGGTGTTGGTAGGCGCTTCGCTGGAGGTGAAACAGGGCACGGTCGTGGCTTTGATCGGAGCCAACGGTGCCGGAAAAACCACCACCATGCGCGCCATCTCGGGGATGTTGAAGCCGACTGAAGGTCGTGTCCTTCTCGACGGCAAGCCGGTGCAGGGCCTGGATGCCTCCCGTATCGCCAGGCTGGGTCTCGCCCATGCGCCGGAAGGGCGCAAGGTGTTCGGGCCTTTGTCGGTGGAGGACAACCTGCTGCTCGGCGCCTACAGCCGGCTGCCCCTCTTTTTCGGCTTCCGCAGCAAGGCCGCGCATGAGCTGGAACGGGTCTACGATCTTTTTCCCCGCCTGCGGGAACGGCGCCAGCAGGCGGCCGGGACCTTGTCCGGCGGCGAACAGCAGATGCTGGCCATCGGCCGCGCCCTCATGGCCAGGCCCAAGGTCATGCTGCTGGATGAGCCGTCCATGGGCCTTGCACCCGTCATCGTTCAGGAGGTATTCAATACCATCCGGCGCCTGAAAGAAGCCGGGATCACCTTGCTGCTGGTGGAGCAGTTCGCCAAAAGCGCATTGGAAGTGGCGGACTATGCTTATGTGATGGAGCGTGGCAGTATCGCCGTCGAGGGCAGCCCGGCCGAGTTGCACAAGAACGAGCGGGTGCTTGCCGCCTATCTGGGGTAGTTTCTGATGGCGCGCCTCTAAAAATCCAGATTTCATCCCAACTGCTGCGTTGCGGAAAAAAATTCTTGCTTACATATTAACCATATGCTGCGCTGCGAAATTTTTTCAGCGCCTTGCATTTGGGCGAACTCTGAATTTTTAGAGGCACCCTGATTTAGCGGGTTTCGAGGCGCAACGACAAATCCAGCGCCTTGATATCCTTGGTCAGGCTGCCGACAGATATGCGGTGGACGCCGGTTTCGGCGACATCACGCACGGTTTCCAGGGTGATGCCGCCGGAAGCCTCGAGTTCCGCTCTTGACCCGGCCAGCTTCACCGCCTTGCGCAGGGTTTCCAGGTCGAAGTTGTCGAGCAGGATCAGTGTCGCGCCTGCTGCCAGCGCCTGTTCCAGTTCATTCAGGCTTTCCACCTCGATCTGAATCGATACGCCCGGTGGCGCGATCTTCGCGGCCTGCGCCAACACCTCGCGGATGCCGCCCGCTGCCATGATGTGGTTTTCCTTGATCAGGATGCCGTCGTAAAGCCCCACCCGCTGGTTTTTTCCACCGCCGCACTTGACCGCGTATTTCTGCGCAACACGCAGGCCGGGCAGGGTCTTGCGGGTGTCCATGATCATGGCGTGAGTGCCTCTGACCGCTTCGACATACTGCCGTGTGGCGGTGGCGGTGGCGGACAGGGTCTGCAGGAAATTCAGCGCCGGACGCTCGGCGCTGAGCATGGCGCGGGCGTTGCCGTGGATTTCGCACAGGGTCAGGCCGGCGCCGATGGCTGCGCCATCGCGGGCATGCCACTTGATTTCAACGCCGGCGTCCAGGTTGCGGAAGCAGGCCTCGAACCAGGCCGTGCCACAGAGCACAGCGGATTCGCGGCAGATGACGGTGGCGGTGGCGGCATTTTCCGCCGGGATCAGCCGGGCAGTCAGGTCGCCGCTGCCGATATCCTCGGCCAGTGCGGCTTCAACGTTGCTCTCGATGTGTGCTGCCAAGTCCATGCTTTTCGCCTATCAAGGTTCCGGCACTTGTAGGTCGCCCTTCAGGGCGACATGTCGGGCTGAAGCCCGACCTACCGGGGTCAGCAGGTAAGATCCAGTTTACACTAGGGAAGCATTTCCCTGATCTTCTGCACGTACTCCGGCGCGTCCCATTCAGCCCCGCCCTGCATGGTGTAACGGATATTGCCTTGGGTATCCAGCAGGAAGGATGAGGGCGCGACAAAGACTTTCCATGCGGCCAGCGCCTCGCCGTCGTTGTCCATGAGGACGGTGAAATCCATGTTCACTTTTTTCTGGAAGTCGAGTATCTCATTCTTCGTTTCCCCCATGTTGACGGCAAGAATAACGAAGGGCTTGCCCGCAAGCCGGGATTCCAGCCGTACCATCGAGGGCATTTCCTTGATGCAAGGGGGGCAGTAGGTGGCCCAGAACTGCACCATCACCACTTTGCCGCGGTAATCCTCCAGTTTGTGTGGTTTCCCGTTGAGGTCATTCAGCGCCAGCGGCGGGGTGGGGCCGCCTTTCCATGGTTTCAGGTCCAGTGCCTGTGCGGAGGAGAGCAGGAACAGGCATGAAATAAAAAAAATCAGTCTTTTCATCGGGTCGACTCCAGTTGTTTGATCGCATCAAGGATCAGTTCGGGCAGTCTTTCGGTCATCGCCTTTTCTTCGTCCGTGGGATCCTGTGCCGCGTAGAAAAAGCCGCGCACGTTGGGCAAAACCTTGCTGGAAATCCTGCTGCCGCCACGGGTGAATTCGACCTTGAGATGTTCCAGCCACCACCGTCCGGGGGAGCGCTGGCCCTGATAGATGAACACCGGCATGGAGGTTTGCGCGACGATTTTGTGGTAGCGGGCTTCCACGCCCGGCGCGGGCTTGACGGAATACAAGTCCGGACTGAAAAGGATGGCGCCGATCAGGGCGGCACGTTCCTGCGGTGTAGCCCGGTCCAGCCAGATACGCGCACCCTGGAGGATAGGCACGGCGCCACGGCCGGTGGTGACCAGCACTACCCTCTTGCCGGATAGCTTGACGGCCTGATCGATGACCTCGGCGACTTCTTCCGGCGGAATCTGCTCCATGCTGCTGGATGCCACCGGCAGGCCGTGCGAGCCCAGCATGTCAGGCAGCCAGGCCTCCAGCCCGAGCCCGAGCCCGGCCAGTGCCTGGGATGAGCGCGCTTCCTGGGCACCGAGACCTTCGTCGCAGGGAAAACCCAGCATCAACGTGTCGCCTACACCGGGAAAGGTGCGCAGGGAAATCTCCGTGCCCGTGGACATGCGCATGGAAGCGGGTGCGGCCCATCCGCTGGGAATACACAGCGCTAACGCAAGGCAGAAAGAGAAGAGGCGGAAAATCGTCATGGAATGCACCCGGATTGCATGGTTCCTAGTGTAGCGCAAACTGATTGTTCTGTGACGGCCCGCCGGGCCGGATATTGCAGAATATTCGGATGATGTCTTGAAATTTCCCGATAATTCCCGATCTAGGATTTCAATATCTATTTGTTATTCCCGAGAGGAATCGATGATGCGTTTCGACAAACTCACAACCAAGTTCCAGCAGGCGCTGTCCGACGCGCAAAGCATCGCCGTCGGCCATGACAATTCATACATCGAGCCGCAGCACCTGATGCTGGCACTGCTTGGCCAGGAGGACGGCGGCACCGCTTCGATCATGCAGCGTGCCGGGGTAAATGTTGGCGGGTTGAAACCCGCCCTGCACAAGGCGATTGAGCGCCTGCCGAAAGTCGAGGGCCACGGCGGCGAGGTGCAGCTCTCGCGCGAGCTCAATAACCTGCTCAACCTGACCGACAAGGAGGCGCAGAAACGGGGCGACCAGTTCATCGCCAGCGAGCTGTTTCTGCTTGCCGCCGTGCAGGACAAGGGCGAGCTCGGCCGTTTGCTCAAGGAGCACGGCCTTGCCCGCGAGGCCCTGGAACAGGCGGTCAATGCCGTGAGAGGAGGCGAAACCGTGCACAATGCCGAAGCCGAAGGACAGCGCGAAGCCCTGAAAAAATACACCCTGGACCTCACCGAGCGTGCCCGCCTGGGCAAGCTCGACCCGGTGATCGGCCGCGACGACGAGATCCGCCGCGCCATCCAGGTGCTGCAGCGGCGCACCAAGAACAACCCGGTGCTGATAGGCGAGCCGGGTGTGGGCAAGACCGCCATCGTGGAAGGACTGGCGCAGCGCATCGTCAACGGCGAGGTGCCGGAAACCCTGAAGGGCAAGCGCGTGCTGGTGCTCGACATGGCAGGCCTGCTGGCCGGCGCCAAGTACCGCGGCGAATTCGAGGAGCGGTTGAAATCGGTGCTGAAGGAAGTGGCCCAGGACGAGGGCCGCATCATCCTCTTCATCGACGAGCTTCACACCATGGTCGGCGCGGGCAAGGCGGAAGGGGCGATGGATGCCGGCAACATGCTCAAGCCGGCGCTGGCGCGCGGCGAGCTGCACTGCATCGGCGCGACCACGCTGGATGAATACCGCAAGTACATCGAGAAGGATGCCGCGCTCGAGCGCCGCTTCCAGAAAGTGCTGGTGGGCGAGCCCTCGGTAGAGGACACCATCGCCATCCTGCGCGGTCTGCAGGAAAAGTACGAGCTGCACCACGGCGTGGACATCACCGACCCGGCTATTATCGCTGCGGCTGAACTTTCGCACCGCTACATCACCGACCGCTTCCTGCCGGACAAGGCGATCGACCTGATCGACGAGGCCGCGTCGCGGATCAGGATGGAGATCGACTCCAAGCCGGAATCGATGGACAAGCTCGACCGCCGCCTGATCCAGCTCAAGATCGAGCGCGAGGCAGTGAAGAAGGAGAAGGACGAGGCGTCCAGGAAGCGTCTGGCCCTGCTGGAAGAGGAAATCGTCAAGCTGCAGCGCGAATACAACGATCTGGAAGAGATCTGGAAGGCCGAGAAAGCCCAGGTTCAGGGCAGCCAGCACATCAAGGAAGAGCTGGACAGGCTCAAGGTCGAGATGGAAGCGGCCACCCGCAAGGGCGAATGGCAGAAGGTTTCGGAAATCCAGTACGGCAAAATCCCGCAACTGGAGGCGCAACTGACGCACGCCGATACGGCCGAGGAGGCGAGCAAGCCTGCCCACCAGCTGCTGCGCACCCAGGTGGGTGCGGAAGAGATTGCCGAGGTGGTGTCGCGCGC
Source organism: Pseudomonadota bacterium (assembly GCA_021801705.1). Classification (GTDB taxonomy): domain Bacteria; phylum Pseudomonadota; class Gammaproteobacteria; order Burkholderiales; family Sulfuricellaceae; genus Sulfuricella. The sequence goes on from JAJYXP010000002.1 coordinate 6,959, forward strand.
CACCGGCATTCCGGTTTCCAAGATGATGGAAGGCGAGCGCGACAAGCTGCTGCAAATGGAAGGCAAGCTGCACCAGCGCGTGGTCGGCCAGGACGAGGCTGTGCGCCTGGTGGCGGACGCCATCCGCCGCTCGCGTGCCGGGCTGGGCGACCCCAACCGGCCGTACGGATCGTTCCTGTTCCTGGGGCCGACCGGTGTCGGCAAGACCGAGCTGTGCAAGGCGCTGGCCGGCTTCCTGTTCGATTCCGAGGATCATCTGATCCGCATCGACATGTCCGAGTTCATGGAAAGGCATTCCGTGGCGCGTCTGATCGGCGCGCCCCCCGGCTATGTGGGCTATGAAGAGGGCGGCTATCTGACCGAGGCGGTGCGGCGCAAGCCTTACAGCGTGATCCTGCTCGACGAGGTGGAGAAGGCGCATCCGGACGTGTTCAACGTGCTGCTGCAGGTGCTCGATGACGGCCGCATGACCGACGGCCAGGGGCGCACGGTCGATTTCAAGAATACAGTGATCGTGATGACTTCCAATCTCGGCAGCCAGATGATCCAGCAGATGTCGGGCGACGACTATCAGGTCATCAAGCTGGCGGTGATGGGCGAGGTGAAAAGCTATTTCCGCCCGGAATTCATCAACCGCATCGACGAGGTGGTGGTGTTCCACGCCCTGGATGAGAAGCACATCAGGTCGATTGCGCGCATCCAGTTGCAGTATCTGGAAACGCGGCTGGCACAGATGGAGATGAAGCTGGAGGTGTCGGATGCGGCGCTCCGCGAACTCGCCAGTGCCGGCTTCGATCCGGTGTTCGGCGCGCGGCCGCTCAAGCGCGCGATCCAGGCCAATCTCGAGAACGCCTTGGCGCGCGATATTCTGGCCGGGCATTTTGCAGCGAAGGACATCATCCGGGTGGATTGGGAAAACGGCGCTTTTGTCTTCAACAAGGGCTGATATTCCCGTGCTGGTATCGACCGGCAAGGATGTAACATACATGCTTGCCGTTCTTTTTTTTGCTAAAAAAAGCGTTTGAACCGCAAAGGCGCCGACCCTCTCTCCAACTCTCCCCCAAAGGGGGAGAGGGCGATTGCTTCCCCTCCCGCAAGCGGGTGGGGATTGAGGGGAGGGCTGAACGCAAAGGAAAAACAATGTGTGATCGGGATCCGCCTAGTCACCAGATAGGTGAATGCTAGATGTTATGCCCTTGTTTTGCGAGTTGGGCGATAAAGCCGCCCATCCCTGCGAGCCCCAATTTCTTTGCGTCTTCGCGTCTTTGCGGTTAATGAACTGCGGTTTTTAGGTTTATTTTTTACGCCTCATTATTATGCGCCAGGAAAACCATCAGCTTTCTATTTCGTCCCAAGGCAGGGGGTTGTACGAGATTACCCATGAAGTGCGCGACTGGGTGCGCTCCACCGGCATCCAGTCCGGATTGCTGACTCTTTTCGTTCAGCACACATCGGCCAGCCTGCTCATCCAGGAGAACGCCGATCCGGCCGTACAGGGCGATCTGGAGCGTTTTTTCGCGCGGCTGGTGCCGGATGGCGACCCTATTTTCCAGCATCGTCAGGAAGGCAAGGATGACATGGCTGCCCATGCCCGCACCGCGCTGACCCAGGTTCATCTGGCTGTTCCGGTTGTCGGCGGCACGCCGACGCTGGGCGCCTGGCAGGGAATCTTTTTGTACGAGCACCGCTACGACCCGCAACGCCGCAGAGTGATCGTTCATTTGATTGGCGAATGACATGGCAGGCATAACTAATTTACGTCCCGTGGTCATGGCGGCGTGCCTGGCAGCCGCTTTCTGCGGGGCTCCAGCGATGGCAGCCAAACTCAACGATGCCGATGCGGTGCCCCATCTCGATACCCAGGGCAAGGCGGGCTATAAAGAATTTATGGCGGCCGGAAAGCACCGGTCTTTCGTTATCGCTCCGGGCGGCGCCTGGGCCTGGAAGTCGGATGAGGCTGCGGCAGACTCCGCTACCGATAGAGCTCTCCAGGCGTGTCAGCGGCAAACTGACCAGCCCTGCGTGCCTTATGCCGTCGACGACAAGGTGGTGTTCGACGCCAAGGCCTGGTCCACGCTGTGGGGGCCGTATCAGAGCCGTGCCGAGGCTGCTAAGGCGAAGACCGGCAAGGATCGGGGAGATCGTTTCTTTGACCTCGCCATTCGGAGCGCCAGCGGCAAGCCGATGAAATTGTCCGATCTGCGGGGCAAGGTAGTGGTGGTCCATTTCTGGGGAAGCTGGTGTCCGCCTTGCCGGCGCGAAATGCCGGAATTGCAGAAGCTTTATCAGGAGCTAGGCGCTTCCTCTGGAGTCCGGCTGGTTCTGTTGCAGATGCGCGAGGACTTTTCTGCCGCGCGTCAGTGGGCGCAGCAGCAGCATTTGACCTTGCCTTTGCATGACTCGGGAGTGAAGGACATGGCCTCGGATTTTCTCACTCTGGCGAATGGCAAAACCATGCCAGACCGGCGCTTGGCGGTCGCTTTCCCGACTACCTACGTCCTCGACAGGCATGGCGTCGTGGTTTTTTCCCACATTGGGCCAATTTCAGGATGGCCGCAGTATCTTCCTTTCCTGCTCGACGTGGCGGCCAAGTCCGGGAAATAACACTTCCATAAATTTACTTGACGGTATTGCGCAGATGCATAGTTGCATTATAATGCAACTATGCATTCAATAAACATCCAACCACAGGAAGTCTTTCAAGCCCTCGCGGACCCGACGAGGATTCGAATTGCCCGCCTTCTGGCCCACACAGGGGAGGAGGCGTGCCTTTGCGAACTGGTGGACAGCCTCATGGAGCCCCAGTACAAGCTGTCGCGCCATCTCAAGATCCTGCGCCAGGCTGGCCTGCTGTCCGCCGAAAAGGACGGTCGCTGGGTTTATCATCGGCTGGTGGGCGGTGTGTCGCACCTCGATCGCTTGTACGACATGCTCAAAGCATTGCCGGACAGCGATAACCTGTTCGCGAACGATCTGGCGAATTTCCAGAACCGCATGTGCCTGCGCGAGGACGGGCGTTGCCGGGTGGGTATCCAGACTCTGACGCTCGCAGTGGAGGGGGAGTGATGGCCTGCTCGTCCTGCGCTGTCCGGTCGGCCCCCATGCCGCGCCCCTGGCGCAATCTCAAGGTGGTGACATCCGCCGCCTCCGGCGCGTTGCTGGCGGTCGGCTTTTTCGGCGCCATGGCTGGCCTGCCGGCTTCGCTTGAATTATTCCTGTACGTTTCCGCCGTGCTCACTGGCGGCTATTTTTTCGGCCGCGAGGCGCTGGAAGAACTAGTCAAAGAACATGAGGTCGGCATTGAGCTGCTGATGTCGGTGGCCGCCATCGTGGCGGGTGTCATGGGCCAGTGGGCCGAAGCGGCCACGCTGGTGTTTCTTTATTCGATTTCCGAGGCGGCGGAGGGCTACACGGCCGAGCGTGCCCGCCATGCCATTCGGTCGCTGATGGATCTCACTCCTAAGACTGCCCTGGTCAGGCGCGGGAATCAGGAAATGCGGATTCCCGTGGAGGAATTGCGCGTCGGGGATGTATTTATCGTGCTGCCGGGCGAGGCGGTCGCCACCGACGGCGAAGTGATCGAAGGGCGCTCCAGCGTCAACCAGGCGCCGGTGACCGGCGAATCGGTGCCGGTGGAAAAAGCGCCCGGCAGCAAGGTTTTCGCCGCCACGCTCAACGGCGAAGGGGCGCTCACCGTGCGCGCCACCAAGACCTTCGCCAACAACACCATCGCCCGCATTATCCAATTGGTGGAGCAGGCGCAACAGGCGAAGGGGCGCAGCCAGCGCTTCATCGAGCAATTCGGCCGCCGCTACAGCCCGGCGGTTCTCGCAGTGGGCGTGCTGTTGTCCATCGTGCCGCCGCTTTTCGGTTTGCCATGGGAGGAATGGGTCACCCGCGCCACCGTCTTCGTCGTGGCCGCCGCGCCTTGCGCCCTGGTGATTTCGATCCCCATCACGCTGGTGGCAGCCATCGGCACCGCGGGACGCAACGGCGTGCTGGTCAAGGGCGGGGTGCATCTGGAAAACCTCGCCAAGGTGCGGGTGATTGCCATGGACAAGACCGGAACCCTGACTGTGGGTCGCCCTCAGGTGACTGAGATCATTCCATTGAACGGAAGCGATGCCGAGGAGGTTCTTGCTCTTGCCGCTGCGCTGGAAAGCCGCTCGCAGCATCCGCTGGCGCGCGCAGTGGCCGAATATGCCGCCTCGCTGGGAATCGGCGCGCTGCCGGTCGCGGATTTCCAGTCGCTTACCGGGATGGGGGCCAAGGGGCGTATCCAGGGCGGTGAGTGGCACATCGGCAGCCCGAAGCTGTTCAGGGAGCTCGGAACGCCGCTCGCCGCGATTGAGGACGAAATCGCCCGCCTGCAGGGCGAGGGCAAGACCGTGGTGCTGGTGGGAACGGCGCAACGGGCAGCGGGGATCCTGGCGATTGCCGATCCGCTGAGGCCCGGCGCGGCCGACGCAGTGGTTGCGCTCAAGCTGGCGGGGATAGCGCGGATCGTCATGCTCACGGGAGACAACACGGCCGCCGCCCACGCCATCGCCCTGCAAGCGGGTGTGGATGAGGTGCATGCCGAGCTCTCGCCCGAGGACAAGACACGTGTCGTGGCGGAATTGCAGCGGCGCTACGGCCATGTGGCGATGGTGGGGGACGGTGTCAACGATGCCCCGGCACTGGCGGCAGCCGAAGTCGGGATCGCCATGGGTGCGGCGGGCACCGACGTGGCGCTGGAGACCGCCGATATGGCCCTGATGGGCGATGATCTGTCCCGGCTGGCCTACGCCGTGACGCTCAGCCGCCGGAACCGGCAGGTGATCGGGCAGAATCTCGGGCTTTCCGCCATCGTGATCGGCGGCTTGGTTGCAGGGGCCATCGCGGGCGTCTTCACCCTGCCGATGGCCGTGCTTGCCCACGAGATCAGCGAGTTTGTGGTGATCGCGAGCGGGTTGCGCATGTTGCGTACCTGATGCGCTTTATCTGAATTAGATGAAAGGAATCAAAAATGACCAAGTATGGCTTCGGAAAAACTGTCGACCTGTTGTTCGACGATGCGATTGTGCACGTGACCCAAGCACTCCAGGGCGAGGGGTTTGGCGTACTCGCCGATATCGACGTTGCGGGCGCAATGAAGAAGAAACTCAACCAGGACATGCCGCCCTATCGGATCCTGGGCGCGTGCAATCCCCCCTTGGCGCACCGCGCCCTGGAAAGCGAACCGTCCATCGGTTTGCTCCTGCCCTGCAACGTGGTGGTGCGGCAGGATGAGGCTGGCGCGGTTCACGTGGAGTTCATGGACCCGAATGCGGTGCTGGAACTGGTGAACAAACCCGAGATCACTGCGTTGGCCAGTGAGGTCAGGCAGCTGTTGGAGCGGGTGTCCGTCGCGGTAGGCGGGTCTGAAGAAGCACGCAGCGCGCAAGCCGATGAGACCATGGCGAAGGTGAAGGTGGATACGCAGCAGATGCAAGCGAGCATGGAAAAGATCCAGCAGGCCCAGGATCCCCAGGAACAGCAGCGGCTTATGCGGGAACACATGCAGCAAATGCGCGAGGCCATGCGCTCGATGGGTGGCGAGATGCATGGCAAATGCATGTGCTGCGGCCATTAACGGTGGAGGTCGCCATGGACATCAAGCTGCTTATCACCCGGACCTGCCACTGCAGCAGCATCGAGCAGGAGTTGCGGGATATGGGTCTCATGTATGAGCGTTGCTACGCCGAAGAGCACCCCGAACTTGTGGAGCGTTTCCAGGTTCGTCATTGCCCCGTGCTGATTATTGATGAGGCGCGCGTCATCCCCGTGGATGGCCTGATGGAGGGACAGATCAGAGCCTTGCTGAACCTGGATTAGCAAGGCGAGCAAACTGTAGTTAAAGACATCAGTAAAGTGTAATCGCTTAAAACAGTCGTCGTTTTTTCACATTAACTTAAAAGGAAATACATCATGAAAAATTCGATTTTATTTGCCGCGCTCGCGACGGTCGCGTTATCCGTGCCTCTTGCATTTGCCGATGACGCACACCACCCTGAACAGGCTAAAAAAGCCGCGCCAGTCAAATCAGGCAAGATCGTGGGTACCGCAAACAAGCAAACCGATATGCAAATGGGTCAGATGCAGGAGCAGATGAAAAAAATGCAGGCACAGATGGAAGAAATCCGCAAAACCACGGATCCCGAGGAACGCCAGAAACTCATGCGGCAGCATATGCAAAGCATGCGCGAAGGCATGAAGACGATGCGCGGTATGTGTGACGACATGGAAGAGGGTGGCGGCATGATGGGCGGAGATATGAAAAGTGGAATGATGGGAGGCGACATGATGGAAAAGCACATGGAGATGATGCAGATGATGATGGACCAAATGATGGAACACCAGGGTCAGCAGGAGTCCATGCCAATGCAGAAATAAGCATCCTGTTCGCGTCCAGGATAGGCGCCGACTTCACAGAATAATAGGAGAAAGACCATGAAATGCCCGGTATGCAAAGAAACGAATCTGGTGATGACTGAGCGCCAGGGAATCGAGATCGACTACTGCCCAGAATGTCGCGGCGTGTGGCTGGATCGCGGCGAGCTGGACAAGTTCATCGAGCATGCGGAGCGTCAGGTCGGCGACAGGTCGCGCGGCGATTCCCCCGACAGAGCACGCGAATCCGAGCGGCAAGAGCGCCACGACCGCGATGACGAGTACCGGGGCAAGCCGCGCAAGTCCTTCCTGCGCGATTTGTTCGACTGAGGGTGGGCATGAGCAGGTGGCTCTGGATCGGCGGTCTGAGCCTGGTGGTTTTACTTGTACTCCTCGTCTGGGGGGTTATCGCCAGCGTCGGTCTTGTCACGGACAGGCTTCCCCAGTGGCTCGCCGACGGCAAGCAAATCGTCGCGCAGCCCGTGCAAAAGGCCGAGGAGATGTTGCACGGACTCAAGGAGCGAGTTAAGGCGCTCGTGCCGCCCGAGTTGGGGCAAAAGGTCGAAGAGTGGGTGCCGGGCGCGGCCCTGCCCAGGCAGGACGTGGGCGGCGAAGACATCGCGGGCATCCCGCGTTTTCCCGGCATGGTGCGAGTCGCCTTCGGTGTCCATGAGCAGAAAAAGAGCGTGACCTATAAGGGCGAGACCGGTTTCGCCGAGGTCATCGCGTTTTATGCCCGCGAGATGGCGACGCTGGGATTCACCAAAGAAGTGACCGCCGCCTCCCCCGCTGAAGAGGCCCATGTCTACGCCAAGGGAAATCGTCGCTTCGCGTTTAAGTTCGTCAAAACGACGCGACTCGGCACGGAAATGACTGAGGTGGAAGTCCGGGAATTGTAAGCTGCCGACCTGACGGCAGGTGGAAGAAAAACATTAAGACGGAAGAGACGCCGCGCGATCCATGGCAGCCTCATGGGGAATGCGTTTTCGCGCAATGTCCAGACTGAAGGGGAATGACATGTGGATGGACTATGAAGATTACGGCATGGGCTGGGGTTGGTTGGGGTGGCTGGGCATGGCGTTTTTCTGGGTGATTCTGATACTGCTGGTGCTGGCGGCGGTGAAGTACCTGACGGGCGGTCGCCGCTTGAATGCCCCCGGCGGTGAAGAACGCCCGATGCGCTGGCTGTGCTGGAGGAACGATATGCCCGGGGCGAAATCGGTCGCGAGGAGTACTTGCAGAAACGCGACGATCTGAAGCGGGGCTAGAGGACGTTTAGGAAGCCACAAGCCAGGTTCTTGAACTTGAACGATCAAGGAGGATGCATGAGCCGGATAAACGGGATTGGCGGGGTAGCCCAAGAGAATCTTACCCGGATGACAGGAAATGATTCTGCCGTCCGGGGAACAGCGCAGGCGTTCTCTGCCTCTTACAGGCTTGCGTTAGCCAATGCATCGCTTTCCCAAGAGGCGGCCACAGCAGCCAATTCCCCGTCGCCGGCCAATGGGTCCAGGCACATTCCCTTAGCGGGCCAGCAGCAAGAGGGCGGCGAAGATATTCATGAGGTTGCGCTAGGGCTGCGCGCCTATCGCCAGCAGCTCCTGGCATCGAATATCGCCAATGCGGATACGCCCGGCTATAAGGCGGTCGATATAGATTTTCAGGCGGCACTGCGTAGTGCACGGACGATGATGCAAGGCGGGCCCGTGAAATTGTCGGCGGCCGCCGCAGGCCACCTATCCGCTCCGGCGCCAACCCGGTATTCCAATATCCCCCTGAAATATCATGTTCCCCAGCAGGCCAGTATCGATGGCAATACCGTTGAAATGGATGTGGAGAGGGCCAAGTTCACCGGGAACGCATTGATGTACCAGTTCGCCATGGATCGGGTGAGCGGGGAATTCAAGGACATGCTGGCGTTGCTGAAGAACCTGACATGACTGACGCTATTTCGAAGTTTATTTAAATTGATGAAAGGAGAACCAAAATGATCAAGTATGGCTTCGGAACAACCGTCGACAAGTCGTTCGACGACGCGATTTGGCATGTGACCGAAGCACTCCGAGGCGAGGGCTTCGGCATACTATCTGATATTGATGTCGCGGGCGCAATGAAGAAGAAACTCAATCAGGACATGCCGCCCTATCGGATCTTGGGCGCGTGCAATCCACCCTTGGCGCACCGCGCCCTGGAAAGCGAACCGTCCATCGGTTTGCTCCTGCCCTGCAACGTGGTGGTGCGGCAGGATGAGGCTGGCGCGGTTCACGTGGAGTTCATGGACCCGAATGCGGTGCTGGAACTGGTGAATAAACCCGAGATCACTGCGTTGGCGAGCGAGGTCAGGCAGCGGTTGGAGCGGGTGATGCAGGCGCTCTAGCTGCGATTCGACAGGCTCACCGCGAACGGTATATGGGTCCCGCGGGCTAGAACAATCAGGAGAAGTAAAATGACGCTTCGCAAATCGTTCGCTGCGGCTGTTTTGATCGCCGGTCCGTTCATGACTGACATGTCATTAGCGTTGGAGGTAAATATTACCGCTGATCTGCCCTCGGTGCAGGTGTCGCATAATGGCCAGAAAGTTACCATCATGCGCAACCAAAATCAGGACAACAGCATCAATCCCGCATTCGCCAAGACCTCGCGCAAGTGTCCTCCGTTCTGCATTCAGCCAATCGAACTGGCGCCAGGGGTGAGGACCATAGGCGAGCTGGAGATGCTGCATTACCTGAAGAAGATGAGCGACGGCGACAAATCGGTACTGGTGGTCGATTCCCGTACTCCGGATTCGGTGGAAAAGGGCAGCATTCCCGGGTCAGTGAATATTCCCACTGACAGGCTTGACAGCGCCAAGACCGACCCCACCACAGTACAGGGAATAATGGAGAAGCAGTTCGGCGCCAAGTACAGGAATGGATCTTGGGATTTCTCCAAGGCCAGGACGCTGGTGCTGTTCTGCAACGGCCCGTGGTGCGGCCAATCGCCCGCCAATATCAAAGGACTGCTCAAACTCGGCTACCCAGCCCACAAGCTCATGTGGTATCGCGGCGGCATGCAGGATTGGGAGGCTATGGGATTGACCACGGTTAAGTCGGGGCAATAGCTGCCGACGGGCGGTTTTATCGAGGCAAGCGTTGTTACTCAGCATTGCTGAAGGAGAGCGGAATGTGGATGAATTATGAAGGCTACGGCATGGGATGGCATTGGTTGGGGTGGCTAGGCATGGCATTTTTCTGGCTGATTCCGATATTGCTGGTGCTGGCGGCGGTGAAGTACCTGATGGCTGGTCGCGGTTCGAACGCCCCGGACGGTGAAAAAAAGCCTGACGCGCTGGCCGTCCTGGAAGGAAGGTATGCTCGGGGAGAAATCGATCGCGAGGAGTACTTGCAGAAACGCGACGATCTGAAACGAGGTTAGCTGCTCTATATTGCCCGCCATGCAAATGCACCGGAAAATCCCTGTCGCTAGCGGTGCAATGGGGGCTGCAGCACAATGATCGCCATCCCCGCCAAGGCGACTGCCATGCCAAGTAAATCCCAGCGCGTAGGCGTTACGCCGTCCACCCGCCACAGCCAAATCAGCGCAACGGCAATATAGACCCCGCCGTAGGCCGCATAGGTGCGCCCGGCGGCGCTGGGGTGCAGCGTGAGCAGCCAGGCGAACAACGCCAGGCTCGCCGCCGCCGGCAATAGCAGCCACCCGGGCTTGCCCTGCTTGAGCCACAGCCAGGGCAAGTAGCAGCCTACGATTTCGGCGACGGCGGTGGCGATGAACAACGCCGTTGTTTTGGCCAAATCCGCAATCACTCGCGCGCCTTTCGTTTAGACAAGCTGGAGTTGCCGTCGGATGGGTGGCACGCACACGCCTCGCCATGAGCGGCCGCAACCAAGTCTTGCAAAATTCCGCAGTCTGCCGCCCGGTGGCCGGCATCGCATTGGGTGCGAAGCCGGGCGAGCTGCTTTTCCAGCGTTCTGAGCGATTTGAGCTTGGCGCGCACGCGAACAAGATGTTCATCGAGCAGGTGATTCACGTCGAAGCAGTCAGCGTCGGGCTTCGACGTAAAGTCGAGCAGGCGCTTGATATCTCCCAGCCCCATATCCAGCGTGCGGCAATGCCGGATAAAATTTGCCCGTTCAATCGCATCCTGGCCATAGGCCCGGTAACCATTGGCCTGGCGTGCAGGTCGCTGCACCAGCCCGACACGCTCGTAGTAACGCAGTGTTTCAACGTCGATGCCGGTAGCTTTTGCCAATTCCCCGATGCGCATGTATCCCTCCGCATGACAATCCAGGTATTTTAACTTAACCGCTTGACCCTGAAGTCGCTAGAGGGTTTATAGTGCTTGTACATTGCTCAAAGATCAAGTTAAATAACCAGCCATGTCTGCCGCGTTCCGACGAATTGTTCAACTCCTGCTGATCACCTTGGTGATCAATGCGGGCGGCTGGACATTCAATCGCGAAGCCGTGGCCGACGCGTTCCTGGAAGCGCCGCAAACGGTCCAGGCTGACGATGCCGCGACCGCTGCGCAACCCGGCGATGGAAAAACCGGCGTCAAGGGCGTTGCGTGCAACCACTGGTGCCACGCCGTGGACCATTTCGTCGGAATCTTTTCCCTACATCCGCCCCTCCTGACGGAGACCCCCGGCGATTACTTCGCCGGTAAACGATCCATCGTTCCTCCCGCTCTTCCCGAAGGCCACTACCGGCCCCCGCGTCTGTTCTCCTAAATCTGATTCAAATTCGTGTTGTAATTTTGTCTTGAGTGCGTGCTCGCCTCAAGCGAGCTGCCGTACGCACATCAGAAGGAGTTATCGTGCCATTCGTTACTATTTGCCGCAGCCTGCGGCTGATGCGCCGCCTTATCGGCGTGCCATTGTTGCTCGCATCGCTTTATCCGCTTTCAGCCCTGTCGGCTCCGCTCACGTTGGAGCAAGCCTGGGAGCAAGCTGAACAAGCCAATCCGGCATTGCGCTCTACCCTGGCGAATCTTGCCGCGGCACAGGGTGAGCTTACCGACGCCCGTGCGCCGCTGTGGAACAACCCACAGCTCGCCACGGAGTGGCGCAAGCGCACTCTTCCTCAAACGACCGACCCCACCCGGAGCAACCGCGAGTGGACGGTCGGGCTGGCGCAGACTTTCGAAATAACCGGACAACAGGGCAAGCGCCGCAGCGCAGCGCAGCAGTCTCTTGCCGCGACGCAAGAGGTCATCGCGGAAACCCGGCGTCAGTTGCGCGCGGAAGTGGAGCAGCGATTCGTGCAAGTGCTTAGCCTGCAACTGCGCATTCAAATGGAAGAACGGACGCTCAAGCTCATCCAGGAAGCAGCGACAGCGGTCAAAAAACGGGTCGCGGCAGGTGAAGACAGCCGCCTCGATGGCAATCTCGCCAAGGTGGAAGCGGAGCGCGCACAAAACCAGGTGTCTGTGTTGCGGGAGCAACTGGTCCAGGCACGCTCCGAGCTGGCCGCCTTATTGCAACTGCCGGCCGACAACTTGCCCGAAGTCGGCGGGGATCTCGATCCCGCCTCTGCTTCGTTCACGTTGGATAGCCTGCTGGCTTCGGCCGCCAACCGCCCGCTGCTACGCGCGTTCGACTACCGGGAAAAAGCCGCCAGAAGCCGGCTCGATCTGGAGCGCGCGGCAGTCTACCCCGATGTGACGCTGGGCCTGAGCACCGCGCGCGAAGGCCCGGCTGATTCCAGAGACAGAATCATGGGTTTGAGCGTCTCCCTGCCGCTGCCGCTATTTCGCCGTAACGACACCGGAATCGGGCGCGCGACCACCGAGCTGACCCAGGCGCAAGTACAGAAGCAGGCCGTGCAACGGGACTCGCGCGCTCAGGTGCTGGCGCTGTGGGAGCGATGGGAGAATCTGAAAACGCGCGTCAAACGGCTGAGCGAATCGGTGCTGCCCAGCCTGGAGGAAAACCAGCACCTGTCTTCTGTTTCCTTTCGCGCCGGCGAGATTGGGCTGCTGCAGTTGTTGTTGGTCAATCGCCAGGTACTGGATGGGCAGCGGGACCTGTTAGACGCCCGAACCGAATTACGCTTGACCAAAGTGACCCTGGAAGCGGCAGCGGGCTGGCAACCGGCACACGACAACCGTTGAACAAAAAATCAAAGTTAAGGAATTCATGACATGAAAAACTCACACAACCCACACAAGCACGACCTGGGGCGACTGGCCTCCTGGTTACTGGTCGGTAGTTTGTCTGCAACCCTTCTTGCAGGGTGCGGCGACAAACCCAAAGCACCGGAGAAAGACACTAAGCAGTCCGAGAAAATGGAACCGGCAAGTAAAGGCGCGACAACACCTGAACAGGAAAAACAGGAAGAAAAAGGCGCCGAGAAGTTGCTTACCCTGAGCGATGAAGAAGCGCAAAGAGCGGGCATCAAAGTGCAGAAACTGGAACCCCAGGAAAAAGCCGAACAGGTCGTGGTCACGGCGACCATTCAGGCTAACCAGGATAAATTGGCTCATGTAGGCCCGCGCGTGCCGGGGCGTGTCGTCAAGGTGAACGCCAATTTGGGCGACAAGGTGAAGCCGGGGCAGCCGCTGGCGGTATTGGACAGCATCGAACTGGGTGAGGCGCGTGCTAGCCATGTGCAAGCGGCGAGCGAGGCGGCGGTGGCCCAGGCCGGTTTCGAGCGCGCCCAGCGGCTGCATGCCGACAACATCATCCCGGAGAAGGACTACTTGCGCGCCCGCGCCGAACACGAAAAGGCCCGCGTCGCCCTGCGCGCCGCCGCCGACAAGCTGCGCATGATGGGCGTCGATCCGGAAAAACTGACCGGCTCTGTATTCCCGCTGGTTGCGCCCTTCGCCGGCACCATCATTGAGAAAAAAGCGGTGTTGGGAGAACTCGCTGCGCCGGACCAATCCCTGTTTACCGTAGCCGATCTGTCTGTCCTGTGGATCGAAACGGATCTGTTTGAAAAGGATTTGGGCAAGGTGAGGGTCGGTGCGCAGGCCGCCGTCACGGTGTCCGCCTATCCTGGTGAAATCTTCAAAGGGCGGCTCACCTATATCAGCAGCACGATGAACAAGGAAACCCGCACGGTCAAGGCGCGGGTGGAAGTGCCGAACCCCGACGGCAGGCTGAAACCGGAAATGTTCGCCAGCGCCGCGATCAACACCACCGGGACGAGCGCAAAAGCGCTGATCGTGCCGGAAGAGGCGGTGTTGCTGTTGCAGGGACAGCCGACGGTATTTGTCGCCGAAAGCGGCGGGTTTGAGCCGCGCGCCGTGGAAGTGGGTGAACGTGCCCAGGGATACGTAGTGCTTAAATCCGGCGTGGCGGCGGGCGAGAGCGTAGTGGTGAGCGGTGCTTATGCCCTCAAGGCGCGGCTGCTCAAATCGCAAATCGGCGATGCGGAATAGGAGGCGGCCATGCTGAACTATATCGTTGATCTCTCCTTGCGCTACAAGGTGCTGGTGCTGGTGGCGTTCGTGCTGGTGGTGATGCTGGGCGTGAAAGCCTGGCAGGAAGTGCCGGTGGATGCGTTTCCCGACGTGACGCCGGTGCAAGTGAACATCTATACGGAATCCCCGGGACTGGCCGCCGAGGATGTGGAAAAGCTGCTGACCGCGCCGGTGGAAGCCGCCATGGCGGGGCTCGCCGGCGTCGAGGAAATCCGTTCGGTATCGCTGTTCGGCCTGTCCTACGTGAGCGTCTATTTCAAGGATAACGTCGACATCTACTTCG
>JAJYXP010000061.1:0-22576 GCA_021801705.1 Pseudomonadota bacterium
GTCATCAGGGGGCGGCTGGAAGGGTTGATCTTCAAGCCGCTACGGGAAAGCGAGCGGCCCGTTGAAATGCTGCTGGAGATTATTGCCACCATCGACAGGAAAGTACCGGCGGATTTCGTCATGCTGGGTTGTCCGCTCAATAACCTGATGCAGGAAATGAGTCCGCTGGACGTGCTTTTTCAGGAACGGCTCGGCGGAGTGCTGGGGGTGTGGCAGAAAACGGTTGAAGGCGCCCTCAAGCGTGGGCAGAAGCAGGGCGAGATCAGGGCGGAAGTGGATTACAAGGCGGCGGCGCTGTTTGTCGTTTCCGCCTGGGAGGGGTGCATCGGCGTGGCGAAGAACTTGCAGTCGCCCAAGGCATTCAGCATTTGCATGAAGCAGTTGCATGGTTACGTGCAGGGACTGATGCCGTCTAAAGCCGGGAAAGGCCGGCGCAAAGGCGGGTAAGGCGTTTTTTTGTTGTTTGCATACATACCGGGCGGTTGGTATCTGAAAGGAGAAATCATGAGTATTATTTCTACAGTGGCACCGGAGCGGGCGAGCGGGAAAGTGGCTGAAGTTTACGGGCAAATCCGGCAAATGATGGGGCGGGTGCCGAATGCGTTTCAACTGTACAGCTCCAGTCCCGCATTGCTGGAGCAACAGATGCAGCAAATTGCTTACTACAGGCAGCATCCCGCCTTGAGCTTCCCATTGCTTGCCATGGTGCGCATGCTGGTGTCGCAGCACAACGACTGCCAGTACTGCGTCGGCTTTAACGAAAGCATGCTGATGGACATGGCGGGTCTGACCCCGGAACAAGTGGCTGCAACCAGGCGCAACCCGGCTGATGCGCCCCTGCCGGAAAAGGAAAAAGCCATGCTGCTGCTGGTGCTGAAGGCAACCCAAACACCCGGGCTGGTTGAAAAATCCGACCTGGACCAGCTGCGTGCGTTGGGCTGGGGTGATGGCGACATCATGGACGCGGTGTATCACGGCGCGCGTAACGTGGCGGTGGATATCGTGTTCAACGCCTTCAAAATAGAAAACGATTTCTGATTCGTGTTTTTAATGCGCAAACTTTAATACAGGAGGCATCATGGACGTTACAAAAGCCATTGAATTGCGCCGTTCGGTCAAGGCGTTCGACCCGGATCACCGCATGAGCGAGGCGGAAATTGAAAAATTGATGTCGCTCGCCATGCTTTCCCCGACCGCCTGGAATCTACAGAACTGGCGCTTCGTGCTGGTGAGCGACCCGGCGTTGCGCAAGGAAATAAGAATGGCAGCCTGGGATCAGGCGCAAGTGACGGATGCTTCGTTACTGGTAGTGTTAACCGCCGATCTCAAGGCTTGGCAAAAGGAACCGGCGCGTTACTGGAAGAACGCCCCGCAGGCAGTGCAGGATTTTATTGTGCCCGCTATCCGCCAGTATTATGAGGGGCGCGAGCAGGTTCAGCGCGACGAGGCCATGCGCTCGTGCGGGATCGTGGCCATGTCGCTGATGCTGGCGGCAAAGGAAATGGGCTACGATTCTGGTCCGATGGACGGCTTCGACTTCGACGCGGTGGGCAAGCTCATCAGCTTGCCGCAGGATCATGTGATCGCCATGTTCGTGGTGATCGGCAAGGGTATCAAGGAGCCGTGGCCGCGCGGCGGGCAATTGCCGCTGGGCGAGGTGGTGGTGCAGAACCGGTTTGGCTAGATTTTCCTGAACACGATGTCCCACACCCCATGGCCGAGATTGATGCCGCGCTGCTCGAACTTGGTCAGCGGGCGGTAGTCCGGCTTGAGGGCATAATCGGCGGCGGTGTTGGCGAGCCTGGTTTCGTCCGTAAGCACTGCGAGGATGTGCTCGGCGTATTCCTGCCAGTCGGTGGCGGCGTGCAGGTAACCGCCGGACTTGAGTTTTTCGCATAGCAGCGCGACCAGTTCCGGCTGGATCAGGCGGCGTTTGTGGTGGCGTTTCTTGTGCCAGGGATCGGGGAAGAAAATGTGCACGCCATCCAGGCTGTTCGGGGCGATCATGTGCTTGAGCACTTCCACCGCATCGTGCTGGATCACGCGCAGATTGGTCAGGCCCAAGGCTTCGATCTGGTTGAGCAGGCTGCCGACGCCGGGACCGTGCACCTCGATGCCGAGATAGACGTTTTGCGGATGGGCCGCCGCGATTGTTGCGGTGGAATCCCCCATGCCGAAACCGATTTCGAGAATTTTCTGCGCACTGCGGCCAAAGGCTGCATCAAGGTCGAGCAGCGATTCCTGATAGGGAATGCCCCAGCGCGGCAGCAGGGTTTCCAGCGCCCGAGTCTGGGCATTGGACATGCGGCCCTGGCGCAGGACGAAGCTTCTGATTGGTCGGTGAGAGGATGTATTCATTTTTTTACCGCAAGGGACGCAAAGGTACGCTAGTAGTCAGTCATATTGAAACCGGTGGACAATCTCGTCATTCCGGCGAAAGCCGGAATCCAGAAAAATCAACAACCTGGACACCGGCTTTCGCCGGTGTGACGGTTCAACTCATCCATGCTTTTCACCGTGACTGACTACTAGGTAAATCTTTTTTGCTTTTCCTTCGCGAACCTTTGCGTCCCTTGCGGTGAATTATTTTCCGATCAGGCCGCTGGTGGGCGAGCTCGGGCTGGCGGAATACAGTTTCTTCGGCATGCGGCCGGCGAGGAAGGCTTCGCGCCCGGCCTGCACCGCCTTTTTCATGGCCGAGGCCATCAGCACCGGGTTGCTTGCCCCGGCGATGGCGGTGTTCATCAGCACGCCGTCGCAGCCCAGTTCCATGGCGATGGCGGCGTCGGAAGCGGTGCCGACACCGGCATCGACGATCACCGGCACCTTGGCGTTGTCGATGATGATCTGCAGATTCCACGGATTGAGTATGCCCATGCCGGAGCCGATCAGCGAAGCCAGCGGCATCACCGCGACGCAGCCGATTTCTTCCAGCTGCCGGGCGATGATCGGGTCGTCGGAAGTGTAGACCATCACCTTGAAGCCGTCCTTGACCAGGATTTCGGCCGCCTTCAAGGTTTCCACCATATTCGGGTAGAGCGTTTTCGGGTCGCCCAGCACTTCCAGCTTGACCAGGTCGTGGCCGTCCAGCAGTTCGCGCGCCAGGCGCAAAGTACGAATGGCATCGTCGGCGCTGTAGCAGCCGGCGGTGTTGGGCAGGTAGGTGTATTTGGAGGGCGGCACCGCATCGAGCAGGCTCGGTTCGCCCGCGTTCTGGCCGATGTTGGTGCGGCGGATTGCCACCGTCACGATCTGCGCGCCGCTTTCCTCGACCGCGCGCCGCGTTTCGTCGAAATCCCTGTATTTTCCTGTGCCGACCAGTAGCCGTGAGTCGTAGGCCTTGCCTGCGATAATGAGTTTGTCCATGTTTATTCCATGAGGAGGGTCAGCCGCCGCCCACGGCGACGACTATTTCCAGTTTGTCCCCGTCGGCAAGCGCCGTTTCCGGAAACTGGCTGCGCGGCACGATCTCGCCGTTGCGCTCGACTGCAATGCGTTTGCCGGTCAGGTCCAGATGTTCCAGCAATTGAACGAGGCTGGGCGCTTGCTCGAAAACAAGAGGGTCGCCATTGACCGAAAGTTGAATCACTTGCGTTAATTTCCATGGTTGACCATGCGCCGGATTTTACCATGTTGCAGCGGTTCAATGATAGGCAGCGCCAAGCCTGGTAGCCATACATGTTGAATTTGCATGATTTTCCTGTAGGGCCGAATTCATTCGGCCAGATGTGCGAATGAATTCGCACCTACAAAAAACGTACGGTCGTTTCAAGCCGTCTGACGGCTAGACCTTGAAACGGCCAATAGTGTTCTGCATGGAGGTGGCCAACTGTTCCAGATGTTGGGCGGCTTTCGCGGTTTCCTGCACTGCGGCACTGTTTTCCTCGCTCATCTGGGCGATTTTTTCCACGTTCTTGGCGATGTCATTGCTGGCCACGCTTTGCTCTTTAAGCGAGTTGGAGATATCGCCTACGACTTGAACCACCCGCGCCGCCTCGGTTTTGATCTGGGTGATCGAACCGGCTGCTTCGTTCGCCAGCGTCACCCCGTTGCTTACCCGGGCGACACCGCCTTCCATGCTGGCAAAGGCGCTGTGGGTGCCGCCCTGGATTTTCTCTATCATGCCGGAAATTTCCTGGGTGGACTTGCTGGTCCGTTCCGCCAGCTTGCGCACCTCATCGGCGACCACCGCGAAGCCCCGGCCTTGCTCGCCCGCGCGGGCCGCTTCGATCGCGGCGTTGAGGGCAAGCAGATTGGTCTGGTCGGCGATTTCCTTGATGACGTTGACGATGGCGGAAATTTCTCCCGACTGTTGTTCCAGCGCTGCGATGATTTGTGAGGATTCCTTGACGGAATCCGAAATCTGCGTCATTTCCGCGGCCGCGTTCTGGATTACGCCAGCACCTTGTTCCGACAATTCGCCGGAGCGCCTGGAGAGGGCTCTGGCTTCATGGGCGTTTTCGGAAACCTGGCCGATGCTGACCGTCATTTCTTCGACTGCTGCAGCCATGGAAGAGGCGGCTTCGGACTGCTGGCGCGAGCTTTCCGCTACCTGTCCGGAAGAGGCGGCGAGTTCCGTGGCGGTGCTGGACACCTGGCCGGCATCGGCAAGAATGCCGGCGATCATATCCTTCAGCCTCGTCTGCATTTCCTTCATCGCCGCCAGCATGCTTGCGCTGTCGTTCGGCTTGGTGACCACGGTCATGGCCAGGTTGCCGGCGGCAATGTTGCGGGCAATTTCCGCCGCATAGGCCGGTTCGCCGCCGAGGTCACGGGTGAGCGAGCGGATGATCAGGAAACCGGCGATCGCCACCGCGATCACCAGCGCGGAAGCGGCGGTGATGATGAGCAGGAAGGTGCGTTGATACAGCGTTTGCGCTTCGTCGGCGGCTTTGTCAATCAGCTCGACCTGGTACGCGCTGAGCGCGCTCAAGGCTTGCGTGTATCTGGCAAGCACCGGCCGGATTTCATGGATCAGGATGTCCTTGGCCGCGTTTTTATTTCCGGCTTGATTGGCTCCCAGCGCTTTTTGCACTGTCAGGCGATAGGGTTCCCTTTGTTCCATGACGGCGGTCAATAGTTGCCTGTCTTTTTCCGCGGTGACGGTTTTTTCCAGCTTGCCTATGGCTTCGACAACTATTTTGCGCGACCTGGCCATGGAAGCCATTTCCCTGGAAATGTCCTCCTCCTTGTCCATCAGCAGGATATTGCGTGCGGATAGCATATTCTGGTTGACGTTGTCCGTGACGGTTTTGGCCAGCAGGATTTTGGGTACCCTGTCGTAGGCCAGCTTGTCTATGCTGTTCTTCAGTTCGTCGATTTTCCATAATGCGATGCCGGAGCCGACGACGAGGGCGAAACCCAGAATGGAAAAAATTGAGCCGAGGCGCATGGCTACGGTCATATTCTTGAACATATCGATTGCTCCGGAATATAGAGGGAATAGTGCGCACAATGGATGTGCCGCACTCTAATCGCACTGTGACGGGCATTTGAGCCGAAATGATGTTATCACGCGGCATATGGCGTACTGTATACTGCATTTCATATATTGCTTTTTTCCCTGATTTGCTCTAGTAGACAGTCATTTTGAATTTGCGTGATGTAGGAGCGACCTCCCGGTCGCGAACCACCGAATTCGCGACCGGGAGGTCGCTCCTACATACCATCGTTTCATGTTGACTGACTACTACTAGATCGAATGCGTGAGGCGAGTTGGGCTGGTTTGCGCGCGGGCATTTCGAACAGTGTTGCCAACATGTCGTTCCACCCCCTACAATGGCGGACCGTGCGGGTGTAGTTCAATGGCAGAACGGCAGCTTCCCAAGCTGCATACGAGGGTTCGATTCCCTTCACCCGCTCCAGTATCCTTTCCCGCCTCATGGCAATGACGATGAACAAGACCCTGAAATACGGATTGATTTCCATCGGTGCCATTCTCGGCGCATGCATTGTCCTGATCGCGCTGGTCTCCGCCACTTTCAATCCCAACGATTACAAGCCGCTGATCGTGAAGCTGGTGCAAGAGAAGAAGCAGCGAACCCTGAAGCTGGACGGCGATATCAAGCTCACGTTTTTTCCCCGGATCGGCGCCGATCTCGGCAAAGTCTCCCTGAGCGAGCGCAAAGGCGGCAAGGAGTTCGCCGCCGTCGACGGCGCCAGTGTTTCCCTCGCGCTGCTGCCTTTGCTGAAGAGGCGGCTGGTGGTGGACCGGATTGTCATCGACGGGCTGCGCGCCAACCTGGTGCGTTATCCGGACGGCACCACCAACATCGACGATCTCCTGAAAAAGGAGGAAAAGTTCGAACAGTTCAAGTTCGACATCGGGGGCGTGACGGTGACGAACGCCGCCCTGGCGCTGGATGACCGGATGGGTGGCAGGAAGCTGGCGCTGAGTGGCCTGAGGGTGAAGAGCGGGAGGATCGCCGAAGGCAAGCCGGGCGAGATAGCCCTCGGATTCAGGCTGCAGGGCGACAAGCCCGGAATGAATGTCCAGGTGAAGGCGGCCAGCGGCCTGTTGTTCGAACTCGACGCCAGGCGTCTCAAGCTGGACAGGATCGACGCCGAGGTGAAAGGGGAAGCGGCCGGCATCACCAATCTGGCGCTAGTGCTGAAGGGTGGGGTCGATTTTGACGGCACGGCCAAGGTGCTGGCAATAAAAGACCTGGCGCTGGCAGCAGCGGGCACGCGCGGTGCGGACAGGCTGGATATCCGCCTGGCGGCGCCCAGCCTGCTCTGGGGCGGCGAAACCATCCGTGCCGAAAAGCTCGATCTGGTGGCGCAACTCCAGCAGGCCGCCGGCAATGTCGATGTGACGCTCACTCTGCCGGCCCTGGAGGGAACTGCGAAATCCTTCCATGCCGCCAAGCTCACGCTGGAAGTGAATGGAAAGCAAGGAGACAGCGAGTTCAAGACCCGCCTGGTCTCGCCTGTGAACGGCAGCCTGGAAAGCAGGAGGCTGGAATTGCCGGCCATGCAGGCCAGCGTGACGCTGATGAACCCGCACATGCCGGCGACCCTGAAAGAAGGCGGCAAGGGATGGCGCGCGGACATCAGCGGTTCGGCCTGGGCCGACCTGGAAGAACAGAATGTTGCGCTGGACGCGGCGGCCAGGCTAGGAGCCTGTCTGACTTATGGGGATCGAAGCGAAAATTCGGCTGGGCAAGGACAGATTTTGCCGGTTTTGCAGGTCAATAGTCGTTCTATTGACCAAAAAAGCGGCGAAATATGGACCGCCCAGGCGGATTTGCAGCCGATTCATCATAAGTCAGACAGGCTCCTGGATGCCAGCAATATCAAGCTGAAGCTCGGTGTCAGCCGGTTCGAGGCGCCGCATTACAGCTTCGATATCGCCATCGACCGGCTTGATGTCGACCGTTACCTGCCGCAGAAAGCAGCCGGGAAAGCGCCCCAGCCTTCGATGTCGCTGGATTTCTCCGCCCTGAAGAAGCTCGATGCCAGCGGCAGCCTGCGCATCGGCGAGCTCAAGGTGTCTAACATCAAGTCCAGCAATGTGCGTCTCGACGTCAAGGCCGCTGGCGGCAGGGTGTTGCAGAAGGGCCTCAAAGGGCTGTTCGGGTAATCTTCACATGGATTTATTCGCCGAACGCCTGGTCCGCTGGCATAAGCGGCACGGGCGCCACGACCTGCCCTGGCAACAGACCCGCGATCCTTACACGGTGTGGCTGTCGGAAATCATGCTGCAGCAGACCCAGGTCAGCAGCGTCATTCCCTATTTCCTGCGCTTCATCGCCCGCTTTCCCGATATCGCAGCGCTGGCAGCCGCATCGCCGGACGAGGTGCTGGCGCACTGGAGCGGGCTGGGCTACTACGCGCGCGGGCGCAACTTGCACCGCGCCGCGCAGTTGATCATGGAGCGGCATGGCGGCGTCTTTCCCGATGATTTCGACCCGGTCGCGGCCTTGCCCGGCATCGGCCGTTCCACTGCCGCCGCGATCCTGGCCTTCTCCTTCGGCCAGAAGCGGGCGATCCTGGACGGCAACGTCAAGCGCGTGCTGGCTCGCTGTTTCGGCATCGATGGCTACCCCGGCGCCAAGGCGGTGGAAAACGCGCTGTGGCAAAAGGCCGAACAACTCCTGCCCGATGCCGATATCGAAACCTATACCCAGGCGCTGATGGACCTGGGCGCAACGGTATGCACCCGCGCCAGGCCCCGGTGCGCCTCCTGTCCCTTCAGCGGCAACTGCGTCGCCTACAATGAAAACAGGGTGGCGGAACTGCCCGCTTCCAGGCCGCGCAAGGCTTTGCCGCACAAGGAAACGGTGATGCTGATCCTGCTGCGCCAGGGCGAGGTGTTCCTGGAAAAGCGTCCTTCGACAGGCATTTGGGGCGGCATGTGGAGCTTTCCCGAAGCGGCGCGGGAGGATGGGTTGCGGGATGTCTGCATGAACCGGTTCGGGTTCGAGGTGAGCGCATTGGACCCTTGGCCCGAATTCGAGCATGCGTTTACGCATTTCCGGCTCAATATCCTGCCCCGGCCCTTGCTGGTGACCGCTATCCAGCCGCAGGTGCGGCAGCCGGACGGTTTGTGGCTGCATCCCATGGATGCGCTGGAGGCGGCAATCCCGACGCCGGTACGCCGCCTGTTGCGGCAGATGGAAAAGGATAGGAATGTCTGAGATCGCGCTGCGCATCGTCCTGATCGGGTTTGCGGGAGCCAGGCTGACACGCCACGGGGACGTGATCGCCGGGAAGACCGGCATGGGCGGCGCCTGGGCCGGCTTGGCCCTGGCGGCAAACGGGGCCTTGGGGGATGCTACAATTGATGCGCCATGCTGATCGATACCCACTGCCATCTCGATGCCATTGAATTCGAACCCGACCGCGACGAAGTGGCGGCGCGCGCCCGTGCTGCCGGGGTGGAGATGATGGTGGTTCCCGGCGTGGAACGCAAAAGCTTCGATGCGGTGCTGGCGGCCTGCGAGCGCTACCCCGGCTGCATTCCCGCGCTGGGGATACATCCCCTGTACGTTGACCGGGCCCATCCTTTCGACCTGACTGTGCTGCGAGAAATGATTGCCCGGCACCGCCCGGCAGCGGTGGGGGAAATCGGGCTGGATTTCTTCGTGCCGGATTACGACCGCGAACGGCAGGAATACTATTTCGCCGAGCAGCTCAAAATTGCCGGGGAATCCGATTTGCCGGTACTGCTGCACATCCGCCGGGCGCAGGACACGGTGCTGAAATTCCTGCGGCGCTTCAAGGTGAAAGGCGGCATCGCCCATGCCTTCAACGGCAGCCGCCATCAGGCGGAGGAATTCATCAAGCTGGGGTTCAGGCTCGGCTTCGGCGGCGCCATGACCTATCCGCGCGCGACCAGGCTGCGCGAGCTGGCCGCCACCTTGCCGCTGGAAAGCATCGTGCTCGAAACCGACGCGCCCGACATGCCGCCGGAATTCATCGGCAAGGCGCGCAACAGCCCGGAATACCTGCCGCGTATCGCCGGGGTTATGGCTGAGTTGCGCGGCATCGGCCTGGATCAGGTGATCGTGGCGACCACGGCCAATGCCCGGGCGGTGCTGGGGGGGATTGCATGACTTCGACAAAAGCATCTCACCGCAGAGGCACAGAGACACAGAGGTTTTGTGTCAAAAAATCTTGCAAAGCCAGGAGGGCTCAGGGACGTGTTTTCCCAGATTCCTTAATCTTTGGTTTTCTCTGTGTCTCTGTGTCTCTGTGGTTGTTATCAAGATGAATCACGCCACCCTGCGCATGGCCTACCTGTCGATCGCGACCTCGATCGCGACGATGGCGCTGAAATTCGGCGCCTATTTCCTCACCGGTTCGGTGAGCCTGCTTTCGGATGCCGTCGAGTCGCTGGTCAACCTCAGCGCCGGCCTGATCGCCCTGGCGGCGCTGACGATCGCAGCCCGCCCGGCGGATGCCAACCACGCCTACGGCCACGACAAGGCGGAATATTTTTCCAGCGGCGCCGAAGGCGCGCTGATTCTGGTGGCGGCAGTATCCATTATCTACGCGGCGGCGGGACGTTTTCTTCATCCCGCTCCGCTGGAAAACCTCGGCCCCGGCCTGATGGTGTCGCTGCTGGCGGCGGCGCTCAATTTCGCCACGGCGCGGGCGATGCTCAAGGTGGGGCACAAGTACGACAGCATTACCCTGGAAGCCGACGCCAAGCATTTGCTGACCGATGTCTGGACTTCGGTGGGGGTGGTGGCGGGCCTGGGGGTGGTGATGTTCGCGCCGCCCTCGTGGCAGATTCTCGATCCATTGATGGCGGTGGCGGTGGGACTTCACGTCATCGTCACCGGGATCCACCTGCTGCGGCGCTCCTGGAGCGGGCTGATGGACGCCGCTCTGCCGGCCGACGAGGTGGCTAAGATCGAGGCGGAAATCAACAGGCTGTTGTCCGCCGGCACTTCCTTCCACGACCTGCGCACCAGAAAATCCGGTTCGCGCCGCTTCGTCGATTTTCACCTGCTGGTGCCGGGAGAAAGTTCGGTGAACCAGGCGCACGTCCTGTGCGACCGGATCGAGAATGCGCTTGAGCAGGCCCTGCCCAATACCGCGGTGACGATCCATGTCGAGCCGCGCGAAACCCATACACCCCCTGCAAACACCTAAACAGATGACGTGAGGTTCTCATGCTCCACCAAATGCCCCAATTTGACCGCGCCCTTATCCTCCTTGGAGAGGAAGGGCTGAGAAACTTGAGCGGGCGGCACGTATTCGTGGCCGGGCTGGGCGGCGTCGGCTCCTGGTGTGCCGAGGCCCTGGCACGGGCCGGAGTCGGGCGGCTTACCCTGCTCGATCATGACGTGGTGGCGCCTTCCAACATCAATCGCCAGCTCCCGGCGCTGCTTTCCACCGTGGGGCAGTCCAAGGCCAGGCTGATGGCCTTGCGCATCCACGACATCAATCCCGAGTGCAAGCTGAAGGTCCACCGGGAGTTTCTCAAAGCCGACAACGTCAACGAACTGGTGCCGGAGGATTGCGATTACGTGGTGGACGCGATCGATTCGCTGGCGTGCAAGGTGGCGCTGGTGGGGGAGAGCGTGAAACGCGGCCTGAAGGTGGCGTCCAGCATGGGCGCGGGCAACCGCCTCGACCCCAGCCGGATCAGGATCGCCGATATCGGCAAGACCGAGATGTGTCCGCTCGCGCGCCAGATGCGCAAGCGCCTGCAGCGCCATTACGGCATCCGCAAGGGCATCCTGACGGTGTATTCCGACGAACAGCCGAGCGACCCGCTGCCGCCCCAGCCGGTGGACGGGCCGGGGCGTCCGCGCGCGATCAACGGCACCATCAGCTACATGCCGCCGCTGTTCGGTTTCATGCTGGCGGGGGCGGTAATTCAGCGACTGCTTGAAGATTGAGTTTTTTCGCCAGTGTATAATTATTAACATGTTCCATATCGTGCGCCTATTCTTCCGGCTGATGCCCATCCTTCTGCTTGCGGCCTGTTCCGTGGCCCCGCAGCAGGGCGGAAAAACCTTCAAGGACCCCTTGATCTGGCCGCAGCCGCCCGATCAACCCCGCTTTGCTTATGAAACCGTGCTGCGTTCGCCCGCGGATATCGTCGTCGAATCCGAGCAGGATCGCTTACGGCGGACGCTGACAGGCACGGTGGTGTCTGACAGGCCGGTATTCGAGAAACCCGCCGCCATCGTGGCCCGGAAAGGCCGCATTTACGTTGCCGACATCGACACACATTCGATCGTTGTATTCGACGTGCCCCGACGCAGGCTGTTTCGCTTCGGTTTGCGGGAATCCGGCGCGCTGCTCAAACCGTCGGGACTCGCACTGGATGCGGAGATGAACGTTTATGTGGCCGACGTCAAGCTGCGCCAGGTGCTGGTGTACGACAGTCTCGGGCTGTTCCTGCGAGCGGTGGGCGGCCCCGAAGATCTGGAGCGGCCGACCGGCGTGGCGGTGAGTCGCGATGGCGAACGTATATACGCCATCGATCGCTCGGATAGCGAGAGCGACAACAACCGTGTGGTCGTCTACGACAAGGCGGGAAAAAAACTGAAGGTTATCGGCGCCAGCGGCAGCCGTGAGGGCCAGTTCAATATTCCGCTGCAAGGCGCGGTCGCCCCGGATGGCACGCTTTACGTGCTTGATTCCGGCAACTTCCGGGTCCAGGCCTTCGATCGCGACGGCAGGTTCTTGCGCGCCTTCGGCCGTCCCGGCACGAACCTCGGCAATCTGGCGCGGCCGCGCGGCATCGCCGTTGATGACGATGGAAACATTTACGTCACTGATGCCAGTTTCAATAACTTTCAGATTTTCAATCCCGCCGGACAGTTGTTGTTGGCCATCGGCCAACCTGGCCGCGACAGCAAGCCGGGGCGGTATGGCTTGTTAAACGGCATCGCCGTGGATGAAACCGGGCGTGTGTATGTGGTGGATCAGTTGTTCAACAAGGTAGAAGTGATCCGGCGCTTAAGCGACAGCGAGGGGCAGCGGATGCTGCAGGGATCCGAATGATGAGGTTCAGGCCTTACTGAATCAATCTTTAATTATTACGCCAACATTTTTTTCTGCTATTATTGATTTGAATGTGCTGAGAGATTATTAAAGAGGATATGTATATATGAATATCTTGAAAATCATTTCGGCGGCGGCTTTGCTCATTCTTGGATCGGGTCATGCCTACGCTGATGGCGATCTGCCTACAAAATTCCTGAACCAGGGCACCATCGGCAATACGCGCCATAACCTGACCCAGCGTCAGACATCCGGCGGCGGTCCCAGCGGGTCTAACATGGACCCGTACCGCAACAATTACGAAGAGGTCTGTGTGTACTGCCACACGCCTCATGGCGCAGCCACGTCAGTGAGTTTGCCGCTGTGGAACCGCACCATGAAGGCGACCACGTATACGACATACAGCCAGCTCGGCACCACCACCCTGACGCAGCCCGTTTCGCAGCCGGGGATCAACTCATTGTCCTGTCTGTCCTGCCACGATGGCCAGACGGCGGTCGATTCTATCATCAACATGCCCGGTTCAGGCCGGTATCAGGCCAGCCAGGAAACATCGCAGGACCTTGTATTCCTCAACGCATGGAACAATGTGGGTACGGACGCCACGGTGCATGGGGGACTGAAGTTGGGCGAGTGCCTTTATTGCCACGTCCCCAACGGATTTGTTGGTGCGGGTGCCCCAGATTTTACTGTTGCTGAGATTGGCACCGACCTGCGCAACGATCACCCGGTGGGAATCGTCTATCCGCCAACCAACGGACCGGGCACCGATTTCAATACGCCGGCAGGGGTAAAAGGCACGGCCCGCTATTTCGACTTGAATGGTAACAGCGCAATGGATAGCGGCGATGTGCGCTTGTATGACACGGGAGGCCTGGTGAAAGTGGAGTGCGCTTCCTGCCACGATCCGCATGGAGTGCCTTCGGCTGGCCCCGGTACCACGTTCAAACCGACGTTTTTGCGCGTGACCAATACCGGTAGTGCGCTTTGCCTGACTTGCCATGTCAAGTAAAGTGGAAGGCGGGCTATCTTAATAGCCCGTTCCGACAGAACCATGTTATTGCCCATTTTAAGGATAAAATTACCGGTATTAGCCGGTTAGCTTTGGTCTTGCTGTTTTAACCGCGCCTGGAAGAACCACGTCGTGCTGATTCTTGCTTTAGTCTGTGGAGGGCAGAGGGCTGAAGTCCTCTGCGACCAGGCTGCGCTAACCCACTTGCTAGTGTAGTGCTTCATTCTGTTTGGAACTTATTGCTGCGAGGAATCGGGTGTTGTAGGTCGGTCTTCAGGCCGACATATCGGGCTAAAGCCCGATCTACAAGGTGCAGCGAATAAGTTCCAATAATTCGAAAGCACTACACTAGGTGGCAGTTCAGTTCTGCCGATCTGCCAATAGCGCAACAACAGGGGGCGGCTCACATTTTGCGGGCGTTGTGATGTCGGCGTTGAGAACCACGTCATGCCAGAAATGGCCGCCTGCCCCTCTCGCTTTTGCCTCCCGCAGCGAACAAATCAGCCCCGCAATGGGCCGTTTTGCAACGGGCTCATTGCATACTATTTTCCGCGATTACTCAAAGTGCAAAGATATTTTTCTACTGTCATTCAATAATTGCTCTTTGTGCGTTTCGAGCGCGCAGAGACTGTAGATGCATGAATATATTGAAAATAATTTCGGCGGCGGCTTTGCTCTTCCTGGGTTCTGGTCACGCCTATGCTGCCGGCGATTTGCCCACAAAATTCTCGAACCGGGACAGCATCAGCAATACGCGCCATAACATGACGCAGCGCCAGGAATCCGGCGGCGGTCCCAGCGGGTCCATCATGGACCCGTACCGCAACGACTACGAAGATGTCTGTATCTACTGCCACACGCCGAATGACGTAGTCGCGTCAGTGGGTTTGCCGCTGTGGAACCGCACCATGAAGGCGACCACGTATACTACTTACAGCCAGCTCGGCACCGCCAGCCTGACGCAGCCGGTTTCGCAGCCGGGATTAAATTCCTTGTTGTGCCTGTCATGCCACGACGGTCAGACGGCGGTCGACTCGATCATCAGCATGCCCGGTTCGGGGCGGTATCAGGTCAGCCAGGAAACATCACAGGACAATGCATTCCTCGATACATGGAACAATACACGGGGTCCGGACGCCACGGTGCATGGGGGATTGAAGATGGGCGAGTGCCTGGTTTGCCACTCCCCCGGCACGTTCGTTGGCGCTAGTGCCCCCGATTTCAGGGTTGCCATGATAGGCACCGACCTGCGCAACGATCACCCGGTGGGGGTCGCCTTTCCGCAAGTCAACGGCCCGGGCACAAACTTCAACACGCCGTGGGGGGTTGAAGGCACGACCCGCTATTTCGACTCGAATGGCAACGGCACAATGGATAGCGGCGATGTGCGCTTGTATGATACGGGAGGCTCCGCGAAAGTGGAGTGCGGTTCCTGTCACGATCCGCATGGAGTGCCTTCGGCTGGCCCCGGTTCCACGTTCAAACCGACTTTTTTGCGCGTGAGCAATACCGGTAGCGCGCTTTGCCTGACATGTCATATCAAGTAAGCGGGCTATCTTTTAGTCCATCCACGCCTTGCTCCTTCCTGCGCTCCCCATTTACTGAAAAACGGTTATGATATTCGTGTCGCGCGTAAATTTTCGTGGCATTCGGATGTTTCCGCTGCCATGATCAGCGAGCATGGGCTAAACTGTGGCGGATGCGGCGTAACCGGCCTCCTGGATTTGTAAATTGAAACTTGCGATCATTCTCGACCCTCTTGAGTCCCTGAAAACCTACAAGGACTCCACCTATGCCATCATGCGCGAGGCCCACAGTCGAGGCCATGCCTTGTTTGTGCTGGAACAGCGGGAGCTGATTCTGGCCGAGGGCCGGGTCAGGGCGCATGCACGCAGGCTCGACCTCATCGACAACGATCTTCGCTGGTACACTTTGGAAGAACCGGACTGGCATGTCCTGACGGATTTCGATGTCACGCTGATGCGCAAAGACCCGCCCTTCGACATGGAGTATATCTACAGCACCTACCTGCTTGAACTGGCGCAAGCCCAGGGCGCGCGCATCCTCAACCGGCCCGAGGCGGTGCGGGATTTCAACGAGAAGCTCTCCACCGCGAAATTTCCGCAGTTCATGCCGCCCACGCTGGTCACGCGGCAGGAGGACCTGATCCGCGATTTCGTCGAGAAACACGGCGACATCATCCTCAAACCCCTGGATGCCATGGGCGGCAGCGGTGTATTCCGCATTCAGCGCCATGACCCCAACCTGAACGTGATCATCGAAACCCTGACGCAACTGGGGGCCAGAACGGTCATGGCGCAGCGCTACATTCCCGAGATTTCACTGGGAGACAAGCGCATCCTGCTCATCGATGGCGAAGCGGTGCCCTATGCGCTGGCGCGCATTCCGAAAGCGGGCGAAACCCGCGGCAATCTGGCGGCCGGTGGCAGGGGGGTGGCACAGCCGCTCTCCGACCGGGACCGGGAGATCGCTGCCGAGCTTGGGCCGAAGCTGCGCGAAGCGGGGCTGTTTCTGGTGGGGCTGGACGTGATCGGCGATTATCTCACCGAGATCAATGTTACCAGCCCGACCGGCATGCAGGAGATCGCGGAACAGACCGGCTTCGACGTGGCGGGGATGTTCGTGGATGCATTGGAGAGAAAATGCGAATCCTGAGTCCTGAGTGGAAAGTCCACCACAAGGGTACTCCGACTTTCTATGCGCTGAAGCGCATGAAAGATCGTATACTGAGTGGATGGCGCTTTGCGAGGGGTTTTGCTCAGCACTCAGCACTCAGCACTCAGCACTGGCTAATCGCCATCTTCATGGCGATTAGCTTGGCCGGCTGTGCCAAGGAGCCGCCGGTTTACCGCGAACAGAGTTTTGTTTTCGGCACCTTGGCGGAAGTCACCATTTACGGCGAGGAAGCGGCGCGCGCCAAGGAGCTGGCGGGCAAAGTGCTGGCCGATTTCGATTTCTTTCACCGCACCTTGCACGCCTGGGAGCCGGGCTCCCTCTCGCGCATGAACTCGGTTTTCGCGCAAAGTCCGGCAAAAGCGGCGATTGTGCCGGGCATGGTGCCCATCCTTCGGGACGCCACCCGGCTTTCTGAAATGTCGGGCGGGCTATTCAATCCTGCTATCGGGAAACTTGTCGCCCTGTGGGGGTTTCAGGGGGACGAGTTCCAGCCCAGGCGCCCCGGTCCGGCCGAAATCGAGGCCCTGGTCAAGGCTGATCCGCGCATGAGCGACATCGTGGTTGAGGGCATTCTGTTTTACAGCAAAAATCCTGCCGTGCGGCTCGATCTCGGCGGCTATGCCAAGGGTTATGCCCTCGACATGACGGCGGCGTATTTGCGCGGACAAGGCGTGAAGGGGGCGCTGATCAACATCGGCGGCAACATCATGGCGATCGGCAGCCGCGGCAGCCAGCCCTGGCGCGTGGGGGTGCAGCATCCGCGCAAGGCGGGCGCGATCGCCTCGCTGGCGCTTCACGACGGCGAGGCCATCGGTACGTCGGGTGATTACCAGCGCTATTTCATGCTCGACGGCAAGCGCTATTGCCACATCATCGACCCGCGCACGGGCTACCCGGCCCAGGGGGTGCAGGCGGTGACGGTGGTGATTCCCAAGGGAGAAAAGGCCGGCACGCTATCAGATGTTGCCTCCAAGCCGATCTTTATCTCCGGGGTGAAGGGCTGGCGCGAGGCGGCAAAAAACATGGGGGTGGAGAATGCCATGCTGATTGATGAACATGGCGAAATCCACCTGACGGCGGCTATGAAAAAGCGCCTGGAATTTCAGGATAAAGGCGTGATATTGCATGAAGTTCCCTGATATGTACGGTAAAATTGCTTTTTTGTTACCGGCTGGAGCCAGTAAGAATTTTCCATGATCAGTATTCTAATCATCGCGCACGGGACCCTGGGAGAAAGCCTGATCCACTGCGCCAGTCATGTATTCGGCGGTCTTCCTCCGCGGCTGCGGCAGTTGGGGGTGAACGTCCACGATGACCCCATTGCGCTGTTGCCCGAAGTGCAAGACCTGGTTTCCGAACTTGATGACGGTAGCGGAGTGTTGATCATGACCGATATTTATGGCGCCACGCCGAGCAATCTTGCCTGCCGCCTGATCGAACCCGGCCGGGTGGAGTGTGTCGCCGGGGTGAATCTGCCGATGCTGGTGCGGGCGCTCACATACCGCAATGAAGCTCTGGAGACTGTCGCGGAAAAGGCGTTCTCCGGCGGCCGTGAAGGCGTGGCCCATGTTACCCGGGAGGCCTGCGATGATGGAGCGTGATGTCGAGATCGTTAACAAGCTCGGCCTGCACGCCCGTGCTTCAGCCAAGCTCACCCAGTTGGCGGGGCAGTTCAAGAGCGAAATCTGGATTTCGCGCAATGAACGGCGCATCAACGCCAAAAGCATCATGGGCGTCATGATGCTGGCGGCGAACAAGGGCAGTACCATCCGTCTCGAAGTCGATGGCGTGGACGAAACAGAGGCGATGGATGCCTTGCTTGCCCTGATTGCGGACCGCTTCGGCGAGGGCGAATGATGGAAATACGCCTCAGCGGGAGCCAGACGCAATGAGTTTTGCGATGCACGGCGTCGGCGTTTCCGGTGGCATTGCCATCGGCTATGCCCATTTGATCTCGCACGCCATCCTCGAGGTTCCCCTTTACGCCCTGTCCAAGCCGCAAATCCCGAGCGAGGTCGAGCGCTTCGAGGCGGCGATCAAGGCAACCCGTACCGAAATGGAGGGGCTGCGTGCGAACATTCCCGCAGATTCTCCCGCGGAATTCGGCGCTTTTCTCAATCTGCACTTGCTGATCCTGGAGGACAGCACGCTTTCCAAGGCGCCGCTCGACCTGATCAAAAATCAGCGTATCAATGCGGAATGGGCGTTGAAGCAGCAAATGGATGCGCTGCTCGCCCAGTTTGAGCAAATCGAGGATGACTACCTGCGCGAACGCAAGGCCGATGTCGTGCAGGTGGTGGAGCGCGTGCTTAAAGTGCTGCTGGGCCACCCCGGTTCGGCCAGCCAACCGGCCAGTGCCGACCTGAGCCGGATTCTGGTGGCGCACGATCTTTCCCCGGCCGACATGATGCTGTTCAAGCAGCAGCGTTTCGCCGCATTCATTACCGATGTCGGCGGCGCCACCTCGCATACTGCGATTGTCGCGCGCAGCCTGAACATTCCGTCGATCGTGGCGCTCCACCACGCGCGCCAGTTGATCCGCGAAAACGAACTGTTGATCGTCGATGGCCAGCAGGGCGTGGTGATCGTCAACCCGGACAAGCAGATCCTGGCCGAGTACCGTTTAAAGCAGAGCCAGTGGGAGATCGAGAAACAAAAACTCAAGCGGCTCAAGTCCGCCGTCGCCACCACGCTCGACGGAACGGTGGTGAAGCTTCACGCCAACATCGAGCTGCCGCAGGACATTCCGCAGGTAAAGGCGTCCGGGGCCACCGGTGTTGGCCTGTTCCGGAGCGAATTCCTGTTCCTTAACCGCGATGACCTGCCCGACGAGGAGGAGCAGTTCGCGGCCTATCGCAGGGTGGCGCAGGATATGAGGGGCCTGCCGGTGACAATCCGCACCCTGGATCTGGGCGCCGACAAGCAACTGCGTTTCGCCGACCGCAGCGGCGACAACCCTGCCCTGGGGCTGCGCGCCATCCGCCTGTGCCTGTCCGAGCCGCAGATGTTCCACACCCAGTTGCGCGCGATATTGCGCGCCTCCCACTACGGCAAGATCCAGCTTTTGGTGCCGATGCTGTGCAGCTTGAGCGAGCTGCGCCAGACCCTGCACCTGATCGGGCATGCCAAGCAGGAGCTGGCCCAGGAGGGCATCCCGTTCGACGCCTCCATCCCGATCGGCGGCATGATCGAGATCCCGGCCGCCGCGCTGGTGGTGCAGTCCTTCGTCAAGAGTCTCGACTTCCTTTCCATCGGCACCAACGATCTGATCCAGTACACTCTGGCGATCGATCGCACCGACGATACCGTGGCGCACCTCTATGACCCGCTCCACCCGGCGGTGCTGCAATTGATCGCCATGACCATCGCCGTTGCCGACAAGGCGGGTATTCCGGTTTCGGTGTGCGGCGAAATGGCGGGCGATACCGTTCTCACCCGCCTGCTGCTCGGCTTGGGCTTGCGCGAGTTCTCCATGCATCCGGCGCACGTGCTCGCCGTCAAGCAGCAAATCCTTACCTCCGATCTGCCCCATATCACCGCCGTGGCGCAGAAAATGCTCAAGACGCACGAACCGGAGAAGCTGCAGCAGTTGTTGCTGCGCCTGAACAGTTGAATATCCGAAATGACGCTATAATCCTAGAAACGGCAGTTGACCGCTCCATTGTTGATTTAACAGCATGATTGTAAATTATTTATTTGGTATTTTTGAATTCACCCGTTTGGTAAGTCCGCTACGGAGTGAATTGCACGGTTTTCGCGGCGCATGGCTGTGTTGCAACTCCTTGGAATGGAGTGACCATTCCGCGTCGTTGCGCCTTGCCCTACACCCCGAAAACCGCACACTCCACCCCGTCCAACTGCCGTTTCTAGGATAATTCCCGGATTAACGTAATTCAAGCCTCTTACATGCATTCGCAATCTCCTTCCGCCGGCATCGTGACGCCGCAAATTGCGCACTTCGAGGCACCGCTCACGCTGAAAAGCGGCGCAGTGCTGGATACTTACGAACTGGTGTACGAGACCTACGGCACGCTTAATGCGGATAAGACCAACGCCATCCTGGTCTGCCACGCCCTTTCCGGCAATCACCATGTCGCCGGTTTCCATTCCGAACAGGATAAGCGGCCTGGCTGGTGGGACAATATGATAGGCCCCGGCAAGCCGGTGGACACCGACCGTTTTTTCGTCATCGGCCTCAATAACCTGGGCGGCTGCCATGGCTCGACCGGCCCCTCTAGCCCCGACCCGAAAACCGGCAAGCCGTACGGCAAGGCCTTCCCGATCGTGACGGTGGAAGACTGGGTGGAAACCCAGGCGCGCCTTGCCGACCGGCTCGGCATCGAAAGCTTTGCCGCGATCATGGGCGGCAGCCTGGGCGGGATGCAGGTGCTTTCCTGGACTATCCTGCACCCGCAGCGGGTGAAGCATGGCCTGGTGATCGCCTCGGCGCCGAAGCTGACAGCGCAGAACATCGCCTTCAACGATGTGGCGCGGCAGGCTATCCTGACCGATCCGGATTTCCATGCCGGCGATTTCTACGCCCATGATGCGGTGCCCAAGCGGGGCCTGCGGCTGGCGCGCATGCTCGGCCACATTACCTATTTGTCGGACGACGTGATGGGCGAGAAATTCGGCCGCATCCTCAAGAACGACGTATTCCAGTTCGGCTACGGGGTGGAGTTCGAGGTTGAATCCTACCTGCGTTACCAGGGCGACAAATTTGCCGCCAGCTTCGACGCCAATACCTATCTGCTGATGACCAAGGCGCTCGACTATTTCGATCCCACCCACCATCATCGTGTCAGTCTGAGCGAGGCGATGAAGCCGGCCCAGGCCGATTTCCTGGTGCTTTCCTTCACCAGCGACTGGCGTTTCGCACCGGGCCGCTCGCGCGAAATCGTCAAGGCGCTGCTGGATAACAACCTCAATGTGAGTTATGCGGAAATCACCGCCGCGCATGGCCACGATGCCTTCCTCATGCCCGACCCGCACTACCATAGCCTGGTGCGCGCCTACATGTGCAATGTGGTGAGGAGCCTGGGACTATGATCGCGCGTCCCGATTTTGCCGCCATCGCGCAATGGGTGACCCCGAATGCCAAGGTGCTCGACCTCGGTTGCGGCGACGGCAGTCTGCTGAAGTATCTGAAGGAAGCGCGCGGCACCCACGGCTATGGCATCGAAATCGACGATGCCAATATTCTCGCCTGCGTGGAAAAGGGTGTGAACGTGATCCAGATGGACCTGGAGACAGGCTTGTCCGGCTTCGAGCCGCAGTCCTTCGATTTCGTTATTCTGTCCCAGACTCTGCAGGCGATGCGCAACATCGAACTGGTGGTGAAGGAAATCCTGCGCGTGGGCCGGCAGGGCATCCTGACCATTCCCAATTTCGGCTACTGGCGCCGGCGCATCCAGATCATCGGGGGGCGGATGCCGGTGTCGGAGGACTTGCCCTACCAGTGGTATGACACGCCCAATATCCACTTGTGCACCTTGGGGGATTTCGAGGCGTTCTGCCGCAGCCATGGCGTCCGCATTCTCGATCGCCACGTGATGTGTGACGGCTCGGACGTGAGCCTGCTGCCCAACCTGCTCGGGAATCTGGCCGTTTACCGTTTCGAGAATATGTAGCCTGGATGCAGGCCGCCAGGCCGAAATCCGGGAACGATTCTATAACATTGCCAGGCGGTACAATCCCAGCACGCCGAAGCCTGCCACCAGCAGGCCGGCGGCGAGGCGCACCCCTTTGTTTTGCATGAAGCCCTTCAGTTGCCGGGCGAAATAGCCCATCGCCAGCAGGTTGGGCAGGGTGCCCAAGCCGAAGGCGAGCATGACCATCCCGCCATCCGCGGCGCTGCCGCTGGCCATGGCGGCCGCCAGCACGCTGTAGACCAGGCCGCAGGGCAGCCAGCCCCACAGCGCGCCGAGGGCCAAAGCCTGCGGAACGGAACGCACCGGCAGGAGCTTTTTCGAATAGGGTTGCAGGCGCCGCCAGATTACGCCGCCGAGCCGTTCGATCTGCACCACGGCATGGGACAGGCCGGCCAGATACAGACCCAGAAAAACCAGCAGCAGGTTGGCGATCAGGTACAAAACCACCTTGACCGGCAGCATGTCGCTCAACAGCAGGCTGCCCGCCCCGGCGGCGCCGGCCAGAACCCCCGCCGCGCCGTAGCTGGCGATCCGCCCCAGATTGTAGGCCAGATGAATACGCCATTGCGGCACGTTGCCTGGCATTTGCAGGCTGATTGCGCCGACGATGCCGCCGCACATGCCGACGCAGTGGGTGCCGCCGAGCAGGCCGACCAGCAGCGCCGGGATCAGGCTGATTTCCGGCATGGCCTGCGTGCGGTGTTTGTGCGAAGGGGGGATGTCATAGCCGGGCATTTTGACACAGCCC
>JAJYXP010000061.1:22676-80072 GCA_021801705.1 Pseudomonadota bacterium
GCCCACCCTACATTTTTCAGGTAAGGTAGCGCCTCCGATTATTGTTATTCCCGTATGTCTGAAAACTCCCCGAATCTCTGGCGGGCGATCTTTACCCGCAAAATGCTTATCTGCATTTTTACCGGCTTCAGTTCCGGCCTGCCGCTGTATTTCCTGATCAGCCTGGTGCCGGCCTGGCTGCGCTCCGAACAGGTCGACCTCAAAGTGATCGGCCTGTTCGCGCTGATCCAGTTGCCCTATATCTGGAAGTTCCTCTGGTCGCCGCTGCTGGACCATTTCGCCTGGCCGGGCATGGGGCGGCGGCGCGGCTGGATGCTGTTTACCCAGATTGCGCTGCTGCTTTCCGTGCCGCTGTTCGGCTGGTTCGAGCCGAAACTGGCGCTGTGGAGCATCGCCTATCTGGCCCTGGCGGTCGCCTTCTTTTCAGCCACGCAGGACGTCGTGCTGGACGCCTTCCGGCGGGAGATCCTGCTCGACGTCGAACTGGGTCTGGGCAACGCCATCCACGTCAACGCCTACCGCATTGCCGGCCTGGTGCCGGGCTCGCTGTCCCTGATCCTGGCCGACCATTTGCCCTGGAGCAGCGTGTTCCTGATCACCGCCCTGTTCATGCTGCCCGGCGTCGCCATGACCTTGATGGTGAGCGAGCCAGATCTCGTCAAGTCCGGCCCGAGAACGCTGCGGGCGGCGGTGGTCGAGCCGTTCCGCGAGTTCATCAGCCGCCAGGGCTGGCGGGAGGCGCTGCTGATCCTCGGCTTCATTTTCCTCTACAAGCTCGGCGACAGCATGGCCACCGCCCTGGCGACGCCGTTCTACCTCGACATGGGATTCACCAAGACCGACATCGGCCTGATCGCCAAGCACGCCGGGCTGTGGCCCAGCGTCATCGGCGGGCTGCTGGGGGGGGTATGGATGATGCGGCTGGGCATCAACCGCGCGCTGTGGCTGTTCGGCGTGGTGCAGGTCGTGTCGATTTTAGGTTTCGCTGTGCTGGCGCAGGTCGGCCACGACAAGGTCGTGCTCGCCCTGGTGATCGGCTTTGAAGCCCTGGGGGTGGGCTTGGGCACGGCGGCATTCGTCGCCTTCATCGCCCGCACCACCCACCCTCTCTATACTGCCACGCAGTTCGCCCTGTTCACCAGTCTGGCGTCGGTACCGCGCGCCTTCATCAATGCTTCCACCGGGTTTCTGGTCGAACAGCTTGGGTGGTTTGCCTTCTTTTTGTTGTGTACGGTGTTGGCGTTGCCGGGGATGGCGTTGTTGCTTAAGGTTGCGCCTTGGAAAGAGGGGGAGGATCGGTATTTGTAGTTGGGTTGGGTTGGGTGCGCTGCGCGCGGGGGATTGGGTGCCGGGGGCAGCCCGGCGGCTGTACACCTTTCTTGCTTCGCCAAGAAAGGTGTACCAAAGAAGGCGACCCCATTCCGCCGCCCTCCGCTACGCTGCGGGTTCCCTGCGTTGCTCGCCAAGCCGGGCGGCTGCGGAACTCGGCCCTTTGGGCCTCAGACAGTCCTTGCCGACTTCCCCCGGCTTGGCTGTGCTACTCGGCGGCAGAAAAGGGGGAGCCAACACCAAG
Organism: Pseudomonadota bacterium; assembly: GCA_021801705.1. Taxonomy (GTDB): domain Bacteria; phylum Pseudomonadota; class Gammaproteobacteria; order Burkholderiales; family Sulfuricellaceae; genus Sulfuricella. Next base: position 24,250 of record JAJYXP010000061.1, read on the forward strand.
CACCCCATCCCCACCCTGACCCTCCCCTTGAAAGGGGAGGGAATGTCGCCCTCTCTCCCCCCGGGAGAGAGTTGGAGAGAGAGGCGGAAGTGGAGAGGATTGACTCAACTATGCACACCACCCGGTTCCCCCTCTGCACCGCCTCGGTTTTCCGAAAAGATCGGGGGCCGTCGGCGAGGACTGTCTGAGCGCGTAGCGCGAGTTCCGCAGCCGCCCGATCTTTTCGGAAAACCGAGGGTAGCCCGTAGGGCCGGTGCGGCGGGGTGCCCTTTTGTTTGGTTACTTATATTTTGCGGTATTATGTAGCAACCGCACAAAACAATAATAAACAATAAGTTGCAATCAACTTTCAGTTAGAAGCAGCGTTTCTTGAAATAGAGGAGATATCGGCGTTTTACATAACAGTCGTTGGGCGAAGGGCACTCCGCCTTGCGGCTGCGCACGCTGCGGGTTTGTTGGACGGGAAGGCGGCAACTCGTGCATAATTTGCATGGGTTCGCGTGACCACCATCCGGGATCTAAGGACGGCTCGATACAACTGAGTTTTAATCTAGCGAAGAATTGCAGCCGATGCCATGAAAAGCAAAACCGAAAAAACACTCAAAGACGAAATCTTAGAGGCCGCCAAGCGCGGAAGCCAGGAACGTTCACGCGCATTGGTGCGTAGCGGTGAGCGCACACAGGAATCCATGTTCCTGATTGCGCCATCTATCGTTACGACGCTTAAAATACGCCACAGAACGACCAACTTGTGATTGAGAGCTTCACATGGCGGTCTTACCGATCGAATGCAGCCGATTCCAGGAAGAGAATCATAGTTTTTCCGGGAGATTCGGCAAGTAGGTTTCGCCCCTCTCTTCCTCAATTTGCCCCAGGACAATGTGAGTGAGGATTTTGTGGTGCGGGTAACGGCCCATGAATCGCGGCACCAGCGCCCCAAAAATCGCTCGCGCAAGCTCATCACGCCCAGCCAATTGAGAGACTAGCAACTCGCCAACAGCCGCGAGAACTTCTTGCTCGCAAGCTGAATAATCTTTCTGCTTGATCATCACACCCCCTTCGCTATTCTTGCTGGCCTAACCAACGCCGCCAATCGCAGATATAAGCGCATTGCTCGTCTGGCTCGTCGGGGTTGTACGGCCTGGTCTGGTGAAAAATCCATTCCCTGAATTCGTCCCGGTACGGTTGGGGAATATCGGCAAGGTGGATGAACCCGGTGGATTCACGGGGCCGTACTTGACTCAATAAGTCAGCGTTCAAGGTCTTCTCCTATCTTTTTCAGGTTTTCGAGAACGGAGTCATGGTCGTCGCTGATCTGCCTGGAGGCATCCTCGATAATTCGCCACGATATTTCAGTGAGAACGCGGTGCATGTGCGCGACAAATTGTGGCGGCAATTCGCCGGACAGAAATATCTTTTCCAATTCGGCGCGTGTCGGTCCATCGCGGTAACTGACGTTGGCCGCTACCGTTACCGCATCCATCGGGGTCATTCGCTTCGGTTTTGAAGCATCCATCCAAGCAAGCCATCCGGCGCGGTGGGCGCAGGCGTCATGCAGGGCGTGGTGCCAAGGGCGACTCGGCTGGTCGTGGAAGCGGCACACGGCGTTGTTGAAAACGCTCGTGTCGATCAGTGGGCGCAAGTCTTGGGGCTGGCTTACCACATTCGACGGCAATTCTCCGTCGAGGGCATCCAGCAGCAAGTCCCAATCTGTGCGGCTATCACAGGCAACCACCACCTTGCGCGGCAAGGTGGCGAACCAAGCACGAAGCTGCACGGCAAGCTCGGCACGAGTGGCCACATTGGAGCCATCGAGCAAGGGCAGGATGCCCGTCTGCACTATCGGATTGCACCAGGAGCGTTCAAAGTCGCTACGCTCTGCGTAGAACGAATGCCGGCCTGTTTCGTCAACCATGCCAATACTGATCAGATCGCACTGGATGAAATCGGTGAACTCGGCATCCAGGAAGATCAGCATGGTTTAGCAGCCGAAACCAATGGTGCGGCGGCCTTCTGTTTTTGGCAGAACCAGCTTGGCAACTTTGTCACCGGACATCATCGCTTTGGTGAAAGCCTCTTTGACCAGTCGAGTGGTTTTTCTGAGGTCAATATCCACCCTCTCGGCCAGCATTTCACTGGTGCCTCTGTCCATCTTGATCGGCCTCTTCGTCTTGAGGCGCAACAGTTTCGCCTCGGCCCGGATAATACGCCTTCGCTGCTGCGGCTCTGGACGCGGCACGTTGAACACCTCAACGCGCGACAGCAAGGGCGTAGGCACGCCGTCTAGACTGTTGGCCGTCAGTATGAAAATGATACGGCTGGCGTCGAACTGCATTTCCAGAAATTCGTCTTTAAATCGCCTGGATGTGTTCGGCTCAAAGAGGTCCAGCAGCACCGGCAAAAACGGGATCTGCGAAGTTTGAATCTTATCCACTTCGTCAACTACAACCACCGGCGCGGCGGACTTACCTTCGGCCAACAGGGAGACAAGCGAGCCGGGGCGTGCGCTGTTCCAGCTAATATGCGAGCCGGTCAGCTGGAAGCCGCCTTGTGCGCCGCCAGCACTGACAATTTCCATATTCACGCCCAGCGATTCGGCCAGTTGCATTGCCAGGAAGGTTTTGCCGATGCCCGGATCTCCCAGTAGCAAGATGGGGGTGATGCGGAAATCTTCAGGATTCATGGCGCCGGCCAGAACCAAATCAACCTGCAGGCGACTGATCGGCTCAACCAGGTTCTCGAAACGGCGCTTGGCATCGTCCAGTTTTAGTCCGGCCTTCCTGGTGTCAGGTATGGTGCGATAGCCAGCATTCATCTGTGCATTTTCCAAAATGCGCTCGCCGCCGGCTTTTTTCTCGTCCTTAACATCGCCCAGCATGGCCCACGCTTTAGCCACGGCGTCCGGTTTGAATACCTGAATTCCTGCGAGTGCCTTCGTCTTTTTATTTCGAGTTTTGACCGTAGACAAAGCTGTTTGCCATTGGATGTGGCATCGCCTCACGAGACTTTTGGCCCTTTCCTCCGAAAGACTTTCATTTTTAAGCACGAAATCATGACACCAAATTGCTGCATCAGTTTGTTTGAATGACTCGGAAAGATTGAAATACTGCAACATTTGTTTCGTGGAATCCCAACAGGGGTCAATGATGTAATCGAGCATATCTTGGAACCTGCGCCGGTTGTCCGAGTAGGCAATATGCAGCGTGACGCCCACAAACAAGTCTTTTGAAAACGCGGCGGTGGCGTTGTCCAAATCAGTTTGATCTTTGAGAATCCTCGACGCCAAAGCCGTGGCGTCCGCCAAGTCGTGTTTTGTACCGGTGCGGATGCAGGACAAGTCCCCCGAGTTAGCGGAATGAATGACGGGTGGCGGCGGCGGCGCTGGCTTGGATTCGGCAAGGGCACTGACAGGGGAATTGGCGTCCTCGCGGACAGCAGTAAGTGCGGCTGCGACGGTATGCGGCACCAAAAGAATCGCACGGCTTGACCTGGACGGCGATGATGGCGTGAAACCGCTAAAAAGGCTGGATGCGTTGTTTTTGTCTTCCATCTGTCTTCTTTCTAATGAGCACACTGTTAATTCACTGTTAATATATTGATTTAGCAGCAAAATTAGCCTTTTGGTCAGTATAAGCACATTTTTTCATGCAGTCATTGCCATAACGGTTTCCGCACACTAATTTTTTTGACCACGTGTCACGCCCCTACTAGCTCACAAAATGAGCCCGTCACGTATTTATCTAGCCGTTCCAAAAAGGTGTTGATGATTTGACTGAAGGCCGTGCCCATATTGGGTTTTCGGCCTTTTTGTGGAAGAAAAAATCTCCCCTAATGGCAAGCCCGCCGAGAGCTAAGCTCCGAGCGGGTTTGCGTTGAACCAAGCGCCAAAAATACACACCTTTGCGGAACGGCTAGCGTATTTATGTAATATATAAACCAGAAATAATGCAGCACATGCATTGAATGTTGTATATAATGCATACTATGCATTTGCTCTGGAATCTGTAACATGGCAATAACAAGCATTCCTCAACTCATTAAGACCGCCAGGAACGGGCGTAGCCAAGCCGAATTCGCACGCGAACTGGGTGTGGAACAGTCCACACTAAGCCGATATGAAAAGGGTGAAGCAAACCCGAAGGCTCAGATTATTGAGAAATGTATGCATCTGGTGCATTGGAGTAACCAAGCGCCAGTGCCGTCAGTAGATGAACTTGCGGACAAAGTTCGGGAACGCCTCGGTCGAGAGGATCAAGCGCCTTTGCGTGTGGTGTTGTCGAAACTTATCGATGGGCTAGTTGCAGAAAAAACAGGGGCTCGCAATATGAGCCATCATTCAAGTTAGGGAGAAGGCGAAATGGCGACTCAATCAAGTATTGAATGGACTGAACAGACATGGAATCCCACGACGGGATGCACAAAAGTTTCCCCTGGCTGCAAATATTGCTACGCAGAGGTAATGGCGCACCGCCTTCACGCCATGGGGGCGCCAGGGTACGAGAACGGATTTAAGCTGGCGATTCTACCTGAACGCTTGGTTCAGCCACTCCAGCGGAAAAAACCGACCGTTTATTTCGTTAACTCCATGAGCGATCTATTTCACGAAGACATTCCAGATCAATTTCTGGATCAGGTGTTTTCTGTCATTCGCCAGACACCGCAACACACCTACCAAATCCTAACAAAGCGGGCTGAGCGCCTGCCCCGCTATTTTGCCGACCGGGGTTGTCCGCAAAACGTTTGGCTGGGGGTTTCTGTCGAGGATAAGGAATACGGCATTCCTCGCATCGACTATCTGCGACAAGTTGATGCACATATTCGCTTCCTCTCCGTAGAGCCCTTGCTGGAAGACCTTGGCGAAATAAACCTCACCGACATCCACTGGGTCATCGTCGGCGGAGAATCCGGACACCATGCACGTCCGATGCGCGAGGAATGGGTAGAAAACATCAAAATACAGGCTGACGTTGCTGGCACTGCATTTTTCTTCAAGCAGTGGGGTGGATGGGGGGTGGACGGTGTTAAGCGCCACAAAAAAGCAAATGGTCGTGAGTTCAGGGGGCGTACTTGGGACGCTTACCCTGCTATGCAGGCGGTCGGCTAAAACAAGAACGATCCTTGGCCTTCGGGATTAGCTGCTGTTGTCCAAAATTTGTGTGCCAGATCATGGCGGGCGGCAAGTAGCAACCAATATAAGGGCTGATTCTTCTCACCCGTAATCAATTTCTGATCGATTGAAGGCCATACCCCGAGACTTGCTACCTTTTCTCGCCAGAATTCGATAAAGCGCCGCCGAATTTCCTGCTGTGAGGCAGTCGTATTCACATTTTCTCGCCATCCAGGAGCGATGACGTCAAATGCCGAGTCAGTAGCGGTCAGATTTATCGCCAAATTACGCTGTAAATCCATCGCGCTAAGATGGATCAGTAGATCAATTCGCTTGAGCGAAGAGAGTTTGTTGATTATTCGAAAATCTAGTGCCTCAAGGCTGTACGGGTCAACAAACGCGAAATGAAGTCCATAGCCGCTGACTGCTGACACCATTTTATCGACAGCATCAACTGCACTGGCATGGATTGGATGCACCGGCGCACCGAGCTTGCGCAATCGTTCGGCACAGACATTCAATTTTTCTTCATCGAGATCCGAGATGTAGATATCTGTAAAAGGCGCATCGCCCTCTTTGCTGGTTTTCCAGGCGGCAACTGCGCCACCATCTATCCACTCATTGCCACCTCTTATCCGGGATCGTCCAGTGCCGCAGAATAAGTCGAAATACACGGCACCACCTTTTCCATTCCCGATGTATTTTTTGCGCGTGGAGCGCGAAATATCCAGATAGCGCCGGAGATAGGTATGTTTTTCTTTTGCCCATATCCCTACTTCATCAGCCGGAAGTCCATCGTCGCCATCGATCAAACCCATTGCGCTACTCCTTGTTACATCAATCTTCGCTGCCACATTAACCCATTTTATATTTAAAGAACTTTATTTCAGCAGCGTTAAATACTCTGGCCGTTTACTCTCCATCACCTTAAAGCTACTCAACAAATGCATAAACTCTACATCGGTAATGCCGTAAAGCTTGGCAACCAATTTATCATTTTGTGCACGCAGAGTATCTTGAGCCTTGGCGGTCTGCGGTACGTCGTCGGGTTGCACACCAAAAAGAGGGGCAAGTTCCGCAAAGTCGTCCCAATTGGCTAACAAACTCAGTAGCAGTGCGTTTTTGGCAAGCAAGGCATAATCGAGATTACTACGAATGTCGTCGTCACTGGGTTGTGGCATGGGCAGGCGGTAAAGATAAGTTTGATTGACGTTAATTTGGATCATCTGTCGCGCCATCCAATCCACCGGCAAGCTGTTGAAACAAGCCATTGCAAACAGCAAGCGCAACGGCGAAGTCGTTTTTGTTGTCACCCCGCCATTTGTGTCACGGACATAATTTTTAGGGACGCTATTGTAGATAGAATTTCCTGCGCCACAGCCCTGTGGGAGCAAGGCAAAAATCAAAGTGCGTTCATTGGTGTCGCTGGCAACCGCGCGAAAGGCCAATCGCACAAACTCACGGTCATAGCGAATCGCAGACTTATGTTTGGCCGCCTCTGCTTTGGGAACGCCCAAATCTTGCGCCATGCGGTGAAGCTCTTTGCTTTTCAAGCGCGCATCAAATGCGGTCGCGTCTAGCCAGTATTGTGGGGCATCGTACGCATGGCTATATTGCCAAATCATTTTGCCTTCAAATAGAGGCAGCAGACCCGGAGCCCCTTTCTCAATGAACAGATCTTTGTCATCAGTCATGTGCAACTCGCGCCGAAAATTCAGCCAGCTTTCAGATAAAGCGGGGAATGCCGCGTAGCATTTTTGCAAGATGGATAAATCCGAGCCATCGCGCAGCTCCATCAACGCCCAATATTGGGGCGACAATGCTTTGAGCGTGGAGAGGGGATACGGCACGTGACGCGCTTCATTGGCTAACTCGGCGGCATCGAGCACATAGAAGGCGGTGTCAATGGTGTTTTCATGCGCGCTATCAGGTTCGCGGTTGACCACTTGCATGAGGGCAAATTTGTAGCGCGAATCCACGTCAGGGAAGATGCCATTGCGGTTTTCAAAGCTGTAGAAAAAATGCATCTGGAAACGAGTGAAAATATGCCGACGCAATATCGTCGAACCTTCTTCAAACAACAACGCGCTGGGCAACACATAATTAAGGCTGCCGCCAGGTGCGAGTAAGCTCAGATTGCGCTCGACGAACAAACGAAACAAATTGCCGTCACCCGCGCCTTTGTTGAGTGGAAATGCGGACGTATAGTAATCGTCGGCTACTTCCATCTCATACTGTGCGGCTTTGTATGCGGTGGAGATGTGTTCACTTTCCAGCAATCTTTTTTGCACCGCCGCTTTTTCGGTGTTTTTCAGGCTGCGATAGTTGCTGTGGTATTGCGGAAAAAAGTCAGTGTCAGAAAACTTGGTTTTGTCCCAAGGCGGGTTGCCCACGATAATGTCAAAGCCTTTACTCTCCCGCGCAAAAGCTTCGGGAAAAGCGACTTCATAGTGAAAAAAGCGGTAACGCTGTGCATAGGTTTCCACCTGCTTGAGTGCGGTGCTCTTGCTTTTGTTCTCATCAAATAAATGAGGAATGAGATCGGCGGTTTTGTCCAGCATTTGGCAGGCTTTGCTGTCGCCTTCTGCCAGCATGGCGCGACGGGTGCAGATAAAACTGAGTGCTCGTGACAGCAAATTGAGCTTGGGTGCAATGGTATTTTTCCAAAGCTCCTTGGACTGTTCCACCTCTGCTGCCGTGGTGTCGCGCATGGCATCCAGCTCTTGCATCACGCTACGCAATTCGTCAAAGCGCGCTCCAAGGTTGTCCACAAACAAGTCGTTTTGTGCAACTTCAACGGCATTGTAGTTGATGAAATCTTGTATAGTCGCGCCCATCAAGGCGTTGCCGTGACGGACATGGTGTTCGATGAACGACAGAGGTGTACCAAAGATAAAGCTATCCATCCACAACGATAAGCGCGCCAATTCTACCGCGAAGGGGTTTAAATCCACTCCGAAAATGCAGCGTTTCAGCAGGGCGCGCTTGAGTATTTGCGCGTCTTCCGGTTCGTAGTTGAGATTGAGAAAATACAGTTGCTCGTTGATTTTGGCGCGTTCCTCCGCCACTAGTTGCTGCAAGTCGGCATCGTGTTCTAGCTGTGCAAGTGCTAAGTCAGTCAAGTAACCCAATGCCTCAACCAAAAAGTGTCCACTGCCACAAGCATTGTCGAGAATTTTGAGTTCGGTAAACTTTTTGCCGCTTGCGGTGGCGTGGTCAATGGCGGACTTAACCAGCGGCTGCGACAAGGCGGGAGGCGTGTAATAACTGGCCGTGGTTTTGCGTGAATTACTAGCACTCTTGAGATATACATCACCTTTTTTTACCTGGGTTTCACGCCAGGCGCGATAGCCTTTTTCTTTACGGATGTTAGCCATATCGTAGCTGTCAAAGTAGGCTTCAACAGTTTTGCCTTTGGTGCTGCTGCTTTCGTATTCAAGATAGACAGCCGTTTCAGTAGCGCGCTCAAAATGAAATTCTAACAAGCCTTCATAGATGCGCCCTAAGTGGGTGACACTCATGTTTTTGAAATCGCGGCGAGTGTCGAACAGCGTAGTGCCACGGCTGGTTTTATAGAGCAACTTTTCCAACAAGGTACGCAAGGTGGCGTTGTCAAATATCTTGGGCGTGAGCAACAAGGGCGCACGTGCCGGATCAAACAAGCCGCCGTTGAACAATGGAATGTCAATGTCTTCTGCCCCCTCATCGAGCATTTCAAATAGTTGCTTGAGGGCGTAAATGCCGTCGTGCAACGCACTGCGTTCGGCGGGTTGATTACGGAGGGCATCAAAAATGTTGTTCAGGCTATAGCGCCGGTAGAACGGGTGCTTGGTTAGCAAGTCGTAGTTTTTGTCCTCAAAGTACACCACGAATAGCAAGCGAAACAGCAGCACAACACTGTTCTCATACACGTCGGGGAGGCTGGCTTTAGGGTTGGCTTTTTGAATGGCACGCCCCATGATTTCGAACAGCGAATCTTCGCCTGCGTAACCGTAGATCACGGCTTTAAGGTTTTCTTCGACCTCTAGTGTAAAGTCGTTTGAAGCGGAGATTGCTTGTTCAATGGCACTGACTTGTCCGGTTTCTGTCGGTTGGACATAAGTGTCACGACCAAAGAAAAAGGCAAACAATGCAAAACCTTGTGCCTTTTCAATATCATCCTCCACCGCCAACAGGCGCTGTATATCAAACTCAATAAAGGTTTTCTTGGCAGTGATTTTGTCGGTGTCATACACTCGCCAGATGCGACCATTGGTTAAAAAACCAAATCGCACCCGCAAGGTGCTGAGATAGTCCTGAAGCTGATGATGCGGGTTGTCTTTGCGATCTGCTTTGCCGGTATCCAGGGTTTTACCCCATGCTTTCGATTCGCAAATAGCGGAGATGAAAGCATGATCCTTGCTGGTGATCAGTTTGTCTTCATCTTCTGGGTTCAACAGCAAGCAGTAGTCGGGTTTGGCAAATTTACCCTGTACGGTAATACCGACTTGATAGGCTTTTGCCCAGCCTAGTTGAGCTAACAACGGGGCGATAAATTTTTCTTCCAGTTGCGCCTCGTTGCGGGCTGATAAGTTGGACGCATCGAAATGTTCGGTTAGCCATGAGTGTAGATCGTAAGGTAGTGGCTTGCCTGCCAGCTCGCTCTGCTTTTCGGCAATAAAGCCGTCATCAAGTAGCGTATTGATAAGCCAGTGTTGTGGAAATAAATCTTGAGTTCCGCAGGGCATCGACTGATCTTTAATTTCCAGTTTTGTGACGGTTGAGTTAGGGCCGGTTATATTTTTTTTGCTCATTATTATTCCCCCAGCCTTATCGTCTGGCACCCAATCACTTCTAGGCATTGAATCATAAACACCGCCGAAAATTTCCCCCGGCTGATCTTGTTTGCAATGTTCTCTGGCGACTCAGATATACCGATATCCGCAAGCTTTTCAGCTAACTGCAGATAGGTCACTTCCCGGCGCTTTAATTCCGCTTTGAGCAAACCCTTGACCTTGCTTTCCCAGTTCTGATTCATGGGTAATCCTCCTTCGATCCAGCTTTTAATTGCATTTCTTGAGACAGGCTCATTCCATGAGCCTGTCTGAGTTTCAGACTCATACACGTTGGATATTTGGAACTATAAAAAGCAATTATCACGTCATATACGACAATATAGATATCATCATACACGATATAAATATGTTGACAAGCGATGTGAATAGTATATCATTTGAGATAAGAACATATCGCAAACGGTGATAACCATGTCCCAGCACTTCCTTCTCTCCGCCAAAGCCCGCACCCTCTCGGTGCGCAAAGTCATGGAATTGACCAATGACCAAGCCTTTCAGGTCTTCAAGGAACTCCGCTGGGGTGAAGGCGAGGAAGTGGCTTGCCCGGTGTGCGGCACCATCGGCAAACACTACTTCCAGCAGACCCGCAAGCAATGGCGCTGCAAGGATTGCAATCACACTTTCTCAGTAACCAGTGGGACAATATTCGCTTTCCACAAGCTGCCGCTGCGCGTCTACTTGGCCGCGATTGCGATCTATACCAACGCCGTGAAAGGCATTTCAGCGCTGCAACTGGCCCGCGATCTCGGCGTTCAGTACAAAACCGCCTTCGTCCTGGCGCACAAGATCAGGGAGTCATTGATGGAACAACGGGACGATGAAGCGCTGTCCGGTGAGATTCACATGGACGGCGCTTATGTGAACGGCTATGTTCGCCCGAAGAATCGCAAGGAAGATCGGATTGACCGCCGCTTGGCAGTGAACCAGCGTCCCGACAAGCGGTGCGTGTTCGTGATGCGTCAACGAGTGGAAACTGTAGGGGACGAAATCAAGGGTTCCAACAAGACGCTAACCTTCATCATCAAGGCCGAGAATCAGGCCGATGTAAGCCATCTGGCGGAGTCGTTTGTATCCAAGGGATCGGTGATCTGCGCCGACGAATCCAATGCCTACGACGTTCTGCATGCCAAGTTCGATACCCGCCGCGTCAATCACAGCCAGGAGTACCGAGCTGACGATGGCACGACGAACAACTTGGCCGAATCGTATTTCAGCCGCTTTCGCCGGATGCAGTACGGTCAGACACATAAGTTCGGCAATCAGTACCTGGCGAATTATGCCAACGAAGCTGCTTATCGCGAGGACACACGCCGTTGGACCAATGGCGCGATCTTCACCGATATCACCAAGAAATGCGCCCACACCAAAACCAGCCGCGACTGGTGCGGGTACTGGCAGGGGAACAAGCGCCAGGAAGAAAGACTGGCCGCTTAAAGCAGTCGCCAAAGGATCGGGCCGCCACCCGGCCCTTTGATCCGACCTGCAATTTCCACCACACCCCGCTTCCGCATCATCTGAAGTGCCCCAAGCAAGGATTTGGTCAACCGATCACGTTCTTTCGTCCCCGCTATCGCAATGCCCTTAAGGGCAATTAGTGCATCCGTAATGTCGCAGGTAGAAAGAGGTGTGCTGGCCGTCCTCAAGGCTTCAAGGGTGAGCCGGGTTATCTCGCCCTTGAGAAACCAAGGATTCGTGCTTCTGATGCCCTTGGGTTTGATGCTCAATAGATCATAATCTGGGTTGAACAACAGCAGCGTTGCATCCAGGTGATCGACATCCATTGAAATCTGTCGAATTTGGTACTGGAAATGCTCAATTTGACCGGTCAATTCAGCACGCTTGGCGACCAGACCTGAAACAACATGAGATTCTGACATTTTAAGATTACTCCGCAATCTTCCAACGGATGCTGACGCCATCCATGCCAACGCGCTCGACGATGCCCCGGCGCTCGGCAAAACGTAGTGAGTTGTTCACGCTATCCGTGATCGTCGCTTGCTGTTCGTGCGTCAATCCCTTCTTGTGCATGATGATCTCGGTAATAAGCGTGGTGCTCAACACGGCGTCTGCACGTCGCAGCGCATCCAGGCAGAGCCGGTAACATTCCCCCTTCTTGAAGATGCGGCTATAGCGGCGGTATTCCGTCGCCTTGATAGATCGGATACGATAGGTAGGATCGAAGATGCGGATCGCGGCGTCGATCTGGTACAAGCCTTGCCGAAGGCGTTCAATTTCCTTCTGGTGGTGCTCGATCATTCCGGCCATTTCAGAGCGCTTGCCGACTAGTCCGGATATCGCGTAGGTGTGTCCCATATATCCCCCTGTGCAATGATTCTTAGTACAGGGAAATTCTACGGGGATGGGGCAGAATATCTTTGTGCGGTTGCTACATAATATCGATATTTTGGGCAAGCAAAATAAAGTAACCTGCCGCCGGGCAGCCCCCGGCATCTAATCAACTGCGCGAAGCGCACACGATCATCCTGCGCGATGGGATTTGGGGTGCGCCTCCTATATTTTTATTTTTCATCTTGAGAAATCCATGGTACGCGGAAGATTGCCTTCCAGTCGTATTGTCGAGTCGGTAGCAGGCTACCCATGTTTGATGCGCGAAAGAGCATGAAGTACCGCACATAGAGTTCGTCAAGAAGGTTTATGCATGCATCGACTTCGTTGAAAGTGGGTAGCTCCTTCGGTTCTTTCTTATCACGATGAGCGACTCGTTTGTCAGCGAAGTCCTCGCAGCGCTTTGTGGCATTACGAAGTCGAGTGAGATCAGCGGCCACAAGAGTTGGATCAATGTGTGGCGCCTCTGGCGCAGCAAATTTGTTGAAGTCCTTGTCAGCAAAATTTTCGACAACAGAGCCTTTGTACAAACCAACGTAGTAACTACGTGTCAAAACTTGAGGCGACTCAATTAGTTCCTCAAACATCCGAGCCATGGAAATGCTCTGGTTGCCACACTTAATTTGCCGACGTAGCCCAATGACAACGTGAGAGACATAGGTTCGTGACAAGTAGTCGTAGAATGAATTCGGCTGATGTAGGGCCGGGTTATCTCTGATGAGCTGCTGAACCTCATGGAATGTGCGTTTCGCCATTACGAGGTCTTGCACTTCGTCTTTGATGACTTCCAGCCAACGCAACCACTTCTTGAGCTTTGTATCCATGGCTATGAGATCTAACGTGGTGTGCACAGTAAACGGTTTGCAACCTGTAATCGTGATGATGAATTATGATCTAACGATTCAACCAGCTGGATGCTGCGAAATGAGTTGTACACCATCGAGTAATCCCTCCCCGTCCGGTCGGGTCGCCGAAGCTGTTCGACCGGGTTCGTGATTGCCGCTGCAGCCGTAAGTTCATGGATTAAACGGCGCAATTTGTTGCGCTGCAAGGACTATTTGCCGAATTTTATGGATGCGGCTGACAAGCTCAGAACGACCAGTCGTAATCCACCGTCAGCGGCGCATGGTCGCTGAAGCGCTGCTCCTTGTAGACCACAGCACCTTTCGCCGCCGCGGCGATGCCCGGCGTGGCGATCTGGTAGTCGATGCGCCAGCCGACGTTCTTGGCCCAGGCCTGGCCGCGGTTGGACCACCAGGTGTAGGCTTCGCCGGTGGCCTCCGGGTGCAACTGGCGGTAGACGTCCACCCAGCCGATTTCGTCGAATACCTTGGTCAGCCAGGTGCGCTCTTCGGGCAGGAAGCCGGAATTTTTTTGGTTGGATTTCCAGTTTTTCAGGTCGATTTCCTTGTGGGCGATATTCCAGTCGCCGCACAGCACGACTTCCCGCCCGCCGGCCCGCAATGCTTCGAGGTGGGGGGCGAAATAGTCCATGAAGCGGAACTTCGCCGCCTGCCGCTCTTCGCCGCTGGAGCCGGAAGGCAGGTAGAGCGAGATGACGCTGAGATTGCCGAAATCGGCCTGCAGGTAGCGGCCTTCGGCGTCGATTTCGCTTATGCCCAGTCCTTCAACCAGGTTGTCGGGTTCGCGCCGGGCGTAAATGCCTACGCCGCTGTAGCCCTTCTTCTCGGCGGGGTGGAAATAGCCGTGCAAGCCTGCCGGTGACTGCATTTCGGGTGTCAGATCGGGGATCTGCGCCTTCAGTTCCTGCAGGCAGACGATGTCGGCCTGCTGCTGGGGCAGCCATTCGAGCAGCCCCTTGGTGGTGGCGGAGCGGATGCCGTTTAAATTCAGGGTTATAATACGCAATCAATTTCTCCGGGGGCAAAGACAGAACCATGCAGGATTTTCGTCAGGACTTCATCCGTTTCGCCATCGAACGCAATGTATTGTGTTTCGGCGAGTTCAAGACCAAGGCCGGCCGGCTGAGTCCCTATTTCTTCAATACCGGCCTGTTCAACGACGGAGAATCCTTGCGGCAGTTGGCGCAATTTTACGCTAAAGCCATCCTTTCCGTCCCTTTCCCGTTCGACATGCTGTTCGGCCCAGCCTACAAAGGCATCCCGCTGGTGGCGGCGATTGCGGTGGCATTGGCCGAACACGGGCGCAACCTGCCATTCAGTTTCAATCGCAAGGAAACCAAGGATCATGGCGAGGGCGGTGCGATTGTCGGCGCGCACCTTTCCGGTCGGGTGCTGATCGTGGACGATGTGATCTCGGCCGGCACCTCGGTGCGCGAGTCGGTTACACTGATCAAGGCGCACGGGGCGGTGCCCTGCGGCGTGGTGATCGCGCTCGACCGCCAGGAGCGCGGCACAGGCGCGTTGTCGGCGACCCAGGAGGTGACGCAGAATTACGCCATTCCGGTGGTCAGCATCGCTACCCTGGATGACATGATCGGCTACCTGCGCCAGGAGCCGGGCATGGCGCAGAAGCTGGAAGCTGTCTTAGAATACAAAAATCGTTACGGCGTTTCGGCCGATTAATTTCAGGGGGTTTTCATGCGCTATTTGACCGCTTTTATTTTGCTGGCGCTGGCCAGCTTTCCCGTTGCGGCGAAAATGTACAAATGGGTCGATGAACAAGGAAAAACCCATTATGGTGACAGCATTCCGCCGCAATATGCCGGCCAGGGCAGCACGGAACTCAGCAAGAAAGGCATGGTCATCAAGAAAACCGACCCCGCTTTGACCCCCGAGCAGCGCAAGGCCCAGGAAGAGGAGTTGGCACAGAAGAAGGAAGCGGAGAGAAAAAAAGAGGAACAGGCGCGTCGTGACAGGGCGCTGATCAACACCTATACCACCGAGAAGGAAATCGACCTGGTGCGGAACCGCAATCTGCAGCAGGGCGAACTCCAGCTCCAGGGCATGGAAGTGCGCATCAAGCAGATCCAGCCGCGCCTCGATCAAGCCCGGAAACAGGCGGAAACCTTTACCGCCAAGAAACAACCGGTGCCGGTCTACCTGCAGCAGGAGCTCCAGGAAGCTGAAAATGAAACGCAGCGCCTGCAGGAAATGGTGAAGCAGCGGCGTCAGGAGATGGACGCCATCCGCGCCAGGTTCGAGGACGACAAGAAGCGCTTCCGCGAATTGCGCCAGATCGAAGATAACGCAAAGAAATAGCGTGTTGTGCTGCCGGGAGGGGTGCATCCCGGCATTTTGGTTTCAACCAGCCAGTTTCTTCTTCAGGATTTCATTGACTTGCGCCGGGTTGGCCTTGCCCTTGGAGGCTTTCATCGCCTGACCCACCAGGGCGTTGAAGGCTTTTTCCTTGCCAGCGCGGAATTCTTCCACCATTTTGGCATTGGCGGCGAATACTTCGTCGATGATCTTCTCGATCGCCCCGGAATCGGAAACCTGCTTCAACCCCTTGGCTTCGATGATGGCGTCGGCATCGCCTTCGCCCGTCCACATTGCCGCGAACACTTCCTTGGCGATTTTCCCGGAGATGGTGCCGTCCTGGATGCGCTTCAGCAGCCCGGCGAGTTGCGCGGCGGATATGGGCGAGGCGGCGATCTCCAGGCCATCCTTGTTGAGCTGGGCAGACAGGTCGCCCATTATCCAGTTGGCACAGAGCTTGGCCATTTCACGTAGCCGCGCAGCGCCCTCGTCCCCCTCTACCGGAATTCCCCTCTCCCCATCCCTCTCCCGCAAGCGGGAGAAGGTTCCGCCCAGGGCGCTCACCGCAGCCTCGAAATAGGCCGCCAGTTCGCGCGATGAGGTCAGCGTGCCGGCATCGTAAGCGGGCAGGCCGTGGTCGCGCATGAAACGCTCGCGCATGGCCTGCGGCAGCTCGGAGAGGGTGGCACGGGCCTGCTCGAGAAATGCCTCATCCACCACCAGCGGCAGCAGGTCGGGATCGGGGAAGTATCGGTAATCGTTGGCTTCTTCCTTGGAGCGCATCGAACGCGTCTCGTCCCGGTCGGGGTCGTAGAGGCGGGTTTCCTGGACGATGCTGCCGCCGTCCTCGATGATCTCGATCTGCCGCCGCACTTCATAGTCGATGGCCTTTTCCATGAACTTGAACGAGTTGAGGTTCTTGATCTCGCAGCGGGTGCCGAGCTTTTCCGTTCCCATGGGCCGCACCGAAACGTTGGCGTCGCAGCGGAACGAGCCTTCCTGCATGTTGCCGTCGCAGATGCCGATCCAGCGCACCAGGGAATGCAGCGTCTTGGCATAGGCCACCGCTTCGGCGCTGCTGCGCAGGTCCGGTTCGGTGACGATTTCCAGCAGCGGCGTGCCGGCGCGGTTGAGGTCGATCCCGGTCATGCCGTGGAAGTCCTCGTGCAGGGATTTGCCCGCATCTTCCTCGAGATGGGCGCGGGTGATGCGGACGGTTTTCTCGTGCTCCCCGACCTGGATCGTCAGGCTGCCCCCGGCCACGATCGGCAGCTCGTACTGGCTGATCTGGTAGCCCTTGGGCAGGTCGGGATAGAAGTAATTCTTGCGCGCGAAGATGGATTTTCGGTTGATCTTGGCGCCGATGGCGAGGCCGAACTTGACCGCTTTTTCCGCCGCCGCACGGTTGAATACCGGCAGCACCCCGGGCAGGGCGATGTCCACCGCGCAGGCCTGGCTGTTGGGCGCGGCGCCGTAGGCAATGGCCGCGCCGGAGAAAATCTTGGATAGTGTGCTGAGCTGGGCATGCGTTTCCAGCCCGATGACGATTTCCCACTGCATGTTTATTTCCTGGTAATGGGTGATGGGGGATGGGCAATGGGTTTCGGTATTGTCTTTTTCGCATTACTCATTACCCATTACTCCTCGCCATGAAGCGGCGGCATGCGCGTATGCCAGTCGGTCGCCTTCTGGTACCGGTGCGCGACGTTGAGCATTTTTGCTTCGCTGAAATAATTGCCGATGATCTGCAAGCCTACCGGTCTTCCATCCTTGCCGAAGCCGGCGGGAACGGACATGCCGGGCAGCCCGGCGAGATTGACCGCGATGGTGTAGATGTCGGACAGGTACATCGAGACCGGGTCGTCGCTTTTTTCGCCCAGGTTGAACGCGGTGGTCGGCGTGGTCGGCCCCATGATCACGTCGCACCGGGCGAAAGCCTCGGTGAAGTCACGCGCGATCAGGCGGCGCAATTTTTGCGCTTTCAGGTAATAGGCGTCGTAATAGCCGGCGGACAGCACATAGGTGCCGATCAGGATGCGCCGCTTCACCTCCGCGCCGAAGCCCTGGGCGCGGCTCTTGCCGTACATGTCGGCCAGGTCGGCGTATTCCGGGGCGCGGTAGCCGTAGCGCACGCCGTCGAAGCGGGCCAGGTTGGAAGAAGCTTCGGCCGGGGCAAGGACGTAGTAGACGGGCACCGCCAGCTTGCTGTTGGGCAGCGACACTGCCACGGTTTCCGCGCCCAGCTTGCGGTATTCGGCCAGGGCTGCCTCGATTGCCTGGGCCACGTCGGCGGCAAGCCCTTCGGCAAAATATTCTTTGGGCAGGCCGATCCGCAGTCCCTTGAGAGGCTGCTCCAGGTCGCGGCCGTAATCCTCTTTTTCCCGTTCCAGGCTGGTCGAGTCGCGCGGGTCGAAGCCGGCCATTACATTCATCAGCAGCGCCAGGTCTTCCGCGCTCTTGGCCATTGGGCCGCCCTGGTCGAGGGATGAGGCGAAGGCGATCATGCCGTAGCGCGACACCACCCCATAGGTCGGCTTGATGCCGGAAATGCCGGTGAGCGCGGCGGGCTGACGAATCGAACCGCCGGTGTCGGTGCCGGTTGCGGCCGGGCACAGCCGCGCCGCAACTGCCGCGGCGGAACCGCCGGAGCTGCCGCCGGGAACAGCATTCACGTCCCAGGGGTTCTTGACCTTGCCGTAATAGGAGGTTTCGTTGCTTGACCCCATGGCGAACTCGTCCATGTTGGTCTTGCCCAGGTTGACCGCGCCGGCGCGATTGAACTGTTCGATCACGTGAGCGTCATAAGGTGAGACGAAATTGTGCAGCATTTTCGAGCCGCAAGTTGAAAGCCAGCCTTCGGCGCAAAAAATGTCCTTCTGCGCCACCGGGATGCCGGTCAGCGGCCCCGCCTTCCCGGCGGCGATCAAGGCGTCGGCGGCCTGGGCTTGCGCCAGGCTTTTGCCTTCGTCCACGGTGATGAAGGCATTGAGGGTCGGGTTAAGCTCGCCGATGCGGTTGAGAAAGGCCTGCGTCAGTTCGACGCTGGAGATTTTCTTGCCGGCCAGCAGGCCGGATAATTCTTTTAACGAGGCATTGAACATTTTCATTTTCCGGTAATGGGGAATGGGTGATGCGTGATGCGTGATGAGGATTCGTTCCCCCATCACCCATTTTCCATCACTCGATAACCTTGGGTACCAGATATAGCCCCGCTTCGACCTGGGGGGCGACAGCCTGGTAAGCGGCATGCCGGTCGGTTTCGGTCACGACATCATCGCGCAGGCGCAGCACCACGTCCTGGGCGTGCGCCATCGGTTCGATGCCGGTGGTGTCCACCGCCTGCATTTCCTCGACCAGGCCGAGGATGTTGGAGAGTTGCTGCAAATAGCCCGGCATTTCGTCCTCTTCCACCGCAATGCGGGCAAGATGGGCAATGCGCTTTACATCGGCCAGATTCAATGACATAAAATTCACCCGGAGAACTTTAAAGCGATACGCATAAAATGGTATCATGTTTTATTTGGAAGCTGTCTCAATAAATAGCACGGGATATTTATTGAGACAGCTTCTTACGACGCACCTCAATCACTGGAATTAAGCAATGATGTTTGGATTCTTACGCGGATATTTTTCCAATGACCTGGCCATCGATCTGGGTACCGCCAACACGCTGATCTTCGTGCGCGGCAAGGGCATCGTTCTGGACGAGCCCTCGGTCGTCGCGATTCGCCAGGAAGGCGGCCCCTCCGCAAAAAAAACCATCCAGGCGGTGGGCATCGAGGCCAAGCAGATGCTCGGCCGCACGCCGGGTAATATTACCGCCATCCGCCCGATGAAGGACGGCGTGATTGCCGACTTCACCATCACCGAGCAGATGCTCAAGTTCTTCATCAAGAAAATCCACGATTCGCGCATGCTCTCGCCGAGTCCGCGCATTATCATCTGCGTGCCGTGCGGCTCCACCCAGGTGGAGCGGCGCGCCATCCGGGAATCCGCGATCGGCGCCGGGGCGCGCCAGGTCTACCTGATCGAGGAGCCGATGGCGGCGGCGATCGGGGCCGGCCTGCCGGTGGCCGAAGCGACCGGCTCGATGGTGGTGGATATCGGCGGCGGCACTACCGAAGTCGGGGTGATTTCCCTGGGCGG
Source organism: Pseudomonadota bacterium (assembly GCA_021801705.1). GTDB lineage: Bacteria > Pseudomonadota > Gammaproteobacteria > Burkholderiales > Sulfuricellaceae > Sulfuricella. The sequence continues at coordinate 43,863 of JAJYXP010000061.1, forward strand.
TATCGTCTATGCCGCTTCGGTGCGGGTCGGCGGCGACAAGTTCGACGAAGCGATCATCAACTACATCCGCCGCAATTACGGCATGCTGATCGGCGAATCCACCGCGGAGAACATCAAGAAAGGGATCGGCTCCGCTTTCCCCGGCAGCGAGGTGCGGGAGATGGAGGTCAAGGGCCGCAATTTGGCGGAAGGCATTCCGCGCAGCTTCACCATTTCCAGCAACGAAATCCTGGAAGCATTGACCGACCCGCTCAACAGCATCGTCAGCGCAGTCAAGTCGGCGCTGGAACAGACCCCGCCCGAACTGGGTGCCGATATCGCCGAAAAGGGCATGGTGCTGACCGGGGGCGGCGCCCTGCTGCGCGACCTGGACCGGCTCTTGATGGAGGAAACCGGCCTGCCGGTGATCGTGGCCGAAGACCCGCTCACCTGCGTGGTGCGCGGTAGCGGCCGGGCGCTCGAGGAAATGGACAAGCTTGGCGGCGTTTTTGCCAACGATTAAATTCAGTGCTGAGCCCTGAGTTGAAAGTCCTGAGTCTGTTGAATTGCTTCGCGATGGTTATTGCTCAGGACTCGGGACTCGGGACTCAGAACTAAATGGAAGCGCCCCCCTTTTTCAAGCACGGCCCCAGCCCGCTGGCGCGCTTCGCGTTTTTTGCCTTTCTTTCCCTGGTGCTGATGGCGCTGGACGCCCACCAGAATACCCTGAATACCCTGCGCCAAATTCTTTCGGTTGCGGTTGCCCCGTTACAGCGCCTGGCCAATGCGCCTGCCGAGATGATCGGCCGCACCGGCGGCTTTTTCGTTACCCAGGCGCACATGCAGAACGAGAATGCCGCGCTCGTGCAGCGGCAGTTGCTGCTATCGGCACAATTGCAGCGGATGCAGGCGATGCAGGCGGAAAACGCCTACTTGCGCAGGATGCTGGGTGTCCAGCAACAGCGCGGCGAAAGGATGGTGGCCGCCGAAATCGTATATGCCGGGCGCGACCCGTTTTCCCAGAAAATTATCGTGGATAAAGGTTCAAATCATAACGTCAAGGCTGGACAGCCGGCGATTGATGATGTCGGTGTGGTCGGCCAGGTCACCCGCGTCTATCCGTTCAGCAGCGAGATCACCCTGCTCATCGACAAGGATCAGGCGCTTCCGGTGGAAATCGTGCGCAATGGCGCCCGTGCGATTGCCTTCGGGCACGGCCAGGACGGCACGCTGGAGCTGCCCTTCATGGCGGCTAATGCGGATATCCAGAATGGTGACATCCTGGTCACGTCCGGAATCGATGGGGTGTACCCTGCCGGCCTGCCGGTGGCGGTGGTGTCTAAAATCGAACGCAACTCGGCTTTTGCCAAGATTACCTGCGTGCCGAGCGCGGGCGTGAGCCGCCACAAGCAGCTTCTGATTCTGATCGGTGAGCCGCGGCAGCCTGCCCTTGCCGGCCAGGCCGGCATGAATGAGGCTGACGGCGGCAAGGCCGGCGCATCCCATCCCCGGAGAAACTGATTTGATGAATTCCGCCAGGGCACCGGAACTGCTTAAACCCGCCAGCATGAGATTCATCCTGCTGACGCTGGGGCTTGGATTGCTGTTCAACCTGTTGCCCTGGTCCGGGTTGGTTCTGTCGTTCCGGCCTGATTTCGTCGCGCTGACGCTCCTGTTCTGGGCCATCCGCGAGCCGCGCAAGACGGGGATGGGCATAGCCTGGATCATGGGCTTGCTGATGGATATGGCCGACGGCGCGATTCTGGGCCAGCATGCCCTGGCTTATACCCTCGCTGTCTACGCCGCCATCGTGCTGCATCGGCGCATCCAGAGGTTTACCCTGTGGCAGCAGGCATTGCATGTCCTGCTGCTGCTGCTCCTGCTGCAAGCCGCGATGCTGCTGAGCAGGCTGTTCGCCGGCGCGGCGTTTCCCGGTCTTGGGCTTTTTCTTTCCTGTCTTACCGGTGCTGCACTTTGGCCCCCTCTTAGTCTGCTCCTGCAGCTTCCGCAGCGCGGCCGTCCGGATCCCGATTCAGTGTATTCCGCAGGGCAAAAGTGATTTTATCCCCCATCCGCAGCGTTCACTCGGGCCACATCCGCGCCGGCGGGCATGACGCCCGCTATGCGCCTGCCTGCTTCCTGGCCGCGTGTTTTTACCTTTGAATGCAATTGGAATGAAGCGCTCGGCCGAACTCAGAAATCACCAGAAGGAGCTCTATTATTTCAGGTGGCGGCTGGGTATTGCCGCCGCTGCCGCCATGCTGTTGTTCACGCTGCTGGCAGGGCGTTTTTTTTTCCTGCAGGTCGCGCAGTACGACTATTTCCATACCCTGGCGGAAAACAACCGCATCTCTCTCGTTCCCGTCGTGCCCAACCGGGGGTTGATACTCGACCGCAACGGCGTGGTGCTGGCGCACAGCTACTCCGCCTATACGCTGGAGATTACGCCGAGCAAGGTGAAGGACCTGGAAGCCACGATCAGCGAACTGGCGGAACTGGTGGACATACAGGCGCGCGACCGCCGGCGCTTCAAAAAGCTGATGGAAGAAAGCCGCAATTTCGAAAGTTTGCCGATCCGGGGCCGCCTGAACGACATGGAAGTCGCACGCTTTGCCGTCAACCGCTACCGTTTCCCGGGGGTCGAAATCAAGGCCCGGCTATTCCGCCATTACCCCAAGGGGGAGCTTGCCTCCCATGCAATCGGTCATATCGGCAGGATCAACGATGCCGATCTGGACCGGCTGGAGGAATCGGATGACCTGGCGAATTACCGCGGCAGCGACCATATCGGAAAACTTGGCATCGAACAAAGCTATGAACGCCAATTGCACGGCATTACCGGTTTCGAGCAGGTTGAAACGGATGCCGGCGGCCGCGCCATCCGGACTTTAAGCCGCCGCAACCCGGTTTCCGGCAACAACCTGACCCTGACCATCGACAGCCGTCTGCAGGAAGTGGCCGAGCAGGCATTCGACCAGCATCGCGGCGCGCTGGTGGCCATCGAGCCGAAGAGCGGCGAGGTGCTGGCCTTCGTCAGCAAGCCGGGCTTCGACCCCAACCTGTTCATCGACGGCATCGACCCGGTGAGCTGGGATGCCCTCAACAATTCCCCGGACAAGCCGCTCAACAACCGTGCCCTGCGCGGACAGTATCCGCCGGGCTCGACCTTCAAGCCGTTCATGGCGCTGGCCGGGCTGGAGCTTAACAAGCGTTCCCCTTCCTACGCCATTTCCGATCCCGGCTATTTCATGCTGCCCGGCAACAGCCACCATTACCGCGACTGGAAACCGGGGGGGCATGGCTCGGTGGATTTGCAGAAGTCCATTATCATTTCCTGCGACACCTACTACTATGGCTTGGCCAACGATCTGGGACCGGACAACATTTTCAACTTCATCGGCCAGTTCGGTTTCGGCAAAAAAACCGGCATCGACATCGAAGGCGAAACCAGCGGTCTGCTGCCCTCGCGAGAATGGAAGATGAGGCGCTACAAGCAGAAATGGTATGCCGGCGACACCATCAGTGTCGGCATCGGCCAGGGCTACAATCTGGCGACCCCGCTGCAACTGGCATTTGCCACGGCCATCCTGGCGAACCAGGGCAAGGTCATCCGGCCGCACATGGTGCGATCCATCCTGGACAGCGGAACCAATCAGGTGCAACTGGCCGAGACCAAGCCCCAGACCACCCTGACCCTGAAACCGGAAAACCTGGACCTGGTGAAAAAAGCCATGATCGGCGTGACCCAGCCAGGCGGCACCGCGCCTCGTGTTGGCGCCAATGCGCCCTATCTGGTCGCGGGCAAGACCGGGACCGCCCAGGTCATCGCCATCAAGCAGACGGAAAAATACGTGGAAAGCCGGGTGGCCGAGCGCCACCGTGACCACGCCCTGTTTATTGCCTATGCGCCCGCCGATGAACCCAAAATCGCGCTTGCAATCCTGGTGGAAAATGGCGGCCACGGGGGATCGACCGCCGGGCCGATCGCCCGTGCGGTGCTGGATTATTACTTGCTCGGCAAGCTGCCGGCGCCGCCTGTTTCCGCAGCGCCGGTGGTGGAGGAGGAACATGATTAAGATCGACCCGCGGCGCCTGTGGCAGCAGTTGACTGCGAATGTCGACAGCCTGCTGCTGAGCTTTCTCCTGATGCTGATGATGATCGGGCTGGTGGTGTTGTACAGCGCATCCGGCCAGGATCCCGGCAAAACCGCCAGCCAGATGATCAATATGCTGGTGGCCCTGAGTCTGATGTGGGGGGTTGCCAAGGTGCCGCCGCAGCACCTCGCCCGTTTGGCCTTGCCGGCTTACGCGGCCGGCCTGCTGCTGCTGGTCGGGGTGATGCTGTTCGGCGAGGTCAGCCACGGCGCCCGCCGCTGGCTGCACATCGGCGTGACCCGCATCCAGCCTTCGGAAATCATGAAACTTGCGGTGCCCCTCATGCTCGCCTGGTTCCTCGACATGCGCGAGAAAACCCTCAACCTCAAGGACTACGGCATTGCCGTCCTGCTGCTGGTGGTTCCCGTGGGTTTGATCCTGAAGCAGCCCGATCTGGGCACTTCCCTGCTGATCAGCGCCTCGGGTTTTTACGTGCTGTTTCTGGCGGGCTTGAGCTGGCGGATCATGCTCGGGATGGTGGGGATGTTCGCGGGGAGTGCGCCTATCCTCTGGTCGCTGCTGCACGACTACCAGCGCCAGCGCATCCTGACCCTGCTCGACCCTTCCCAGGATCCGCTCGGCGCCGGCTACCATATCATCCAGTCGTCCATCGCGCTGGGCTCGGGCGGCGTTTTCGGCAAGGGCTGGCTCAACGGGACGCAGGCGCATCTCGATTTTCTACCGGAGCGCACCACCGATTTCATTTTTGCCGTTTTTTCCGAAGAGTTCGGCCTGGCCGGCAATCTCATCCTGCTGGCGCTGTTCCTGCTGGTGATCGGCCGCGGCATGGTGATAGCCGCCAAGGCGCCGACATTGTTCAGCCGCCTCCTGGCGGGCAGCCTCACGCTGACCTTCTTTACCTACGCCTTCGTCAACATGGGCATGGTCAGCGGCATCCTGCCCGTGGTCGGCGTGCCGCTGCCGCTGATCAGCTACGGCGGAACATCCATGGTGACACTGCTGCTCGGATTTGGTATGTTGATGAGCATTCAAACCCACAGAAAACTGGTGCAGTCGTAAATGGGCAAAGAAAAAATAAAAATAGGGGACAGACCCCGATTTCATGAATCTCGGAATCGGGGTCTGTCCCCTATTTTTTTGGTGTTGTGCCTGTTGCCCGCATTTTTGACCGGTTGCGGCAGTGTCGCAACGCGGCAGGACGCCCCGGTTGCCGCGGGTAAGGCGCAAAAACCGGCATCCGCGGCCGTGACCCGGAAAGGGGGCGGCTATTACCTCGATGACGGTCCGGGCGACAATCCGCCCGCCAACATCGATGCCATTCCCGATGCCGTGCCCAAGGCCGAGCCGTTGCACAGGTTTGCCAACCGGCCCTATACCGTGCTGGGCCGGACTTATACGCCGGCAACCGGACTCAAGCCCTACAGGGAAACCGGTGTGGCTTCGTGGTACGGCCGGCGCTATCACGGACAGAAAACCTCGACCGGCGAGGTCTACGACATGTACGCCATGACTGCCGCGCACCCCACTTTGCCGCTTCCCAGCTTCGCGCGCGTCACCAACCTCAAGAACAACAAGTCCGTGGTGGTGCGGGTCAACGACCGCGGGCCGTTTCACAGCGACCGGCTGATCGACTTGTCCTATACGGCGGCCTACAAGCTGGGGGTGCTCGCCGGCGGCAGCACGCCGGTCATGGTGGAGTCGATCGACCCTGCCAATTACAGTGCCGCAGAAGAGAAAAAACCGGGGGAACTCCCGGTTATTGCGCAGGTCAATGATAAGATTGTCCCGTCCGCCATGGCGGAAACGCAGGCGTCTGCGGCTAGCGGGCATTACCTCCAGTTGGGCGCCTTCAGCGCGGAAGAAAACGCCGAACTCTTCCGCGGCAGGCTCAAGCTTGAACTGGCGCAGCTTTCCGATAAACTGCAAGTCCAGGTTGCCGATGGACTGTACCGGGTGCGCGCCGGGCCATTCCAGAACCAGGAGGAAGCCAGCCAAGCGGCAAGCGAAATCAAGCGCTCCTTAAACATCAAAGCGGTACTCATTCCGCGCTAACTCAGATCGATCCAAGATGAAAAAAATCCTGTTGTTTGTTTTGCTGGTGGCGGCTTTGCCATCCCTGGCTGCGCCGCAGCCCCCTGTGTCCACCCTTCCCCCCGCACCGGAAATTGCCGCTAAGGCCTATATTCTGGTGGATTATTACAGCGGCCAGGCACTGCTGCAGCGCGGCGGCGACGAACGGGTGGAGCCGGCATCGCTTACCAAGCTGATGACTGCCTACCTGACCTTTGCGGCCTTGCGCCAGGGCACGATCAAACCGGCCCAGCAGATGCCGGTGTCGGAGCGAGCCTGGCGCGCAGAGGGCTCGCGCATGTTCATCCAGCCCAATATGCCGGTCACCGTGGATGAGCTGATTCGCGGCATGATCGTGCAATCCGGCAACGATGCCTGCATTGCACTGGCGGAAGGCATTTCCGGCAGCGAGGAAGCCTTCGTCCAGCGCATGAACCAGGAGGCTCAGCGCCTGGGCATGAAAAACACCCATTTCATGAACGCAACCGGGCTTCCGCACCCCAACCACTACACCACGGCGCGCGACCTTTCCCTCCTGGCACAGGCGATCATCCGCGATTTCCCCGAGTATTACCCGCTCTATTCGCTGAAAGAATACAAGTACAACAACATCTCCCAGGCTAACCGCAACCGCCTGCTGTGGCTGGACCCCACCGTCGACGGCATGAAGACCGGGCATACCGAATCGGCCGGGTTCTGCCTGATCACCTCGGCCAAACGCGAGTCGCGGCGGCTGATTTCGGTGGTGCTGGGCACCGCTTCCGACAGCATGCGCGCGAGCGAGAGCCAGAAACTGCTGAACTACGGCTTCCAGAATTTCGACACCCACCGCCTCTACCAGAAGGGGCAGACTGTCGCTACCCTGCCGGTGTGGAAGGGCAGCGACAACAGCCTCAAGGCCGGCGTCGCACAGGATCTATACGTTTCTCTGCCCAAGGGCCTGTATGCGCGCCTCAAGGCTACGCTGGCCAGCAAGCAGCCGCTGCTGGCACCGCTTTACGCCGGTCAGGCCGTTGGCGCCATCCGTCTGGCCCTGGACGACAAGCCCTATGCCGAATACCCGCTGGTGGCCCTGGAGGGCGTGGCCGCGGCGAACTTCTTCAAGCGCGGCTGGGACGGCGTGAAGCTATGGTTCAAATGATTCTAAAAGCAGTTTTGCCACGGATGAACACGGATTACACGGATTTCATGGGGCATTTCCGGCATGCCTCAAGCCCACACTCCAAGGGGATTCTCATGTTCTCGCAATCCAATAATTATCCGTGTCAATCCGTGGATAAAGAACCGGATTCAAAATGATCTACCTCAATGGAAAATTCATGCCGATCGAAGAGGCCCGCGTGCCGGTGCTCGACCGCGGATTCATCTTCGGAGACGGCGTGTACGAGCTCATACCCGTCTATTCGCGCCGACCCTTTCGGCTGCACGAGCATTTGCGCCGCCTGCAGCACAGCCTGGACGGCATCCGCCTTGCCAATCCCCATGGCGAAGACGAATGGGACCGCCTGATCCGCGAACTGATCGGGCGCAACGAAGGGCAGGATCAGTCAATCTACCTCCACGTCACGCGCGGCGTGGCCAAGCGCGACCATGCCTTCCCGCCGGGAGTCAGGCCGACGGTGTTCATGATGAGCAATCCGCTGGTGACGCCACCGCCCGAACTGGTCGCAAGCGGCGTGGCGGTGGTGAGCGCTGCGGACAATCGCTGGCTGCGCTGCGACATCAAGGCCATTTCGCTGCTGCCCAATGTGTTGCTGCGCCAGCAGGCGGTGGATGCGGGCGCCGCGGAAACCCTGTTGCTGCGGGAAGGTTTCCTGACCGAAGGGGCGGCCAGCAACATCTTCGTGGTGCAAAACGGAGTCCTTCTGGCGCCGCCCAAGGACAACCTGATGCTGCCGGGCATCACCTACGACGTGATCCTGGAACTGGCCTCCGCTGCCCGCATCCCTTGCGAGGTGCGGCGGATCGCTGAATCCGAGGTCAGGGCGGCGCAGGAACTGTGGCTGACTTCCTCCGCCAAGGAGGTGCTGGCGATCACCCACCTCGACGGCAAGCCGGTTGGAGATGGCAAGCCGGGCCCGCTGTTCCGGCAGATGCACCGGCTCTACCAGGATTACAAGGCAAGCGTGATGCGCAAGGATGGTTGAGATGGAAGAGCGCACCACCCTGCTCGAATTCCCCTGTGACTTTCCCGTCAAGATCATGGGCGAGGCGCGTGACGACTTTGCCGATACCATGCTGGAGGTCGTGCTGCGGCATGCCCCTGATTTTGCCGCCGCCAGCATGGAGATGAAAGCGAGCCGCAACGGCAAGTACCTTTCCCTGACCTGCACCATCACCGCCACCTCGCAGGCACAGCTCGATGACCTGTATCGCGAGATCAGCGCGCATCCGATGGTGGCGATGGCGTTGTAGGGGGCGATGGGCGATGGGTGATGAGGAATGGGTGGAAAACAATCCGGCGGCGAGACGCGCTTCACCCATTACCCATCACCCGTTACCCATCACCAGGCATCTGGGTTTGGCCGACTACCTGCCGACCTGGCAGGCGATGCAGGACTTCACCGCGGCGCGCGGCCCGCAGACGCCGGACGAGCTGTGGCTGCTGCAGCACCCGCCGGTCTATACCCTGGGGCTCGCCGGCAAGCCGGAACACCTGCTGCGGGCAAGCGACATACCCGTCGTGAAGATCGACCGCGGCGGCCAGATTACCTATCACGGACCGGGACAAGTCATCGCCTACCTGCTGCTGGATCTGAAGCGGCGCGGCATGGGTGTCAGGGAACTGGTGGGGCGCATGGAGCAGGCAGTGATCGGCCTGCTGGCGGAATACGGCGTGAAGGCCGAACGGCGCAACAAGGCGCCGGGGGTTTATGTCGGCGGCGCCAAGATCGCGGCGCTGGGGCTGCGCATCAAGAACGGCTGCTGCTACCATGGACTTTCCCTCAACGTCGACATGGACCTGTCGCCGTTCGCGGCGATCAACCCCTGCGGCTACGAAGGGCTGGCGGTGACGCAATGCCGCGATGCAGGCATCACAGATAATCTTGAGGTTGTCGGCGAAAAATTAATTGAGAAATTGAAACAAAACCTTTAACCGCCAAGACGCCAAGGTCGCCAAGAAAAGCTATTGAAAAAACCTTGACGTTCTTGGCGTCTTGGCGGTTTATCAAGGAAATTCCATGGCTGAAAACAGACAAACAGGCGCCGCGAAAACCGCGCGCATCCCGATCAAGATCGTGCCCTCCGAACCCTTGCGCAAGCCGCGCTGGATCCGGGCGCAGGCGCCGACCTCGGCGAGGTACCAGGAGATCAAGCAGATCCTGCGCAGCGGGAATCTGCACACGGTGTGCGAGGAAGCCTCCTGCCCCAACATCGGCGAATGTTTCAGCCACGGCACCGCCACCTTCATGATCCTGGGCGACCTGTGCACCCGCCGCTGCCCGTTCTGCGATGTCGCCCACGGCACGCCGCTGCCGCCAGACCCGCAGGAACCGGCGCAGCTCGCCGCTTCAATCGCGGTGATGAAACTGAACTATGTGGTGATCACCAGCGTGGATCGCGACGACCTCAGGGACGGCGGCGCCGGGCACTTCGCCGGCTGCATCCGCGCCGTGCGCGAAAAATCGCCGCACACCCGCATCGAAACCCTGGTTCCGGATTTCCGCGGACGGCTGGATGCCGCGCTGGAAGCCATGGACAGCGATTTGCCAGACGTCCTCAACCACAACCTGGAAACCGTGCCGCGCCTGTACAAACAGGCGCGTCCCGGCGCCGACTATGCCCATTCGCTCAAGCTCCTGCAGGAATTCAGGCGGCGCTACCCGCACATTCCCACCAAGTCCGGCCTGATGGTGGGGATAGGCGAAACCGACGAGGAAATCCTCGAAGTGATGCGCGACCTGCGTGCCCATGGCGTGGAGATGCTCACCATCGGCCAGTATCTGCAGCCGACCCGGCATCACCTGCCGGTGGTGCGCTTCGTCGAACCGGCCCAGTTCGACAGGTTCGCGGCGGCGGCTGAAGAAATGGGTTTTTCCAATGCCGCCTGCGGGCCGATGGTGAGGTCGAGCTACCATGCCGACCGGCAGGCAAAAGAAGCCGGGGCGGTGTGAACCCATGCCATTATCCTGGAACGAGATAAGAAGCCGCGCCCTCGAATTTTCGCGTAAATGGGAGGAGGAAGGTTCGGAGCGTGCCGAGGCGCAAAGCTTCTGGAACGATTTCTTCGCGGTATTCGGCATCGAGCGCAAGCGCGTGGCGGTGTTCGAAAAGCAGGTGCAACTCGCACGTGCCGGAGAGAAGCTCAAACAGGGCCGCATCGACGCCTTCTGGAAAGGCGTGCTGCTGATCGAGCACAAGAGCCGTGGCCAGGATTTGGACCGCGCCTTCACGCAAGCCACGGATTATTTCGATGGGATCGCAGAACGCGATCTGCCCCGCTACATTCTGGTGTCGGATTTCGAGCGATTCCGTCTCTTTGACCTGGTGGAGGACAAGCAGGCGGAATTCCGTCTTGCCGACCTGCACAAGCACATCAAGCATTTCGCCTTCATTGCGGGCTACCGCACCCAAGTCATTGAGCCGCAGAACCCGGTGAACATCAAGGCCGCCGAGCGCATGGGGCGGCTCCACGACCAGTTGAAGGCCGGCGGCTATGAGGGCCATCCGCTCGAAGTGCTATTGGTGCGCTTGTTGTTTTGCCTGTTCGCCGAGGATACCGGCATCTTTCAGCCCGCCAGCGCCTTCCGCACCTGGCTGGAAGAACACACCGTGCCGGATGGGTGCGATCTCGGCCCACAGCTCGCGCAATTCTTCCAGGTGCTCAACACCGCCGAAGATAAACGTTCGGCCAACCTCGACGACCAGCTCGCCGCCTTTCCTTATGTGAACGGCAAGCTGTTCGAGGAAATGCTGCCCATCGCCGCTTTCGACCCTGCCATGCGCGAAGCCCTGCTCGACTGCTGCGCGCTGGACTGGAGCGCGATCTCCCCGGCCATATTCGGCGCCCTGTTCCAAAGCATCATGGACGGCAGGGCGCGGCGCAACCTGGGCGCGCACTACACCAGCGAGGAAAACATCCTCAAGCTGATCGGGCCGTTGTTTCTCGACGACCTCAAGGCCGAATTCCAGCGCGCGCGCAACAACAAGAACAAGCTGTTCGAGTTCCACAAAAAACTGCGCACCCTCACCTTCTTCGACCCCGCCTGCGGCTGCGGAAATTTCCTCGTCATCGCCTATCGGGAACTGCGCAAGCTGGAGCTGGAGGTGCTGCGCGCCAGTTATGACAGCGGCCAGCAAGTGCTTGACGTGCACCAGTTGATCGGCGTGAACGTCGACCAGTTCTATGGCATCGAGATCGAAGAGTTCCCCGCCCAGATCGCCCAGGTGGCGCTGTGGCTGATGGATCACCAGATGAACATGCGCGTATCGGAGGAATTCGGCATGTACTTCGCGCGCATCCCGCTCAAGAGCACGCCGCACATTCACCACGCCAATGCGCTGACGCTGGACTGGAACGCCGTGCTGCCGGTGGAGCGGGCGAGCTTCGTGTTCGGCAATCCGCCGTTCGTGGGCGCAAAGTACATGAGCGATGCGCAGCGCGAGGAAACGCGGCAGGTATTCAGCGGCATAGGCAACGGCGGTCTGCTGGATTTCGTGGCCGCGTGGTACGTCAAAGCAGCACACTACATCACCTCCCCTCGCCCCGCACCCGCAAGGAGTGTCCCCGCCGCGAGCGGCAGCGAAGCTGCTCGCTCTGGCGAGACGGGAGAGGGGCCGGGGGAGAGGGGCCGGGGGAGAGGGGATGTACCCGCTGCGCCTTCGTCTCCACCAACAGCATCAGCCAGGGCGAACAGGTCGGCGTGCTGTGGGGCTGGCTGTTGGGCAAGGGCATGCACATCCACTTCGCCCATCGCACCTTCCAGTGGAGCAACGAAGCGAAAGGTAAGGCGGCGGTGCATTGCGTCATTATCGGTTTCGGCGCCTTCGACGTGGACAAGAAAACGATTTAGGAATATGAGAACATTCGCGGCGAGCCGCATGCGGTCGCTGTCGCGAATATCAATCCGTATCTGGTGGATGCACCAGATGTGGCGCTAACGCGCCGCTCGACACCTATCTGCAATGTGCCGGAGATCGGTATCGGCAACAAGCCCATCGACGATGGCAATTACCTGTTTACGACGGAGGAGAAGGAAGCGTTTCTCAAAGTGGAGCCCAATGCGGAAAAATATTTCCGCCGCTGGCTGGGCGCAGAGGAATTTCTGAATGGCTACGAGCGCTGGTGCTTGTGGCTGGGCGATTGTCCGCCCAACGAACTGCGCCAGATGCCGGAGGCGATGGCGCGGGTGGAAGCGGTCAAGCGCTCTCGGCTGGCGAGCAAGAGCGCGCCCACGCGCAAGCTGGCGGAAACGCCGACGCGCTTTCATGTGGAATTCATGCCGACTGAACCCTACATGGTGATTCCCGAGGTTTCATCGGAACGCCGGAAATACATCCCCTTCGGCTTTCTAAACCCCGATACGTTAGCGAGCAACAAGTTGCGGTTGCTGCCCCACGCGAGCTTGTACCACTTCGGGTTGCTTTCGTCCGCGATGCACATGGCCTGGACGCGCTATACATGTGGTCGGATGAAAAGCGATTATCAGTATTCGATCAGCATCGTCTACAACAACTTCCCCTGGCCCGATGCACCCTCTCCCCAACCCTCTCCCGCTGGCGGGAGAGGGAGGAGCGCAGCGGAGGGAGAGGGGAAAATCGAAGCCGCCGCCCAAGCCGTGCTCGACGCCCGCGCCCAATTCTCCGACGCCACGCTCGCAGACCTTTACGACCCGCTCACCATGCCGCCCGCCCTGGTAAAGGCGCACCAAAAGCTCGACGCGGCGGTGGACGCGGCTTACGGCAAGAAGAGCTTCAAGAACGATGCCGAGCGCGTGGCGTTCCTGTTCGAGTTGTATCAGAAGTACACGTCGCTGCTGCCCGGCGCGACGAAGCCGAAACGCGGCTCTGCCAAACGCGGCTGAGCGGCAAAAGCCGGGTCAGCGCCGCGCCGGGTCGGTGGCCTCAGGCGCACCGGTCAATGAAAAGGATAGAGGAATCAGGCGGCGCGGCGTTGTTCGAAGCGGAGCGCTTCTTCGGATTAATGCCCCGTGTCCTTGCTGTCCCACGGCTCAAGTTTGTAGCGCGGCGGCTTGCTCATGAAATAGAACACGATGGCGCAGCTCAGGAAGAACACGGTGGTGGCGAACAGGCTGGCGGTAAGGACATCGCTGATGCCCCGGGTCAGCAGGAGATAGATGAAGAGCATCAGGCTTACGGCCATGCCGATCAGTGACGCGATGGTGAAGCCGAAAGCGATTTTCCTGCCGGTAGTTCTGGCCATGGCATTCCTTTGTGTTGATCGATGGGGTGGAAAAGTCTGGGAGCCTGTCAACTTGAACCTATAAAAAGCAGTTCAGCCACGGATTAACACAGATGTATACAGATTATCAATTAAGTCACCTTTCTCATCTCAAGCACCTTCCGGGTGAATAGCCAGCTTCACGCAACAAATTGTTTTATCTGTGTTAATCCGTGTTAATCCGTGGCTAATAGCCGTTTTTAGGTTGAAACGACTGTACGTTCTTTGTAGGTGCGAATTCATTCGCACATTGGGCCGAATGAATGCGGCCCTACAAGAAAATCACGCACATTCAACATGACGGACTTCTGGCGTGATTCAGACTTCGTAGTCGACCACCCGGCGCTCCATGCGCACCGCTTTTACCAACGGCACGACCTCGGCATGGGCGGGGTGGATCTGGTAGGCGTCCAGCGCCTGCCTGCTCTCGAATTCAGAATAAAGCACGACGTCGGAAGATTCGCTTTCGCGGCTGAAATCGATGCCCACTTCCAGGCGCAACAGGCCGGGTATTTTTCCGTTTAGCCCTTCCAGCCGCCGTTTCAGCCTGAGCGCGTTGTCTGCCTTGTCGCCGGCTTCTTCGTTGAGCCGCCACATGACGATATGCTTGATCATTTTCCTTCTTCCTTTTTCTCTTCCACGGTGCTGAAGTCGCAGCGCAGGTTTTCCAGCTCGCGCCGGTAGCCTTCGCCGTCGCCAAAATCCATGAAGCGGCTGTAGCGCGAATGGGCTTGATTTATTCGCTGGGCGTGCTTGATCGGGCACCAGTACTGCTCGGTGCGCGCCACAATTTCCTTGGTGTAGGAGGCCAGGCCGCTGGCATAGGAGCAGTAGCGGCAGTTGATTTTTTCGATGCCGTTCAGGTAGGCGAGGTGATTGTGGTCGTAAATCATGAAGTCGCGCCGTTTCACCCTGGGGATGCCGTAAAGGGGAAAACAGATACCCTGGTAGAGCGTAACGGCCAGATCCAGCAGCAGGAGGATGAAAAAAACGGAATAAATGAACGGCACGGAAACGAGGTGGCGCAGGGGCACATGCAGCAGGTAGCTTGCCAGGCCGATCTTGAGCTTTTTGTGCTGCAGCAGGACTTCCTGCTCGAAGCGAATTTTCCGGTTCTCGATGCTGAAGCGCAGTTCGGCCCTCTTTTTGGCCAGCTCTGCTTCGAGCTCCTGTTCGAGACGCCGGATTCCTTCGACGAGCTCGCTGATATTCGGGGGCATCGCTTATCTCCAGGGGTTGCGGAGCAGGATACTCCAGATACGGCGGTGTTCCGCCTAGCAGGCAATCATGTTGAATGTGCGTGATTTTATTGTAGGGCCGAATGCATTCGGCCAAATGTGCGAATGAATTCGCACCTACAAAGAACGTACAGTCGTTTAAATTGACTGCCTACCAGGCTATTTTGTGATCATGATCGTCAAAATCGCCTGCAACTGCTCTGCTACCTCGCGTCCCAGGGCGGTGAGGTAGCCGCCGTCAACCAGGGTGATCAGCCCTTTGCCGTGCAGGCGCTTCGCCGCGGCGATGACTTCGGGATCGGCGTCCTTGTGCACCTTGAGCCCCTCCTGCAGGGTGTTGAGGTCGTAGTGGGCGAGGAAATTCATTTCCGATACGAGTTCGGGGGTCAGGCGGGGGATGACGGTCATCATTTCGGGTCTCTTTCGGTCATTGTTGTCTTAAATATCATTGTGGCACGGATTGGCCGGCAGCTCCATCCGGTCCTGGTGTGCTTTTGGGCTTGCGGTTCGAGCCCGCCACCATTTCGTATGCGAACAAGCGGCATTCCAGCGCGCCGTTGTAAAGCGGGGTGCGGCGCGAGACCGAAAGCCGTATCAGTTTGGCCAGGCGCATGTCGGCACTGAAGAAACAGGCGCGCCAGCCGCCGAATTTTTGTTTGAGCAGGTCGCCGAGTCTGGGGTAGAGCTGGGCCAGCGCTTCCTGCTCGCCGATGCGCACCGCATAGGGCGGGTTGGTGACGATGATGCCGGCGGGTGCGGGTGGCGCGATGTCAAGCATGTTGATCTGCTTCAGGGACACCAGCCCCTCCAGCCCGGCGGCTTCCAGGTTGGTGCGTGCCGCTGCCAGCGCGGTGCTGGAAACGTCGCTGCCATAAATCGGCAGAGGCTCTTTCGGGCGTTCTGCCGCCACGCTCTCCCGGTAAATCCTGTCCCATGCCGCGGCATCGAAATTCTTCAGCTTCTCGAAGGCAAACCAGCGCTCCGCGCCGGGCGCAATGTTGAGCGCCATCAGGGCCGCCTCGATCAAAAACGTGCCGCTGCCGCACATCGGGTCGAGCAGCGGCATGCCCGGTTCCCACCCCGCCAGTTTGAGGATGCCCGCCGCCAGATTTTCGCGCAGCGGCGCTTCTCCCTGTTCCTTGCGGTAGCCGCGCTTGAACAGCGCCTCGCCGGAAGTGTCGAGGTACAGCATCAACCGGTCGGCGGTGAGGAAGGCATACACGCGCATGTCCGGCGCGGCGGTGTCGATGCTCGGCCTGTCATTGCAGGCGGCGCGGAAGCTGTCGCAGACGGCGTCCTTGATTTTCAGGGTGACGAAATCCAGGCTGCGCAGGGGGCAGCGGATGGCGCTGACCTTGACGCGAAAAGTCTGGCCGACATCGAAATAATCCGGCCAGGGCAAGGCGCAGGCGGTGCGGTAGATGTCTTCCTCGCTGCGATAGGGGCGCTCGGTCAATTTCCACAGAATGCGGCTGGCGATGCGGCTCCCCAGGTTTGCGCGGTAGCACAGCGCCATGTCGCCGGCGAAGCCCACCCCGCCATCCGTGGGCCGGATATCGCTGGCGCCGAGCACTTTCAGCTCGGCAGCCAGAACCGTTTCAAGACCGCGCGGGCAGGGGGCGAAGAATTGCTGAATATTTTCCATAGCCGTCATATTATCCCAGAAACGGCTATTGAAACCGCAAAGGCGCCAAGATCGCCAAGAGATTCATGCTGTTACAGGATGCGGCCAGCCATCGGGTGATTGGGCTAACCCGGTCTTTTCTTCGCCATTACTTGGCGTCCTTGGCGTCTTGGCGGTTTAACTGCTTTTTATGGGATTATCTCACTGGATGATCGCCGTGGGATGGGGGGGGAACCGCGTAGCTGCTGCGTTAACCGAAGGGCGCCAATCGCTTGACAGGGCGGTCGAGGAACTTCGTTCCGGCATCGTCAGGGACTTGCGGGCGCATTCCCAACCTCACCCCATCAGCCCCAGCAGCTTGTCGTAAGCTTCTACAAACGATCCTACCCCTTCGGCCTGTAGTTGTTCGCCTGCATCGGCCAGGTTGATGTCCAGCGCGGCCAGCGCGGCCGCCTGCTGCAGCGCTTCTTCCAGGCCGGTGTCCACGGTGCGGGCAACCTTGCCGTGGCGGCGGAAGGCGGCCAGTGTCGCGTCCGGCACGGTATTCACGGTTTCCGGGCCGATCAGGGGCTCGACGTAGAGCAGATCGCTGTAGGCCGGATTTTTGGTGCCCGTGCTTGCCCACAGGGGATACTGTGGACGCACGCCGAGGCCGGCGAGCCCGGCGAAGTCTGCGCCGTGGAACATTTCCCGGTAGCGCCGGTAGGCGATTTTGGCCATGGCAACGGCGCTCTTGCCGCGCAGGCCGAGCGCTTCCGGCGTGCCCAGGGCATCGAGTTTTTTGTCCACCAGGGTGTCCACCCGGCTCAGGAAAATGCTTGCGACCGATTTGAGCGCGCGCGGGTCGCCGCCCCCGTCCACCCATCGGCGGGCGCCTCGGATGTAGGCCTGGCCCACGGCATTTTCGTGGCGTACCGAGAACATGAGGGTGACGTTGACGTTGATGCCTTCCGCCGTGAGCCGTTCAAAGGCGCGGATGCCCGCCGCGGTGGCGGGCACCTTGACGAGCAGGTTGTCCCGCGCCACTTCGGCCTTGAGGTGCCTGGCCGCGGCTACAGTGCCGTCCTCGTCGTGGGCGAGGTGGGGCGAAACTTCCAGGCTGACGTAGCCCGTGTCGCCGGACGTCGCCTGATGGACGGCGCGGAGCATGTCGCAGGCGGCGCGGATGTCGGGAATGGCGAGTGCTTCGTAGCGGGCCTCGGCGTCCATGGCGCTAGCCTTGAGTCGTTCCAGGTCGTCCTTGTAATAAGGGCTTTCCGAGACTGCCTTGTGAAAAATGGAAGGGTTGGAAGTGACGCCGTTCACGCCATCCTCCTCCACCAGGCGCTTTAGCGCCCCTTCTTGCAACAGGGTGCGGGAGAGGTTGTCGAGCCAGATGTGCTGGCCTTGTTCCTTGACGGCAAGGAGAGGGTTCATGTCTTGTTCCTTTGTGCTGTTGTCGTGCCAGATGTGCCGGCCGGATTTCCCGGTGTCAACAAGAGGAAGATGCACGGTTCGACCCTCGCCGGCAATGGTTGGTTCATTGCCATGCAGCATAGCGGCGGGGTGTGACGCCTATATGACAGGCTGGGCCATCATGCCTGGGGCGCTTCTCATGGAATCACCGCGAGGTGTTCGCGACCAGTCTGCCGCTTCAGAGGTCAGTCAGTGGGGCGCTACCCTATCCCCGCCGGTAATTTCCCGCCAATCTGACATAATGCCCGGCCGAATAAGAAAAGTGCGCCAGCTCTTCCCCCGTGAGCGGACGTACCCGCTTCGCCGGGCGGCCCAGATACAAATAACCGCTTTCCAGTATCTTCCCTTCCGGCACCAGGCTGCCCGCGCCGAGCAGCACGTTCGGTTCCAGCACGGCCCTGTCCATCACGATGGCGCCCATGCCGATCAGGCATTCGTCGCCGATGGAGCAGCCGTGCAGGATCACGTTGTGGCCCACCGTTACCCGGTCGCCGATCAGCAGCGGCGCCCCGTCCGGGTTTTCCGGGCGGCGGTGGCTGACGTGCAGGGTGCATAGGTCCTGGATGTTGCTGTCGGCGCCGATGCGGATGGCATTCACGTCGCCGCGCACCACCGCATTGCACCAGATTGAAGCGCGTTCGCCTATCGCCACGTCGCCGATGATCTGCGCGCTGGGGTGGATGTAGGCCGATGCCGCGATTTGGGGGGCGCTGCCCTGATAGGGCGCGATATTAGTGCCGGCTTGATTTCGCATGCTTCGGGCCAATATGAAATTAATGCACATAGTATAATCCCATCCCGTTTTGCCTAACCAGAGATACCCCAATGAACCCTTTGCTCGATTTCTCAGGCTTGCCCCGTTTTTCCGAAATCAAACCCGAACACGTCACCCCGGCGATGGACGCCCTGCTGGAAGAGAATCGCGCCCTGGTGGACAAACTGGCCGCTGATGCCGCCGCCCCTGCCTGGGAGGCTTTCGTGCAGCCGCTGGAAGACGCCAACGAGCGCCTGTCCCGTGCCTGGGGCCAGGTTTCTCACCTCAATGCGGTGATGAACAGCCCCGAGCTGCGCGAGGCATACAATGCGAATTTGCCGAAAATAACCGCTTATTACGCCGATTTGTCGCAAAACCCCAGCCTGTTCGAGAAATTCAAGGTGCTGCACAATGCGCCGTCATTCGAGGCGCTGTCTGCGCCGCGCAAAAAAATGATCGAAAATGAGCTGCGCGATTTCCGCTTGGGCGGCGCGGAATTGTCCGCGGACAAGAAAGCGCACTTCAAGGCGATCCAGGAGGAACTGTCTGCGCTTTCGGCCGGGTTCGAGGAAAATCTGCTCGATGCCACCAACGATTTCTCGCTGCTCGTCGAGGATGAAGGCGAGCTCGCCGGCATCCCCGCCGATGCCCTGCAGGCGGCGCAGGAGGCGGCGCGGAAAGATGGCAAGGCGGGCTGGAAATTCACCCTGCACGCGCCGTCTTACATGCCGGTGATGCAGTACGCCGAGAACCGCGGCCTGCGCGAGAAAATTTATCGCGCTTACGTGACGCGGGCTTCCGAATTCGGCAAGACAGAATGGGACAACACGGCGTTGATCGCGAAGATCCTCAAGCTGCGGCGGGAAGCGGCGCGACTGCTCGGCTTCGAGCATTATGCCGAGGTCTCGCTTTCGACCAAGATGGCGCAATCGCCGCAGCAGGTGCTGGATTTCCTCGCCGACCTGGCTGCCCGGGCAAAGCCCTATGCGGAGCGGGATTTCGAGGAGCTTAAGCAGTTTGCCCGCGATGAGCTGAATTTGTCCGAGCTGGCGGCGTGGGACGTGGCCTATGCTTCAGAAAAACTGCGGCTCAAGCGCTATGCCTTTTCCGACAACGAGGTGAAGCAGTATTTCCCGGAAACCGAGGTGCTGCCCGGCATGTTCAAACTGGTGGAAACGCTCTATGGGCTGAGCATTACACAAACAGAAGCGCCGGTGTGGCATGAAGATGTGCGCTTTTATACCCTAAAGGACCGCAACGCCGAGCCGGTCGGACAGTTCTATCTCGATCTTTACGCCCGCGACCATAAGCGCGGCGGCGCCTGGATGGACGACGCCATAACCCGGCGCAGAAAAAATGGCGAGATCCAGGTTCCGGTGGCTTATCTCAACTGCAATTTTTCAGCGCCTGTCGGCAGCCACCCTGAAGGGCACAAGAAGCCGGCGCTGTTCACTCACGACGAAGTGATTACCCTGTTCCACGAATTCGGCCACGGCCTGCACCATCTGCTCACGCGCATCGAGGATATGGGCGTGTCGGGCATCAGCGGGGTGGAGTGGGACGCGGTGGAGCTGCCCAGCCAGTTCATGGAAAACTTCTGCTGGGAATGGGAGGTGGTGCGGCATATGGCCAGGCATGTGGATACGAACGAGCCCTTGCCACGCGAGCTGTTCGACAAAATGGTCAATGCCAAGAACTTCCAGAGCGGCATGCAGACTGTGCGCCAGATCGAGTTCTCGCTGTTTGACATGCGCCTGCATTACGATTTCGACCCGGAAAGCGGCAAAACCGCGCTTCAGTTGCTGGACGAGGTCCGCCGCCGTGTCGCGGTGCTCTTCCCGCCCGAATACAACCGTTTCCCGAACAATTTCTCGCACATTTTCGCCGGCGGCTACGGGGCGGGCTATTACAGTTACAAGTGGGCGGAAGTCCTGTCGGCGGATGCCTACAGCCTGTTCGAGGAAAACGGGGTGTTGAGCCCGGAGGTCGGCCACCGCTTCTGGAGCGAAATCCTCGGCGTGGGCGGCAGCCGTTCGGCGCTGGAGTCGTTTACCGCCTTCCGTGGCCGCGAGCCGAGCATCGAGGCTTTGCTGCGCCATAGCGGAATGACCGGGCTTTGACGTGCCGGTTGTCGGTGCCGGAGTGTTCCGATGAATAATCCTTAAAACCGTAATTAACCACGAATGACACGAATGTTCACGAATGAACACAAATAGTTAACAACAAATATCGTCTCACCCAACAGGTGAATCGGGTGAATTTCGTTAATTCCTTGATTATTCGTGAACATTCGTGTTTTTTTCGTGTAAATTCGTGGTTAATCGCTTTTTTCAGGATAATTTGCAATAAATAACTTGCCATTCCTGTTTTACTTGTGATATTACTTAAACATATGTCCATAACAAGTTGAGCATATGAGAGTTTTTCTGTTTTTTCCGATACTGCTGTGGACCGGCGCGGCGCTGGCGCAAACAGCGCAGGTGGCCGATGTCCCCGGCGTCAACATGCGTAGCGGAAAGGCGGAAAATTATCGCATAATCAGGGTGCTGCCGCCGCGCGCCGAGGTGGAAGTGATCGAGATCGACCAGGGTTATGCGAAGGTAAAAGCCACGGACGGAGAAGCCGGCTGGGTGCTGCGCAAGCTGCTCGATATCAGCGAGGCGCAAGAGGACAAAGCCGTGCCCCCGGCAAAATCACCCGAAGTCAAGCAACACCAGGCTGAACTTGAGGCCGCACAGAAAGAGCTGGTAGAAGCGCGGGTAGAGCTGGCAAATCTGCAGCGCGAAATCGGGCAGATGAATAATCAGCACCCTCAAAACAGCAAAGCGCCGCGTTTCTTTCTTCTGTTGTCGGCTCTGATCGTGTTTGCGGGCGGGGTGGTGACCGGCATCCTGATCCTTAAGGCCTATTACCGCAAACGTTTGCATGGGCTTCGTATATGAAACTTGCCGTTTTCTTCTGCATTTTCTGTATGTTCACGGTGTATTCGGCGCAATCCGCCTCCCTCTACCGCTGGGTAGATGCCGATGGCAAAGTGCATTACACCGACCAGCCCCCTCCCCCGAACACCGCCAAAAAGATCGAGGAGAAGGAAATACACACCCGTTCCGCGGATGATGGCCAACGGCCTTATGCCACGCGTGTGGCGGCGAAGAATTTCCCGGTCACCCTGTTCAATTCGGATTGCGGCGAAGTCTGTGCCAAGGCGCGCGCGCATTTGGCGGCGCGCGGCATTCCATTCGGCGAGAAAAACGCCAGTTCACCGGAGGTCGCCGAGGAACTGAGAAAACTGGTCGGCAGCCTGGTAGTGCCTGTGCTGGCGGTTGGCAGCGTGATTCGCCTGAAAGGTTACGAGGCGTCCGCCTGGGATGCGGCTCTGGACGAGGCGGGCTATCCCAGGAGTGCGCCGGCGATAGGGTCCAAGCAGAAAGCGCCGGTGCCAGCGGAAGCCAAAGGCGGCGGCGAGGGCAAGCGTTAACCGCCTCATGAAGATTGCTACCTGGAACGTCAATTCACTCAAGGTTCGTCTGCCGCAGGTTCTGGACTGGCTGGCAGCGCATCAGCCGGATGTGCTGTGCCTGCAGGAAACCAAACTGGAAGATGTGAATTTTCCCGTCGCGGAACTTGCCGCTGCCGGTTATCAGCCGTTGTTCAGCGGCCAGAAAACCTATAACGGTATGGCGATCCTGAGCAAACTGCCGGCCGAGGAAGTGGCCGTCGGGATCCCGGATTTTGCCGATCCGCAAAAACGCATTCTGGCGGCCACGATAGGCGGCGTGCGGGTTATAAATCTCTATGTGCCTAACGGCCAGAGCGTGGATTCCGACAAATTCCAGTACAAGCTCGGCTGGCTCGATGCGCTCATGGGTTGGCTGCGGGATGAGTTGGCGCGTCATTCAAGCCTGGTCGTGCTGGGGGATTTCAACATCGCCCCCGAGGAGCGTGACGTCCACGATCCCAAAGCCTGGGAAGGACAGGTGCTGTTCAGTCCGCCCGAGCGCGAGGCGTTCCGGAAATTGCTGCAACTCGGTCTCACCGACAGCTTCCGCCTTTTCGACCAGCCGGAAAAATCCTATACCTGGTGGGATTACCGCATGAACGCCTTCCGCCGCAACATGGGGCTGCGCATCGACCACATTCTGCTCAGCGCCGCGCTGGCCAAGACCTGCAAGTCCTGTGTTATCGATAGGGAGGCGCGCAAGCAGGAGCGGCCTTCCGATCATGCCCCCGTGATCGTCGAGGTTTAGCCGTTTCCCGCCGGCTATAACCCCGGCCAAGCAGCACGCCTTTATTCCGGCGCTTCTCCCGGCTCCAGGCCGAGTTCCTGAATTTTACGCGTCAGGGTGTTGCGCCCCAAGCCCAGCAGATGGGCAGCCTCGATGCGCTTTCCGCCGGTGTGCTTCAGGGCGCGGGCGATCAGTTCTTTCTCGAAATCGTGCGAGAACCCCTCCATGACACCCTGTTCGCCACGATTGAATGCGGTCTCCGCTTCGCGCCCCAGCGCTTCCCGCCAGCTTTTTCCGGTGGCCGTGACCTGGTCTTCGCGCAAGTCCGGGGGAAGGTCGGTGATTTCGATGTTCTGCCCCGGTGCCATTACCGTCAGCCAGTGACAGACATTCTCCAGTTGGCGCACGTTGCCGCTCCAGTTGTACGCGGTGAGGTAGCGCAAGGCTGACGGCGACAGTTTCTTCGGTTCCACACCCAGTTCCAGCGCGCTTTTCTGCAGAAAATGCCTGGCCAGCAAAGGGATGTCTTCGCCGCGTTCGCGCAATGGGGGCAGGCGCAGGCGGATGACGTTGAGGCGGTGGAACAGATCCTCGCGGAACAGTCCGGCCTTGACGCGCTGTTCCAGATTCTGGTGGGTGGCGGCGATGACGCGCACGTTGACCTTGATCGGCTGGTGGCCGCCGACGCGGTAAAACTGGCCGTCGGACAATACGCGCAACAAACGGGTTTGCAGCTCGGGCGGCATGTCGCCGATTTCGTCCAGGAACAAAGTGCCGCCGTCGGCCTGCTCGAAGCGTCCGCGGCGCAGGGCTTGCGCCCCGGTGAAAGCACCGCGTTCGTGGCCGAACAGCTCCGATTCCAGCAGGTCTTTGGGAATGGCCGCCGTGTTGAGGGCAATGAACGGCTTGTCCGCACGCGGGCTGTGGCGATGCAGGGCGAGCGCCACCAGCTCCTTGCCGGTGCCCGACTCGCCATTGATGAGGACGGTGACGTGGGACTGGGAAAGCCTGCCGATGGCGCGGAAAATTTCCTGCATGGCCGGCGCCTGGCCGAGAATTTCGGGGGGCGCTTCGGCGCTCTCCGATTTGCCTGCCTGCCGTATGCTTTCTTCCAGTGCGCGCTGTATCAGTGTGACGGCGTGGTCCACGTCGAAGGGTTTGGGCAGGTATTCGAACGCGCCGCCCTGAAAGGCGGAAACCGCGCTGTCCAGGTCTGAATAGGCGGTCATGATGATCACCGGCAAGTCGGGTAGCCGCTCTTTCAACTGCTGCAGCAGCTCCAGGCCGGACTTTCCCGGCATGCGGATGTCGCTGACCACTACTTGCGGGGTATCGGTTTCCAGTGCGTTAAGCGCTTCCTGGGCGCTGGAGAACGATCTGAATTCGATTTGTTCCCGTGTCAGCGCCTTTTCGAACACCCAGCGGATGGAGTGGTCGTCGTCGATGATCCAGACGGCTTTCATTTGTGAACTCCTTCATTATTTGTCAGCGGCAGTAGCAGCGTAAAGCAGGTATGACCCGGCCGGCTGTCGCATTCTATCGTTCCCTGATGCTGGTTGATCAGGGCCTGCGCCAGGGTCAGTCCCATGCCGCTGCCGCCTTCGCGCCCCGATACCAGGGGATAAAAAATCTTCTCGCGGATCTCATCGGGAATGCCGGGCCCGTTGTCGATGATCTGAAGCTGAATGGCCTTGCGGTAACGTTTTTTTGCCAGCGTCACTTGCCGGGCGATGCGGGTGCGCAGGATGATTTCTCCCTTGCCCTGCATGGATTGCACCGCATTGCGAACGATGTTGAGCACCGCCTGGATCAGTTGCTCCGGGTCCGCGATGAGTTCCGGCAGGCTGGTGTCGTAGTCGCGCCGTATCCTGATTCCCCGCGGCGTTTCCGCCAGGGTGAGGCTGCGCACCCGCTCCAGCACCTCGTGGATGTTGGTGGCGCGCAGGTGCGGCAGGTGGCTGGGGGTGAGCAGCCGGTCCATCAGCTTCTGCAGCCGGTCGGCTTCCTGGATGATCACCTGGGTGTATTCGCGCAGGCCGGTACGGGGCAGTTCATGTTCCAGCAGTTGCGCTGCACCGCGCAAGCCGCCCAAGGGGTTCTTGATTTCATGCGCAAGGTTGCGCAGCAGTTCGCGATTGGCCTGCTGTTGCACCAGCATGCGCTCTTCCCGTGCGATCTTGAGCTGTTTGTCGATTTGGTGAAATTCGAGTATCAGCCTGATCTCACCGATTTCAACCGGGGTGACCGTGCAACTGACGGACAGGGTGTGGTTGCCCGGCGTGGATAGCATGATTTCATGCTCGGTGAAGCTGGCGTTGGTGAGCAGCGCCGATTCGACGGCTTTGGGGAGCGTTTCGGCGTCACCGAAAACCTGTTTCAGCGGCATGCCGGTGACGTGCTTGCTGCTCAGCTTGAACAGGTTTTCCGCGGACGGGTTGAGCCAGGCAATGCGCAAGTCCTGGTTGAGCAGGAGCACGGCGGTGGCCAGATGTTCCAACCCGGTGAAGGCGTTTGGTGTCACGAAATAGTATTCCTGGGCAATGTCTTCATCACAGTCTAGCAAGACTCGCGCCAGGAATGGAGGCTTAGCGTATGCCCGCGATTTCCTTGGTCAGGGCTTCGATGTTCTTTTCGTGCAAGCTGACGTTGTCCTTCAATCCTTGCACCCGATCCAGGTATTTCTGGTAGTTGCGTTCGCTGCCCAGGCGAATGGCTTCGCCTTCGGCCAGAGCTTTTTTGGCTTCTTCCAGCAGTTGTTGTTCGCTAGCCAGTTCCTGTTCCAGAATGCCGCGACGCGATACATCCCGTTTTTTCTGGGTTTCGTTATCCACGCGGGGAAAGTTTTGCGGTGTGGCAACGGGCTTCGGTTTCGGCGGCGCGATCGTGGAAATGGGTTCAAGATTGAGCTTCTTGGCGCCTTTGATCGGGACATTGGAATAGGTGACGCGGCCGTTTTCATCCACCAGCTTGTAAATGTCGGCGTAGGCGGCCTGGCTCAGGATCAGGCAGGAAAAAATCAGTAGCTTGTTTCTCATATGACGTTCAGCTTAAGGGATATATTCATTTTTATCAATGTCCCGGGAATATTTTGCGGGCACGAAAAAAAGGGCGGGTTGCCCCGCCCTTCTTCGAACCGCCACCCCGTAAGATTACAGGCTGTAATACATGGCAAACTCGACCGGGTGCGTGGTCATGCGGAAGCGGGTGACTTCTTCCATCTTCAGTTCGATGAAGGCATCGATCCAGTCGTTGGAGAACACGCCGCCGCGGGTCAGGAACTCGCGATCCTTGTCCAGATATTCCAGCGCCTGCTCAAGGGAAGAACAAACGGTCGGAATCAGCTTCTCTTCTTCCGGCGGCAGATCGTACAGGTTCTTGTCCATCGCGTCGCCCGGGTGGATCTTGTTCTGGATGCCGTCGAGGCCGGCCATCATCAGAGCGGAGAAGCACAGGTACGGGTTGGCCGTGGGATCCGGGAAACGGGTTTCGATGCGGCGCCCCTTGGGATTGGCTACGTGCGGGATGCGGATCGAGGCGGAGCGGTTCTTGGCGGAGTAGGCCAGCATAACCGGGGCTTCGAAGCCGGGCACCAGGCGCTTGTAGGAGTTGGTGCCGGGGTTGGTGATCGCGTTCAGGGCGCGGGCATGCTTGATGATGCCGCCGATGTAGAACAGAGCCGTTTCGGACAGGCCGCCGTAGCCGTTGCCGGCGAACAGGTTCTGGCCGTCTTTCCAGATCGACTGGTGGACGTGCATGCCGGAGCCGTTGTCGCCGACGATGGGCTTGGGCATGAAGGTGGCCGTCTTGCCATAGGCGTGGGCGACATTCTGCACCACGTATTTCAGGATCTGGGTCCAGTCGGCGCGCTTCACCAGGGTGCTGAACTTGGTGCCGATTTCGCACTGGCCGGCGGTCGCCACTTCGTGGTGGTGCACTTCGACCGGCACGCCCATTTCTTCCAGCGCCAGACACATGGCGGAACGGATGTCCTGGAAGGAATCGACCGGGGGAACCGGGAAGTAACCGCCCTTGATGCCGGGACGGTGGCCGATATTGCCGCCCTCGAACTTCTCGCTGGAGGACCAGGCTGCTTCTTCGGATTCGATCTTGACCGAGGCGCCGGACATGTCGGCATGCCAGGTGACGGAATCGAAAATGAAGAATTCGGGTTCGGGACCGAAGTAGGCGGTGTCGCCGATGCCGGTGGATTTCAGGTAGGCTTCGGCGCGCTTGGCGATGGAGCGCGGGCAGCGGTCATAGCCCTTGCCGTCGGAAGGTTCCACCACGTCGCAGGACATGATCAGGGTGGACTCGTCGAAGAACGGGTCGAGGTTGGCGGTATCGGGGTCGGCCATCAGCAGCATGTCCGATGCCTGTATGCCTTTCCAGCCGGCGATGGATGAACCGTCGAACGCGTGGCCGGTCTCGAACCAGTTCTCATCCACAACATGGGAAGGAATGGAAACGTGCTGTTCCTTGCCACGGGTATCGGTAAAGCGCAGGTCAACGAACTTGACTTCGTTGTCCTTGATCATTTTCAAAACGTCGGCGACCGCCATGTTTTATCTCCTAACTATCTAAGTTTACAAAATTCACTGCGAGTTCTGGATTTTGACGCTGGGGGCAATCTAGCATGAAGCATGCCAAGCAAAAGCGTAAAAAAAACCATTTTGCCATAACTGCCAATCAAAACAAATGCCCTTTAACAATTGCCCCTTCTCCCTCTGGGAGAAGGTTGGGATGGGGGCAGCCAATCACGAACTTAACGCACCGGAATGGTGCAAAAAAGGCGCGGTACGCACTATTATGGTGCGTATTGTTGGTGCAAGTGAACGGCAACAAAAAACGGGTCTTCGCGCAGCATGCGGTTAATGGCATTTTTAAGGATTTTAATCTGCTCCTGGCTGACGTCGCCTGCGAGGAAGATTTCCGCTTCCGCTTTCCCGTCCAGGTAGTGCAGTACCACCTTTCCCGGCTTGGGCAAGTCCTGTCCGAGTTGCTGCTCCAGATGAGTTATCAATGTTTCTCGATTGGGCAGATGCTGGTTGGGTTTTGCGGAAGTATCGTCTTCCGGATCGATATGCACCATGACATCAAGCGCATGATGCTGCTTGAGCACCAGTGCGCGGGCGTTTTCGGCAATGTAATGCCCTTCCGAGACGCTGATGCGCGGGTTGACCAGTACATGCGCATCCACCAGCGCGCGGTCGCCCATGCGGCGGGTGCGCAGTTCGTGCACCCCGCGCACGCCGGGCGTTGCGGCCAGGGTGGCGCGGATTGCATCCACCTCGTCCTTGTCCAGGCTGGTGTCGATCAATTCTGAAATGGCCTGGTAGCCTTGCTTCCAGCCCATGCGTATGATCATCGCCGCAACCAGAACCGCGGCCAGGATGTCCATCGAGGTGAAACCGAGCAGGTTGCCCCCGATACCGGCCACCACCACCAGCGACGAGGCGGCGTCGGACCGGGCATGCCAGGCATTGGCTTCGAGCATCTGCGAGCGCAGCTTGCGCGCCACATGCAGCATGTAGCGGAACAATGCTTCCTTGCTGGCCAGGGTCAGGATGGCGATCCATAGTGTGGCGACGTGAACTTTATGCAGCGCGGCGGGGTCTTGCAGGCGCACCACCGCGCCCCACAACAGCGCCCCGCCGACACCCAGCAGAATCAGGCCCAGGGCCAGGGTGGTGGCGGTTTCGATGCGGGCGTGGCCGTAGGGGTGTTCTTCGTCCGCGTCGCGCGCGCCGTGGCGGTTGGCGAACAGCACCAGGAAATCGCACAGCAGGTCGGACAGGGAATGCAGGCCGTCGGCGACCAGCGCCTGGGATTTGCCGAAGAGACCGACCACGATTTGCAGGATGGTCAGCAACACGTTTACGGCGACGCTGACCCAGGTGACCTTTTGCGCGGCCTGAAAGCGGACATGCCGCTCAGGATGGATTCCGCCGTGAGGATTGGTATGGGGGTGATGGTGGGCCATTGCTCGAATTTCAGATTAAGAAGCAACAAGTTCGGAAACACATGATACGCAAATCAGCGGGGTTTTGCCTTATAATTCTAAGCCATTTAGTGTGAAATTCTTATGACCGATCATTACGCCGTTATCGGCAACCCCATCGCCCACAGCAAGTCCCCGCTGATTCACGCCGAGTTTGCCCGCCAGACCATGCAGGACATGGCATACACTGCCATCCTGGCGCCGCTGGACGGGTTTGCCGCGGCGGTGAAAAAATTTCAGGCAGAGGGCGGCAAGGGGTTGAATGTGACCGTTCCGTTCAAGCAGGAAGCCTGGAAACTGGCATCCCGGCTGACCGAGCGCGCACGCCTGGCGGAGGCCGCGAATACCCTGAAATTCGAGGAGGATGGGACCATCCTGGGCGACAACACAGACGGTGCCGGACTGACGCGGGATATAGCCGAAAACAGGGGAATTCCCATCGCGGGCAAGCGTGTGCTGCTGATGGGCGCGGGCGGCGCGGCCCGCGGCGTGCTGCTTCCCCTGCTGTTGCAGAAACCGGGGGAGCTGGCCATCGCCAACCGCACCCCGGAAAAGGCGCTCGTTCTGGAGCGGCACTTCGCGGCCTACGGCCCGCTCGAAGGAGGCGATTATGCGCGGCTGGCAAAGCGTCAATTCGATATCGTGATCAACGCCACTTCCAGCAGCCTGAGCGATCAGCTCCCTCCCCTGCCGGAAGGGGTGTTTGCGGCGGGATCCCTGGCCTACGACATGATGTACGGCAAGGGGCTGACGCCTTTTCTGCAATTTGCGCGGCAGAATGGCGCGGCGCACCTGGCTGACGGATTCGGCATGCTGGTCGAACAGGCGGCGGAATCATTTTTCCTGTGGCGCGGCGTGCGCCCGCAAACCTCAGCGGTGATTGCCAAACTTAAACAGCTATAGCCACAAAAAAGCACAGAAAGCACAAACGAAAAAAAATGAGGATACTCAATTAACGATGAGAATTTTTGTGATTTTTGCGCCTTTTTGCGGCCAAGTGATCTGCTCATGTTGAGCACCCTGTGGCGCTGGCTGTGGCGCGGCGTGGCCTTGCTCGTCGCGGCGGTGTTGCTCTACCAGTTGTGGATTTTCGCGCACATCTGGTGGTGGGTGGATCATAACCCCTCAACCAGCGCTTTCATGGCGCAGAGGCTGGAAGTCCTGCAGGGAAAGAATCCCGAGGCAGGGCTGCGCCACCAGTGGGTGCCTTACAACCGGATTTCCATGAACCTCAAGCGTGCGCTGATCGCGGCGGAAGATTCGAAGTTCCTCGACCATGAGGGTTTCGACTGGGAAGGCATACAGAAAGCCTACGAGAAGAACCTGAAAAAGGGCAAGATCGTCGCCGGCGGTTCCACCATCAGCCAGCAACTGGCCAAGAACCTGTTCCTGTCCGGCAGCCGCACACCCTGGCGCAAGGCCGAGGAAGCGGCGGTCACCCTGATGCTGGAGCAGATGATGGGCAAGCGCCGCATCCTGGAGATCTACCTCAATGTCATTGAATGGGGTAACGGCGTGTTCGGCGCCGAAGCGGCCGCGCGCCACTACTACAAAACCAGCGCGGCGAATTTGAGCGCCGAACAGGCTGCGAGAATGGCCGCCATGGTGCCCAGGCCGCGCTATTACGACACTCACCGAAATTCACGCGGGTTGGAGAGGCAGACCGCCGTCATCCTGGCGCGCATGAATCAGGTCCAGGCGCCGTAACCCCCCGTCAGGGGAATCCTCCATGAGCCGCAATCCATACGCAATCGTAATGTGCAGAAATTGACAGTACTTCCCCGCGGCGATTAAAATTCGCATGTTTTCATCATCAAGGGTCGTCACCTTGGACAGTTATAGTTGTAAGGGTTTTGCTCCACATTTTTTGTTCTAGCGGTTATCCCACCAGCGCCTCTTAGGCCTTGACGGTTTTTCCGCTGGAAAACAGCGGAAAAACGGGCTCAAGCGCGACCTCGCCGGCACTGGCCGGCATCTTTCGACTTCCCCCTTTTTCCTGTGATACGCATAGCCCCATGATGCGCCGCCCCGCCCGCGAGGGGCGCCACTGCCGGGTTCCCCTGCTTTGCAGCGGCCACGGCGAGACAAGGAGGCTCCTGCTTTCTACGGGCTCTTGACCTATGCGCCCCACAGGGGAACGTAGGGAACGCCCATGCGGAATCGTGTGTCCCATACAGGGACTCCGACTTTCTATCCGCTCTTGTCCTATGCGACCCGCAGGGGAGTGTAGGGGAAACTACCAGCGGATGAAAGATCGTATGCTAAAGCCCGTGAAAGATCGTATGCAACAAAAGGATAACGGCATGTCGGGAATCGAACCAAGCAAGATTCAGGAAAGCCTGCAAGAGGTCTTGCAACAGGTGATCGAGTTATTGCGCAAGCATCATCTGGTGGAAGGGCTCGTCCACAAACAGGAGATGCCCCGCCACGAGCTGGTGGAAACCCTGGTGCACAGGCAGAATCTGGTCGAGCTGCGCAAGAAACTGGATGATCTGCATCCCGCCGACGTTGCCTACATTCTCGAAGCCTTGCCGCTCGAGCAGCGCCTGCTGGTCTGGGATCTGGTCAAGGCCGAGCGCGACGGCGACATTCTGCTGGAAGTGTCCGACGCGGTACGCGAATCGCTGATTGCCACGATGGACAGCGAGGAACTCATCGCCGCCACGGAAAACCTGGATACGGACGAGATCGCCGATCTCGCGCCCGACCTGCCGCAGGACGTGCTGCATGAGCTGATGGTGGCGATGGATACGCAGAACCGCAGCCGCCTGCAATCGGCGATGTCCTACGAGGAGGACACGGTCGGCGCGCTGATGGATTTCGATATCGTCACCATCCGCGACGACATCAGCCTGGAAGTCGTGCTGCGCTACCTGCGGCGCCTGGGCGAGCTGCCGGGCCATACCGACAAACTGTTCGTGGTCGACCGCGACGACAAATTCCGCGGAGTCCTGCCCCTCAAGCGTTTGCTGGTGCATGATCCGGAGGCGAGCGTGGCGGCGGTGATGGCCGAGGAAGCGGTGACCTTCCGGCCCGAGGACGATGCCGGCGAAGCGGCGTCGGCGTTCGAGCGCTACGACCTTGTCACCGCCCCGGTTGTGGCCGCCAACAACAGACTGGTGGGCCGTTTGACGGTGGACGAGGTGATGGACTTCATTCGCGAGGAGTCGGACAGCGAAATGCTGTCCCTGGCGGGCTTGCGTGAGGAAGAAGACCTGTTCGCCACGGTGTGGAAAAGTATCCAGAACCGCTGGACCTGGCTGGCCGTCAATCTGGTGACGGCATTCATCGCATCGCGCGTGATCGGCATGTTCGAGGGCTCGATCGAGAAGATCGTCGCCCTGGCGGCGTTAATGCCCATCGTTGCCGGTATCGGCGGCAACTCGGGCAACCAGACCACCACCATGATCGTGCGCGCCCTGGCGCTGGGGCAAATTCATGGCAGCGGCCTGCGCAAGCTGTTTCTCAAGGAAGCAAAAGTCAGCCTGGTTAACGGCTTGATCTGGGGCAGCGTCATCGGCCTGATTGCCTATTTCCTCTACCGTAACGCCGCGCTGGGGGTGGTGATGACCGGCGCGATGATACTCAATCTTCTGCTGGCGGCGCTGATGGGCGTGCTGATCCCGATGTTCATGCACAAGCTCGGGCGCGATCCGGCGGTGGGCTCCAGCGTGATGATCACCGCCGTGACCGATAGCGGCGGATTCTTCATTTTCCTGGGCCTGGCCACTCTTTTTTTGCTCTAGGAGGCGACATGCCTTTCTCGCCGCTCTATTTGGCGCTGCTGCTGGCCGCACTGGGCCTGCTGGCGGCCTTCATCCAGATCGGCGCCCTCACCCTGGCGTTTGAAAAACTCGGTCTGTCGCCCGATTCCGCCATACTGCTGCTGTCATCCTCGCTGATCGGCAGCCTGATCAACCTGCCGCTGTTCACCGTCAAGTCGGAAGGGCCGCCGCCCCCGCTACCGGCACCATTTCGCAGCCTGCTGCGCCTGCCGCGGATGAAGTTCACCGGCAAGACTGTAGTCGCGGTCAACGTCGGGGGGTGCCTGGTACCGTTTGCCTTTTCGGTTTACCTGCTGCTGCATAACCCCCTCAACCTGCTTACGGTGATGGGCTCGGTGGGCATAGTGGCATTGGTCTGTCGCCTGGCGAGCCGGCCGATGCCGGGTGTGGGGATAGGCATTCCCATGTTCGTCGCGCCCATCATGGCGGCAGTCACCGCGCTGGTCATCGATCCGCAACAGAGCGCGCCGCTCGCCTACATCAGCGGCACGCTGGGGGTGCTGATCGGGGCCGATATTTCGCGCCTGGGCGACATCCGCAAGATGGGTGCGCCGTTTGCATCGATAGGCGGGGCGGGTACTTTCGACGGTATTTTTCTGAGCGGCATCGTCGCGGTGTTGCTCACTTGAACCCGGATTGTCCATACATGGACAATCCGGGTTGAAAAAATATTTTTGTGACGCGGGAATAAATTGCCGGCCGAGGCTGTTTACGTGGGTGTAGTCCCCGTTTTTTCAACCAACAGGAGCAAGACCATGATCAGTTCGACTCGCACCCTCGCCGCCGCTGCGGTTCTGTTTTCCCTTTCCGCCGCCGCTTTCGCCGGCCCTGCCGACGATGCCAACACCCACTTCAAGGCGATTGCCGCCGGCAATGTGGAGCAGATCATGCAAGGCTACGCCGACAACGCCGCCCTGCAATGGGTGGGCGGCCCGCTCGATGGTGCCTATGCCGGCAGCGACAAGATCCGCGAAGCCTGGGGCAAGTTCGTCAAGGCCAACGTACCGCTCGAAGTGACCGTCGCCAAGCTGGAAGAAAGCGCCAATCCCAAGGGCAGCACCGTCACCGCCAATGTCGAATTCAAGGGCAAGGCGGCGATCAAGGTGCGCTACGTGCTGGTTTACCGCGAAGGCAAGCTGGTCAACGAAGTGTGGCAGATCGACCCGAAACTGGCGCTGGGTTATTGATAATTGCTGAGGAGGTAAGCAAGATGAAAAAAATTCTTTGCGGATTGCTCCTGGGCGCCGTCGCCCAGGGAGCCCAGGCCGCGCAGCCTGCGCCCAATGATATCTCCCTGCCCGAGGGCTACAAGAACTGGCAGTTGATCTCGCCTTCATTTCGTACCGACAAGAATCAACTGCGGGTGATCCTCGGCAACGAAGTGGCCGTGCGTGCTGCCCGCGAGGGCAAGGTCAATCCCTGGCCGGACGGAGCAATTCTCGCCAAGCTTGCATGGAGCGTCAAGACCGACGAGCGCTGGGCCACGGCGACCGTGCCGAAGGACTTCGTCCAGGCGGAATTCATGGTCAAGGATTCCGCCAAGTACGCAGCCACCGGCGGCTGGGGTTTCGCCCGCTGGGTGGGCAAGGATCTCAAGCCATACGGCAAGGACGCTTCGTTTGTCCAGGAATGCTTTGGCTGCCACACGCCGGTGAAGGACAAGGATTACGTCTTTACTCACCCGGCGCCGCTGCCCTAGTTGTCAGTCAACTTAAAACGATTGTACGTTCTTTGTAGGTGCGAATTCATTCGCACATTTTTGGCCGAATGAATTCGGCCCTACAAGAAAATCACGCAAATTCAACATGACAGGCTACTAGGCTAGCCATTTGTCCATCAAAGGAAAGCCCTTGAGCGAGATCGATCGCCAGATCGAGGAGCACATTCCCCGCCTGCGCCGCTACGCCAGGGCGCTGGCGGGGGAGCGTGCTCGCGCCGACGACCTGGTGCAGGACACGCTGGAGCGTGCCTGGGGAAAGTTCCACCTGTGGCGGCGCGGCAGCGACCTGCGCGCCTGGCTGTTTTCCATCATGCATAATGTTCATGTGAACGGTATCAGAAAAAATAGTGCCGCACCGGCCCTGTTGCCGCTGGGGGATGACGCGCTGCAGATGCCGGCGCGTGCCACTCAGGAGGATGGACTCCAGCTCCGGGATGTGCATGCGGCGCTCGCCTGTCTGCCGCAGGAGCAGCGCGAGGTGCTGCTGCTGGTCGGGCTGGAGGAAATGCGCTACGAGGAGGTGGCGAAAATTCTGGAGGTGCCGGTCGGTACGGTGATGTCGCGCCTGTCGCGCGGGCGCGAGCGCCTGCGCCAGATCATGGCGGGCGCCGCCGTCCCGGCCTTGAGGGTGGTGAAATGAGTGAGCCGATGCTGAACGAATCCGAATTGCATGCCTATGCCGACGGTCAACTGGACGAGCGCCGCCGTGCCGAGGTGGAGGCGTGGCTGGCGGCCCATCCCGCCGATGCCGAGCGGATGGAAGCGTACCGCCGGCAGAACGAGGCCTTGCACGCCTTGTTCGATCCGGTGCTGGACGAGCCGATACCGCAGCGCCTGCGGCGCCGGGAACGCCAGCCCTGGAGGATGATGCCGGTGCTGCGCCATGCCGCGGTGCTGGCCTGGATCGCGGTCGGCGGCACGCTGGGCTGGTTCCTGCACGGCGCGCAGGAAGCGCGCCCGGGCGCCTCCAGCATGGCGCTCGTCCGCCAGGCGGCCGTGGCCCATGTGGTGTACACGCCGGAAGTGCGCCATCCGGTGGAGGTGGGCGCGGATCAGGAGGCGCATCTGGCAGCCTGGCTGTCGAAGCGCCTGGGGGCATCGGTCAAGGTGCCGCATCTGGGCGAAACCGGTTACGATCTGGTCGGCGGCCGGTTGCTGCCCGGCACCGCAGGGCCGGCGGCGCAGTTCATGTACCAGGACGGGCGCGGCCAGCGCCTTACCCTGTATGTGCGCACCGACGCCGGCGGCAGCCGGGAAACCGCGTTCCGCTACGCGCGGGAGAACAATGTCGGCGTGTTTTACTGGATCGACGGGCCGTTCGGTTACGCCTTGTCGGGCGATCTGGACAAGCCCGAGCTGCTACGGGTGGCGAAGTTGGTTTACCGCCAGCTCAACCCGTAGAATATCTCTATAAAACTGGAAAAAGCTATTGAACCGCGGAGGACGCAAAGGAATTCAAATGCTTGGAGTGAAACGCACTCACCTGGCGGGTGGCTCAGCATAACTTGCCAATGCCTTGTTTTTCCTCTGCGTCCTCTGCGGTGAACTGCGGTTTCTAGTGTCTAATTGCATAAGTCTGCGTCAATATCGAGGCCGAGGATTTGGCGCGGATGGCGCGAAGGCAACCGCAGCCATAGCCGCTCTATGGCGAGGATTGGCGACAAAGCCAGCCGCGTCAAAGACCGGCCGAATATAGCAAGACTTGTGCAATTAGACACTAGTTCTACTGTGTTAAAAAATATGCAACAATGCCAAGGATCAAAGTTACGAGCGAGGGATACAGCATGAGCCGGGGTTTTGAATCGCGATTTGAAGCTTATTGTGCGGAGTTGGTCAAAACGCT
>JAJYXP010000029.1 GCA_021801705.1 Pseudomonadota bacterium
GAGGGTGCTCGGGCGATAGACTTTGTCGATCAAGCTGAACCATTTGTTTCCTTTGACGCCGTTACCCAGTGCCGCCAACATGCGTTCCGTCCAGATGTTACGATCTACCCACTCCCATTCGGGTGGGGCAGTTTCAGCTTGTTTAGCCCTTGCAGGCACTTCCGCTTTCTCGCTCACGCTTTCGTTCTCTCTGTCTTTCCCGCTTCCACTTTCCTGCCTCCCTTTCCTCGGCGCGGCTTTCCTATTCCGCGCTTTTCCGGCTGCCTCTGCATGAGTTTAGGCTCCAGGGTTCGCCCCCCAGCATGACGCCAGTTTCCCGGCTGTTTCGCCTTGGTCTGCTTTTCAACCTTGCGGTACTACGAAGGCTCTGACTCCTGCTTCCCGTCACCTCGGGCGGCAGGTCTCCCCGCTTATCTCGTCACACCTTCCCAACGTTTCGCCTCCAACCACGCGGTGCGCCCCGGCATCGCTTTACACGCCAATATCAGCGTGCCGGGCGAGTTTCGGACTTCGCCATGAATGAGCAGGCTCGTCGTCGCACCCCGCCGAATCGAGTTCGTTATCCTGCGGACCGCCAGTTCGCTTCCGGTTGCTCTCCACCCCTCTTCACAGTGACGCAGTTACCTTCGGCTACGGAGTCTTGGCTTACTCCGACACGGACTTCCACCGTGCAGATGTGACGCCTTTACGGGCGCACTCATTCCGGCGAAAGCCGGAATCCAGAAAAATCAACAACCTGGACACCGGCTTTCGCCGGTGTGACGGTTCAACTCATCCATGCTTTTCACCGTGACTGACTACTAGTTGTCAGTCAACTTAAAATGACTGTACGTTCTTTGTAGGTGCGAATTCATTCGCACAGTTGGCCGAATGAATTCGGCCCTACAAGAAAATCACGCAAATTCAACATGACTGACTACTTAGGATGAATTGTAGCGCAACAAGGCCAATTTGGTGGTGCGCGGCAAGCGCTTGACCGCCATCTCGCGCCGGGAGGCGGCGGCACGGTCCGCATGGGGCTCGGCGTAGACCAGTTGCACCGGCAAACGGCTGCGCGTGTACTTCGAGGCCGTGCCGTTGTTGTGCGCCGCCAGGCGCTTTTCCAGGTCGTTGGTGATGCCGGTGTACAGCGTGCCGTCGGCGCATTCCAGCAGGTAGCAATGCCACTGCGCCGTCAATTGCGCCGCCCCGGTTTACTCCTGGCTCGGGCAGACACGGCCTGGCCCGCCAGCCAGTTTCCGGCGAACAACAATCCCAGCAGTCCCAGCACGGGCGCATTACCCCATTGCACATAAGGCGTCGCGCCGGCAAAGCCCTGCGCCTCGCCTTCCAGCCGGACGGCCGTGAATTCGCGCGCCCGCTTCACCACCTCGCCGCGCTGGTTGATGATGGCGGTAATCCCCGTATTGGTGGCGCGCAGCATGGTGCGCCCGGTTTCCAGCGCGCGCATCTGGGAAATCTGGAGATGCTGCCAGGGCGCGAGTGTATCGCCGAACCAGGCATCGTTGCTGACGTTGACCAGCATGGATGCCTGC
The DNA here is from genome assembly GCA_021801705.1 of Pseudomonadota bacterium. Lineage (GTDB taxonomy): Bacteria > Pseudomonadota > Gammaproteobacteria > Burkholderiales > Sulfuricellaceae > Sulfuricella. Next base: position 1,536 of record JAJYXP010000029.1, read on the forward strand.
GGCAACTGGCGTATCATCTCCTCGCCGAACACGTCCTCGTAGCACACCGCCATCGCGACCTTCTGCCCTGCCGCCTGCAGCAGGGGCTGGACTTCATCCCCGCGGGAGAAATCCGACAGCGGAATGTGCAGCACATGGATAACCCAGCCGAAAATCGGCTTGAGCGGAATATATTCGCCGAACGGCACCAGATGGTGCTTGCGGTAGACCTGCACCGGCCCGCTGCCGGCGCTGATCACGCTGTTGTAATACGCCCGCTGCCCGGAATACTCCGGCACGCCGACGAGGACATCGCCGTCCTGCTTGCGCGCTTGCCCCGCCAGCATTTCGAGATAAGGCAGCGGCAACTGATGGAGAAACATCGGCAGCGCGGTTTCCGGCAGCACGATCAGGCGCCCCGTGCTCTGCAGCGTCATCGAAAGATACGTGTCCAGCGTGCTTTTCGCCTTGTCCTCGCGCCATTTGAGCTCCTGCGGGATATTGCCCTGGAGCAGGCTGACCTTCACCGGCAAGCCGTCCGGCCTGACCCATTCGACCTGCTTCAGGGCAAAGCCGGCCACGGCCAGCGCCAATATCAGCGCGGCTGGCAGCAGGTCGCGCCCGCCTCCCTTTTGCCTGCGCAGCCAGGTGTCCGCCACCAGCGCCAGCGCCCCCGCGCATAGCGCGCTCGCCAGCGACACCCCATACACCCCGAGCAGCGGCGCGAAACCGGCAAGAGGGCTCGCCGGCACCTGGGAATAGCCCAGCGCCAGCCAGGGGAAACCGGTCATTATCCATCCCCGCACCCATTCCATCAGCACCCACAAGGCCGGAATCAGGAGCAGCGCCCGCCGCCTGGTCGCCCCGCCGGGGCCGGCCTGCAACAGGCCTGCCAGCGCGGGAAACAGGGCCAGCACGGCACAGAACAGCAGCGTTGCCGCGACCGCGAGCGCCATCGGCATGCCACCGAACTCGTGTATGCTGACATACACCCAGCTCACCCCGGCGCCGAAGAAACCCAGCCCGAAGGCGAAACCGGTATAGGCCGCGGAAAGGCGTGAAGGCGCGTGCGCAAAAAGCAGGAACAGCGCCGCCAGCGTCAGCAGGGGCAGGAAGGCCAGGTAATCCGGCGCGAAGCCGGAAACGGTGAGCGCCCCCAGCACCAAAGCGGAGGCCCATTGAACCGGCCGTTGTGTGAAAAAGGTTTTCCCGGTGAAAGCCATTTTATTGTGCTTGAAAAAGGCAAAGCGATGCGTTTGACCGGGCTGATTATACGGCGTAAGGCGCTGGATTAGACATTATTTAACCTAGAAACCGCGGTTGGACGGGGTGGAGTGTGCGATTTTTGGGGCGCAGGGCAAGGCGCAACGACGCGGAATGGTTACTCCATTCCAAGGAGTTGCACCCGTAAAGGGCATCCCCGCCGGGAGTGGCAGCAAAGCTGCTCGCTCCGGCGAGACAACGCCGCCATGCGCCGCAAAAATCGTGCAATCCACCCCGTAGCGGCCTCACCAAACGGGCGAACCCATAACTTACGAAGAAATTTAATATAATCATGGCATTGAGAGTCTAGCGAAGCGGTCAACTGCGGTTTCTAGTAGTCAGTCACGGTGAAAAGCATGGATGAGTTGAACCGTCACACCGGCGAAAGCCGGTGTCCAGGTTGTTGATTTTTCTGGATTCCGGCTTTCGCCGGAATGACGAGATTGTCCACCGGTTTCAATATGACTGACTACTAGGTTTATAATGTTATTATGATTTTAGTGACGTAACCCGCCTCGCTCAGAATCAGAAAGGGTCGATCCATGGCGCACCTGTCCAATGACTGGCTGGCTTTGCTGGCGCTGGTATTCGCGCTGGGAATGAAGCATGGCCTCGATCCCGACCATCTCGCCGTGATTGACGGCCTGACCCGCTTCAACGCCGCCGGCGACAGACCGCGTTTGTCGCGCTGGTCGGGTTTCCTGTTTTCCCTCGGCCACGGCATCGTGGTCATGGCAGTTGCGGTGCTGGTCGGCATCCTCGCCCAACGCTGGCACGTCCCGGTTTGGCTGGAAGACCTCGGCGCCTGGATCTCCATCCTGTTCCTGCTGGCACTGGGCGGCGTGAATCTCGCCGCCGTGTTCAAGGCCGCGCCGGGGGAGGTGGTCAGAATGGCCGGGCTCAAGGGCCGCTGGCTGGGAAAACTGGGCCAAGCCAGCCATCCGGCACTGATCGCCTTCGTCGGCGCATTATTCGCGCTTTCCTTCGATACGCTCAGCCAGACGGCGCTGTTTTCGCTGACCGCCTCCAGCATGGCGGGATGGCTCTTTTCGGTCGCACTCGGCATGGCGTTCATGCTCGGCATGATCGCCACCGACGGCATCAACGGCCTGTGGATTTCCCGCCTGCTCAGCCGCGCCGACAAGCGTGCGCTCGTCGCCTCGCGGGTCATGGGCCTTGCGGTAGGCGGATTGAGCATGCTGATCGGCCTGTTCGGCATCGCCAAATATTTTTACCCCGGCATCGCGGCCCACAGCGATGGCCACGAAATGGCGCTGGGCATCGCCGTGATCGCAAGCGTGGCGGCCAGTTTCCTGCTTGCCCTTCGTCTCGCGCGCAGGCAGGCTGCTAAGCCCGTCTAAACCGAACGGGAGGTCCTCAGCCATTTCTTGCGCCCACCCCTCGCGGCGAGTATCTTGCCAGGGCGCCTGAGCGCGCGGAACATCACGGAGAAAACATGCCGAAATTCGCCAAAAGATCGAAAAAAGCCGGCCTGCCGCCAGGCACGCTGGTTCATATCGGGAAGAAGCGCAGCGAAAAAATCCGGATCAGGCTGATCAATTACGACGAATCCAGTTTTTTCGACAAGGAAACCGAGGCCGCCGAGGAATACTGCGCCGCCAGGGCGTCCACGGGCATCACCTGGGTCAACGTCGACGGCATCCACCAGACCGAGCTGTTTCAGAAGATCGGCGACTGTTTCGGGCTGCACCCGCTGGTGCTGGAAGACATCATGAACACCGACCAGCGCCCGAAAATGGAGGACTTCGGCGATTACGTCTACCTCGTGATGAAAATGCTGTCCATCAACGGCCAGGGTGAGATCGCCGCCGAACAGGTGAGCCTGATCCTGGGAAAGAATTTCGTGCTGTCCTTCCGCGAGCAGAAAAGCGACATGTTCGAACCCATCGTGGAGCGCATCAAAAGCGGCAAGGGGTTCATCCGCAAGGCCGGGGCGGATTATCTCGCCTATGCCCTGCTCGATGCGGTCGTCGACCACTATTTCGTGGTACTGGAAAAGCGGGAAGAAGAAATCGATGCCCTCGAGGAGGAAGTCGTCATCAACGCCACGCCCAACACCCTGCAAAGAATCCACAAGCTCCGCCGCGAACTGATCTTCCTGCGCAAGGCCATCCTTCCCTTCCGCAGCGTGATCGGTGCGCTGGAACGCGGCGAATCGCCATTCTTCGAGCAAACTTCGCGGATTTACCTGCGCGACATCTACGACCACACCATCCACATCATCGACACGCTGGAAACCTTCCGCGACCTCGCCACCGGCCTGCTCGACATCTACCTGTCCAGCGTCAGCAACCGCATGAATTCGGTCATGCGCATGCTCACCGTGATCGCCACCATTTTCATGCCGCTCACCTTCCTCGCCGGCGTCTACGGCATGAACTTCAAACACATGCCGGAGCTGGAATGGACCTGGGGCTACCCGGCGGTGCTGCTGCTGATGGCTGCTGTAGGCATTTCGATGCAGGTTTATTTCCGCAGAAAAAAGTGGCTGTAGATCAAAAGCATGGTCTTCTTTAACAGGCTGTTAAACGGCGATTCACCGCTGAGGACGCTGAGAAAACAGGGTAAGCGGGGATGGGCGACTTGTCGCGAGTTGCTTCGCATCCCTGCTTGAACCTATTCGCCCAACTCGCAAAATAAGGCATTGCCAAGTTATGCTGAGTCACCCATCAGGTGAGTTTCTTACGTCAAGCATTTGAATTCCTCCGCGTCCTCTGCGTCCTCTGCGTTTCAATAGATTTTTCTAGGTTAAAGCAACTCTCCGGCCATGCTAGAATTTAGCCCTCTCACTCTTGTTCAAACCACCCCATGCCCCACGATACCCGCAATCTGCTGACGGCATTCTTTTCCGACCTGGAACAAACCACGATCATGTGGCAACTGGCTGTGCTGCTATTCAGCCTGGCGCTGGCCTGGGGCTTCAACCGCTGGCTGAGAAGCCGCCTGCCCAAGTCGGAAGGCGCAATCAAATTCGGTTTGGGCGGGGTTACCCGGGTGGCTTTTCCGCTGATCGCGCTGCTGCTGGTGGTAATCGGAAAGACCGTACTCAAGAACTGGCACTCCATTAATCTGCTGAATGTCGCCGTCCCCCTCCTGCTGGCCTTGGCGCTGGTTCGCCTTGCCGTCTACATCCTGCGCCAAATCTTCGCCCCGAGCGGTTGGCTGCATAATTCCGAACGCTTCATTGCCACCGCAATCTGGGTCGGGCTGGCCCTGCATCTCACCGGATTTCTTCCCGAAATCCTCGACGCCATGGACGAACTCAGCTTCCATGTCGGCAGGCAGAAAATCTCGCTGCTCGTTATTCTGAGCGGCATCCTGTCGGTTCTCGTCACCGTGCTGGCGGCGATGTGGCTGGGACGAACGCTGGAAAACCGGCTGATGGCCGCGGAAGATCTGGACATGAATTTGCGCGTGGTGCTGTCCAAGCTGGTCCGCGCCGTTCTGGTCGTGCTCGGCATCATGGTCGCCCTGCCGCTGGCAGGCATCGACATCACCGTGCTTTCGGTATTCGGCGGCGCGCTGGGCGTAGGCATCGGCTTCGGCCTGCAGAAAATCGCCAGCAACTACGTCAGCGGCTTCATCATCCTGATCGACCGATCCATCCATCCGGGCGACTCCCTGACCGTGGACGGCCGTTTCGGCACTGTCTCACAACTGACAGCCCGCTATATGGTATTAAAGGGACTGGACGGCACCGAGGCGATCATCCCCAACGAAACCCTGATCAGTTCCACGGTCATTAACCATTCCTATACCAACCGCCAGATCCGCGTCGGCATCCCGGTGCAGATCAGCTACCAGAGCGATCTCGAGCGTGCCATGGCGATCATGAAGGAAGCCGCCGTCAAGCAGCCAAGGGTGCTTGCCGACCCGGAAACCAAGGTCTATCTGAAGTCATTCGGCGACAACGGTATCGACCTGGAAATGAGCATCTGGATCAACGACCCGGAAGAAGGCCAGCTCAACCTGAAATCCGACATCAACCTGGAAATCTGGCGCAAGTTCCAGGAATCAGGCATCGAGATTCCCTACCCGCAGCGGGATGTGCGCATCATTAGCGGTAGCCTGGATAAAGGCTGACAATAAGTGAATGCATAGGCTGGAATATGCCAACACTTAGCATTCGAGCTGTGGCTAGCTCGCCGACCCGGACTCGAACCAGAGAACAGGCCGTCCAAAATGCCTAGATATTTTTAGCCGTGATACCGATAGTGAATTGTGGCTATAATCAATCCAATGTATCCGTAGCCCCCCGTGTTACTTGAACGGGGAAAGTGGCGCCATGCATGCATCATTCGTAATGTACGAGGGAGATAAAGATGCAAGGAAAGTTTAGAGTAATTGGGATTTTGGACGAATGGAAAAAAGGCGATATGCCAGGTAACCAGATGGTTAACATAGTATTGAATGGGCACTTTCGCCTAAATGACGGAAGTGTAGCGCTGACCGCACAACTGGCGACTGATAGTGAGGTCGATTATGCGATAGATCAGCTTATCAAGGAGCTTGAGATGATTCGAAAAAAGGCAAAAGATAACATTAAAAAGACAAACAAAAAAATCCGAGATTCTTTGTGAAATTAACATCTCAGCTTATGCGACAAATTCTGCCAACACATACCGTGTTTTTCCCGTCTACGTTCGCTAAGTTGCCGGAGGATTGAAATGTCCGAGTTCTGGTGGGGGGTGGTCGTTATTGTTGCACTTTGGATTTTCTTTTCCATGCGCTCGAAAACTAAGAAAGGCCGGGCTAACAGAGCATTCAGTGCTTTTGATTTGGCCAAGCCATGGTTTGAAGAGCATGGCATCGAATCCAGTTCCGTGATGTTCGGAGCCTACGATGACGTAAGCCTTGCCCGTACTCCTGGTGCTACTGTGTTGGTGGGAACTGGCCAGACTTCTAAGGGCAATAATGTCGGCTTTGCTTTGGAGATTGCTCCAAGCCGAGGCGTTGTAGACCATGAGATCTTGGTGCCCTATGGCATCGCGACGTGGCACAAGAATGCGTCGATGCAAGCACAAATGCTTGGGCAATCACTAATGGATGTGCTTGTCGCCATGGCGGCAAGTCATCGTGCGCAATTGGAGCCTATAGCCAAGGTGGATAATTTTTGTCAAATAGACGACTTTGGTTTTTCTGTGCTTCACTCTGCAGCATGGGCAGGAGACAATAACCGCGCTATACAACTGCTTGATGCAGGCGTGAATGCAAGTGTACCCGTTTCAAAAGCACAGAAAGGTCCAAAAAATAATTGTGAAGGCGCTACACCGCTTCATTTTGCTGTGGTTAACGGGTGCGTGGATGTCGCGAAAAGCTTGCTTACACGAGGGGCAAGTGTTCGCGCAGTTACAGAGTATGACGAAACTCCACTGCATTGGGCCGTGGGAATATCGGAGTTGATTTTCGACGCGATGCTGTCCAGAGGTGCCAACCATCGGATCAGAAATCGTCAGGGCGCAACATCGCTTCATCTCAGCGCCGCAAGCTCATCGAATACAAGCCAGCGCTGGGGGATATTACGTGACAGCCCAGAAGAGGTCGATTTTGGAGATTTTCGTCCAAACTCGGAAAAAATTGCGAGTTTATGCTTAAGCGCTGGAATTGATGTTAATGACGTTGATTATCAAGGCAACACTGCTCTGCATTGGGCCTGCATATATAAGAATCGGGGACTTTTGCAACTGCTAATGAAAAAAGGGGGCAATCTTGAGCAGAAGAGCGCTAAGGGACTTAGGCCCATTGATCACACGGTATTAGAGCTAAATGCGAGTCTTTGCAAGATGCTCATCGATGCAGGTTCCCCGCTACCATGCCTATCGTCAGAATTTGAAGATGTGGCGCTTTTCTTAAAGTCACGAGCTCGCCACTCACAGTGCAAGGAGTTGGCTGATCTTTTGTTAGAACATGACTTGTTTCCGAATGAGGGCTCCAGAAGGCAGCTATATGAGGAGTTCCAAAGAATCCAGAACGAAAACACTTTCTCAAGCGTTCAATATGATAGTCCCCCCTCGACATTGGATACGGCTCCAGTGATCGAATCAATTGACATGTTACTGAAGTCTGGAGCGAACATAGACGCAATCAGCAAAACTGGCGATACAGCTTTGCTTATCGCAGCCGGAGCGGGCGGTATCACGATGCTTAAGTATGGCCGAGGTTTTCGCGATTGCTATTGTCGCCAATATTAAATTGTGACAGCCCGCGTAGGGTGCAATAACCAGCGGGCATTGCGCCGTATGTTGGAATCCATTCGGCGGATTACGCTACGCTAATCCGCCCTACGCAGGCTAAAAATATCTAGTGTCGTGTCACGCATCAAATGTCGGGTATAGCCGTTTGAGTTTGACCCGTGCGTTTTCTGTCGTAAATTGCCAGCCAAGTAGGGTGGGCACGTCTTTGTGCCCACGCGGTCAGCTGAACGCCAAACCGAAAATTGACCCTCACCGCAAGGCGGCGCATAATCACATCATCAATCGCACTATCTGGAGTACGATAATGAGCACGATTAGCGCCAACGATTTGAAAACAAAAGGGGTCTCAGCCATCGAGGCGGCGCTGGCCAGCGAGCCTGAGGCCGCGATCTCGGTACGCGGCAAGGAGCGCTTCGTCGTCATGGATGTGGCGCATTACCGCTATCTGCGCGAATGCGAACTGGAAGCCGCTTTGCTGCAAACCCGGTCCGATCTGGCCGAGGGCCGCTTCGTCAAGGAATCGGCCGATGCGCATCTCGCCCGCATGCAAACCCTGGTCAACCCGAAAACCAGCGCCTGACCTGTCGTGGCCTACACGCTGGTTTTCACGCAGCAATACGACAAGCGCGCAGAGCGCTTCCTGCGCCGCCACCCTGAATTGCTGCCGCTCTACCACAAAACCCTGAAACTTCTGGAAGCCAACCCCTACCACCCGTCGCTGCGCCTGCACGCGCTTACCGGCAAGCTGGCGGGGCTGCACTCGGTATCGATCAACCTGTCCTATCGCATCACGCTCGAACTGCTGATTAATGACCAGGAAATTATTCCGGTCAACATCGGCGACCACGATACGGTGTATTAGCAGGAGACCCCGCGCACGGCCAACAAAAAACCCGCCGAAGCGGGTTTTTTGTTGCGCAACACAGGAAAGCCCGCTTATTTCAGCTTGGTTTCCTTGTAGTCCACGTGCTTGCGTGCCACCGGATCGAATTTCTTGATCAGCATTTTTTCCGGCATGGTACGTTTGTTCTTGTCGGTTGTGTAAAAGTGGCCGGTTCCAGCAGTGGATTCCAGCTTGATTTTCTCGCGTCCGCCTTTTGCCATTTTTCAGCTCCTTAAATGCGTTCGCCGCGAGCGCGCAGCTCGGCCAGCACGGCGTCGATGCCGTTCTTGTCTATGGTGCGGAGCGCAGCGTTCGAAAGACGCATGCTCACCCAGCGGTTTTCGCTTTCCACCCAGAACTTGCGGTTTTGCAGGTTCGGCAGGAAGCGGCGCTTAGTCCTGTTATTGGCGTGGGAGACGTTGTTCCCCGACATCGGCTTCTTGCCGGTGATCATGCATACGCGGGCCATGGTATTGCTCCAGAAATAGAATATAGAATTGCGAAAAACGCGATTTATACCATATTTTGCCAGGACAACTCAAGACAAAGTTGTAATCTCTTATAGGAGTCCCCGCTCTGCAAAAGACAGGAAACCGCCTCCAGCAACGATGAAATGGTCAAGCACCCTGACATCCACCAGCGCCAGGGCATTCTTCAAAGACTGGGTCAGCGACTGGTCGGCATGGCTCGGCTCCGCCACGCCGGAAGGATGGTTGTGCGCCAGGATCAGTGCGGCAGCGTTGTGGTGCAGGGCGCGCTTGAGCACTTCGCGCGGATAGACGCTGGTCTGGGTGAGGGTGCCGCGAAACAGCTCCTCGCTGGCAACCACGCGATTTTGCGCATCCAGAAATAAAGCCATGAATATTTCATGGGGCAGCCCTTGCAGCCTGAGCCTCAAATAATCTCGCACGGCTTGCGGCGAGGACAGGGCATCGCGCTGCGCGATCTCTTCCTGCAACGCGCGCCGCGCCATTTCCAGCACGGCCTGCAACTGCGCATATTTCGCCGCGCCCATGCCGGGAGTCCGGCAGAATTCCTTTTCCCCGCAGGCGAACAGCGCGGCCAGGCTGCCAAAGCGTCCGAGCAGCTCCCGCGCCAGGTCTACCGCGCTCTTGCCGGCCATGCCGGTGCGCAGAAAAATCGCCAGCAGCTCCGCCTCCGACAGGCTGGCAGCGCCTTTCTTGAGCAGCTTCTCGCGGGGTCGTTCGTCTTCGGGCCAATCGGTAATCGCCATGACAAATGCCTTTTATCCTAAAAACCGCTATTATCCACGGATGAACACGGATAAAACAAATGGTTGAGCATAAGCCGTTAGCTACCCAAAGAGTGGGCCACATACTTTATGTAACAGATTGATAATCCGTGTGTATCCGTGTTAATCCGTGGACAAACTGCTTTTTCCAAGTTTATTTCAAGTAGAATGATCAGATTATGACTGATTATGCGAAAAAACGCCTGGTTCTCGGTGTCACCGGCGGCGTTGCCGCCTACAAGGCGGCGGAACTGACGCGCCTGCTGGTGAAGAATGACATCGAAGTGCAGGTGGTCATGACCGAAGCCGCGCGCCGCTTCGTCGCCCCGGCCACCTTCCAGGCGCTTTCCGGCAAGCCGGTGCTGACTGATCTGTGGGACGGCCAGGGCGCCGGCGGCATGGCCCACATCGAGGCCACGCGCGGCGCCGACGCCGTGCTGATCGCCCCGGCCAGCGCCGATTTTCTCGCCAAGCTCGCGCACGGGGCGGCCGACGACCTGCTCTCCGCCCTCTGCCTGGCACGCGCCTGCCCGATGCTGGTGGCGCCGGCGATGAACCGCGAGATGTGGGACAACCCCGCCACCCAGCGCAACGTCACCCAACTGAAGCGCGACGGCGTCATTATCCTCGGCCCGGCGAGCGGCCCCCAGGCCTGCGGCGAAACCGGCATGGGGCGGATGGTGGAACCGGAGACCCTGGTCGAGGACATCGAATCTTTCTGGCATCCCAAGCTGCTGCAAGGGCAACGCGTACTGGTCACCGCCGGGCCGACCTTCGAAGCAATCGACGCGGTGCGCGGCATCACCAACCTGAGCTCGGGCAGGATGGGCTACGCCGTCGCCCGTGCCGCCATCGAAGCCGGCGCCGAAGTCACGCTGATCAGCGGCCCGACCTGCCTGACCCCTCCCGCAGCGGCCAAAACCCTCTCCGTCACCAGCGCGCAGGAGATGCTCGAAGCGGTCAACAATGAAATCCCCGGCTGCGACATTTTCATCAGTGTTGCCGCGGTGGCCGACTATTACGTGCTCAACCCGAGCGAGCAGAAGATCAAGAAAGACGCCCACATCTTCACCCTCGAACTGGCCCCCAACCCGGACATCGTGGCCAACGTGATGAACCTGCCCAACCCGCCGTTCTGCGTCGGCTTCGCCGCGGAAAGCGAGAACCTCTACGAATTCGCCGAAACCAAGCGGCGCCGGAAAAATTTACCGTTATTGGCCGCCAACCTGGTGCAGGATGCCATCGGCCACGAAGACAACGAGCTGATCCTGTTCGACGACGATGGCGCCCACCCGCTGCCGCGTGCGCCAAAAATCGTGCTGGCGCGCCAGTTGATCGAGCGTGTCGCCAAGCTTTATCACAAGGGAAAAGGTTCATGAAAAAAATCCTGAAAACCGTCGACGTCAAAATCCTTGATGACCGGCTCAAGCAGCACCCTCCCAGCTATGCCACCCCCGGCGCGGCGGGCCTCGACCTCAGGGCCTGCATCGAGCACGTCATGACCATCCACCCCGGCCACACCGAACTGATCCCCACCGGCATCGCCATCCACCTGCGCGACCCCGGCATGGCGGCGATGATCCTGCCGCGCTCGGGCCTGGGCCACAAGCACGGCATCGTGCTCGGCAACCTGGTCGGCCTGATCGATTCCGACTACCAGGGCCAGCTCTTCGTTTCCTGCTGGAACCGGGGCCAGACGCCTTTCATCCTCAACCCGCTGGAACGCATTGCACAGATGGTGATCGTGCCGGTGATCCACGCCGACTTCAAGGTGGTGGAAAACTTCGAGGAAAGCGAGCGCGGTGCCGGTGGATTTGGCAGCACCGGGCGGCATTAGGAGATTTCACGTGCCCAGTGTAGTGCTTCGTAAATTGCGATACATGCATCACTGGACGCACCTCCCTCATCCCCATCCCTTCTCCCGAGGGGAGAAGGGAGTTTAAAGCCCCTCCGATCTAACAAGCGCCCCTTGCGTTTGCTCCTTCTCCCTCCGGGAGAAGGTTGGGATGAGGGAGGGTTGGGGTGAGGGAAACCCGCTTGCAGTTCTCTGCGGCTTAAGTTCCAAACAGAATGAAGCGCTACACTAGCAGTCTGCCCGCCGATACGGCTTGGAAACAAGTCCGGCAAGTCTGGTTATTGATGTCCATTCAGGCGGCGTGTGCCGCCAATCGGCGGCACGCTGGTTAATTCGGCAAACTAACGGCCTCGCCCTCCGCCTCCCATCCCGCCGCCGGGACCCATGCCACCCCCGCCGGGGCCCATTCCGCCGCCACCCGGCCCCATGCCGCCACCCATCGCGGGCGGCATATCCGGCAGGGTAACGCCTTTCTCCTTGGCGCGCACTTTCATCTGCTCGTGGTGTTCGGCGCGGATTTTTTCCCGCTCTTCCTGGGTTTTCGCCGCGCGCATTCTGGCACGGTATGCTGTGCGCTCTTCCGGCGTCATCAACTGCGAGCCGTAAATCTGCTCCTGCTGGCGAGTCTGAACCTGCTTCTGCGTTTGCGCCGGCTCCTCGCCGAAAGCGGCCGGTGACAAAGCCGCGATGCCTGCGGTGAGCGGCAGTAACCATAATTTCCTGACCATACTGTTCTCCTTCGGATACAAAGATACAAAGTTAATCGAACCCCTTTTGAACCATTATAGTTGAAGTTATGGAAACTGCTCCCCGCTGCCTGTGCGACGTGATGCTGGCGCGGCTGGCCCGCTACCTGCGGGCTGCCGGGCTGGACATCGCGCTGGCCGATGCGGCCGCCAGCGATGCGCAAATCCTGCGCGAGGCGATCGACGGGCAGCGCTGGCTGCTGACTGCCGACCGGAAAATGATGGAGCACAAGGCCGCCATTGGGCGCACCATCCTGTTGCCGCTCGGCTCTCTCGACGACCAGGCGGCCGCATTGAGCGAAAAGTTCGGCATCGATTGGCTCGGCCGTGCTTTCACCCGCTGCCTGGTGGATAACGCGCCGCTAAAACCCGCCTCCCCGGAGCAAGCACGGCAAGTGCCGCCAGACGCCCGCCAGCCGCAGGAAGACCTGCTGGCCTGCCCGGACTGCGGCCGGGTTTACTGGCGCGGCTCGCACTACAGGCGCATGAGGAAGAAGCTGGAACGCTGGCAGGAAATGGCTCGCAGATTCAATCCGGGCTAGCAGCCTGTCATGTTGAATTTGCGTGATTTTCATGCAGGGCCGAATTCATTCGGCCAAATGTGCGAATGAATTCGCACCTACACATCTTGCAGATCACCCATAGTGTGATTCGGCCAACTCGGCCTTTTCTTCGCCATTGCTTGGCGTCCTTGGCGTCTTGGCGGTTCAACTGCTTTTTATGGGATAATGTCGCTAGACCCGATAACGGACGTTCGAAAAAATCGGATGCAGAACCGCCATTCGGGAGCTGCCTTTCGCAATCAAGCACCACCAAATAGGACAACAAATTGGCCCAACCTAATTATCAATATGAAAAGCGGCAGAAAGATCTGGCCAAGAAAAAAAAGAAGGAAGAAAAACAACAGCGCAAATCGGGTAAAACCGAGACCCCGGCTACAGACAATCCAGACCAGCCCCAGAGCACGCCGCAAGAGAATCCGGGTTCGGCCGAACAAGGCTGAGACCGTCCCCGGACAAGCAGCAGGATCAAGCCTGCATACTGCCCGGGAACTCAGGCTGCCGGTTCACTCCGGCAACTCGAATACCCCGCCGTTAGCGAACACCAGCACGGCACGCACCGGCTTGGAGGGGAATACTTCCCGCATTGCGGCGCGGTACTCCGCCATTTGCCCGAGATAGGGCGCGGCGCAGGCTGCCAGGTTGCCCTCCTCCGCCCGTTCGCCAGCCTTGAAATCCACTATCCAGACACTGTCCTCGAACTCGACCAGCCGGTCGAGGCGCCGGCTTTCTCCCGCCGCCGTATGGTAAGGCAGCTCCTTCCAGGCATGCAGGTAGCTTTCCGGATCGAAAAACCGTCGCAGATGAGGCGCCTGGGTAAGCCCCACGGCGTCGCGCCATAACGCGTCGAACTCGGCACCGTCCAGTTCCAGCCTGTCCCGCAGACTAGCCTTGTCGAGCACCGGCTCAGGCGGCGCGATCCATTCCAGCAGTGCGTGCAAGCGGATGCCGTGACGCTGTGCCGGGGTCTGGCGCTGGCTGATGCGTTTGCCGGTCGGAACGGCGGGTCCGGGGCATGCCAGGAATACGTCCGATGGCACGGCAGAAACATGCCTTTCCCCTCCATGCACGAGCGGCATCTGCCCGAGTTCGGCCGCCGCTCCCCGCTCCCCGCCCGCCAGCGCGCACAGGACTTTTCCGTGCCAGCTTTCCACTCCTCCGCCGCGTGCGGTCTGGCAGCCGCTTACGATCAGCGCCTGCCGGGCGCGGGTCATCGCGACGTAGAGCAGGTTGAGGTCTTCGCGTGCCTCAAGCTGCGACTCGGCGTCGAAAACGGGCTGCCACTGCGCCGCGCGCTCGCCCTTGCCGCCGTATAAAAAGAAACTCTGCGGCCGGGCGCTTTCCGGCGGCCAGTCCAGCACCGCCCGATAGCCGCGCTCGTTGCGCGGCGAGGCATGCGCATCCAGCAGCCAGACGATGGGTGCCTCCAGGCCCTTGGCGCCGTGGATGGTGAGGATGCGCACCGCGTCGCCGGCATCGCCGACGACACCCTCGTCGGGCGCCTCTTCCGCCCGTGCCCGGCGCAGTTGCTGAAGTTCGCTGATGAACTTGGGCAGGCTGGGATAACGGCCGCTGTCGATGTTCAGCGCCAGCTCCATGAAGGCGTGAAGGTTAGCCAGCACTGCACCGCGCATCGCCTCGGGTACTGCAGAGATGTAGCGCTGCGGCAGTTCGCCCTCGAAATAGATACGGTCGAGCAGGTCGTGCACCGGCAGGGTGTCGGTCAGGGTGAGCCAGCCCTGCAACAGGCCGCAGGCGCGTTGCAGCGCCGGGCTGGCTTCCTCCCTCCCGGCCACGGCGTGCAGGCGCGCCCACCAGGAACCGTCGGTCTCGAGCGCCAGCGCCATGAGATCGTCGTCGCTGCAGCCGAACAGGGGCGAGCGCAGCGCCTGGGCCAGGCACAAATCGGCGAAGGGGGTAATGAGAAAAGTCAGCAGGGCGATCAGGTCGCGACATTCCAGGGTTTCCAGCAAGCCGCCCTGGCGCGAGCTGACGTAGGGGATGCGGGCGGCGCGCAGGGCGCGTTCGTAGATTTCCAGGCGGGTGCGGCTGCGCTTCAGCAGCAGGATGTCGCGAAATTCCGCCGGCCTCGTTGCACCGTCTTCTCCGGCCACCTGCCAGGTAGCCACGATAGTGCCGATCTTCTCCGCCAGTTGCTGCGCCTCCCGCTCGACGCGCCGGTCTTCCGCCTCCTCTAACGCCTCGGTCAGTGGATCGCGCAGGATCGGGACGGACGGCTGCACCTCGCCGGAAGCGGCCTCCTTGCTTTCATCCTCGGCCAGGGGCAAGGCCTCGACCCGGCCGGGCAAGCCGCCATGATGCGCTTCATGCCGTTCGAAGCCGGAGAAGCCCGGCTCTTTTTCGAACAGGCGGTTCACCGCCTCCAGCACCGGCGGCGCGCTGCGGCGGGAAACGTTCTGCCGCAGCCGGTGCGCGCCGTAACCCCGTTCCAGAAAATCGGCTGCAATGCCGAACAGGCGCGCATCGGCGCGGCGGAAGCGGTAGATCGCCTGCTTCGGGTCGCCCACCAGGAACACGGTCGGCGCACTACCCGCGCCGGTCGAGGCATCAAGCCAGGAGCGCATGATCTGCCACTGCAGGGGATTGGTGTCCTGAAATTCGTCGAGCAGGATGTGCCGGTAGCGCGAATCGAGCTTGTATTGCATGTACTCGGCGTGCTCGGAGCGGTTGAGCAACTGGTGGACGCGCCATTCGACATCGGTGAAATCCACCGTCTGCCGCTCCGCCTTGAGCTGCTGGTAGGCCGCGAGCAGCCCCGCGCCGCAGCGCAGGCCCGCGAGGTTGAGGCGGTAGGCGGCCTGGGCGGCGAGCTGCTGGTGCGCTTCCTGCATGCGGGCAGAGAGCATCCGGTGCAGATCGAGAAAGCGCGCCGCGCCCGCTTCGCCCACCCGCCCGGCCAGTGCCTTGCTGTATTCCCGCTTGCGCGGCTCGCCTTCGCCGGTCAGAAACACCGCGCTGAACGCCTCGAAATCGCGCCCGGCCAAAGCCTTGCGCAACTTTTCGGCGTGCTTGAGATCGGTGGCGGTTCCGCGTTCCAGCCAGCCGGCGAATTCCTCGGCATCGATTGCCAGCGCAGCATCGGCAAACAGATCGGCCAGTATGTCCCGCTCCGGCTCCACGGCCAGATCGCGGCGCAGGGCATCGGCGGCGAAGGCCGCAGCATCGCCGGCGCCCTCGGTATACGCCCACCACTCGGCACGCTTGGCGACGAAATCGAGCAGCAGGCTGCGGGTGTTGTGCAGGCCATGTTCGGCGAACAGGAAATCCAGCGCTTGGGCAGTTTCGGCGTTGCGGTCGGATTGCAGGTCTTCGGCAAAAAGCTGCCACGCTTCTTCCAGCAGGGCGGAAGTCTGGTCGAGCAGCCCCCAATCGCCCCCCGCGCCGCTCTCCAGCGGGGCGCGCTGGAGCAATTGCAGGAACCAGCCATGGAAGGTGTTGATGGTGATGCCGGGCTGGGCGGAAAGAAAGATCTCGAACAGGCTGCGGGCGCGGGGCAGCAGCGCTTCGACCTCGTGCTCCGGCACTGCCCGTTCGCGCAAAAACTTTCTTACCTCATCATCGGATTCCAGCGCCAGCAGCCGCAGCCAGTCGCGCAGGCGGGAAGCCATCTCCTGCGCCGCCTTGCGCGTGAAGGTGATGGCCAGGATTTCGGACGGCGCAGCCCCTGCCAGGAGAAGCCGCACGATGCGCGACACCAGCAGCCAGGTCTTGCCGCTGCCGGCGCAGGCCTCGACCACCGCCGAAGCGGCGGGATTCAGCGCGGCACGGTTAATCGCACTTCCATCACGATTCAGCATGGCACGATCCATAACGTCGCTAAAAATCTTTCACCGCAAAGGACGCAAAGGAACGCGAGGTACACCATGAATTTGGTTTCCTTTGCGTACCTTAGCGTCCTTTGCGGTGAAAAGCTGTTGATCGAAAAACATCTGTTGTTTCCTCATACCCCATCATGCCCACCCTGATAATCCTTGCGGCACAGCCCGCGCATCTCGCACCAGGCGCAAGCGGCGGCGCCCCCCTGGGCGGGCAGCGCCGCGCCCCGGTAAATGGCGTTGAACAGGACGCGCAGGCGCTGCCCGGCGGCCACGCTCAGTGCATAAATTTCTTCCTGCGGCACAGGCTTGACGCTGCCATCCTCATCCACCGGCACGAATGCCGCTTCGACCACCGGCTCTTGCAGCAGCAGCGCATATACCGGCAACTGCATGTCCTCGCCCGGTGTTTCCAGCTTCTTTTTCAGCCCGGCGCGGCTCTGGGTCTTGTAATCCAGCACGGCGCAGGCGGGTTCCCCGTCGTCCGAGCGGGTGTCGACGCGGTCGATGCGGCCCTTCAGGGTCAAGCGGCGCCCCCCGTCCAGTTCCAGTTCCAGCGTGCGCCACAGCTCGCCGTCGTGCCAGCGCCAGCCTTCACGCTCCCGCGCCACCTGCCAGTCGAGATAGGCGGGAATGCGCGCATCCCAGCGCAGCGCCCAGGCGCGGGCAAGGTAATCCGCTTCCAGCGCCTGGGCGAACTCTTCCCGGCTGACGTCGCGCAGGGCCTGTTCCGCCTCCGCACGGTCGCAGCCGCCGATAGCGGGGTAACGCTGATGGAAAAGGTGCAGGATGGCGTGCACGTGCTCGCCGTAATCCTTTTTTTCCAGTGCCTGTTGCACTTCATCCAGCTCGTTCAGGTGCAAGGCGTGGCGCGCATAAAACTGGTACGGGCAAGCCACCAGGCTGTTGTAGCCGCTGGCGGAAAGGCTGGCCGGCACCAATTCCGGCGGCAGTGATGGCCTGGATGCCGCAAAAGCATTCCCTCCCCCTTCCAGGGGGAGGGTTAGGGTGGGGGTTGGAAGCGTGCCCTGCGCTGGCCACTCTACTTCCGCCGCCATTTCCCGGCGCGGCAGTTTTTCGCCATAGGCGAGCTCGTGAAAGGCTTCCAGCCGCTCTATCCACGGGCTCGCCAGATTGGGCTCGGCGTTTTTCTGCGCCTGCCAGGTGACCAGCATCGTGCCGCAGCCCGCCAGCAGCGCGGCAAAGTCCCGCTCCATCTGCTTCAGGTCCTGCTCGAAGGTCGGCAGCCCCAGTTGCGCCCGCACCGCCTGGTTGAAAAAGGCGTTTTCCCGTCCCTGCGGGGGAAAATGCGCGGCGTCGCCGCCGGCGACGATCACGCCTTCGAAGCGGCGCAGGCGGGTAGCGCCGAGGTGGGTGAACACCACCGTGCTGACAATGCCGGTATCGCGAAAGGTGGCGGTCTCGAGCTGGCCGTCGAGCCAGCGGCGCCATTCGCTCAGGGAGAACACCCCCTGATCCTGGCCAAGCTCCCGCTGCAACCGGGCCAGCAACCGCAGCAACTGCTCCCCGGCCAAATCCTGCGCCAAACCCTGGCTCAGTCCGAGCACGTCCAGGCTTTCCAGCAGGCTGGAAAGCCATGCCGGCAAGGAACGGGCGCGCCTGCTGAATTTGATCTGCGCCTGCTCCAGCCGCTGCAGCAGGCCGAGCACTTCCGCCGCGCCTTCTTTCTGCGCCAGCGCGCTGTAATGGCGTAACCCCGATATGACGCTGTGGCGTCGCAGCAGTTGCTCCAGACCGTAGACCGCGCGTTTGCGCGCAGCCATGTCCCAGTCGGCGAAAATCAGCGGGGATTTCAGCAGGTCGAGCAAATCGCGATGATGGAACCCGCTCGCCATGGTATCCAGCCAGCGCATGATGGCGGCGCTGGCCGCCACGGTGGAGAAGGTCCAGCCGGTTTCGTCCGCCACCAGGATCTGGCCGCGCTCCAGCAGGGCACGGGCGCGCCGCGCCACCAGGCGATCCTGGACGATCACCGCAATCGCGGTTTTTCCCGCCCGCAGCCATTCGCGGATCTTTCCGTCCACCGCCTGCGCCTCATCCTCCAGGCTGTTCGCCTCGAACAGGGTCAGGCGGCCGCTCAGGGGACTTTCCGGGCAGCGGCGGCGGAAATCCCCGGCTCGATCGCGCAGGCACGGCAGCAGGCCGGAACAAGCGTCGATCGAAACCAGCGCCTCTCTCGCTTGCTCCCTCTCCCGCAAGCGGGAGAGGGTTGGGGAGAGGGAAACGACCGGCGACTGCCAGGCTATTTGCACCAACCGGCTCAAGTCATCGGCTGGAACCTCACCGCCGCAACCGAACAGGCGCACCGGCCGCTTCTCCCCGTAGCGGCGGAAAAAGTCCTGCTCCATCGGCGTCAGGCCGGAAAGTCCTACCGCATATAACGGCGCGGCAGCCGTATCCGCCAATCGCGCCAACCGCATATGGTAAGCGGTGACGCCGTCCACGCGGCCATCGCCCCCCCGGTTCATGGCATACCACAATTCGTGCACCAGACGCGCCTCGAATTGCAGCGGCGCGCCGGCCCGCGTCTGATAGGCCTGCTCCAGCCATGACACGAATTCAGGATAGGAGGCAGGCAAGCTTGCACCCTGGCGGGCAATATCGTCGAACAGATCGAGCAGTTCCCGGCTGATATTCCATAAGTCGGCGTCGCCGAACCAGTGCCGGGCGCGCAAAGCCTGATACAGCAGCGACGCACGGCAACTGTCCGGGCTTGCGTCACGCTCAACCGCCACCTCCCCCGACCAATCCTCCAGGGTGGTCATTCTTGGCAGCAGCAATGCAGCGGCACCCGCCGCCTCGCACAGCGCAGCCGCCATCGAACCGGCAGCGTGGAAATTGGGCAGGAGTATGGTCAACCCGGCCAGGTTGGGCAGGCGCGCCCGCTCCAGCGCGACGATCTCCCGCGCGGCAGCGGCCGGCAAATCGAAATCCGGTACAACACTGGCCTGATGGTTCCGCATAAGTTAAGTGGGCGGGGGGAAGACGGAGACAAGGGGATTTTATCCTGAATGAGAGACCGGGCGTAATCGGCGTGCTTCCCTTGCCTGATTTTTTTGTTTAGGATACAGTTTGAAATATAAATTTCATCCCGGCCCTCTGGCTGAACATAGCCGCTGTTATAGCGCAACAACAAGCAGAACCGTTATTAACATCCCATTTCCATAATTCTCTCTTAATTTGGAGCAAGCCACCCATGAGCGAGCACATTCATTACGTCACCGACGAGTCTTTCGAGCAGGAAGTCCTGCAATCCCCCTTGCCTGTGCTGGTCGACTACTGGGCGGACTGGTGTGGCCCGTGCAAGATGATCGCCCCGGTTCTCGATGAGGTGGCGCAGGAATACGCCGGACGCCTCAAAGTCGCCAAGCTCAACATCGACGAAAACCAGGCCACACCGCCGAAATACGGTATCCGCGGCATTCCGACCCTGATGATTTTCAAGAACGGCAACATCGAAGCCACCAAAGTCGGCGCCCTGTCCAAGTCCCAATTGACCGCATTTATTGACAGCAATATCTAAAGCCGTTAACCTAGCGCCTGATCACCCGAATATTCCACATAACACGGGCTTCAAGACCCGGCGGGCTCAGGCGCAAGTTCCTTCCCGACCCATTACGTTCCACACCACCCTGTCCTTTGATTCATTCCGGTTTTTGCCATGCGCTTATCTGATTTAAAACACCTACCCGTGACCGAATTGGTCGAAATGGCGATCGCCAACGAAATTGATGGCGCAAGCCGCCTGCGCAAGCAGGACCTGATTTTTTCCCTGTTGAAGAACCAGGCCAAGAAAGGCGAAAGCATCTACGGCGAAGGCACGATGGAAGTGCTGCCGGACGGCTTCGGCTTTCTGCGTTCGCCCGACACATCCTACCTGGCCGGACCGGATGACATCTATGTCAGCCCCTCGCAGATCCGCCGCTTCAACCTGCACACCGGCGACTCCATCGAGGGCGAGATCCGCACCCCCAAGGAGGGCGAGCGCTATTTCGCGCTGGTCAAAGTGGACAAGGTCAACGGCGAGCCGCCGGAAAACGCCAAGCACAAGATTCTGTTCGAAAACCTGACGCCGCTGTTCCCGACCTCGTCGCTGATCCTGGAGCGCGACATCAAGGCCGAGGAAAACATCACCGGCCGCGTGATCGACATGGTCGCGCCGATCGGCAAGGGCCAGCGCGGCCTGCTGGTAGCCAGCCCTAAATCCGGCAAGACCGTGATGCTGCAGCATATTGCCCACTCCATCGCCGCCAACTACCCGGAATGCTATCTGATCGTGCTCCTGATCGACGAACGCCCGGAAGAAGTGACGGAAATGCAGCGCTCGGTGCGCGGCGAGGTGGTGTCTTCCACCTTCGACGAACCCGCCACGCGCCACGTCCAGGTCGCCGAAATGGTGCTGGAGAAAGCCAAGCGCCTGGTCGAGCACAAAAAGGATGTAGTCATCCTGCTTGATTCCATCACCCGCCTGGCGCGGGCCTACAACACCGTGGTGCCGGCCTCCGGCAAGGTGCTCACCGGCGGCGTCGACGCCAATGCCCTGCAGCGCCCCAAGCGCTTCTTCGGCGCGGCGCGCAACATTGAGGAAGGCGGCTCACTCACCATCATCGCCACTGCGCTGGTGGATACCGGCTCGCGCATGGACGACGTGATCTACGAGGAATTCAAGGGTACCGGCAACATGGAAATCCACATGGATCGCAAGATGGCGGAGAAACGCCTGTATCCGGCGATCAACGTCAACCGTTCCGGCACCCGCAAGGAAGAGTTGCTGATCAAACCCGACATCCTGCAAAAGATCTGGGTACTGCGCAAACTGCTCTACCCGATGGATGATCTTGAAGCAATGGAGTTCCTGCTCGACAAGATCAAGGCCACCAAAAATAATGCCGATTTCTTCGATTCTATGCGTCGCGGATAACCCCGGACTTGATAACAGGCGATTATTAGGGGATAATCCCGTTTTTTTACGAATTAGGCCCTAAAAAAAGCCGCCAGATTCCCCGAGGATTTAAGCCATGAAACCGGAAATTCATCCCGAGTACAACGAAATCGACGTGACCTGCAGCTGCGGGACCAAGTTCAAGACCCGCTCCACCATGAGCAAAGCGCTGAACATTGAAGTCTGCTCGATGTGCCACCCGTTCTACACCGGCAAACAGAAGATCGTTGACACCGCCGGCCGTGTCGAGAAATTCCGCCAGAAATATGGCATGAAGTAAGCTTCGACACATCGCAGCGACATAAAGGCAGCTTGAAGCTGCCTTTTTTGTTTGTGTCTCGCTTGGTTTAAAATACCCGTCATGAGATTCTCGCGCGCATCCGGATTGTTTTCCGCCCTGTTCTGCCTGGGCCTGCGCACCAATTGCCCTTGGACCAGAATGCCGCGACCGACCCAACCCAACATGCCATGAACCCTACCTTGAACGACCATCCCGAAGCAAGCGGCCGCATGGGCCTGGCTCTGCTGGCCATGATCAGCCTCGCCTGGATCCTGCCCGGCCTGGTCGGCCACGAACCGTGGAAGCCCGACGAGGCCTACAGCTTCGGGCTGATCTACCACATCGTCCAGAGCGGCGACTGGATCGTCCCGGCTCTGGGCGGCGAGCCGTTCATGGAAAAACCGCCGCTTTATTACATCACCGCAGCATTGTTCGCAAAAACCTTCTCTTTTGCGCTCCCGCTGCACGACGCCGCGCGCCTGGCAACCGGCTTCTTTATGGCGATCACGCTGCTGCTTACCGGGCTGACCGGCAGGGAACTGTGGGGCAAGGGCTATGGCCGCATCGCCATGCTCACCCTGATCGGCTGCCTGGGACTGCTGCTCCGCGGCCATGAGATGATCACCGACACCGCACTGCTGGCCGGATTCGCCATGACCCTCTATGGCTTTGCCCTGAGCCCGCGGCGCGCCCTGCCAGGCGGTTTCCTCGTCGGCACCGGCACGGGCATCGGCTTCATGTCCAAGGGGCTGATCGCGCCGGGGATTATTGGCCTGACCGCGCTACTGTTGCCGCTCGTATTCCGCCACTGGCGCAGCAGACATTACGCGCTTGTCCTGCTGGCGGCATTCCTCGCCGCGCTGCCCTGGCTCACTATTTGGCCGGCCCTGCTTTATCTGCGTTCGCCGGAACTGTTCATGGAATGGTTCTGGATCAACAATCTGGGGCGGTTCTTCGGCTTCGTCAGGCTGGGCCCCAGCAGCAACCACTGGCATTATTTCGAGATCCTGCCATGGTTCGCCTGGCCTGCGCTGCCAATTGCGGCTTGGACACTATGGCACGGCCGGCGTACGGCCTTTGGGCGCCCAGGGATCCAGCTTGTGCTCACAGCTTTCCTGGCGATGCTGGCGGTACTCAGCATGGCCGCCGACGCCCGCGAACTGTATGCCATACCGATGCTGCTGCCCCTTTCCCTGCTTGCCGCGCCGGGCGTCACTACCTTGCGCCGGGGGGCAGCCAGTGCACTGAACTGGTTCAGCATCACGACTTTCGGCTTTTTTGCCGGGGCGTTCTGGTTCTCCTGGTTTGCCATGCTCACCGGCCACCCGGTCAAATGGGGAATGCATCTGCGCGAGCTGCAACCCGGCTACATCCCGGCATTCGAGCCGTTGCTCTTCGCGCCCGCCCTGCTGCTCACCGTCGCCTGGCTGGCACTCCTGTTCCGGGGAAAACGCATTCCCCGCAATCCGCGCGCCGTGCTCAACTCCGCCGCCGGCATCACGCTGGTCTGGATCATCATGATGACGCTGTGGCTGCCCTGGTTCGATGCCGGAAAAAGTTACCGCTCCATGATTTCTTCCCTGCAGCAAACCTTGCCCGCACAGCACGCGTGCATTTCCAGCAGCAAGCTGGGCGAACCGCAGCGGGCGCTGCTGGAGTACTACGCCGGCATCCTTACCCGGCGTACGGAGGTTCACAAGCGGATCGAGTGCGATCTGTTGCTGATACAGGGCAGCGCCAGCAATCCAGAGGCAGCCCCCGGCCCGGAATGGCGCAAGATATGGGAAGGCAACCGGCCCGGAGACAGATCGGAACGTTATTGGCTGTTCCGGCGCACCCCCTCCTGAAACCGTCACCGCCGCATTTTCTTTTTGATCTGCGCCAAGGTGCCCCTGGCAACAGCCTGTTCCGGGCCACCCAGCCTGACAGCCCGATTCGCCGCAGCCAGCGCTTCAGCATAGCGCTTCTGGTCGGCAAGCGTTTGTGCGAAATTATTGAAGGCAATGGCGGATTCCGGGTGATCCAGCGTCGCCTGCCGGTAGGCCTGTTCCGCTCGCTTCAAATCGCCCAGGGCATAGGCTGCGTTGCCCAGGCCGATGCGGGCGGTGAGATTGCGCGGCCAGCGTTTGAGTGCCGCCTCGTACGCCGCTGCCGCACTTTTTGGAGATTCTGCCGCCTTCTCCAGCGCCATGGCCGCGGGAATATAGCCGGCCTCGGTCGCGGTGCGGGGCATCCTGCCCGGCGGCAAGGCGAGCATGGCCCAATACCCGGCGCGTTCCCAGGTGTGCTCGAATGTCGTAAAAGGCAGCACCTGCCGCCGCTCCAGACCGGAACGCAGGATAATTTCCTCGCGCTTGAGATCGTAGCCCACCACCACCGCGTAATGCCAAACCGGATACCAGCTTAGCGCCAGGTTTTGCAGCACGATCACCGGCGAACCGGCCGCAATTTCCGCCAGCAAATCATCCAGCTTCGGCGCCAATTCATAGGCGAACAGGCCGTTGCGCCGTGCTGCCGCAAGCATTTCCACCTGCAGGCTGCCCTCGCGCCCGGGCAGATATACCTGGGCTGTGAGGTCCTGCGGCGTAACCGGGGCACCAGCGGCATTCAGCAGCATGGCAAGCGAGGCGGGGCCGCACTGGTGGGTTTCCTGAGGATAAAACGGCACCTTGCTCAGTTCAATCCGTTGCGGCAGTTCCCTTGAATTCGAGTGGAGCAGAGCCTGGGTCTGCGGGGTGGCGCAGCCGCCCAGCCAGATCAAAAAGAAAACGCCCGCGATTAGGCGGGCGCATGTTCGGAGAAACATGGTTCGGATTTACTTGATCGAGCGCGTAAACGGAAACACTTTGGTGAAGCCCAGAATATCGGTCACCAGCAGAATCACAAAAATGGTGAACAGGATGCCGAGAATGTCGCCGCCAGCCGGCATCTTGTCCAATCTGCCCGCAACCTTCTCCACTTCCGCATCGGTCAGCGCATCCACACGGGCTTGGGCGGTATTGGCATCGATGCCTTGCTGCTGCAGCTCCTTGCGCACGTCTTCACGGTCGAGGAAGGAACGAATACGCTCGCGCTCGGATTGGGACTGAGCGGACACGGCCACCTTGTCCGTTCCCACCAGCCCGGCATAAGACGACTGGAGCGGCAGGCCAAGGCCCAAAACGCTGGCGATCAGCAAGCGGCTGGTCATGCGCATGAAACGTGAATTCATTATTATTTCTCCTATAAATTTGCAGGCAACCAAGCGGCATATGCTACCACTAGTACCCGGTTAAATAGCCAATAAATCCAGTAAATCAGAGATGTAGGTTGGGTTAGGCGCGGCTTTTGTACCGTAATCCAACCTACATATGTACCGTAATCCAACCTACATAACCAGTTTAAATATGGTACACAAAACCGTTTTGCACAAGGATTACCCTTTATTAATTTTCAACTCACCCTTGGATTTTCGATGCAAAAGGTAACCATGCAAGAACCAACCTAAAAGAAATCCGATCATCAATGTGAAAAATTTTGGTTCCATTTTCAAGCCCATTCATATCGCCGAAAAATAAATCCGCAATTGATTGACAGAGCAAATGAACAACGTCGCACGGCCCCCTGAAGCAGATGCAGGGGGGGGCCGTCCGACGACGAGCCGATCTACTGCGGTCACTTGATCCGCATATCATTCTTGACCGACGTCACGCCCTTGACGCTGCGTGCAACTTCAACGGCTTTGCTTTCAGCGGCGCGGGAACTCACAAAACCGCTCAATTGAACCACTCCTTTGAAAGTCTCAACATTGATTTCAGCGGATTTCAAGGAAGGCTCATTGAATATGGCCGCCTTGACCTTGGTGGTGATGACGCTATCGTCGACGTATTCACCGGTGCTTTCCTGCTTCGAAGTGGACGCGCAACCCACAACAGACACCAGCGCAACGGCCAGGAAAAGTGCGGAAAGATACTTGCTAAGTTGTTTCATGATTAAATTCTCCAAAAAAATACGAAAACGAAACAGAGTTACTTGCGATCAAAAGGCTGTTCCTGCAAATGCCTGCTCGCCTTCCGGCCGATCCAGCAAGGCAATGATGACCCTGTAGCCAGGCACCGTCTGTACGGTGTCGCACATAAGCCAGACAGTCTCCAAGTCCGTTTCGGCGATCATTTGCACATGAGCCAGCTGACCCAATATCCCTTAAACCTGGTGAGGCGTTTCCTGTTGCCAGCAACGACACAGCCGCCAGTCGTCAATTGAATCGGCGCGTGGAAATCATCCTCTCCGACGACAACGGCAACATCGCTCCACGCCAGGTGTCTGCGGAAATCTATGCTATACAATAAATTAAGGTAATTATTTTAGGTGGCATCACAAGGAGAAACGAAATGTCATTGGGAACTATTTTATTGATCATAGTGTTGTTGATGCTGATCGGTGCGATTCCTGCCTGGCCACACAGCAGGTCGTGGGGTTATGGCCCGAGCGGAGGGCTCGGGCTGGTATTGATCATCCTGCTCATTCTGTTGCTGCTGGGACGATTGTGATCTCGAAAAAAGTCTGCTCGATAAGTGCGCTAGCGCACAGAGCGATTTTGAAAAGAAGCGGATTATCATTGAACGACCGATGAAGCTCGTAGACTCGAGCAGTAAAATCTGCTCGTCTTACTCAGGAGTAGCAAAAATGCTCGGAACTATTGCGGTTATCTTGATCATCCTCTGGTTGCTTGGCTTGGTCTCTTCCTACACCATGGGCGGATTCATTCACATTCTCCTGGTTATCGCGATCGTGGTGATATTGCTGCGTGTCATTCAAGGTCGACGCCTGTAACGAACCTGGAAATTTTTCTATGCAGCGAGGTGGTCGAGTAAAGCGATCCAGTTGTTCACGGTTTCTGTTTTACCAGACTTCCCCGTCGCCAATACAAATGCATCTCTAGCGGAGAAGACAAGATGAACGCAAACAAAATGTTGGCAATCGTGCTGATCGTGGCCGGCGGCCTGGCGTTGGCGTATGGTGGTTTTACTTACACCAAGGAAACGCATCAGGCCAAACTGGGTCCGATAGAGCTGTCGGTCAAGGAGACACAGACAGTAAACGTCCCAATCTGGGCCGGCGTGGGGGCGATAGTGACGGGGGTGATCCTGCTTTTTGTGCGCAAGTAGAATCAGTTCCTCCTGATTGATGTAACAAAATTGCTGCCAGCCGTAATGAGTTTTTCCGCCGAATGAAATAATGACAATCCAATGAATTAATTGGGTATTTCAAATTTTTAACGGTTAAACAACTAACTAAAACTATAGGAATCCACCGGATATTTCATGAATTCGCGTGATGATCGCGCATGATCTCGGTAACGTCCCTGCCCACTCCGCGATAACCGGTAAAGCGGCCGGATGCGTCGAACATCGGCTCCCCGCTCACCTGTAAATATTGATGCGCACCATTGGCATCGATCCGGCTGTAGACGAAATCCAGGAACGGCCGCCGCGCCGCTATATTCGCTTCGAGCGCCACGCGCTCGGTCTCATTCCAGCGCGCCCCCTGATTATTCCTTGTTTTGCCCAGCGCGTCATCGACCTGGATTCCGAGCATTTCAAGCACCGGGCCGAAAGTCTTGGTGAAGTTCCCGTTTTCGTCCTGTTCCCAATACCAGTCGGACGACAGCTCAGTCAGGCGGCGAAAACGCGCTTCGCTTTCACGTAGTTCGGCGGTCCGTTCCAGCACCGTCTGTTCCAGCGCCTTGTTGGAATTCTCGAGTTGCTTGTACAACAGCCGCACTTCCAGCATGTTATGGATACGCGTCTGTACCTCGACCAGATCAAACGGTTTGCTGACGAAATCTTTCGCGCCGGTGGCGAGCGCACGCAGCTTGTGAGCTGGTTGGGCAGTGATCACGAGTACCGGAAGGTAGCCATCCGTTTCGATTTCCTTCAGACCTTCCATCACCTGGAATCCATCCATGCCGGGCATCTGCAGATCGAGCAAAATCAGGTCGTAGCGGTTTTTGCGATGCAGCTCGCAGACCGCATAGGGATCTATCGTCGACGCAATGCAGGCATAGCCGGCATCACGCAGCATGTCCCCAAGCAGAAGCACATTGGACTGCTGATCGTCAACGATCAGAATGCTGGCGTTAAGAATTTCTTGTTCGCTTATCATCGTATTTGTCCGGTTTCATTTTCGTTAACCAATTCCATTTCAGAGAATTTCAGTGCATCGTCCAACGCGTTCATAAATTCATTGATCTTGATGGGTTTGGTGAGATACCGGAAGAATCCAGCCTCTAGCCCCTTCTCGATATCGCGGAACATGGCATTGGCACTGAGGGCAATGACAGGGATGTGCGCCGTTGCCGGGTCTTCGCGCAGGATTTTCAGCGCCTGGATACCGCTGATGCCAGGCAGATTGATGTCCATCAGGATCACATCCGGGAGATGGGCGCGCGCAAGCACTATGCCGAGAATGCCATCGCGCGCGCTCAGCATGCGCACATGGGGGTGGCCCTCAA
The DNA here is from genome assembly GCA_021801705.1 of Pseudomonadota bacterium. Classification (GTDB taxonomy): domain Bacteria; phylum Pseudomonadota; class Gammaproteobacteria; order Burkholderiales; family Sulfuricellaceae; genus Sulfuricella. The sequence goes on from JAJYXP010000029.1 coordinate 29,861, forward strand.
TGATTTGCTCGACCAGCATCAGGTTGGCCGGATTGTCTTCCACATAGAGCAGGGTGCGCAGCGCCGTGTTTCCCTGAGCTTGCGGCGCAAGTTTTGCGGGCATGGCATGTCCAGCGGCAAGTTGCGGCGTATCATCCCGGATCAGTTCGATCCAGAATTCGCTGCCTGCCCCGACGGTGCTTTCCACGCCGATGGTGCCTCCCATCAGTTCGACCAATCGCTTGGTGACCACCAGGCCGATGCCCGTCCCCTCTTCGGTGCCGGCCTCTTGCCCGAGACGATTGAACGGCTGAAATAGCTGCGCCAGATTTTCCGGAGGCAATCCCGCACCGCTGTCTTTGACGCTGATGCGTATGTGTTCCGGGGTGCTCGCTGTGCATTTCACCTCGACCGTTCCATGCTCGCGGTTGTATTTGATCGCATTGGAAAGCAGGTTGATCAGCACCTGCTTTACCCGGGTCCGGTCGGCATTGGCAAACCAGGTGCTGTCGAGGGGGCGAAAGTTTAGCTGGATGCCGCGTTGTTGCGCCTGCGATTCGACCATGGCTTGGCATTCGCGCATGACATCGATCAGCGACACCGGTTCTCGCGACAGCGATAACCTGCCGGACTCGATCACCGCAAGATCGAGGATCTCGTTAATCAGTTCCAGCAGATACCACCCTGCCTTGGTAATCTGATGCAGCCTTATAGCCTGGGCGTCCGTTGGCGGTGGCGAACCGACCTCCAGTAATTGGGCGAAGCCGAGGATGGCATTGAGCGGGGTGCGCAGCTCATGGCTCATGCTGGAAAGGAAATCCGATTTGGCGAGGTTGGCTTTTTCCGCCACGAACCTGGCGCTCTCCAGCTCGGCGTTCTTATCCTGCAGCGCCCCATAGAGTTGCGCCCGCTCTGCTTCCACCCGCTTGCGCGCGGTATTGTCAGTGCCAATCAGCAGATAGCCGATAATTGCGTTTTGAGCGCCGCGCAGAGCCGTGACCGACACCACCGCCGGGAAGCGGCTCCTATCCTTGCGAATATAGGTCAGCTCGTAGATGTCCTCGATGCCGCGCGATGCCTTGAACACCAAGGCCTCGAAGCCCGGTGCAATCGGGGTTTCAAGCTCGACGCTTAGTGCTTTCGCACGCGCGATCACTTCCTGCGGATCGGAAATGTCGGCCGGCGTGATCTTGTTCAGTACGTCGGCGGCCGCGTAGCCCAGCATGCGCTCGGCGCCGACGTTGAAGATCTGAATCACGCCCTTCTCATCGGTGGCGATACTTGAGAAATTGGCGCTATTGAGGATCGCATTCTGCAAGGCCCCGGTTTTAAGCAAGGCCTCCTGGCGCCGGACCTCGGTGATGCCTTCCGCCGTGCCAGCGGCGGGGTTGAGAATGGCGGGATCGCAGATTTCTTCGAGCATGGCTTACCTTCGTGCAAATCGTAAAATGGTTTGGAGCCGGATCACGCTGTGGTAACTTAATACGCTAATCCTGCCACAAACATATCGTTGTATTAGCGTTCCCGGAACGACTTGACTCCATGATTAATTGGAAGGCTCTTGGCGGCTCCTGCATCGCAGAGCAAGCGATGGAATTCTTTCTTGACCACGTTGTAGCATTCACAAGCGTGGGACTCCAATCCCGATCGATCAAGGACTGTGATGTGACCACGGCGGTAACTGATCAAACCAGCGCGCTGCAAATTCCCGGCGGTTTCCGTGATGCCTTCGCGGCGTACGCCGAGCATGCTGGCAATCAATTCCTGTGTCATGGTCAATTCATTCGAGGGCAATCGATCGAGGGTCAGCAACAGCCAGCGACACAGCTGCTGCTCCACCGAATGATGCCGATTGCAGACCGCAGTTTGGGACATCTGTGTAATCAGCGCCTGGGTGTAGCGCAGCAACAAATGCTGCATCACCCCGCCGCGATTGAATTCCTCCATCAGCAACCGCGCCTTCAGTCGGTAGCCATAACCGCCGGTCTGCACGATGGCCCGGCTGGGCGTGGTATTGCCGCCCATGAAAAGTGAAATTCCGAGTACGCCCTCATTGCCCACTCCCGCGATTTCGGACGATGCGCCATTCTCCATCACGTAGTGCAGGGACACGATGGCGGTCGTCGGAAAATAGGCGTGCTGCAACTGGCCGCCGGATTCATAGAGGACTTCGCCCAGCGGCATCGCGACCAACTCCAGATGGGGAGCGATGCGCTCGAATTCAGCCGTGGGCAGGGCGGCGAGAAGATGGTTTTGCTTGGGGCTCTGCGGGATATCTATAATGCGGTCTCCGAATGATCGCCTAAGCGGCCTGAACGTCACGCGTAGAGCATACACGCTTTGCACCCTAGTCTTACTGTGCCATTAAACTGAGCGACACCCGCCGAATGCTTCCCCTTCTTCGGAAATTCCGTGTCGTCGATGATCCCGAAACACCCGCTCTCCAAGCCCAGCTTCGGCAGGGATGTAAGACTAGCCATGCAAGATACGGTCGTACGTTTCCTTGTCGGCCCGGTAACAACTGCAGGATGCGACTTCCAAGCCAGCGATGTCGCGAATCTTGATATCCCCCCGGCTATAGCTGATTAGTTTTTTATTCTGCAGCGAACCCGCGGCTTTGGTGACACCCACGCGGCGCACGCCCAGCACCTGGGCAAGTAATTCGTGGGTGATATGGAACTCCTCTGAGTGCACCCGGTCTCGAGTCATCAGGAGCCAACGGGCAAGGCGCTCTTCTACTACATGGAAGTGGGTGCAAGCGGCTGTTTGCGCCAGTTGGCTCATCAACACGTAGATATAGCGGTTCAGTTCCTGTTGCAGTGCAACGCTGTATTTGAGTTCGCTGTGAAACCGTTCAGCATCCATTCGCCATGCAGAGCCTGAGCCCTGCACCACGGCATGCAACGGTGAAACATCCACCCCAAGCATGAGGGGAATCCCGTACATACCTTCCCTGCCGACCAGGGCCACCTCCAGGCTACCGTGACCGTCGGTTGGAGTCACCAATGAAATTAAACTATTAGTGGGAAAATAAACGTGGCGAATTGTCTCCCCAAGCTCGCAGAGAATATTTCCAGAAACCAACTTGACTTGTTCGCAGCCTGACAGCAAATGTTGACGATCTTTGCGAGGAAGGGCGGCAAGCAGACGGTTTCCCGCAGGGTCATGTACCGCAGATGGCACTCGACTCTCCTGAGTGTTGGGGGTCATTGAAGCATCCGAATGCAGTCCTATAACCTGAAGTGACATGACGCTTCGGCTTCGCACAGTGCAACGTTTTGACAAGCGTAAGCTGAAGTGCCCGCCAATTCTGTACGCTGGCGAACATAGCGCGTAATTTTTTCACGGAACGACATGGTCGGTGGTGATATTGAACCCAGATTTTTTGGGGAGGTGTGAGGGGGGAATCGGCTTCATGGGCACAAGCTATCCGCCTTGGGTTCGATACAGTCCTTTTTCGACTGCCGTAGTGGTCAAACCTTTTTTGAGCCCCGGCACAATCAAGGTGCAATACGATGCCTCACCTCATCTGGCACGACGGGACGAAACGCATGTTTGTGTTGAGGGGGCGCGATGCGGCAGCTCGCTTCTCGCCCCGCGAGGCGGCGAGGTAGCCCCCCCCCATGCAACGGGGCTCAACGGTTTGCGTAGCAGTCACAGCGGGGAGCAGACGATCGAATTCCATTTTGACTACTTGGTAACACTCGCAGGCCCGTTTCTCCAATCCAGATCGATCAAGCACAGTGATATGACCACGGCGGTAACTAATCAACCCAGCGTGCTGCAACTTACCGGCGGCTTCCGTGATGCCTTCGCGGCGCACACCCAGCGTACTGGCAATCAATTCCTGCGTCATGGTCAATTCATTCGAGGGCGATCGGTCAAGACTTGACAGCAGCCAGCGACACAGTTGCTGCTCCACCGAATGATGTCGATTGCAGACTGCGGTCTGGGACATCTGTGTAATCAGCGCCTGGATGTAGCGCAGCAACAAATTTTGCAATGAGCCGGAACGGCGCCCCCCACCACGATTGAATGCATCCTTCAGCAACTGCGACTTCAGCCGATAGGCATGACCCGCGCACTGCACCATGGCTCGATTCGGCATGGTTCCGCCGCCCATGAAGAGGGCGACACCGATAACGCCCTCGTTGCCGACCCCGGAGATTTCGGCTGACGCGCCATCCTCCATGACGTAAAGCAGTGACACGATGGCGGTCGTGGGGAAATAGACGTAACGCAACGCGCCCCCGGACTCGTAAAGAACGTCGCCGAGCGGCATCTGGACCAGTTCAAGATGGGGGGACAGGCGCTCGTATTCGGCCGCGGGCAGTGCGGCGAGAAGGTGATTTTGTCGTGGGGCAGGCGAGTCAGGCATATGAACCTCCCACACCAGTAAAAAAGCTCAGCCCTGAAGCAGGGTTAAGAAAAACAGATTATCAAAATCCAGTATAGATCATTCACTGAATTATGTGCGGCACCGCACAGACGACATTTTATTTTGCGACTAACCTTCAATCATCAATTCAGGAGGTTTTATGAAAACGCCAAAAATAGTTATCGCAACTTTTCTCAGTGTAGCAACCCTGATGAGCGGCTGCGCGAGTACCGATACTCGTCCCGTGTCATCCTCGTCATCCTATTCCCACGCTGCTTATGGCGTGATTGACGCGATTGAAATCACTCGCGAGAGCGGCGGCGGGATAGGCGATAGCGGCATAGGTGCTGGCGCCGTCATCGGCGGCGTCGTAGGCGGAGTACTCGGACATCAGGTCGGCGGTGGCACCGGCAAGGACATCGCGACCGTGGCCGGTGTGGTCGGGGGCGCCATGGCGGGCCACCAGATCGAAAAGAGCACCAAGCAGCAAGATGCCTATCGTATACGGGTGCGGCTTGACAACGGGGGGTATCAAACCGTGACGCAGCAAAGTATTGCCGATTTGCGCGTCGGAGACCGAGTCCGTATCGAGAACGACCGCGTATCGCGCTACTAACCAGTAATGCCATTGCCGGCGGCCTGCTGTGCTTTGGATTTATAGTTTCAAACTACTCAATGATTAACAAAGGGGAAAAAACATGAAAACTTCACGACTCGTTCTAAATATGCTTGTTATGGCTTCTTTAACCTCAGTGGGCATTGCTTCCGCACATGAAGTCACCAAGGAAGGTTATCTGATCGATACCCGCGGTAATCTGGTCAAGAACAACTACAACGAATGCTGGAGAACCGGCTACTGGACACCGGCCATGGCGATTGCGGAATGCGATCCGGATCTGGTGAAGAAAGCTGAGCCCAAAGTGGCAGAGACCAAGGCACCCGCTGCTGCGCCTGCGCCTGTTCCTGTCGCCGGACCGGAAAAAGCAGCTTTCTCACCCATCACCCTGCAAGCTGAAACACTGTTTGACTTTGACAAATCGGTCATTCACGCTAGTGGCAAGAAACAGATGGATGATCAAGTTGTCAGCAAGATGAAGGAATATCCGCAAGTTGAAGTGATACTGGTGACTGGCCACACTGACCGCATCGGCACCGATGCCTATAATCAGAAGCTATCCCAGCGGCGTGCAGATGCCGTGAAGGCTTACCTGGTTGCTCAAGGTGTTGAAAGCAAACGTATTGAAACTGCTGCCAAAGGTGAATCCGAGCCGGTCGTTTCCTGCGATGACGTGAAAGGCAAAGTCAGCGGCAAGAACAAGAAGCTGGTTGAATGCCTGCAACCCAACCGCCGCGTAATGGTGGAAGTAAAGGTTCAGAAGCCAGTTCAGAGGTAACCTTCAGCTCCTCAATACGTTCCACAACAAACAAAGGCCAACCCGTTAATCTTTGGTCGGCCTTTTGTTTTAAGGAAGCGCAGGTTAAACAAATGATCGCCGAAAACGAACTTGGAGACTGCCTGGCTTATGTGCGACACCGCACAGACGGCGCCCGGCTTCAGGGTCATTATTAAACTGCTTGGATGGGATGAAAGGCAAACAGGCATTTGCAGGGAGCCCTTCGATCGCAAGTAATTTTTGAGTTTTATTTTCGTATTTTTTTAGGGGAATTTAATCATGAAACAACTTAGCAAGTATCTTTCCGCATTTTTCCTGGCCATTGCGCTGGTTTCTGTCGTGGGTTGCGCGTCCACTTCGAAGCAGGAAGGCACCGGCGAGTATATCGACGATAGTGTCATCACCACCAAGGTCAAAGCTGCCATATTCAATGAGCCCTCCTTGAAATCTGCTGAAATCAACGTCGAAACTTACAAAGGCGTTGTTCAATTGAGCGGATTCGTCAATTCCCAGGCCGACATCAGCAAGGCGGTTGAGCTTGCACGTAGCGTCAAGGGCGTGACTTCGGTCAAGAATGACATGCGTCTCAAGTAAGCGAGACTGCCCGCGGGCCATTCCCGGGCATCACGTCCGGGAGTGGCCGTTTTTTGTTCTTCAGTAAGGTCGATGAGCCCAGTTGCACTGCGAGGAAGCCCATGTTCCGCGGATTCGTTGATCGCATCGCCGATGCCACGCCCCACTGGGTAAAGTGTCTGAAGATCGTTCTGGTCGAATCGCTGACATCCTGGATTGACCACCGCGCATCCAGCAAAGGCGCAGCCCTGGCTTTCTATACCGTGTTCTCCATGACACCCATCCTGGTGCTGTCCATCGCGTTCGCCGGCTACGTCTTCGGCGCCGAAGCGGCCCAGGGCGAGATCGTTGCCCAAGTGCAAGGTCTGGTAGGGCCGAATGGCGCGCAGGCGATCCAGGCACTGCTGGCAGCCGCGCGAGATCCTGACTCCGGGCTAGTGGCGACGCTCGTAGCGAGCGTCCTGCTGCTGTTGGGTGCCACTAGTGTCTTCACCGAGTTAAAGGGCAGCCTGGATGAACTTTGGGGCATCGACAAGCCTAGTCAGCCGGCCTTCAGCGTGAGATTTTTGAGAACCCGGCTCCTGTCCTTTGGAATGGTGCTTGTTCTGGCTTTCCTGCTGCTCGTCTCGCTCGTCATCAGTGCCGCACTGGCCATGCTTGAACGCTATGCACACGGGGTCATGGGCAGTTCCGCAGTGGTTCTCGCGACGACCTCCTCCCTCATTTCGTACGGCGTCATAGCCTGCATGTTTGCAGTCATCTACAAAACCCTGCCGGACGCACCGCTATCGTGGCGCGACGTCTGGATCGGCGCTGCCTTCACGGCAGGACTGTTCAGCCTGGGAAAATATGCGATCGGTTTGTATCTGGGCAACAGCGGCGTAGCATCGAGCTTTGGTGCCGCCGGTTCATTAATCGCGTTATTGCTATGGGTGTACTACTCGGCACAGATTTTCTTTCTCGGGGCGGAGTTCACGCGGCAATACGCACTGTGGTTCGGCAGCCTGCAGCATGAGAGACTGTACTTCGAGGAAATGGAGCGCCTCGCCACGCGAACGGGAGCCGAGTAAGCCGCATGGAAGGAGTCCCTGCACGACTGGGGTCATACGTACGGCACCGTACAGACGCCGCCTGATCGCCCTACTATGCTCTACACCATGCTGTACCTCTGTCATCCAACCCCGGCGGATGGTCGGATACCGCTCACGCAATTCACATTAACCACAAACACTGAGGTTCGTCCCGATGGCAGCAATCGCAACTCCCGCATCGGAATCTCCGGCAGGCGATCAATACCCCGCAGCGCAGGTATCCGAGACTACCCATCCCTTAACCGTTCACGTGCCTGTGGATGCGCGAGGCTTGGCGCTTGGCATACTGGCGACAGTCGCCCTGGTGTTCGCGCTGGACTGGATGCAGAAGTTTTTTGTTCCCCTGTTGCTCGGCATTTTCCTGACTTACACCCTGAACCCCCTGGTTGTAGGGTTGGAACGGATCAAGATTCCGCGCGTGCTGGGTACCAGTATGGTGATGGTGGCTGTTGTGTGCGCACTCGTGCTGGGCACCTACTCGTTGCGTGGGCAGATGCAGTCGATACTCGCGCAGTTGCCCGAAGCAGCGAGCAAACTGTCTGCGGGGTTTGCCAGTATGCGGGACGATCCGAGCGGCAACATGCAGAAAGTGCAAACTGCCGTCGGAGCAATGGAAAAGGCGACCAGCCAGATTGCCGGCATTCCGCCAGGCCCCAGGCAGCGCACGACTCACGTCGTCATCGACACACCCGGGTTCAAGCTTGGCAATTTCATGTGGGCTGGCTCCATGGGTGCTTTGGGCTTTATTGGTCAAGTGACCATGGTGATCTTTTTGGCCTTCTTTCTCCTGGCGGGTGGCGACACCTTCAAACGCAAGCTGGTACGACTCGCGGGGCCGACGTTATCGCAGCGGAAAATCACTATTACCATCCTTAATGACATCAACGATTCCATCCAGAAATATCTGTTCATGCTGTTGATGACTAATCTGCTGCTAGGATTACTCACCTGGATCGCGTTCCACTGGATCGGCCTGGAAAACGCGGGAGCGTGGGCAGTCGCTGCGGGCTTGCTGCATGTCATCCCATACGCCGGTCCGATATTCACTGCGGCCGCTACCGGGATGGCGGCTTTCATGCAGTTCGATTCGTTTTCGATGGCGCTGTTGGTTTCTGGGGCATCATTGGCGACTGCTACGGTCGTCGGCACCTTTGTAACTACCTGGATGACCGGTAAAATCGCCAAAATGAATGCCGCGGCTGTATTTATCTCGCTGCTGTTCTGGGCATGGCTGTGGGGGGTGTGGGGCATGCTGCTCGGCATTCCGATCATTGTCATCCTGAAAGTGGTGTCCGAGCATGTGGTGCAATTGCAGCCTGTGGCGGAGTTGCTGGGAGACTAGAAACCTGCCAGGACGTGGCTGCAATGGCTGGCCTGAAGATTACCCATCACTAATTCAGTGAGCGAAAAACATACGCAAAGAACAAAAATTATTGTTGTTTTTCGCCTACCTGCTGCTTATTTTCCAGCGATGATCGGAGATACAGGCGCAGGCTTGTCAAATCCAGCCATAAACTGTCCTTACCTTCTGATGGAGTAACCTTGGACTTCTACCGCAAGAGCTTCGTGATTGTCGTCGTGGCCCTCTTCGCCCTCGCCCTGTACTGGATGCTTGCGCCCTTCTGGGGTGCGCTGGCCTGGGGCATCTGCCTCGCCTTCCTGCTGGCGCCAGTGCATGGCTGGCTGATGCGCAAGCTGAAGGGACGCGCCAACCTGTCGGCGGGGATCATCACCGTGCTGGTGCCTGTCGCGCTCGCGGGTCCGCTGGTCAGCCTTGGCGCGGCTTTAGCGAATCAGGTCGCGGACCTGGTCACGCTCCTGCAACAACAGTCGCTGCGTTTCGACGCCAGCCTGATCGCGCAACTGGAGCCTTACCCCTTCATCGGCAGCCTGGCCGGATAGCTGCGCCAGAATCTCACCGCCACGACCGAACAGCTCCAAGGCTGGCTGGTCAGCGGCGCTCAGACGCTGCTGCATTCGCTGGCGGCCAAGGGCGGCAACTTCGTGCTCAGCGCCCTGGGCACGATCATCCACTTCTTCATGATGCTGTTCCTGCTGTTTTTTTTGCTGCGCGACGGCCGCCAACTGCTCGACCGCGCGATGCGCCTGGTGCCTATGGAACCACAGCGCAGGGGTGAGTTGCTCAAGCTGGTTGGCAATACGACACGCGCCGTGGTCTACGGTACCGGCTTGACCGCTCTCGCCCAAGGCACGCTGATAGGCATCGGCTTCGCCATCGCGGGCTTGCCCTCAGCTGTTGTGTTCGGCGTACTGACGGCGGCTATGGCGCTGCTGCCGGTTGGTGGCGCAGCTATCGTGTGGGTACCCGCGATCGTCTATTTGGCCGCCACTTCACAATGGGGCTGGGCGTTCTTCATGTTGATCTGGGGCACGTGCGTATCGGTCTCCGACAATCTGCTGCGGCCGTTGCTGATTTCGAGCCAGGCGCCGGTGTCGATACTCGCCGTATTTATCGGCGTCATCGGCGGCATCTCGGCCTTTGGCATTATCGGCGTGATCATCGGGCCGGTGCTGCTGACCGTCATCTCTGTGCTGCTGCGTTTCCTTGACGATACGTTGTCGCGCCAGCCCTGACTCGGGCCTTAGAAGCTGATTCGCGAAATACAAGCTCACATTGCTCCTCAATGTTCGTTAACGCACAGACCGGTTTGCCGGGGTGGACTATCTTGCAACGTGGAACATTAATAAATGTCGATGAATTCATTCGAATTGATCGTATCAATGAACAGGTGAAACTCATGAAAATTACGCACAAATTCCTCGCCGGTGTGATCGCAATGTCGGCACTGATGCCGCTGTCACTGCTGCCCATCCAGGCACAAGCACAACAATACAGCCAATCCCAGGCAACGCCACGAATTGAAGGCTTCAGTGTCGATGAGGTACGCCGTCTGGATCCTGGTGTCGAACTCGATTTCGCCATATACGGCACGCCAGGCGGCCAGGCGACCTTGCGCATTGCCGGCGCGACGCGCAATCTGACCCTGGTTGAAACTGAAGCCGGCCTGTATGAAGGCACCTACATCATCAGCAGTCGCGACAGGATTGAAGCGCGCAGCCCGGTAACCGCCAATCTGCGTGTAGGAAATCAGGTCTCCAGCGCAGTTCTGAATGAATCCCTGCAAGTCGGCGTCGGTTACCACAGTGATAAAGCCATGCCGGGGCCGCAGCCAAGAATCGAGAGCTTCGATGTCGAGCCGGTTGCTGACTTGAGCGGCGGTAATGATTTGCGGTTCACGGTACTCGGCACCCCCGGTGGCAAAGTGGATCTTGCCATCAAGGGCGTCAAAGGCAAGGTTCTTTTGCCAGAAGTGAACAGCGGCGAATACGCCATCACCTACACGATCAGGAATCGCGACCGGATCAAATCGAACAGCGTCGTGACGGCCAATCTGCGCGTGGGTGAGCGGGTTACCAGCGTTACCCTGGGCAAAGCCTTGCAAAGCGCCTCCGCACCAGTGCGCGCCGCCCGCATCTGCAATAACTGCGGTACGGTTGAAGCGGTCAATCTCGTCGAAGTCAAAGGCGAAGGAGGCTATCTTGGCACGATCGGCGGCGGTGTCGTCGGCGCTTTGCTGGGTAGCCAGATCGGCGAAGGCCGTGGTCGTACCGCAGCTCAAATCGCCGGCGCCTTAGGCGGTGCGTATGCGGGTCATACCATCGAAGGCAACGTGCGCAAATCGAGTCACTATGAAGTATTGGTTCGCCTGCAAAATGGCGCGACGCAAACCGTTAGCTTTGCAGCCGAACCTGGCTATCGGGTTGGCGATAAAGTTAAAATCAACGATGGCGTAATCGTGCGCAATCCCTGAATCAAGATGCCGCTGACGGCGTGAAAGTTTCGCGCCGCGAAGCTCGACTTTGCGATATCGGCATGAGCGTCACTCGGGGCGGCATCGCCCGCAAGGTATGAGTTTTCGGCAAACACAGGCCATAAGTTCACAAATGTCCAAGGAGATAACATGAACATGACTTTAAACCTCGCCCCGCTGGTTTCGCTGATCGCTGGCATTCTCATTCTGCTTGTGCCGCGTCTGCTTAACTACATCGTCGCAATTTATTTGATTATTATCGGCTTGATCGGGCTGTTCGGTGGGAGCGGTTTTCATATCCGGTGAGCGGGCGCCTAAGCTCGGCTTAGACAAGCTGCTCCGAAGCAGTCTAAATTAAGGATCCCACGCCATGAAACAAGGTAAGCATCTCTCGATGATCCGCAGTTTCCATCTCGCGGACTGGTTTACGTTAGGGAATGCAGCCTGCGGCGTCGGTGCGATTTTCGCCGTGATGAGCTATTTGCAGAGCCAGGACGTGCTCGCATGCGGTATAAATGGATATGATCATCGCACCCTAAGCCAAACACTTTCGAACTTCGGCAGACATCGTTTCATTTTATCGAAACGATGACTACGAATCACAGGGTTTATATAATCTACTGGGCCGCCTGCTGACGCTGATGCTCCTTACGTTTCATTTCGAGGTAATCATCCCGCTCTAGTTCATGCAACTGGCGGGCATACTGATCTGTGGCGTTATACCAATACTGCAACCGTTTCTCTAACTGATCCTTAGGTCTTGTGGCCAACGCGGCAAGATAAGCATCGATAGCCAGATAATAGCGCATGGTGTTGCGCTCCACCACTCCGCGTATCCCTTTAATATAGGCAGGCTGGCCATTAGGCAGTTTGCCGGTGACGGTAAACCCGACCTTGCCACTGCCGATTGTTGCCAAGTAGCCTTGCATGGCGAGGCGACCAGTCAAACCAAAGGCGTAGGCATAGGTGACATGCAGAAAGGTGCGCCCATTTTGAACCGGTGTGGCTTCAAGCCAGATGCGATAGTCACGGGTGCTCAAGGGTCCGTTCTCGGCATTGAGTTCCAATGCAAAATAATCCGGCGTCGTGATCACTCCGCGATAATTGAACTCGAGACGATGGGCATCCGCCAGCGGCTGATAGTATTTCCTGCCGAGATTCACGGTGAGCACCGTGTCGGCCTGGTTGCGGTAAGCATGGCAGTATTTAACATTCATGTGCAGTATCAGCACATCACACCAATGCGCCGGGTTGTTGAGCGCCACATTAACGGCGGCAAACGGATAATCAATCACGGCATAGATTTCGCCCTTCAAATCGTGCGAGGATTCCATAGAATTAAGATAGAGCGCACGTTGAAACTGATTGTTGCGTAGCTGCTTGCCCAATTCCGTGTACTTGGCGCGTAGCGGCACGTTGGATATATCTGACTCGGCGCCAAAAGACCTCTCGATGGCGAACCCTACACTGCAGATAAGCACAAAAACCGACATCCATCGTAGCGACCTTGCCTTGAATGCCTGGCTAAAAAAAATATGCTTTATCCTCATTACAAAAACCCGGTTTGAATCAGCACATGCTGACGGATTACAACCAGCGTGCCCACAAACGCGCCGCCCTTTCCTTGATGAGGGAGACGATCGAACGATTTCTCCAAGCTTCGAGCGTAACGAGTTTGGACGATGCCAGGTCTTTCTCGAACAGGGCCTGCATTTGCGCACCGAAATCCTGCCCCAGCATGACTGCGTTGATTTCCTGGTTGTGGATGAAGCTACGCCAGTCGAGATTGGTTGAGCCTACGGTTGACCAGACACCGTCTATGAGCGCGGTTTTGGCATGCAGCAATGCATCTTGCCGCTCATAGATTTTTACGCCGGCGCTCAGTAGCTCATCGTAATAAGAACGCGATGCGTAATACACCAGTACCGAATCTATTTTTTCGGGCAACAACAGCCTCACGTCTACTCCACGCTGAACCGCCTCCTTCAGTGCGGCAAGCAGTTGCGGGTCGGGGACAAAATAGGCATTGGTCAGAAGAACCTGGGTTTCCGCACTATTGATGGCGGAGAGCAAGGTTGCATAGATCTGGCTGTAAGCCTCCTCGGGCGAACTTCCGATGGCACGAACCACCTCATTGCCCTTGCTACCCGGCTCAGGGAAATAATTTCTAGACGCCAATGGCTCGCCTTTTTGCTCGCTCCATGTCGCCATAAACAGTTTCTGGAATTCGCTGACAACTGGTCCCGCCATACGCAAATGGGTATCGCGCCATGGCGGATTGTCTTTGGTCGGTTGGGATCTGCCGAATGACCCGCTGGAATATACGCTGCTGATATTGATACCGCCGACAAAGGCAATCTGCCCATCCACTATCAATAGCTTACGGTGATCACGCCGGTTGACTTGCCAGCCCTTACGCGCCAGAAGAGGATTAATCGGATTGAATTCCAGAACATTCACGCCGCTTTCCTGCAGCGGTTTGAAGAACTCCTTGGGCGTGTTGAGGGCTCCCACGCTATCGTAAATAAGGTTTACCTGCACACCGCTGCGTTGCTTGCTGATCAATAGCTCAGCAAAACGCCGCCCGATCTCATCATCTTCGATGATGTAGGTCTCCATATTGATATGATCCTTCGCATTCTTTATGGCTGCGAACATGGCGTTATAAGTTGTCGGACCATCGACCAGGAGCTCAACTTTGTTGCCCACCACCAGCGGGCTGCCGACAATCTCCGCTTCCAGTGCCAGATGTTTATCGAAGATATTGGTATCTGCGCCATCACGCTTAAGTCTGGCGAGAATCGCCTTGCTCTGCTGGGCAGTCAGGGGGCCATGCGCACCATCGAGCTGCACAGGATGCGATGGCTGCATCGCCATGTCGGGCACCAGGGTGGGTATAGTGCCACAAGCTGCGAGCAGCGCCAGGCAAAGCGTTGCTGCAAGTTTTGCAATACTCACATACCCAATTTTCTGTATGACCATCAGCCTCTCCTCCAAGCCGTTATCATGATCTTCCCACTCATTGAAGAATGGACAAATCTGCATAAGCAGTTAGCAGGTATCCAGTGTTACCGGGGCAAGTTCAATATTAATCCTGCCAATCCACTTTTGTTTGTTCGCCAGCGCACAGACGCGACAAGACTTCCGCGATAATCTGAGCACCATTGAGGCTGGGAGGTGGCCATGCCGCAGCACCATTCTGTGCAGGGTGGCCAGTCGCAATACTCAATTCACGATAAAGGAGACAAAAATGAACTGGGATCAAATCGAAGGAAATTGGAAACAATTGAAGGGCAATATCAAGCAGCAGTGGGGCAAGCTGACCGATGATCATCTGGATGTGATTGCAGGCAAGCGAGAACAACTGGCCGGAAAGATTCAGGAAGTCTACGGCACCACTAAAGAGGAAGCAGAAAAGCAGATTTCCGAGTGGCAGGCCAGCCAGAAAGACAAACCTCACTAACGCGATGCGTGTTTGCACGCAAATACCGACGTCAATCGCTTCACCATAACCAGACAATTTAACGGAACCATCATCATGAATAAAATCAATCTCAGTGCGATCGTGCTGGCAATCAGCCTTGCGTATAGCGTTAACGCCATGGCGCAAAACATGTCGAAGAGCGAATACAAGGCTGCCGAGAAAAGCATCTCGGCCGAGTACAAGTCCGCCAAGACGAATTGTGGTTCATTTTCCGCTAACGCCAAAGATATCTGCATGGCTGAAGCAAAGGGCAAGGAAAAGGTCGCGAAAGCCGAACTCAACGCGCGCAACAAGCCTTCTAAAAAAGCGGACTATGAAGTCAGTGTTGCCAAGGTAGAAGCAGATTACGCGGTCGCCAAGGAAAAGTGCGATGACAAAGCCGGCAACGACAAGGACGTCTGCGTGAAAGAAGCCAAGGCCGCCCTGGTGAGCGCAAAAGCCGACGCCAAAGCACAGTTGAAATCCTCGAAGGCAAATGCAACAGCCCGCGAAGAGACCTCCGAGGCCCGCATGAAGGCGCAAGAAAAAGGCAGCGAAGCGCGTCAGGACGCAGCCGCGGCCAAGCGTGACGCGGATTATGCAGTAGCGAAAGAAAAATGCGATGCAATGGCGGGAACCGCCAAGGAAAGTTGTGTGGCCGATGCAAAGAAGCGCTTCGGCAAATAAACTACCGGGCAGGAATTTCCCTGGCACCGGATGTTAAACATGGAGGTATTCCAAATGAACACGATACATAAATTAGCAGTGAATGCGGTAATTGTAAGCATACTGTTCGACCTGGGTGGTTGTGCCGGAATGTCGACGCAGGATAAAAATACTGCGATCGGCGCCGGTGTCGGCGCTGTGGGCGGCTCCGTCATGACCGGCGGCAGCGCCGCCGGCACGGTGGGTGGCGCGGCGGTAGGCGGCGTTATTGGCCACGAAATCAGTAAATAACACGCTTCATTTATGCAACAGATGCAACCAGCCCAATGGGTGCGGGCGCGGCTGTATGCATAGCCCATGTGTGGCCTGCTATCGCCTTATTTGCGATACCGCACAGAAGTGCCTGGGTAAGCGCAGGAAGTATGTAAAGAGTTAGCGTTGGCGTCGCATTCCGATGACAACCATGACGCCGACTTTGGTTATCGAACTGGAGGTCACAAAATGCTGAAAAATCGCCACGTATTCATTGTGCTCGGGATGCTGTTGTCCTCAGTGGCTTCTGCTGCTGTTCAGGTGAGCATCGGCATCGGGCTTCCAAACGTAAGCATCGGGATCAACCTGCCGGCATACCCGCAACTTGTCCGCGTGCCAGGTTACCCGGTCTATTACGCGCCTCGACTGGAAGCGAACTTCTTCTTTTACGACGGTATGTACTGGGTTTACCAGAATGATGAGTGGTACGCGAGTTCCTGGTACAACGGACCCTGGTGGCTTGTGGGTCCGGAGGCTGTGCCGGTGTTCGTCCTGCGAATTCCTGTGCGCTACTACCGCCAGCCACCCGCATACTTCCGCGGGTGGCGGCCGGATGCGCCACCACGCTGGGGCGATCACTGGGGCCGTGATTGGGAACAGCGCAGAAGCGGTTGGGACAGATGGAACCGCCGCGCCGTCCCGCCGCCCGCCCCGCTGCCTGCCTACCAGCGGCAATATTCAGGGGATCGCTATCCCCGACAAGTGGAGCAGCAGCAGGAGCTTCACCAGCAGCGTTACCGTTACCAGCCGCGTGACCCCGTAGTGCGGCAACACTATCAGGAGCGGGCAGTGCAGGGAGCGCCTGAAGATAGAGGTTCCAGGCAGCAGGATATCCAGCGTTCTACTCCACGCCAGCAGGGTGGTCCAGCTGTCCAGCGCGAGCAGCAGATGCAAAGATCGCAGGACCGGGAAGAAAGGCAGCAAGGCAAGGACGCCACACGCGAGCAGAAACGGATGGGTCAAGGGCAAGAACAGGAGCGCGGTCGGGATCGCAATGAGTAATACAAGCTGAGCCGATCTCAGCGAACTTAAATACGTAACGACAGGAAAGTCATCGGCTCATGTCTTCGTGCGTTAATCAAGAACCACTAACAACAGGGGATCCAACATGAAACATTTTCTGATCGCAGCTGCAGTAGCGGTAGCCGTTGCCACCGTCACCATCCCGGCACTCGCTGCCGACGTTGGAGTCTCGGTCAGCATCGGCCAACCCGGCTTCTATGGCCGGCTCGACATCGGCGGCTATCCGCCGCCACAAGTGATCTATCGTCAGCCGATGGTCATCGAACGGGTACCGATGGACCGCCCGCCGATCTATCTGCGCGTACCTCCCGGCCACGCCAAACATTGGAGCAAGAACTGTCACAAGTACAACGCCTGCGGCGAGCGGGTCTACTTTGTGAAAGATAATTGGTACAACCGCGAGTATGTTCCGCGTTACCAGGAAAAACATCGTGACTACAGGGATGACCGCCGCGACGAGCGCGGGGATGATCGTCGTGGGAAGCAAAAGAACGACCGCCACGGCAACGGTCAGGGCCAAGGTCGTGATCGCTAAGGCATAGTCCACCTGTTTCCCCCGTCGCGTCCCCCGTCAACTAGGCGGCAGACGAGAGACTTGCTAACATCTGTTCATTCCGGTTAACCATTGATGAACAGCCCCGCAGTGACTAACGAACGATTAAAGATTAGCGCCGTTATTCTGGCCGGAGGCCGGGCACGGCGCATGGGCGGCACCGACAAGGGGCTGGCGCTCCTGAACGGCCGCCCCCTGATCGCCTGGGTGCTGGAACGCATTGCGCCACAGGTCGATGAGCTGTTCATCAGCGCCAACCGCAACCTCGACCAATACCGCCTCTTCGGTCACCCGGTGCTGCCTGACGCATCCCCCGACTTTCAGGGGCCGCTCGCCGGAATGCTCCGCGCCATGGCCGAAGCCGCCCATCCGCTGATTCTAAGCGTGCCGTGCGATACCCCTTTTCTGCCTGACGATCTGGCTGGGCGATTGACTGACGCGCTTGAGGAAAGCGGCGCCGACATTGCCATCCCGGTTGCGGATGGGCAGGTTCACCGCGCGGTTTGCCTGTGCCGGCGGACACTCCTGCCCGGCCTGGAAAATTTTCTCGGCCAGGGCGGCCGCCGCGTCGGAGAATGGCAGGCGCAGTTGAATCGCGTCGAGGTCGCGTTCAGTGATGCACAGGCATTTCTCAACCTCAACACACGGGAGGAGCTGGATGCCAGCGCAGAGAATCCCGATGCGCGCTGACGCTTGTAATCAGGCAATATTCGGCCTAAGCTTGCGATGATTTATCTTATAGGTGAGTTAAAAAATTGGAAGCTTCCGCATCACTCGAGTTGGCCAAGCATACCCTCCTGGTATTCGGCATCCTGCTTGCCGTGGGCACGTTCTCAGGCCTGTTGGCACGTTTGGCGAGAGTGCCCGATGTAGCTGTGTTCCTTCTGATCGGCATGCTGCTCGGGCCCGGCATGCTCGGACTGGTGGATATCAAGACGGATTCGGCGGTCAACCAGCTGATTCTGATCTTCGGCTCCAGCTACATCCTGTTTGACGGCGGGGCATCCATTCGCCTCAAGGTGCTCAAGGAGGTGTGGATCACCATTGTCGTCATCGCCACCATCGGGGTGCTGATCACTGCCGCCATTACCGGCGCGGCCGCTTATTACATCCTCGGCGTTCCCTTCATCGTGGCGCTTCTGCTGGGCGCCACACTCGCCTCCACGGATCCGGCCACCCTGGTGCCGGTGTTCAAGCAAATCAGGATCAAGGACCGCGTGGCACAGACCGTCATGAGCGAATCGGCCTTCAACGACGCGATGGGTGCAATCGTCACCTTCGCCGTCCTGGGTGTGGCGATGGGGGCGGGCGAGTTTTCTCCCGGAGACGCGGTCATGGACCTGATAAAACAATCGGTGTTCGGCATCGTCATCGGGGGGGTATTGGGTTATCTGGCCGCTTTCATGATTTCGCACGAAAGGTTCGGCTTTCTTGCCGAATATGCACCAGTAGTGACCTTGATGGCCGTAATCGGGGCCTACATGAGCGCGGACGGGCTGCATTCCAGCGGCTTCATGGCGGTGTTCGTCTTCGGCATCATGCTGGGCAACCAGGAGTCACTCGGTTTCAGGCGCGTCCACCACGACGAGACCATACTCGAAGACTTTATCATGACCACCGCGCTGATCATGCGCATGTTCATCTTCATCCTTCTCGGCTCGCAGGTGGATTTCGCCCTGATGAACAAATATCTGCTCGGCGGCGTAGCAGTAGTGACGATTTTCATGCTGGTAGCGCGGCCGGCCACGGTGTTCCTGTGCGCTCTTCCGGACCGCCGTGCCAGGTGGAGTTTCAAGGAAATGCTGTTCATGTGCTGGACGCGCGAAACCGGCGTGATTCCGGGCGCGCTCGCCGGCATGCTCCTGGGCATGAAAGCGCCGGGCGCGCAGATCATCGCTTCCGTCACCTTCATCGCCATATTGATGACTATCCTGATCCAGGCCACAACCACCAAGTGGCTGGCGAGAAAGCTCGACCTTCTGGTGGAGCAATAAAAAAGCCCGGCTGCTCCGCCGGGCTTTTTTGGACTTGGGCGAGGGTCAACTGCCCGAAGCGGCGCTCACCGCCACAGCCGTTTTCCACCCATTTCCTGGTGTGCTGAGGATCGCCGTGCGATGCTTGGCGCCGCGGCTGCTTTCCATCCACTTCTTGATGCGCTGGGCATCGCCGATGCGCGATAGCTTGCCCCATGAGTCGAGCAGTACGATAACCATAGGCTGATTGGCGATGTTCGCCTGCATCACCAGGCAATGGCCAGCCTCGTTAATAAAACCGGTTTTGGAGACACCGATATCCCAGGATTTGTTCCTTACCAGCTGGTTGGTGTTCCTGAACTGGACACGCCGCGGTCCACCGCGCATGGCCACATCATAGGAACCCGTCGTGGTGATCTCGCGGATCAGGGGGTAGGTGTAAGCGGCGTTCACCATCTTGACCAGATCCTGGGCCGTTGACGCATTATTGCTGTTGAGGCCGGTGGAATCGACAAAGTGGGTATGCGCCATGCCGAGACTAGCCGCCTTGCGGTTCATCGCGCCGACAAAGGCCTGAACTCCGCCCGGATAGGCACGGGCCAGGGCAGCGGCAGCGCGGTTCTCTGAAGACATCAACGCCAGTTGAAGTGCCAGGTGGCGGCTGAGCGTCGTACCCACTTTCAGGCGGGAATGTGTGCCCTTCAGGGAATCCCTGTCCTCCTTGCCTATGGAAATTTTCTCTTCGAGCGGCAGTTCCGCATCCAGCACCACCATTGCCGTCATCAGTTTGGTGATGGAGGCGATCGGCATGAGCGCATCGGTGTTCTTGGCGAGCAGCGTGCGACCGGTTTTCTGATCCACCACCATCGCCGACGAGGAACGCAGATTGAGTCCGGAATTGCGTAAGGAAGTAGACACCCTGTCGTTCCCGATCCGTGACTCGGCCTGGAGGGCAATGCCCGCAGCCCGATCGGTCTGAGTCTGGGCCAGGGTTTGCGCCGATCCAGTCTCGCCGGCCATTGCTGCCGACGCCAGCCAAAGGACACATCCCGCTATCCAGTGTAATTGCATGCTTCCTCCCCAGAGATCAGGATTGAAAAATTCAGGTTCCAGTGTAAACCATTTCCTTGAAAAATGTAAAACCATTTTCTAATGATTATGGCTTATCCCCATAATTTATTTGAATAATTACGGCAGAAACCCTGCATATTCCATGCCAGAATCCCCGCTACCGCAAGCTTCTCACGAGACGCGAGCGCCATAAGCCGGCGTTTTCTGCTGGCATTCTCAAAACAACATGCTAATAATTAACTAATGCCTTTTTGCGATTCCGCATACTACCAGGCAGAAGAAAGACATGACGGAGCCCGACTATCCCGACATTCAAATCGGCCTGCAATCCGGTCAGGCCGCCATTCTGCTTGAACGGCTGGAAACCCTCCGCAGCGAGCTGGGGGTGATAGGCGAGGAATTGATCATGCTGCTGCGAGGCGCCGGCGTAACGCCGCCTTCCGAACCCGGCCAGTAGGTCGGGCTTCAGCCCGACATGTCGGGTTAAAACCCGACCTACGACGGCGGCATTTCATGTTGACTGACTACTAGCTCGCTACATCCGCTCTATCATCGCCTGACCAAAGGCCGAACAGGGAATCTGGGTCGCCCCGGGCATCAGGCGGGCGAAATCATAAGTCACTTTTTTAGCCGCAATCGCCTGTTCCATGGCCTTGATGATCAGATCCGCCGCCTCGACCCACCCCATGTGGCGCAGCATCATTTCGGCCGACAGGATAATCGAACCGGGATTGACGTAATCCTTGCCGGCATACTTCGGCGCGGTGCCGTGGGTTGCCTCGAACATCGCCACGCTGTCGGAAAGATTGGCGCCCGGCGCAATGCCGATGCCACCCACCTGGGCCGCCAGGGCGTCCGAAATATAGTCGCCGTTGAGATTAAGGGTGGCGACCACGTCATACTCGTCGGGACGCAGCAGAATCTGCTGCAGGAAGGCGTCGGCGATCACGTCCTTGATCACGATGCCGTTGGGCAACTTCATCCACGGCCCGCCATCCAGCAACTCCGCGCCGAATTCGCGTTGCGCCAGTTCGTAGCCCCATTTCTTGAAGCCGCCCTCGGTGAACTTCATGATGTTGCCCTTGTGAACCAGGGTAACCGACTTGCGCTTGTTGTCGATGGCGTACTGGATCGCCCTGCGCACCAGCCGCTCGGTGCCTTCGACGGATACCGGCTTGACGCCGATGGCCGAGGACTCGGGGAAACGGATTTTCTTGATGCCCATTTCGTTCCGCAGGAAGGCGATCACCTTCTTCGCGCCTTCCGAATTGGCTTCCCACTCGATGCCGGCATAAATGTCTTCGGTATTCTCGCGGAAGATCACCATGTCGGTTTTTTCCGGTTCTTTCACCGGGCTGGGCACGCCCTGGAAATAGCGCACCGGCCGCAGGCAGACATAGAGATCGAGCATCTGGCGCAGCGCCACATTGAGCGAGCGAATGCCGCCCGATACCGGCGTGGTCAGCGGTCCCTTGATCGACACCACATACTCTCTCAGCGCCTGCACCGTTTCATCCGGCAGCCAGGTATCGGGATCGTAGACCCTGGTGGCTTTCTCGCCCGCATAAATCTCCATCCAGGCAATCTTGCGCTTGCCGCCGTAAGCCTTATCCACAGCGGCATCCACCACTTTGCGCATGACCGGGGTAATATCCACGCCCGTTCCGTCGCCCTCGACAAAAGGAATGATCGGATTGTCCGGCACATTCAGGGTGGCATCGGCATTCACCGTGATCTTGCTGCCTTGCTGCGGCACTTGATATTTCTGCGTCATGTTTACTCCGGGCTGGTCCTATATAATGTCTTCATGAGCCGCCTCATCCTGTTCAACAAGCCTTACGGCGTCATCACCCAATTCAGCAGCGATGGCAAGCATGCCACGCTGAAAGATTTCATTCCGCTGCCCGGGATCTATCCGGCGGGACGCCTGGACACCGACAGCGAAGGGCTGCTTATTCTAACCGATGATGGCGCATTGCAACACCGCATTAGTCACCCCCGCCATAAATTAGCCAAAACCTACTGGGCACAGGTAGAAGGTGTTCCCGGCGAGGCGGCCCTGGAGCAACTGCGCCGTGGCGTGGACCTGGGCGACTTCATCACTCGCCCTGCCCATGCGCGCATCATCGAAGAGCCCGCCGGACTGTGGCCGCGCACACCGCCTATCCGCTTTCGCATGCACATCCCTACCGCCTGGATCGAGCTTGTCATCCAGGAAGGCAAGAACCGGCAGGTGCGGCGCATGACGGCCAAGATCGGATTCCCCACCCTGCGCCTGATTCGCTGCCGTATCGGCGACTGGAATCTTGACGGTCTGGCACCTGGAAACTGGCGTGAAATCACGTCCGC
This sequence comes from Pseudomonadota bacterium, assembly GCA_021801705.1. GTDB lineage: Bacteria > Pseudomonadota > Gammaproteobacteria > Burkholderiales > Sulfuricellaceae > Sulfuricella. The sequence goes on from JAJYXP010000029.1 coordinate 52,519, forward strand.
ATAAAAATAATCGAATAATTTCTATGTCACTGTCAACCTCGCCACGGATCAGTCGTTATTGGAACTGGCGCGGCTCCCCGTGTCGCTTGAATTTAAAACTTAACCAGTTAACAAAGGAAATAAAATGAGCAAACTCTTGTCCGCCCTGATCGCCGCTGCTTTCGCCGCCGTTACCTTCTCCGCTGTTGCTGCTGACGCTGCCGCGCCCGCCGCTCCTGCGGCTGCCGAAGCGCCTAAAGCTGAAGCCGCCAAGCCAGCCAAAAAAGCCAAGCACAAGAAAGCCAAGAAAGCCAAGAAAGCTGAAGGTGCAATGGAAGCCGCTCCTGCTGCCAAGTAATTCCAGCGTGAAATAAAAAAGGCAGGGGCAACCCCTGCCTTTTTTATTTGCGCTTGCGCCCACAGCAGGAAAGCCACAGCATGGTTTTTCCCCGTGGGTCAAGCTACAGGAAGCGATCCAGCAGCTTGCGGCTGGCCTTGTCCAGCGCATGCATATCGCGGATCAGGAAGTGGATGCCATAGCTGTCGGCAATAAGCAGGGTAGAAGGAGTAAGCCGGCGGATATCGTCTTCCCCCTTGAGCATGAATGCAGTGTGACCACGGTCGGTTTCCACTTCCCATACACTGGGCGTGGCAAAACTGGAAACGCGGTGGATTTGGCGAATTTCCGGCATGAATTCCCGCTGCGCCAGTTCCTCCTCCAGAAGAATGCGCGTGTCGTCGGGCAGATCCGTCAAACGGTCTATCCAGACGAGTTCGTGCCCGTCGGCGGTCACCAGCGCAAGGCCCTCTGCGGGGGCCGTGACGGGAAAAGCCTGCACGGGCACGACCCCGTCATGCAGCTCGCCGTCAGCGCCGGCAAAAACCAGCCTGCCGAAGGGATTGCGTTTCAGTTGGAAGTCAGGCAGCGGCATCGGTCGTGAGCTTTCTCATGCAGCGTTCCCCTCGATTTCGGCTGTCGTCCATGTCGGTATCCACGTTGCGCGCCTGTGCCTGGTAGAGGCGGAAGTAGGCGCCCTCGCGTGCCATCAGCTCATCGTGGTTGCCCACCTCGACGATCCGCCCGCGATCGAGCACCACCAGCCGGTCGGCGCGGCGCAAGGTGGAAAGCCGGTGCGCGATGGCAATGGTGGTTCGCCCCTGGACCAGATTATCGAGCGCTTTCTGGATTTCCTTCTCGGTGGTCGAGTCGACCGACGAGGTGGCTTCGTCGAGAATCAGAATGCGCGGATCGATGAGCAGTGCACGCGCTATCGAGATGCGCTGGCGTTCGCCGCCCGACAGGGATTGGCCGCGCTCGCCGACCAGGGAGTCGTATCCCTGCGGCAGGCGCAGGATGAACTCGTGGGCGTGTGCCGCGCGGGCGGCGGCAACAATTTCCCCGCGGCTGGCGTCCGGTTTGCCATAGGCGATGTTTTCCGCAATCGTGCCAAAGAACAGAAAGGGTTCCTGCAGCACCAGGCCGATGTTGCGCCTGTATTCGGACACGGGAAGGGAGCGGATATCCACCCCGTCGAGACGAATCGAGCCCTCGGATACATCATAGAAGCGGCAAATCAGATTGACCAGGGTGCTCTTGCCCGATCCGCTGTGTCCCACCAGGCCGATCATCTCGCCGGGAGTGATCGTGAGGTCGACGCCCCGGGTGACTGAGCGGTTGCCGTAGCGGAACCCCACATTGCGCAGCTCGATGCCTCCCCGCACCTGTTCAAGGTGAACAGGACTGGCTGGTTCGGGAACACTGGAGACGTGGTCGAGGATGTCAAAAATGCGTTTTGCGCCGGCGGCCGCCTTTTGCGTCACCGAGACGATGCGGCTCATGGAGTCGAGCCGCGTATAGAAACGGCTGATGTAGGCCAGGAAGCCCACCAGCACGCCCACCGTGATCTCATTGCGCGATACCTGCCAGATGCCGAAAGCCCACACCACGAGCAAACCAATTTCAGTCAGCAGGGATACGGTCGGGGTGAACAAGGACCAGATTTTATTTAGCCGGTCATTGACGGCAAGGTTATGCCGGTTGGCCTCACGGAAGCGCGCCGCTTCGCGTTGTTCCTGCGCAAAGGCCTTGACCACCCGGATGCCGGGGATGGTGTCGGCCAGCACGTTGGTGACTTCCGACCAGACGCGGTCAATTTTTTCAAAACCGGTGCGCAGCTTGTCGCGCACCACATGGATCATCCAGGCGATGAAGGGCAGCGGGATCAGCGTTACGAGCGCCAGCCAGGGGTTGATCGAGAACAAAATCGCCGCGGTCATGATGATCATCAGCACGTCGGTGGCGAAGTCGAGCAGATGCAGCGACAGGAAGACACAGATGCGGTCGGTCTCGGAACCGATGCGGGCCATCAGGTCGCCGGTGCGCTTGCCGCCGAAATACTCCAGGGAGAGCCGCAGCAAATGATCGTAGGTGGTGGTGCGAAGGTCGGCGCCGATGCGCTCGCTCACCAGTGCGAGGATATAGGTGCGCGCCCAGCCAAGACTCCACGCCAGCAGGGCGGATCCCAGCAGGCCCGCGAGCAGGAGCGTCACCATGCCGGAATCGATGGGTGAGCCGTTCTGGTAGGGAATCAGCACCTTGTCCATCAGGGGCATGGTCAGGTAAGGCGGCACCAGCGTGGCGGCGGTGGACGCCAGCGTCAGCAGAAAGCCGGCAAGCAACTGTCCGCTGTAGGGTTTGGCAAAGCGCCACAAGCGGAAAAGCGTCCAGGTTGAGGGCGGGGTGTGGATTTCCTTGGTGCAGACGGGGCATTCTTCCTGACCCGGCAGCAGCGGTGCCTTGCAGTTGGGACAGATTGCTTCTGTCTGGCGGCTGACGGGATGTCCTGCGACAAAGCCGGCAAGCTGCTGTTCGAAATGGTCGGCCAGCCGCATGGCCGCCGTGTTGCGGCCCAGGGTGTAACGCCAGCAGGCGAGGCGGGCCTCGGTGTCATGCAGTTCGAGGATGCCCACGCCGGCATGATCGTGGCGCCGGAGAACGAGCCCTTTTGCGTAACTCCAATCACGCCACGCCGGCTCTTCGATACCCTTGGACAACAGCCGGCGGTTGGTTACGACCGCCAGGCCACGGGTAAAATGAAGCCGCTCATCGAGGTCCAACTCCAGCCACGCCAGGACTTCCTCCCCGTCAGCCAGTTGCGGTTCCAATTCGGCACGCCAGACATCGGGCAAGGACTTGCCTGCTGCCACTGAAAGGAAGGTTTCGGTTTTCATCGTAAAAAGCACTCCGGGCTGTACCCGTAAAGGGCATCCCCGCCGCGGCAAGCCGCTGCAATGGCAACAGCAGGCGAGAAAAGCCGGGATCCGGGAAACTCGCGGTGACTATATATGTGTGCCAATATTCTGGTGGAGCGGGTTGCTGTGTCCATAAACAGGGTACTTAGAAGCGGGACTTGGATGCCAAACCGCTCAGGTTTTCGCAATTATACCCCGGTCTTTGCACGAGAGGCCCCGCTTAACTTCGTGGCGGAGTTTACTTGCCCTGAACGCAAGAGTACAGCATCAGCCACCCGACTGCCTGCAAGAAATTCTTCACTTTCCGGTAAACTGATAACCGCATGCTGCGTTTATTTAGAGACAAACCGCCTGTTAATTAAATTGCCTTCGACACGCCTCAAATTCACATCCATTCCAGCAGATCCGAGGTCATGCCACAGAACGTGCCATACCCCAGGGGCGCCGCTGTTATTTTCCTGGCCTGTTGCGAGCGACAACGCAATGTGCTCAAATCGCTTTATCCTTCCGGGTCCGCCAAAGAGCGCGTCTGCCGCGTCGTTCGGCTCGTCAATGACCCGGAATCCACCGAGAGGCTCTTAAGTATTTTTTATGGCAAAGAAAAACATTGAATTTCTCCAGCTCATGTCTCTGCGCGGGCCGAATATATGGACCTATCGCCCGGCTCTCGAAGCGTGGATCGACATCGGAGACCTGGAGGATGCGCCTTCCAATACCATACCCGGTTTCTACGAACGCCTGTCGTCATGGCTGCCCGCGCTGATCGAACACCGGTGCGGCGTCGGCGAGCGGGGGGGGTTCCTGCAACGGGTGCGGGAAGGCACCTGGCCAGGGCACATCCTCGAACACGTTACGCTTGAGCTGCAGAATCTGGCCGGCATGAAAACCGGCTTTGGCAAGGCGCGCGAAACCTCGACGCGCGGGGTATACAAGGTTGTCGTGCGGTCACGGCACGAACAGGTCAGCCGCGCCTGCCTGCATGCCGCCCGCGATCTGGTCATGGCGGCGATCGAGGACCGGCCTTTCGATGTGCCGGCCACGGTCGAGCGACTCCGCGCCATGGCCGACTCGCTTTGCCTCGGCCCCAGCACGGCTTGCATAGTCGACGCAGCGACCGAGCGGCACATACCGTCGATCCGGCTGACCGAAGGCAATCTGGTGCAACTGGGATACGGCGCCCGGAGCCGCCGCATCTGGACAGCCGAAACCGACCAGACCGGCGCCATCGCCGAGAACATCTCGAGCGACAAGGATCTGACCAAGAGCCTGCTGCAGGCTTGCGGCGTGCCCGTGCCCGAGGGGCGGCTGGCCGACAGTCCGGAAGACGCGTGGAAAGCCGCTGAAGAAATCGGCGTTCCGGTCGTCGTCAAACCGTCTGACGGCAATCACGGGCGCGGCGTATCCACCGAGCTGATGACGCGCGACGAGGTCGAGGCCGCCTACAAACTGGCGCTCGAGGAGGGCAGCGAGGTCATCGTCGAACGCTTCGTCCGCGGTAACGAACACCGGCTGCTGGTCGTGGGCGGGCGCCTGGTGGCTGCGGCTCGCGGCGAGTCGGCGACGGTGGTGGGCGACGGCCGCTCCACCATCGCCGAACTCGTCGACCGCCAGATCAATACGGACCCGCGGCGCGGCACCACCGAGGATTACCCGCTCAACCTGATACTTCTGGACGAGGACCCGGCAGTCAGGCTCGAACTCGTGCGCCAGGGCTACACGCCCGGCTCGGTTCCAGCCGAAGGCAGGCAGGTTCTGATTCAGCGCAACGGCAACGTCGCCTTCGACGTCACCGATCTCGTCCACCCGAGCGTCGCAGACACCGTTTCGCTTGCCGCCCGCGTGGTGGGGCTCGACATCGCGGGCGTCGATCTGGTCGCCGAGGATATATCGCGTCCGCTCGATGAACAGCGCGGCGCAATCGTCGAAGTAAACGCAGGTCCCGGACTGCTCATGCACCTCAAGCCGGCGTCGGGTGAGCCGCGCCCTGTTGGCCGCGCAATCGTCGACAGCCTTTTTCCCGCGGGAGAGAGCGGCCGCATCCCTATCGTCGGCATTACCGGAACGAACGGAAAGACCGTGGTCGCACGGCTTGTGGCATGGCTGCTCCATCTCAGCGGCAAGCATGCCGGGCTCACCTGCAGCGACGGGCTCTATCTCGATCGACGGCTGGCCGAGAAAGGCGATCGCGCCACGTGGGCGGCCGCCCGCAAGGTACTGGTGAACCGTGCGGTCGAAGCGGCGGTCTTCGAGACCGGCAGCCGCACCATCCTGAGCGAGGGACTCGCCTATGACCGTTGCCAGGTGGCGGTGGTGACGAACATCGATCAGGCCGACCATCTCGGAGACTACTACATCGAATCGCCCGAGAAGATGGTCGACGTCATGCGCACCCTGGTGGACGTGGTGCTCCCCGAAGGGGCGGCGGTGCTCAACGCCCGCGACCCGCTGGTGGCACAGATGGCACCGCTTTGTGACGGCGACGTGATCTTCTTTGGCCTCGACCCGGAACTCCCGGCCATCGCCGAACACCTGGCCCAGGGGAAGCGCGCGGTGTTCGTACGCGGCGGGCGGGTCATACTGGCCACGGGCAGCGGCGAAGTGCCGCTCGCCGAGACGGCAGCGATCCCGTTGACGTGCGGCGGAAAGGTTGCCTTCCAGCTCGAAAATGCCCTGGCGGCGACGGGTGCGGCGTGGGCGCTCGGCATTTCCCACGACGTGATCCGAGCGGGGATCGAGACCTTCGATGTGGGCCAGGCGGATGCCCCGGGGCGATTCACCCTGTTCGGGCTTGAAGGCGCTCAGGTTGTGGTTGACAACGCCCACAACGCCTCGGCCCTGGAGGCGCTCACCGCAGCGCTCGACCAGTGTCCTGCCGGCTACCGCAGCATCGTCTACGCCGCCGGCGCCGACCGCCGCGACGCCGACTTGCTGCGCCAGGGCGAATTGCTGGGGGGCGCGTTCGACCGCGTGACCCTGTACGATGATGCCACGGTCGTGAGCGCACGCCCCGATGGAGAGGCGCGCGCCCTCTTGCGCCGGGGCATGGCAAAAGGTGGGCGCGTCGCTGAGATCGTGGATCATCAGGATCACCGGACAGCGATCGAGGCGGCGCTCGCGCGTATCCAGCCCGGCGAGCTCCTGGTTCTGCAGTCCGACGAAGGAAGCACGGGACCGGTGCTAGACCTCGTGCGCCAGCGCATCGGTCAACAACAGGAAAGCGGCATCTAATACACGGTCGCGAAGACGACCGGCTAATACAGGGAACAAGTTCATGGAAGTATCACGTATCCGCGCACTGCGCGGCCCCAACCTCTGGAGCCGGCATACGGCTATTGAAGCCATTGCGTCCTGCACCGGGGCGGAGCGCTCCATTGCCGGCATACCCGGCTTCGAGGTTCGGCTTCGGGCACGGTTCCCCGAAATTGGCGCCATGCAACCGGCGGGGCATGAAGATACCATTTCCATGGCACATGCCCTGGAATTCGCCGCACTCGGACTCCAGGCCTATGCAGGATGCCCCGTCACGTTCAGCCTCACGGCACCGACTGTTGAACCCGGCCTGTATCAGGTCATCGTCGAATACAGCGAGGAGGCGGTCGGCCGGCTCGCGCTCGAGCTCTCCGAGGCGCTTTGCCGCGCGGCTCTCGAGGATACGCCGTTCGATCTCGCCGCTGCGCTGGCCCGTCTGCGCGAACTTGACGAGGATGTGCGCCTGGGCCCGAGCACCGGCGCCATCGTCCAGGCGGCGGTGGCACGCGGAATCCCCTATCGGCGCCTGACGGACGGCAGCCTCGTCCAGTTCGGCTGGGGCAGCCGTCAGCGACGCATCCAGGCCGCGGAAACCGATCGCACCAGCGCGATTGCAGAGTCCATCGCACAGGACAAGGAACTCACCAAGATGCTGCTCGATGCGGCCGGGGTGCCGGTGCCTGTTGGCCGGTCGGTGTCGGATGCGGAGGACGCCTGGGCGGCCGCGTGTGAAATTGGCCTTCCGGTGGTGCTTAAACCGCGGGACGGCCATCAGGGGAGGGGGGTGACCGTCAATATCGTCGCCCGTGACCATTTCATGGTGGCCTACGCGGCAGCCGCCGAAATCAGCTCCGAGGTCATGGTCGAGCGCTTCATCCCCGGTCATGATCACCGCCTGCTCGTGGTCGGGAACAAGCTTGTCGCCGCGGCGCGCCGCGACCCGCCGCATGTGATCGGAGACGACATCCATACCGTTCGCGAGCTCGTCGACCAGGTCAACAGCGACCCCCGCCGCGGGGAGGGGCACGCCACCTCCCTCACGAAAATACACTTCGACGATATCGCCATTGCAAGGTTGGCCGTACAGGGTCTTACCGCCGACTCGGTGCCACCGAAGGGCGCACGCGTCGTCCTGCGCAACAACGCCAACCTGAGCACCGGCGGCACGGCAACCGATGTGACCGACGATGTGCACCCGGAGCTGGCCGCACGCGCCGTGGCAGCCGCGCAGATGATCGGACTCGACATCGCCGGCGTCGATTTTGTGTGCGACAGCGTGCACCAACCGATCGAGGAACAGGGCGGCGCCATCGTCGAGGTCAATGCCGCACCCGGCTTGCGCATGCATCTCCATCCCTCGTTTGGCAAGGGGCGCGCGGTGGGTGAGGCGATCGTCTCCACCCTGTTCGCCGAGAGTGACGATGGCCGCATCCCGGTGGTGGCCGTGGCCGGAACGAACGGAAAAACCACGACCGTGCGCCTGATCGCCCACTGCCTTGGCCTCAGCGGCCGGCGCGTAGGCATGACCAACTCGGACGGCGTCTACATCGAGCGCCGCCGCATCGATACCGGGGACTGCAGCGGACCCAAGAGCGCCCGGACCGTGCTGCTTCATCCCGACGTTGATGCCGCCGTGCTCGAAACCGCCCGCGGCGGCATTCTGCGCGAGGGGCTTGCGTTCGACCGCTGCAACGTGGCGGTTGTCACGAACATAGGTTCGGGTGATCACCTGGGTCTCGGTTTCATCAGCACGGTCGAGGGCTTGGCCGTTGTGAAGCGGGTCGTCGTCGAAAACGTCGCGCCGGACGGGGTCGCGGTTCTCAACGCGACCGACCCGATAGTGGCCAGAATGGCCGACGCCTGTCCGGGTTCGGTGACGTTCTTCAGCAGCGACCACCAGCACCCGGTCATGGCCACCCACCGTGCAAGGGGCCAGCGCGTCGTGTATGTCGACGGCGATGCGGTCGTGGCGGCCGCCGGCAGCCTGGAACAGCGCTTCCCCTTGGCGGAGATCCCCATCACCCGGAACGGCACGATCGGCTTCCAGGTTGAAAACGCGATGGCCGCCCTGGCCGCTGCCTGGGCCTTGGGGCTCGACTGGGAAACCATCCGCACGGGTCTTTACACCTTCATCAACGATGCCCAGACCGCGCCCGGCCGGTTCAACCTCTTCAATTATCACGGCGCAACCCTGATCGCCGACTACGGGCACAACCCCGACGCAATCCTCGCTCTCGTGCGCGCCGTCGACCATATGCCGGCGAAGCGCCGGATTGTCGTGATCAGCGGCGCGGGGGACCGGCGCGATATCGACATCAGCCAGCAGGCCCAGATACTGGGAGACGCCTTCGACGAGCTGATCCTGTACCAGGACCAGTGTCAGCGCGGCCGCGCCGACGGCGAAGTGCTGGCTCTCCTCCAGCATGGATTGAAGAATGCCGGACGCGCCTCTGCGATTGAGGAAATCCGCGGCGAATTCCTGGCCATCGACACCGCCCTGGCACGTGTCGAACCCGGCGACCTGTGCCTGATTCTCATCGACCAGGTTGACGAGGCGCTGGCCCACATTGCGAAGCGGATTGCCGAAACCTGAGTGCTGAGGGAGTAGGGTGGGCACGTTTTTGTGCCCACGCGGAGAACCTTCGCTGACCGCGTGGGCACAAAAACGTGCCCACCCTACCAGACTCAGGACGGTTACTTCCCGCGCCCCTCACCCCACAGCAGCTTGTGCAACTGGATTTGCAGCCGCACCGGCAGATTGTCGCGCAAAATCCAGTCCGCCAGCGTAGCCGGATCGAGCTGGCCTTGGGCAGCCGAAAACAAAACCTGACAGCGGTCGGCGACATGCTTCTGATTGAGCACCTGTTTCGCCCATGCGTAATCCTCCTCGCCGCAGAGCACGAATTTCACTTCATCCTGCGCTGTAAGCCATGCCAGGTTTTCCCAACGGTTTTTTTTCTCCTCGCCCGAAGCCGGTGTCTTGATATCCAGGATTTTTGAAACACGCGGGTCGACTTTTGAAATATCCAGCGCCCCGCTGGTTTCCAGAGAAACCGAATACCCGGCATCGCAAAGCTGCCGCAACAGTGGCAGGCAGTTCTTCTGGGCCAGGGGTTCTCCGCCGGTCACTGTGACGTAGCGGGTTTTAAATTGCGCCACCTTGTCGAGAATTTCCGCCAGGGAAAGCGTTTCTCCCTCCTGGAACGCGTAGCTGGTGTCACAGTAAGTGCAACGCAACGGGCAGCCCGTCAGACGGACAAACGTCGTGGGCAAGCCCGCACGGCTGGTTTCGCCCTGCAGGGAGTAGAAAATTTCGTTGATGCGCAGCGCCGGGCTATCTGGAGGGGGCAAGACGCTTCTTCGCCAGTTCCGCCGCATTGCTGAGCGGATATTTCGCCACAATGCCTTCCAGGGTTTTTCTTGCCGCAGCCGCTTCGCCCATCCCCTGCTGGCAACTAGCGATATTCAACAGGGCATCGGGCACCTTGGCACTGCCCGGATACTGGCTGACCAGTTTCTGCTGGCTGGCGATCGCATTCTTGTAGTCGCGCAGGTTGAAATAGGAATTGCCGGTCCAGTATTGCGCACTGGGCGCCAACTGGCTGTTGGGATAGGTGCTGACGAAGCTCTGGAAGCTGGCGGCAGCCCCTTGATAATTCCCGGACTTAAACAGATTCAGGGCGGCATCATAGACTTTGGCCTCATCGGCAGCGCTCGGGCCGGCAGCCTGCCCCTGGTCGGCGGAAGCAGGCTGGGCTGTCTCCGCCTGCGTTTCGGCGGCAACAGGGACGGCGGCGCGTTCCAGCTTGCGCAGACGGCTGTCGAGGTCGACATAAAGGTCACGCTGCCGCTTTTGCGTGGTCTCGATGTCGTGGGCATGCACCTCGATCTGCCCGCGGAGCGTAGCCAAATCGGACTTGAGCACATCTATCTGCGCCAGCAGCCCCACACCCTGAGAGCGCGCCGTGTTTTCCATTTGCGCGACGCGCTCTTCCATCGCCTGAATTTTCTGCTGCAGCGCGGCTATCTTCTGGTGGGCCTCGTCGTCAGAAAAAATGCCCGCGGAACACCAGGTAGCCCAGCCCAAAGACAGGGTCAGGAAAAGCGCAAGTCGGCGCATGCCAAAGGGCCTGTAAACGAATAACCAGAACATTCTGGCCGCGCCGGCAAGGCACGCTGCGGCGTTTCCGGTCGCTTGCATGGAATGGCCATGCGGCGCGCCCGGTGCCTTGCATCGCACCTTGCCGGCACACCCATAATTGTCCAGCTTATTCATTCACAGCCCCTTATTCGCCCTGGTAAACGATGTCGGCGCGGCGGTTTTCCTTCCAGCAGGACTCTTCATGACAGGTGGCGCGGGGTTTTTCCTCGCCAAAGCTGACGGTCTCGATCTGGCTGTCCGGCACGCCCAGCACATTCATCATTTTCCGCACGCTGTCGGCGCGGTGGTTGCCCAGTGCGATGTTGTACTCGCGGCTGCCGCGCTCGTCGGTATTGCCCTGCACCGCCACCTTGGCAGCCTTGTGGCTGGCCAGATACTTGGCATGTGCCTCGACCATCGGCTTGTATTCGCCCTTCACGTTCGACTTGTCGTAGTCGAAATACACACTGCGCTTGGAAAGGATATTATTGGGATCCTTCAAGGGGTTGGCTTCTACCCCGGTCTGACCCATCGGCTGGGCAACTGCTTGCTGCTGCGCCGCGCCTCTGTCCTCAACCGCCGCCTTGGGCTGTTCCTTCACATCCTGTCCGGCGCAGGCTGCCAACAGACTGACCAACATCGTACTGAGCAATACTTTCTTCATACTCTTCTCCTTAATTACTGGTTATTACTGGCTTTTTAACAAAGGGCCCCATTCCGGTTCCCGTACATCCCCCGACTGGGTGGATAGCCGCTGCCTCACACGTCCATCGCTGGAAACAGCAGCCAGGATTCCGCGCCCGCCTATCTCGGTGGCATAGAGTAACATTTTGCCGTTGGGCGCGAAACTGGGAGATTCATCCATACGGGAGTCGGTCAGCACTTGGACCTGGCCTGTCGCCAGATCCTGCAGGGCAACATGAAAGGAACCGCTGACGCGCTGGATGAAAGTAAAGCTTTTGCCGTCGGGGCTGTAATGAGGCGAGACATTGTAGTTGCCCTCGAACGTCAGTCGCTGCACGCTGTTCCCGCTGGTGTTCATGCGGTAGATCTGCGGGCTGCCGCCCCGGTCCGAAGTGTAAATGATCCAGGCGCCGTCCGGCGAGAACGACGGCTCGGTATCGATGCCCGAACTATAACTGAGGCGCTTCAGGCCGCTGCCGTCGGCGTTGATCATATATATCTGCGAGCCGCCGTCCTTGGTCAGCACGATGGCGAGCTGCTTGCCATCCGGCGACCAGGCCGGCGCACTGTTGTTGCCCTTGAACTGGGCCAGCACCTGGCGCTTGCCGCTCAGCAGCGACTGCACATAAATGACCGGCTTCTTGCGCTCGAAGGAAACATACGCCAGCCTGGTTCCATCCGGCGACCAGGACGGGGAAATAATCGGCTCGCTGGAAGCCAGCACGGTCTGCGCACCGTAGCCATCCGCATCGGCCACCTGCAGTTCGTGGTGTTTACCGCTTTTGACGATGTAGGCGATACGGGTACCGAACACGCCGACATCGCCGGTCAGCTTTTCATAGATCAGATCGGCGATCTTGTGCGCCGTGGCACGCAGTTGCGCGGCGGCGATCACATAGCTGTAGCCGGCGAGCGGGGTCTGCTTGACGGCGTCGAGCAGGTGGAAGCGCACCTCCAGCCTGCCGTCGGGAAGCCGCAAAACACTGCCGATCGCCATCGCCTCCGCGCCGCGCGCGCGCCAGTCGGCGTAATTCACCTCGGACTGTTCATGCGGCTGGAACGGGACAGCGGCTGTGTCGACGATCTTGAACAGTCCGCTACGCTGCAAGTCCGCCGCGACCACGGTGCTTATGCCCTGAGGCAGGGCGGCTTCGCCGGCAAAGGGCACAATTGCAACCGGTATCTGGTTTGCGCCGCTGCCCACGATTTCGATGGTCAGTGCCGCATGCGCGGGTCCCAAAACTGCCAACGAAATTGCAGCCAATAAAGCCGCCGCCAAATTCCTGAAGCCCATAACCCGACTCGTATTCAGTTTCATGATCAAAACTCCCATCCCTTACTCATTGGGGCGCAGCACCAAATTAAGTTCCCTGAATTCGCTGAGCAAGCCGGAATCCGCCGGCGGCAGCGGCAGCGGCTGCGCCCGCAGGATTCCCCGTTCTATGGCCTGGTCGCATGAAGCGTTACCGCTTGATCGCTTAAGGCGCGGGTCCATCAACAACTGGCCGGTAGGCATGAGCGTGACATCGAACTCGGCCTCCGGATTGTTCAATGCCAGGCAAGGCTGGTTATTGATAAACCGTTTTATTTTGTCCCGGATCTTGCTCTTATAGCCATCCACCTCGCGCTGCCTGGCGGATGCCTGCTGCCGTGCCAGCGCGCTGGCAACTTCCTTCTGCTGGCGCAGCACTTCGGCTTCATGCTGCCGCTGCTGCTCCTGCAATGCCCGTTCCTGCTTTTGCTGTTTCAGCTTCTCCTGCTCCTGACGCTTCGCCTCCTCCTTGCGCTTTTCCGCTTCCGCCTTCTTCCGTTCCTCTTCCTTGCGTTTTTTTTCCTTCTCCTTAAGCTCGATCTCGGGCTTAGCCGGCTTGGCTTGCTCCACTTTCGGCTCCGGCTTGGGAAGCGGTTTCGGCTCCGGCTCCGGCTTGGGCTTCGGTTCGGGCTCGGGACTCGGTTCCGGCCGTGGCGCGGGTTGCGGCACCGCTTTCGGCGCGGGCAGGCTGCTCCACAACTCCGCCATCACCGGCGAAGCTTCCTTGGTTTGCCAGTCGACGCCGAACACCAGCACGGCAACGAAAATCAAGTGGACCAGGACAGCCAGCACTATCGCCAGACCCCGGCCGGGTTCCTTCCTCTCTGCTGGCGGCATCATCCGGCCCTGGGCTTTGCCAAAAGCCCTACTTTTTTCACCTGGCTGCTCTGCAGCACATCCATCACCTTCAGCACTTCCTCGTAGCGCACGCTCTTGTCGGCGGAGATCACCACCGCCTGCTCGGGATTGCGCGCCTGCTGCTCCTTGATCGCGTCCACCAGCTCTTGCTGGGAAACCCTGATCTCCACCCCGGATTTCCCGCGGTCGCGCAGGCGCAGGCTGTTATCCTTGCGGATTTCCACTTCCAGCGGCGCCACCGGGGGTTTGAGCGATTGCCCCACCTGGGGCAGCTCGATCTGTCCGGGGTTGATCAGCGGCGCGGTGACCATGAAAATGATCAGCAGCACCAGCATCACGTCGATGTAGGGCACGACGTTGATCTGGTTCATGAAACGGCGGGGTCTGCGGTTCATCAGGCGCCCGTCTGCCGCTGCAGGATATTGGAAAACTCTTCCATGAAGCTGTCGAAGCGGGTCGCCAGCCGATCCACGTCATGGGAGAAGTGATTGTAGGCTAGCACCGCCGGAATCGCCGCGAACAGGCCCATGGCCGTTGCAATCAGCGCTTCGGCGATGCCCGGCGCGACGTGCGCCAAGGTTGCCTGCACCACGTTGGACAGGCCGCGAAAAGCGTTCATGATGCCCCACACCGTGCCGAACAGGCCGACATAGGGGCTGACCGAGCCCACCGAGGCGAGGAAGGCGAGGTGCCGTTCCAGCGCATCCAGCTCGCGCTGGCAGGCCGCGCGCATGGCGCGTCGCGTCCCTTCCATCACCACCCCGATGTCCATGCGCCCCTGGCGCTTGAGTTTCAGGAACTCCCTGAAACCGGCCTCGAAAATCTTTTCCATCCCCACCACCTGCGTTCTGCCCGAACTGGTGCGCTGGTACAGGTTGTTGAGATCGGCGCCGCTCCAGAATTCGTTCTCGAACTTGTCGGCCTCGCGCAGCGCGGCGCGGATGGCAAACATCTTGCCGAAAATGAAAAACCAGGACAAGCCCGAAGCCATCAGCAGCAGCAGCAGAACCAGTTGCACCACCACGCTGGCATGGGTGATCAGGCTTAAAAATGACAAGTCTTGCGTAAGATTCACGATATCCTTTCAATTTTTTCTCTGACCGTTGCGGGAATCTGCACCGGTTTGAAGCTTTTCCCGTTGACGCATACCACCTTGACCCGCGCCTTCACCAGAACCTCGTCGCGCTTGAGCCCTTCAGGGTGCGCCACCGTCTGATCGAGTTCCATCCAACTGCGGCCCGCAGCGTGGAAGCGTACGCTTACCGACAGCAAGTCGTTGAACAGGGCCGGGCGCAGATATTCTATCTGCACCGCGCGCACCACGAAAATTACCGAATGGTCACGCAGCAATTCCGGCTGCTCGAAGCCTTGCGCACGCAACCATTCGGTGCGGGCCCGCTCCATGAACTTGAGGTAGTTGGTGTAGTACACCACGCCACCGGCATCGGTGTCTTCATAATAAACGCGCACCGGCCAGGCGAAACAGTCCTGAGTGCTGAGTGCTGAGTCCTGAGAGGAAATACAAGCCTTGTCGCTCATTTTACCATCCAATACTCAGGACTCAGGACTCGATACTGCATTACTGCTCCCACAAATCGCCGCTCGGGTTCTTCGATGGCGTCGCCAGCCCGAAATGCAGATAGGCCATCTGCGTCGCCATCCGGCCGCGCGGCGTGCGCATCAGGTAGCCCTGCTGGATCAGATAGGGCTCGAGCACGTCCTCGATGGTGTCACGCTCCTCGCCGATCGCCGCCGCCAGGTTTTCCACCCCGACCGGCCCGCCGCCGAATTTTTCCAGCACCGCCTGCAACAGCCTGCGGTCCATCATGTCGAGGCCGACCTTGTCCACGTCCAGCATGGAAAGCGCGGCGTCCGCCACCGCCTGCGTCACCCTGCCGTCGGCCTTGACCTCGGCGAAATCGCGCACCCGCCGCAGCAGCCGGTTGGCAATGCGCGGCGTGCCGCGCGAGCGCTTTGCGAGTTCCAGCGCGCCGTCGTCGGACAGCTCGACGCTCATCAAGCGCGCCGAACGCGAAACGATCTGCTTCAACTCGCCGTGGGTGTAAAACTCCAGTCGCGCCACGATGCCGAAACGGTCGCGCAGCGGGTTGGTGAGCATGCCGGCACGGGTAGTGGCACCGACCAGGGTGAAAGGCGGCAGGTCCAGCTTGACCGAGCGCGCAGCCGGCCCCTCGCCGATCATGATGTCGAGCTGGAAATCCTCCAGCGCCGGGTAGAGGATTTCCTCCACCACCGCCGAAAGACGATGGATTTCATCGATGAACAGGACGTCGTTCGGCTCCAGGTTCGTCAGCAGCGCGGCGAGGTCGCCCGGCCGCTCCAGCACAGGACCGGAGGTCTGGCGCAGGTTGACGCCCATCTCCCGGGCAATGATGTGCGCCAGGGTGGTCTTGCCCAGGCCCGGCGGGCCGAACAGCAGCACGTGGTCGAGCGATTCGCTGCGGCCGCGCGCCGCCTGGATGAAGATTTCAAGCTGGCCACGCGCCTTTTCCTGGCCGACGTATTCGTCCAGCAGCTTGGGACGCAACGCGCGCTCGACCACCTCTTCATGGGATGAAATCTGCCCAGCCGATATCAGGCGGCTGCCGATGCTGAGATTGTCGGTTTCGATCATCTTAAAAACTCAGTTGAACCGCCAAGAACGCCAAGCGAACCATTTTGTTGGAAACAATATTGCATTAACCGACAGGGCTTCCCTCTCCCCAACCCTCTCCCAGAGGGAGAGGGGGCAAACGTGAAAGGCGCTGGCTCCGATTGGCGGTTCAGGTTTTCCAATCTCATGTTTTTCTTGGCGCTCTTGGCGTCTTGGCGGTTTGAAAACAAGTTTTTAAGTTTAGGCCTTGGATAGGAATTTGAGGGCTTGGCGTATGCTGTCGGACACGTCCAGGTTGGGGGGCAGTTGCTTCACTGCCCAGCCGGCTTCACGCTCATTATAACCCAGCGCCAGCAGCGCATCCAAAACATCGCTGCGCACAGCCGGCACGGGCTCCGCCCCGGCGAGCAGGGCTGCCGGTGCGCCCGGCAGCTTGTCGCGCAGCTCCAGCAGCAGGCGTTCGGCAGTCTTTTTTCCAATGCCGGGAATTTTGGTCAAGCGGCCCACTTCCTGGGCGGCGACGACATGGGACAATTCTGCGACCGAAAGACCGCTCAGGATAGTCAGCGCCAACTTCGGCCCGACTCCGCTGATTTTGATCAGTTGCCTGAATGCGGCACGCTCGTCGTGAGTGGCGAAACCATAGAGCTGGTGGGCATCCTCGCGCACGATCAACTGGGTATGCAGCGCAATCTTCTCGCCGGTGGCGGGAAGGTTGTAGAAGGTGCTCATCGGCACGTCGATTTCGTAGCCGACGCCGCCCACGTCCACCAGCACCAGGGGGGGGTGTTTTTCAAGCAGGGTGCCGCTAATTTTACCTATCATTCAGTCTGTTCTACCTATCTGGGTAATGCGTGATGAGTAATGGGTAATGAGAAAAACCATAATGCGCCAGGGTTTGTCATCACCCATTACTCATCACGCATTACCGTCATTTAACCAGCCTTCCATTTTTCATCCGGAAACCGGCGGTAGACAACTGGCCCAGCCCTTGCCCGCCGTGGGCGTGGCAGATGGCGCAGGCGAGCGCGTCCGCCGCATCCGCCTGGGGGTCGCCTGCGAGATTCAGCAGGCGCCTGACCATTTCCTGCACCTGTTCCTTGGCGGCCTTGCCCTTGCCGACCACCGCCTGCTTCACCTGCAGGGCGGTATATTCAGCGACCGGCAAATCCTTCATGATCGCGGCGCAAATCGCGGCGCCGCGCGCCTGTCCGAGCAGCAGGGTGGACTGGGGGTTGACGTTGACAAACACCTTCTCCACCGCAGCCTGATCGGGGCGGTAAGCGGCCATCACCTCGTTCAGGCCTTCGACGATGGATTTCAGTCGTTGCGGAAGCTCTCCCGCAGGCGTGCGGATACAGCCGCTGGCGACATAGACCAGATGTTGGCCGGTTTTTTCGATGACGCCAAAACCGGTCACACGGAGTCCAGGGTCAATACCGAGTATGCGCATACCCGAAGGGACAAGCGGCCTATTCCTCATCCATGACAGCCGTGGTATACACTTCCTGCACGTCGTCCAGACTCTCCAGGGCATCAAGCAGCTTCTGCATTTTCACGGCATCATCGCCGGCGAGCTCATTCTCGCTGGCCGGCTTCATGGTCACTTCGCCCAGCTCGGGCTGCAGCCCGGCCTTGGTCAGGGCTTCCTTGACGGCGGAGAACTCGTAGGGATCGGTAATCACCTCGATGCTGCCGTCGTCGTTCGTCACCACGTCCTCGGCGCCGGCTTCAAGCGCCGCCTCCATCAGTTTGTCCTCATCCGTGCCGGGGGCGAAGAGCATCTGCCCGCAATGCTTGAACAGGAACGCCACCGAACCGTCCGTGCCCAGGTTGCCGCCATGTTTGGAGAAGGCATGGCGGACATCGGCCACGGTGCGCGTCTTGTTGTCGGTCATGCAGTCCACCATCACCGCCACGCCACCGGGTCCGTAGCCCTCGTAGCGCAATTCCTCGTAGCTGACGCCCTCGAGGTCGCCGGAACCGCGTTTGATGGCACGCTCGACATTTTCCTTGGGCATGTTGTTTTCATACGCCTTGTCCACCGCCAGGCGCAGGCGCGGATTGCAGTTGATATCCCCGCCGCCGAGCTTGGCTGCAACGGTGATTTCCTTGATCAGGCGGGTAAAAATCTTGCCGCGCTTGGCGTCTGCCGCGGCTTTCTTGTGCTTGATGTTCGCCCACTTGCTGTGACCGGCCATAACTACCTCAGTATTCCATATTAAACGCACATGGCGAATCGCCACCCCAGATCATGAAAGCAGCGATTCGCCATGAGCGTTTCCCTCACCCCTGCCCTCTCCCGCAAGCGGGCGAGGGGGACGAGGTGTCGCTTCGCGACTTTCAGGTTAAGCGGCAAGTTTACCATTCCCCACCCCGTTTTATAAAGGCATCAGGCATCTTCGTAACGGCGTGCGTAGCCGGCCATTCCCATGAGGAAACGCACCAGGCCATAACTCGCCCACGCCGTGAAGCGCAGATAAAGCGGCTGCAATTTCCAGCGATCGGGGGCAATCCGTTGCGAGCCTTCGCTGACCGCCTCCAGCAGGCTGTCGCGCAGCGTCGCGGCGAACCCGGCATCGAGCGCCACGACATTCGCTTCCCGCGCCATCATCAGGCTGAAGGGATCGATATTCGACGAACCCACCGTGGCCCATAGTCCATCGATCACCGCCACCTTGGCATGGAGAAAACTCCTGTGGTAGCCGTAAATCTCGATACCGGCTTCGAGGAGAGCGCCATACAGGGCACGCGAGGCATAGTGCAGCAGGAAGTATTCCACCCGTCCCTGCAGCAGCAACACGACCCGCACCCCCCGTTCGGCGGCTGCGATCAGCGCTTGCCGGAAGTGGCGGCCGGGCAGGAAATAGGCATTGGCGATAATGATCTCTTTCCTGGCCGAGGCAATGGCTTCGAGGTAGGCGTTCTCGATGTCGTGCCGGCGGCGGATATTGTCGCGCCGGACAAAAGCCGCCGCCATGCTGCCACGCGGTGCGAGATGCAGCGACTTGTTCTTCTTCCGGCTGCGGTAGCGGCGAAATTGGAGCCAGGAAAGCATACGCCACAAGCGCCTGGCCGATTGATGGATTTCACCCAGCAATGGCCCTTCTACGGCAACCGCATAATCGAAACGGGGCGGAACCTGATTGGGGGTATCCATGTCGTCAATGATATTGATGCCGCCGACAAATGCGATTTTCGTATCGATCACCGCGATCTTGCGATGCAGACGGCGCAGCCGGTGGCGTTTGAACCGGAACGTAACATCGGGCCGGTAGAACATCACCTGCATCCCCGCCGCGCGCATTTCCTCGACCACCATTTCCGGCAGCGTTCTCGCCCCGAAGCCGTCGAGCAGCAGGTGCACAGTCACGCCGCGCCGGGCCGCCCGTTCCAGCGCCGCGCTGATGCGGCGGCCGGTTGCGTCATATTCGTAAATATAGGTTTCCAGGAAAATCTCGCGGCGCGCCCGGTCGATGGCGGACTCAAGAGCAGGGAAATATTCCGCACCGTTCTTGAGCAGGGTCAGGCGATTGCCCGGTATCAGCTCCATCATCTGTGCACGGTAGCGGACAGGGCCGCATGATCGGAAATCTTCGACCACGGCCTGCCGCTGTGCACCTCGGCGGCCGTCACGTGCAGTCCGCGAATATAGATGCGGTCGAGCCGGAACAGGGGAAGCGTAGCCGGGTAGCTGCGGGCGGGGACGCCCTGCATCACCCCGAACACCTCTTTCAGATGCATCTGATGGGCCAGCGTTGCGCAGGCCTCGCTGCGCCAATCGTTGAAATCGCCGGCGATAATCAGGGGGGCGTGGGGGGGCACCAGGCTCTCGATGCGGTTGCGCAAGGACGAAAGCTGTTGGCGGCGGCCCTTGGAAAACAGGCCGAAGTGCACGCATACGCAGTGCAGGGTTTCATCCCAGCCCGGCAAGCGTACCTCGCAGTGCAACAGCCCGCGCTGTTCGAAGCGATGGGCTGAAACATCGACATTTTCCGAGCTGACGATCGGGAAGCGACTCAGGATCGCATTACCGTGATGCCCTTCGGGGTAAACCGCGTTCTTGCCATAAGCGTAATCCTCCCAGATGGAGTCGGCGAGAAACTCGTATTGGGAAGTCTCGGGCCAGTTCTCATGCTTCTCCGCATGAAGATCGTGAGCACCCACTACTTCCTGCAAGAAAACCAGGTCGGCGTGCATGCCGCGCAACTGGTCGCGCAGGTCGTGCAGCACCATGCGCTGGTTGAACTGGGAAAATCCCTTGTGGATGTTGTAGGTAACGACCCGGATGGCCTGTGTCATTTTGAATCAGCATGTAGGGTGGGCACGCCTTTGTGCCCACGCGTAAATAACCTCCGCACTCCGCGTGGGCACAAAAAACGTGCCCGCCCTGCATGGCTCCTCACTGAGTTAAGACGCATCCAGCATGCGCTGCAACGCTACCCGTGCCTGCTCGGCCTCATGGGCCGGCACCTTGATGCGGTTCACCACATGGCCGGCGACCAGATTTTCCAGGCACCAGGCCAGGTGCTGCGGGTCGATGCGCGCCATGGTCGAGCACATGCACACGGTGGAAGCCATGAACTGGACGGTCTTGCCCTCGCCCTTGAACTGTTCCGCCAGACGCTGCACCAGGTTCAACTCCGTGCCCACCAGCCAGTGGGTGCCGGGCTTGGCTGCGGCGATGGTCCTGATAATGTATTCGGTGGAGCCGACATAATCCGACAGCCGGCAGACCTCGAAGCTGCATTCCGGATGGGAAATCACCAGGCCGTCGGGATGCTCCTGGCGAAAGCGATGGATGTTGGCCGGCTGGAACATCTGGTGCACCGAGCACAGCCCTTTCCACAGGATGATTTTGGCCTTCCTGACCTGCTCGGGCGTGAGCCCGCCGAGCGGCTGATCCCAGTCCCACAGCACCATGTCCTCCAGTGGGATGCCCATTTTATAGCCGCTCCAGCGGCCCAGATGCTGGTCGGGGAAAAACAGCACTTTCTCGCGCCGGGCAAACGACCACTCCAGAATTTTAGTCGCGTTGCTGGAGGTGCAGACGATTCCGCCATGCTCGCCGCAGAAGGCTTTCAGATCGGCGGCCGAGTTGATGTAGGTGACGGGAGTGATGGTCGCGTCGGGGTCGAGGACCGTTTTGAGCTCGCGCCAGGCACGCTCGACCCGGGCCAGCGTCGCCATGTCCGCCATCGAGCAGCCGGCGGCCAGGTCGGGCAGGATGGAAACCTGCTCCGGGCGCGACAGGATGTCGGCCACCTCGGCCATGAAATGGACGCCGCAAAAGACGATGTAGTCCGCCTCGGAATTAGCCGCCGAGCGTGACAGCTTGAGCGAATCGCCGGAAAAATCGGCATGCTTGAACACGTCCGAGCGCTGGTAATGGTGCCCCAGAATCACCAGCCGCTTGCCGAGCTTCGCCTTGGCAGCAAGGATGCGCGCCTGGCAGTCCTCGTCGGACAGGTTCTGATATTCGGAAAATGGAATGGGGTTGTTCATATAAATTATGCCTAAACGCCAACCACGAATTTACACGAATCCACACGAATGTTCACGAATAATCATGGAGTTGTCCAAGCATTTTCCGTGGCCTCAAAGAGGCAGATAGTCATTTGTTAACATCTTGTTGATTTTATTCGTGTTCATTCGGGCTTATTCGTGTCATTCGTGGTGAATAGCCCGTTTTTAATTGTTTTTACAGGTTCGCCATTTCAGGCAGTTTTTCCAGCGCGGCGGCATTGGTCCAGGAAAAAACCTTCTTCTCCGCCTCGCCGCAAGGCAGCCACTGGCAATTCAAATGTTCCCGCGGCTCCAGTCTGACCGGCAAAGGCTGCGGCAGTTCCAGCCCGAACACGTGCTCGGTGTTATGCGTTACGCCTGGCGCATAGCGATGGCGCCACTCGGCAAAGATCTCAAATTCGAACTGCAGGTTCCAGTCGGTAAGCGCGTACTTCCCGGCGTCCAGGCCGGTCTCCTCGCGCACCTCGCGCACCGCGGTCTGCCGCAGGCTCTCGCCCGGATCGCAGCTCCCCGTCACGGATTGCCAGTAGCCGGGATGATCGGCGCGCTCCAGCAGTAGCACCCGCAAGTCCGGGGTGTAGATCACCACCAGGACAGAAACAGGGGTTTTATGCGTTTTCACCAACCGCTTTCACCACAGAGGCCGCAAAGGTTTAATCAACCTTCTCCACTTCCACCTGGGTCTGCACCTGCTGGCGCAGGCGGATGTGCAGTTCGCGCAACTGCTTGTCGTCCACCTCGTTGGGTGCCTGGGTCAGCAGGCAGGCGGCGCGCTGGGTTTTGGGGAAGGCGATCACGTCGCGGATCGATTCCGCGCCCGCCATCAGCGTGACCAGGCGATCGAGCCCGAGCGCCAGGCCGCCATGGGGAGGCGCACCGTATTGCAGGGCTTCCAGCAGGAAGCCGAATTTTTCCTGGGCTTCCTCGGCGCTGATATTGAGCGCACGGAATACCTTGGACTGCACTTCCTGGCGGTGGATACGCACCGAGCCGCCGCCCACTTCCCAGCCGTTGAGCACGAAATCGTAGGCCTTGGACAGCGCCTTGCCGGGATCGCCGGCCAGCAGCTCCTCGTGCCCCTCGGCCGGAGCGGTAAAGGGGTGGTGCAGCGCTTGCCAGCGATTGCCTTCCTCGTCGTACTCGAACATCGGGAAATCCACCACCCACAACGGCTTCCAGGCGCCTTCTGCAAAGCCTCGCTCGTGGCCGATTTTGGCGCGCAGCGCGCCGAGCGCCTCGTTCACCACTTTCGCCTTGTCGGCGCCGAAGAAAATCAGGTCGCCGTCGGTCGCGCCGGTGCGCTCTATCACCGCTTTCAGGGCGGCGTCGGACAGGTTCTTGACGATCGGCGACTGGAGCCCCTCGCGCCCCTTGGCGACATCGTTGACCTTGATGTAGGCCAGGCCCTTGGCGCCGTAGATGGCGACAAACTGGGTGTAGGCGTCGATCTCGCCGCGCGTGATCTCGCCGCCCTGCGGCACGCGCAGGGCCGCAACCCGGCCGGCGGGCGAGTTGGCGGGCGCGCTGAACACCTTGAAGTCGACTTCCTTCATCACGTCGGTGAGTTCGGTCAGTTCAAGCTGAACGCGCAGGTCGGGCTTGTCCGAGCCGTAGCGGCGCATCGCCTCGGCATAGGTCATGCGCGGGAAAGCGGGCAGTTCCACGTCGAGCACGGTCTTGAACAGGCGGCGCACCATGGTCTCGACCAGGCCGGTGATCTGCTGCTCGGTCAGGAACGAGGTCTCGATATCCACCTGGGTGAATTCGGGCTGGCGGTCGGCGCGCAGATCCTCATCGCGGAAGCATTTGACGATCTGGTAATAGCGATCGAAGCCCGACACCATCAGCAGTTGCTTGAACAACTGCGGCGATTGCGGCAGGGCATAGAAAAATCCGGGATGGACGCGGGAAGGCACCAGGTAGTCACGCGCGCCTTCCGGCGTGGAGCGGGTCAGCATCGGCGTTTCCACCTCGATGAAACCCTGCTCGTCCAGCGCATGGCGCAGAGCCTTGGATACCTGGTAGCGCAGCATCATGTTCTTCTGCATCGCCGGGCGGCGCAAATCCAGATAGCGATGCGTCAGGCGCACGGTTTCGCTCAGGTTCTCGTCATCCAGTTGGAAGGGGATCGGCGCCGAGGGGTTGAGAATCTCGATTTCCTGCGCCAGGACTTCGATCTCGCCGGTGGGGAGGTTGGGGTTGGTCGTTCCTTCTGGGCGTCCGCGCACCAGGCCGGTGATTTTCAGCACGAACTCGTTGCGGATGGTTTCCGCGGTAGCGAAAGTCGCCGCGCGGTCGGGATCGCACACCACCTGCACCAGCCCCTCGCGGTCGCGCAAATCAATGAAAATCACCCCGCCATGGTCGCGGCGGCGATGCGCCCAGCCGCACAGGGTAACGGTTTGATCTAAGTGGCTACGGTTAACATCGCCGCAATAATGGGTTCGCATGCTCAATCCAATTTTGACTTAAGGAAAATAAAACGGGGAAACGCGGACATCAACCTAAAAACGGCCTTTCACCGCAAAGGACGCTAAGGTTCGCAAGGTAAGACAATGAGTTAATAAGTTATTTTGCATCCCCTTTCGGGTAAGCAGATTAAGTTGTTCAAGTCCTTGAATTCCTTCGCGCCCCTTGCGTCCTTTGCGGTTCAACAGCTTTTAATAGAATCAGTCGCCCGGATAGACCCGAACTGGCGATTCCTTGTCGGCGGGCATCACCACCCCCATCGAGATGATGTACTTCAAAGCGTCATCCACACTGATATCGACTTCGATGGTTTCGCTCTTTTTGACAAAGAAGTAAAACCCGTTCACCGGGCTGGGCGTGGTCGGAATAAACACGCCGACATATTCCCCTTCGAGCCTGGAACCGACATCACGGGGCAAATTGGTCTGGAATGCCAACGACCACGCGTCCGGGTGCGGATAATGCACCAGCAGCACCTTGCGGAACGCTTCGCCGCTGCCGGAAAACAGGGTGTCGCTGACCTGCTTGACGCTGTAATAAATCGACTTCACCACCGGGATGCGCGCCAGCACGCTTTCCCAGAACCGGATCAGGCGCTGGCCGACGATGTTCGCGGTCAGCATGCCGGTGAGCAGAATCACGCCTATCGTCAGGATCGTGCCCAGCCCCGGCACGGACATGCCCAGCCAGTGCTCCGGGCGGATTTTCTGCGGCAGCAGCAACAGGCTCTGATCCATGGTGCCGATCAGCAGATTCAGCACCCACACCGTAATGCCGAGCGGCACCCAAATCAGCAGCCCGGTGATGAAATAGCGCTTGAGCATCTAGCCGGCGCAGCCCCCGCCAGCACAACAGGCGGGCGCGGCAGGCTTGGTTTCTTCCCTGGGCTTGGAACCGCCCTTGAAATCGGTCTGGTACCAGCCGCTGCCCTTGAGCTGGAAGCCGGCGGCGGACAACATCTTGCCGAAGGTTTCCTGCTTGCACTCGGGACAGGCAGTGTGCGGCGCATCGCTCATTTTCTGTATGTATTCCTTCTGGAAACCGCAGGAAGAACAACGATATTCGTAAATTGGCATGGCATCCTCCAAAAAACAAGATTATATCTCACACTGAAACAACACAGGTTAAATATGGGGCAACTTTCCCGTTTTGCAAGGTCAGCCCGGATAGTGCTGGGCCGCACGACTATCATGCGGATTTTGATTTTTCAGGCGATAATGGTCAATATTCCGCGATACTGCGGCACGCCCATAGATCGAGACCATGACTTATCGCCACACCGCATGGCTGTTAGCCGCCCTCTCCCTGTTCCTGGTACTCAAGCTCAAGCTGCTGCCCGCACTGCTGGCCGGCTTGCTGGTTTATCACCTGATCCACCTCATCGCCTCCAGGCTCGCGATCGGCAGACTCTCCGGCAAAAACGCAAAGATCCTGTCGGTCATCCTGGTTTCCGGACTGGTGATCACCCTGCTCGTGGCCAGTGTCATCGGCATACTTGCCCTCCTGCGCGCCGAGGGCGGCGGACCCGCCGCCTTCATGAAAAAGCTGGCCGAAATCCTGGAATCCTCCCGCCCATCCCTGCCCGAATGGATTTATAGCGCCCTGCCCCATGACGGGGACGCGCTGCAAACCTACCTTGCCGGATGGCTGCGCGAGCACTCCGGCGAACTGCAATTAATGGGCAAGGAAGCCGGCCATACCTTCGCCCATGTCCTGATCGGCATGATCATCGGCGCCATGCTTTCACTGTATGAAATGGTCGCCGTCGAAGTCCGCAAACCCTTTGTTAACGCCCTTGCAGAACGCGCCGTAAGATTCAGCAATGCATTCCGCAACATCGTCTTCGCCCAGGCAAAAATCGCCGCCGTCAACGCATTTTTCACCTGGATTTACCTGGGCGTCGTGCTGCCTCTGGTCGGCGTCAAGCTCCCTTTCGCCGGCACCCTGGTCGTCGTCACCTTCGTCGCCGGCCTGATCCCCATCCTCGGCAACATCCTGTCGAATTCCGCCATCGTCATCGTCAGCCTCGGCCATTCCTTCCAGTTGGCGATGTCATCCCTGCTCTTCCTGGTGAGCATTCACAAACTGGAATACTTCCTCAACGCCAAAATCGTCGGCTCGCAAATCAAGGCCAACGCTTGGGAACTGCTGACCGCCATGCTCGCCATGGAAGCGGCATTCGGCCTGCCGGGGCTGGTCGCGGCGCCGGTTTATTATGCCTATCTCAAGAGCGAGCTGAAGGAAGTCGGGGTAATTTGAGGATGCCCGCAGAAAATGCGGGCGATAGCCCAGTCATCTCGTGCGCCTCGTGCAAAGCCTGCTGCTGCCGGTTAGAGGTGATGTTGATGGGTGACGACGACATTCCGCCCGAATTGACGGAACGGGACCGGTGGGGCGGATGGGTCATGGCGCGTCTCGACGACGGCTGGTGCGCGGCCCTGGACAGGAACACCCTGCTGTGCACAATATACGAGCGCCGGCCAATGATTTGCAGTGACTACCAGGTGGGGAATAGTGATTGTATTGGGGAGAGGTTGCTGCTCAACCCTGCTGGAATGGAATTGGTTGGGGCATCCCGTTAGGTTTTGACGCGCTCTTCGCGGATGTTTGGGTGCCGGGGGCAGCCCGGCTGGCTGGTTACCTTTCTTGCTTCGCCAAGAAAGGTTAACCCAAAGAAGGCGACACCCATCCACCGCCCCTGCGGGGTTCCCTGCGTTGCTCGCCAAGCCGGGCTGCTGCGGAACTCGCGCTTTGCGCTCAAACAGTCCTCGCAGAAATCCCCCGGCTTGAATTAAAGTAATCAAAGGGGCCAGGCTCGATTAAATTAGGTTATACTAGCGTCATCATGCCCCGCCGCCCCCGCATACACTTACCCGGTGTGCCGCTGCACATTGTCCAGCGCGGACACAACCGCGATGCCTGCTT
>JAJYXP010000041.1 GCA_021801705.1 Pseudomonadota bacterium
GCGCAACGCCATGTGCCAGACTCGATCGCCACGCTTCGCTTTCTCATCGCCGCTCGTATTGCACTTCGCCTGCAACGATGTCCGTGTTGCGGATCGGTTAGACGTAATTTGTGACACAGTAAAATTAGGTATCTATTTTCTAACTTCGGTGTGCTTGATCGCCTTGTCCTCGGCAACTACGGGCATCGAGTCAGGCCGAGTGAAGCGATCAGGGCGATTCGTAGGCTTTGTGCAGCTTTTTTTCTGTCCCGACGCTGCCAAGGATTTCCTGCAATTCACCCTTCCAGGCTTCGGTCAGCGTTTTTATTTCGCCGTCTGCTGCCAGAATATGCCGGATGATCTCGCCGGTTTTCTGCTGCTCAACCGCATTCATGACGGATGACTCATTTTTTGCCATCATGCGTTCAACCAATGCGTTGCGCTTCAGTTCACCCTCTATCAGGGCATCCCAGTCGCCATTCTGCGCCGCATCCAGCATTTGCCGTGTCAATAACCACAGGTTTTCATACGCGGCAAAAATCGACTCGCTCACAAAAGTCTAAACCTTCCCATAGCTCACTGCACTATTGCGCTGCGGCGGCGTGTTATCCGATACCACGCCAGCCATTTCCGGCTGGGGCTGCTTGGGCGCAATTGCCGCCCAGGCGTTCTTCAGGTCGACCAGCAATTTTCCCACCTCGTCCAAAGGCTCGACCTGGTTCTTCAGGTTGGCGAACACCAAACGATGGATCATGTACTCGTACAAACCATTCAGATTTTCCGCCAACTCGCCGCCCGCCTTCACATCCAGACTAAGCTGCAGCCCTTCCTGAACAATCGCAATCGCCTTGGCAATCGCCTCGCATTTGGGCGCGATCTCACCCTTGGTCATTGCCAGCCTGGCCTTGGCCACCGCCTTGATAGCCCCTTCGAACAACATCAAAATCAATTTATGGGGGTCCGCATCCGCCACGCCCGATTCGACCACTACCTGGCTATACGCATTTACTGCATGTTTGGTCATTGCATTCATGTTTTACCCCGGAAGAAAGTTCACGTGCAAATTAACTGATTTTGGGCAAATTCGACAACTGCTGCGACAGGAAATTGCTCGTTCTTGTCATGCTGCTGATCATGGTATCCAGCGCCGTAAACTGGGCGCGGTAGCGCTTTTCGACATTCGCCATGCGCCGGCTCAACACCTCGCGCCGGTTGCCGATATCCTTGATGGTTTGATTGATCCCGTCGGTGCGGCTGGAAATCGGCCCGGTGCTCGAAAGCAGGGAATCCGCCTGCTTGTCCAGCTTGTAGGCATAACCCTGAGAATAGTTGACTGTTCCCCGGCTGCCAAGCGCACCGCCGCTCACCAGGACCTTCAGGCCTTCGGCATCGATTCCGGTTGCACCGGTCAGGTATTGGCCGGAGCCTGTTGCCGCCGCTCCATTGATCGTGCCGGCCACATCGACGCCGGTGGTAGCGGTCGGCGTTGCCCCCAGCAAATTGGCCGCGCCATTGCCGGCAACGCTGGCATTCGAGGCGGAGCCGTAGCGGTTGGAGGTCAGGGTCATGGTTCCGGATGCTTGGGTCACTGCGACCGAAATCCCTGCGGTCGCAAAGGCTGACGCGCCGTTGATCTTGGATTGGACTTCAGTCGCCAAGGCTGCCGCGGTATAGGTGCCCGCCGCCAAGGTGACCGTTGCGCTCACGCCGTCAACTATCACACTCAAGGTATCATTCGTGCCATCTATGGTCAGGCCCGCCGCCGCCGACCCGACCACCTTGCCCTGCGTCGCCAGTTGCGATACGGTCAAGGCATAAGCGCCCGGTTTGGTATTGGCCGTGCCGCTGGAATAGCTGACCAGGCTGTCGGTTGCCTTGCCGGTTGCGGCGAAAAGGCTGGCGATGTCATTGAAATTGGTGCCGATCGCGCTCTGCAGCTTGGTGCTGTCCACCGCCAGCGTGCCGTTCGTCTGGAATGAAACCCCGATCTGCGACAAGGTGGTATAGCTGCCGCCGATCCCGGCAAGCGTCGATGTCAGCGTATTGCGTATCTGGCTTTGAATCGAGCGCACCGAGCTATCGCCCTGTAAAATGGCGGCCTGCTGGGTGGTCGCATTGTAGGCGGAGAGGTCGCCCAGGGTTTTGTTGACGTCGTTGTAGGCCTTGACGAACGCATTCACCGCGGTGGTGACCGAAGCGGTGTCGCGCGCAACGGTTACAACAGTCGGGGCGCCCACATTGGTTTTAAGCAGACTGAGCGTCACCCCCTGGATCACGTCGCTAACGCTGTTCGAAGTTTTGCTGACAGCCACGCCGTCAACCTTGAATTCCGCATTCTGCGCGGTTGCCGTTTCGGATAGATTCTGCGTGGCGGCGGGATCATGCGCCAACAGAGTCGACAAGGCGGCATCGCCGGCGACTGAAATTTTGATGCTGTTGGTTTTGCCGATACTGGTGGAGGTCAGCGCCAAACGGTAAGGGGATGTCCCACCGTCATTCACGATGGCGGCGCTCACGCCGATATTGGCGCTGTTGATGGCGTCGCGTATGCCGGTCAGGGAATTGCTGCTTGCGTCTATCGTAACCGTCTTGACCCCGGCGCCATTGCTGGTAAAAGCCGCCCCGGTGTATTTTCCGGTCACCGCATCGAAGGTGCCGCCGCTGATCGTGCCGAAATCGAAGGTCAGCGTACCGATGCCGATCGCAGACGTAGTGCTGGCCTGGCCCACGGCAGCCAGCTTCTGCGATTGGGCGAGCTTGGACACCTCCACGGAATAAGCGCCCGGCACGGCGATGCTGGACGCGCTGGCGCCCAGAACGGTGGCATCCGCCGGCGTTGCCTTGACGGACTGAAACTTGGAAACATCGCTCAAAGCGCGAACCGAGTTTTGAAAAGAGGAAAGCGCACCCTTGAGAGTGCCGTAGGCGGAAAGCTTGGCCTGGTAGCCCGCTTCCTTCCTGTCAAGAGCGGTCAGCGGTTGACGCTCGATTGACATCAACTGTGAAACGATGCTGTTTACATCGAGATTGGAACCGATGCCGGGGGATGAAAGCGCCATGATAATTTCCTCGTCTTCTGGTGCATGGATTTGTCGGAGAACGCTGCGCTCATCCGACCTACGGTCTGACAGCGTGGGCACAAAAACGTGCCCATCCTACGCCTTTTGATGAATGATCAAACCCTGCAACTTATCCAGCGCCTGTGCGATGGCCAGGATTTCTTCCGATGGGATCTGGCGGATCACATCCTTGGTTTTCGTATCCACGACCTTCACGACCTGGATGCCGGTTTCTTCATCCACGGTGAATTTCAGATCGCTGCTCATGGTCTGGACAAACTTGTTGATATGCTCCACCGCAGTCTTGACTTGCTCCGCCTTGGGGATTGAAACCGTTGCCTGAACTGCCTTGACCGGCATCTCGACTGGCGCCGCGGGCGCTTGGGCGATTTCGGTGGCAACCCGGCGATTTCCTACCGGGACATCTGGCGCCTTGGCGGGGCTAACCCCGCTGGCATTAATCTGTGAGACAGACATGATCAACCTCCTTGTAGCAAAAACCCGACCGGGCTATTTTTACGAGCCCGGCCGGGTGGTTTCACTTGGCGCTACTTTACCACTTAACGCAGCAAACTCAACACGTTGTTGGGCAAGGAGTTCGCCTGGGCCAGCATCGCCACGCCGGCCTGCTGCAGAATCTGGCCGCGGGTCAAGCTGGCCGTTTCCGCCGCGAAGTCGGCATCCTGGATGCGGCTGCGCGCGCCGCTCAGGTTTTCCGAGGTCGTCTGCAGGTTGGAAATGGCGGATTCAAAGCGGTTCTGAATCGCGCCGAAGGTGCTGCGCAGCGTGCTGATCGAGGCCAGCGCCGAATCCACCCTGGAAATGGCCGTGTTGGCGTTGGCCACGCTCGTTACCGAGGCAGTGTTGAGGGCCGCTGCGCCCAGTGACATCGCACTGTTATCCGCATAGCCGATTCGGACCTCGTTGGCGCCGCTCAGCGTGATCGCCTCGGTCGAGGTCAGACGGACCGTGCCGACGAAGGTGTTGCTAACCGCTGTGCCTGACACGGTTGTTGCGGCAGTCAATGCATCGTTGACCGTATTGTTGAGGCCAGCCGTCGTTAGATTCATGCCTTCACCTAAAGCTTCAGTACCGGCAGTCTGGCTCATCACGATGTTACGGCCATCCGTGGCAGCCAGGGTCATTTTGCCGGTACCGCTGTCGAAGGTTGCGGTCACGCCGGTATTGGCCGAGTTGGCATTGATTGCCGTTGCCACCTGGGAACCGGTAAGGTCGTCGGTGGTGGCCGAGTAGATCGCCTGGGAATTGATCGTCAGCGAGTACGTCGAGGTCGTAGTAGTAATATCCGTCCAATCGAACTTCACCGTGGTGTCGGCGGACGCAGTGAGGTTGCCGATACCGGAGGCGCCGATCGCCTGAACCTTGGAATAGGCGCTGTCTGCGGTACGCCCGGCGTTACCCGTGCCGGCGCTGTTGTCCACCGACGCACCGACCGCGATTGCGGCGTTACTGCCGATGGTGATCGACAGGTCGCCGACAGCCAGGGCGCTGCCATCCACGCCGGTACCCTGCTGGCCCACCGCCTTAGAGCTATCGTAGGCGGTTGTTCCATTCACGTAGTCGGCCGTCTTGCCGATCGCCGAGGTGCGCGTGCTGGTCGACAGTCCGACGCTGATGGTTTCGCCGACGTTCGCGCCAACCTGGAAGGCGGCGGTGCCGAAAGTGCCGTCAAGAATCTTCAGGCCGTTGAACGCCGTCTGAGTGGCGGCCCGGTCAACCTCGGCGAGGCGCTGCTGCACTTCCTGGTCCAGTGCGGCGCGGTCAGCGGCGCTGTTGGTCGAGTTGGCGGATTGCACGGCCAGCTCGCGGATACGTTGCAGGTTGTTGGTCACTTCAGCCAGTGCGCCCTCGGCCGTTTGCGCAAGAGAAATCGCGTCGTTGGCATTCCGTGACGCCTGGTTCAGACCGCGAATCTGGCTGGTCATCCGCTCGGAAATCGCCAGACCGGCAGCATCGTCCTTGGCGCTATTGATGCGCAGACCGGAAGACAGACGCTGCAGGGACTGGTTCAACGAAGACTGGGAAGTATTCAAATTGCGCTGCGCGTTCATCGAGGCAATATTTGTATTGATAATTTGGGGCATTTTAGTTCTCCTTAATTGGGAAAATATTGTTGGCTTTGTCGCCGCCGACTTTGGTTGCCCTAAAAAATCAGAGCCACTTAAAACCGCCGTCAAACTCTTTATCGGATCGCCCCGCGGAAACTTTAATGTTTTTGCGGATAAATTCGGCGGCGCCTGCCTGACCTGTTGTCAGCGAACTCTTGGGCTAATTCCATTTCTCGTTAAAAAGACGATTTTGTAGGAGCGGCCTTGGCCGCGATAACCACCGTATCGCGGCCAAGGCCGCTCCTACGGGATGCAATAATTATTCGCGTTTCTATCGTGAATTGGAATAACTGGCGCGGGTAAGCCTTGGGCAGTTTTATGTCGATTTTTTGAGCCCTGAATCCCCATCACACCACAAGAGCGTTACGCCTGATACACTACCGTATCATAGACGACATCCCATTTTTATCTTCCATGGCCACTTCCCACCCCCCGACTCCGGCTTTCGACAGCGCCTTGCAACAAGCCATCGCCCACCATCAAGCAGGACGGTTGCAAGAGGCGGAACAGCTTTACGCCGCCATCCTAAAGGCCCAGCCCGATCAACCGGACGCTAACCACAACCTGGGGATATTGTTGCGGCAAACCGGGCAGCACAGTGCCGGGCTATCCTGCCTGAAAGCCGCGCTGGATGCCTGCCCATCCAGGGAGCTTTTCTGGCTATCCTACGCCGAGGGGCTGTTGGCGACCGGCCAGGCCAAGAAAGCGCGTAACATCATCCAGGCCGCGCTGAAACGCGGATTCGATACACCGGCGCTTCAGTCCCTACGGCAAAAGGCCAGGACCGCCGAGCCGGGCAATCACTCAAAAGCAAAAGAGCCGCCGGGGAAGATTAAAAAAGCAAAAGCGCCTCCGCCCGACAAGATCAACCGTCTGGTTGCCCTTTTCAATGCCGGGCGTTACGCGGAGTTGGAAAGTCAGGCCCGCCTGCTGCTTGAGCAGTACCCGGATTCCGGATTTGGCTGGAAGGCGTTGGGCGCATCCCTTAAGGCACAGGGCAAGAATTCCTTACCCGCTTTGCAGAAGGCGACTGAGTTTGAGCCAGGCAATGCCGAGGCTCACAACAACCTGGGCGTTGCCCTGAAGACCAGCGGCCAACTCGACGGCGCGGTGGCGAGCTACCGCCGGGCGCTGGAGATTAGACCCGATTACGCCGAGGCACATTACAACCTGGGCATAACCCTGCAAGAGCTCGGACAACTCGACGGCGCAGTGGCGTGCTATCGCCGGGTACTGGAGATCAAGCCCGATTACATCGAGGCGCTCAGCAACCTGGCCCTGACCCTGAAAGACCTCGGCCAACTCGAGGGCGCGGTGACGTGCTTGCGCAGGGCGCTGGAGATCAAGCCCGATTACGCATGGTTACACAGCAACCTGGGCAGCGCCCTGAAAGACCTCGGCCAACTCGACGGTGCTGTTGCAAGCTACCGCCGGGCGCTGGAAATCAACCCCGATTACGCCGAGGCGCACAGCAACCTGGGCAGCGCGCTGAAAGAGCTCGGCCAATTCGAGAGCGCGGCGGTGAGTTTGCGCCGGGCCCTGGAAATCAGGCCCGATTTGGCCGAGGCGCACAACAACCTGGGCGGCGCACTGACCCACCTCGGTCAACTTGACGAAGCTGTAGCGAGCTGCCGCCGGGCGCTGGAGATCAGGCCCGATTACGCCGAGGCTTACAGCAACCTGGGCGTCGCCCTGAAAGACCTCGGTCAGCTTGACGATGCAGTGGCATGCCTGCGCCGGGCGCTGGAGATCAAGCCCGATTACGCCGAGGCTTACAGCAACCTGGGCGTTACCCTGCAAGCCCTCAATCAACCTGACAGCGCCGTGGCGAGCTATCAGCGCGCCCTGGAAATCCAGCCCGATTATGCCGAGGCGCATTACAATCTGGGGTTTACCTATTTGAGCCTCGGCAAGCTCAAAGCTGGCTGGGAAAAGTATGAATGGCGCTGGAAGGTGACTCGTGGCATGCGCCCCTTCCCCCATCCGTGGTGGGATGGCAGCGATTTGACCGGCAAAACCATACTGGTGTGGGGGGAACAAGGCGTAGGCGATGAAATCCTCTTCGCCAGCGTGCTGCCGGATGTCGTCCAGGCCGCCGGGCATTGCGTGGTCGAATGCGACCCCCGGCTGGTCACCCTGTTCGCCCGCTCCTTTCCGCAGGCTGAAATCGTCCCCCGCTCCAACCCGCCTCATCCGCGCCTGTCACTACCCGACATCCAACTGCAATGCCCGATGGGCAATCTGCCACGCTGGTTCAGACCCACCCTGGAGAGTTTCCCGCAGCATCACGACTACCTCAAGGCCGATCCGGAACGGGCAGCCTACTGGAAGCAGCGCCTAGACGCGCTGGGAAGCGCCCCCAAGGTGGGAGTGGCGTGGCGCAGCAGGCTAAGGAACGCATCCCGCGATATCCACTATACCAAACTTTCCCAATGGGGGCCTATCCTGGCCGTACCCGGCACCGTTTTCGTCAACCTGCAATACGATGAGTGCCGCGCCGAACTCGATGCTGCTCAAGCGCAGTTCGGAGTCACCATCCACGCCTGGGATGACATCGACCTCATGAACGACCTGGACGATGCGATAGCCCTGACCTCATGCCTGGATTTTGTCATCACCGCCCCAACCGCTGTCAGCGCAATGTCCGGCGGAGTTGGAGTGCCGACATGGTGCATGGCGGCGAACAATGCCTGGGATATGCTGGGCGCGGATGACTATCCGTGGACGCCAAACCTCAGGTTTGTCTTCCGAACCGGGGATCAATCCTGGGAAAACGTGCTGAATGAAGTTGCGACGGAACTTACCAAGGCGACGAGAAAGTCCGTTTAAGATACTTTCCCTTTTTCCCAATTCACCAAAAAATAGGGTGTTGGCACGGCATTGAAGCTGGTCTTGAAATCACCACGATTAGGTGAGTTGATGCCGCATACGTCGATTTGTTTCAATCCCCGCGCATGGCAGCGACGGCCACTTTCCACGAAGGCGAACACGCCACTATAGGTGTTACGGTAATTGGGGTGATTGGCGCCGATCAGATAGTATCCGGTATGTCCATCATGCAGAAACAGCGTGGCGGAGGCAACCTCGCCGCCCGGCAGGCGGGCCAGCAGGATTTCACCAAAACCATTTTCAAGGGCGGCCTGGGCGATGGCATGTAAGAGACGCAACTCTTCGCTGCTCTTGGTAGCCCCTTGCCGTTCGAATGTCATGCGGTAGAGATTCTCCAGCGCAACGAGATCATCACTGGTTTCTGCCGTCAGCCCATTTTTTAGCGCCAGGCGGTATTCGCGCCGCTTGCAGGAGCGGATCGTGGCGAGATAGGTTTCAAAATCGGGCATGCCGAGATCGATAATGCCGGTGTAATTCAGGCCAATATTGAACACTCCCAGTTCGCGCCGGTGATAGTGAAACCAGGAAAAAGCACGCAGGTCATCGAAACCGGGGTGAAGACAGAACGACAGGCTGGGGTAACGCTGTTCCAGCTCTGCCAGCAGGATGGAAGTGAGCGTCAAACCTTCCTTGTAGCGGCGATGAGGTGGGGCTGCGTAGAGATCGCCACTGAGCAGGACTCCATGGTACATGCTGAATGGATAGGGCGCAGCGAGTACGCCGCCTTGCCCACCCTTGAGCAAAACAGCCCCGACCAGCGCGCGTCCGCCTTCCTGCAACAGCCAAGTGTCGTAGTCGATGCCTAGCGCGTCAAGGAAAGCCGAACGACAAAAGACATTGCCCTGGGGAGACAGGGAAACAAAGGCATCCCAACCTGCTTTGTCATTACAGCGGATAAGGTCTGGCATAGCGTCAGGGGTCAACTTCACACTGTTCGGGACCTTGACCATATTCAGGTATTAGGTTGCGACTGTTATCGATAATAACCGGTTTGGCCAGCGTATCCATCATCAGGCGAGTTCGGAGGTATTTTTTGAAACCTTGCGGAATGCACACACAATGTCTTCCAGATCCTGACGCATCATGCCGGCATGACAGAAATCACCATGTAACAGTTCCTTGAAGTGCATGCGCTCCGTGACAGGACAGAGCCCTTTTTCGTAATTGAGCACCCCCTGATACCCCGGATAAGTAAATGGAAACCCGCCCTTGCCGAAGGCGATCCTCTGCTGGTACATCGGTTGAAGGTAGATCGGCTCCACATATCCTTCTCCCAACGGAATTCCTTCCGCCCGGAGGGCCTTGGCAAACACCTCTCTGGACACGCCGGTTGCGAGAGCGTCATATTTCATAACGTAGATATAATAGCCGTGCCGCACATTGGGCCGCACTGTAGGCGGCGTCAGGCCCGGCAGGCCGGAAAGTTCGCGGGTCAGGAACTCGGCGGCTTCGATCCGGGGCGCAACCAGGCTTTCCAGCTTCTTCAGTTGTTCAGAGGCGATCGCCGCTTCGATCTCGGTCATGCGGTAGTTAAAACCCACCATGTTGACCAGGTTGGTTACGCCCTTCTTTTTGACCACGACTTCGCCATGGTTGCGGATAAGCTGAAGGCGCTCGGCAAATTCATCGCTGTTCGTCACCACCACGCCACCCTCGCCGCAATGGATGGTTTTGTGGTAGTTCAGGCTGAATACCCCCATGTCCGCCAAAGTACCCGCATTGCGGCCATGATAATGCGCTCCCGGCGCCTGGGCCGCATCCTCGATGACAACAAGATGGTGCTCGCGGGCGATCTGCATGATTTCATTCATTTCCGCCGGATGGCCGAAGATATCCACCACGATGATGGCCTTGGTGCGCGGTGTAATCCGCTCGCGTATGCTTGCCGGAGAAAGGCAGAAAGTTTCGGGGTCGATATCGGCGAAGACGGGAATGCCCCCATAAACCAAGGCTGCCGTGGCCGATGCGGTCATGGTGTAAGGCGAAACGATCACCTCGTCGCCAGGCCCGATCCCGGCCGCGCCTACTGCTGCATAAAGTCCGGACGTGGCGGAATTGACGCTGACCGCATGACGGATGCCGAAATATTCGGCCCACTCGCGCTCCAGCTTCTGAACCCGCGGCCCTCCGTAGAAATCCGGTGACCAGGTGCCGAGGAATTTCGACAACACGGTGCTATCCAGCACCTCCATTACGGCGCGTTTTTCTTCCTCGCCGATGGTCACGTACTGCGGAAAAGGGGTTGAGCGCACAGGGGCGCCGCCGTTTATTGCCAGTTTAGCCACGACAAACTAATCCTTAAAGCATCGAATAAAGCAATTGTGCCACATTCCCGCTCGCATTTCCCTGAGCTTCGGACAGTGGCAGATATGGCACTGGCTGGTTCAGCAGCTCATCCATAACGCTGGCCACATCTTCCTCACGATAAACTGCGCGGATCAACCCCGAACGGCTGGGAGGAAAATCATCCGGAAGCGGCAAATCCAGCCTTATGCTCAGCGTCGGGCGGCCCAGATGGCGCGCCTCGACCAGGAACATGGTAGTCATACCCACAATGGCATCCGCCGCCAGCGCCAAGTCGCGTGAGTCGCCCGCTCCGCTTACCACGATGCGCACCGTTTCGTGGACAAGGCCACGATAGATTTCGCCGCTTTCCCTGGGGTGGGGGCGGATCAGGAGCGTTACACATTTTCCCCTTGACTGGGCGAGAACGGCAAGAGCACCGAGCAAGACATTGACCGTGCGCAGGCGGTCAAGCCAAGGGGGCAGGGTTGTATCATCCAGGTCGGAAAATGTCGGGGGTTGGGAAGCGTACAGAACCAACCAGTCATCCGGCGCAACACCGAGGCTTTCCCTGAGGGCGCATCGCCGCTTCGAACTGAAGGACTGGCGGTATACATCCAAGCCATCCAGCGTTGGGTGGCCGGTGATAACGATACGGGAACCGGCAATGCCGGCAGCAACCATTTCGTCACGGGCAAGCTCATCCATGACGGCGATCCGATCCGGCAGATAGCAAAGGTTGCCCGACTCGTCGCTAAAACGCAGCGCATAGTTGGACCAGAAATCCAAAACGCTCATGGAAGGTATGCCCAGTTGCCGCGCAGCTACAATGAAGCGCTTTTCCAGTTCGAAGCGGTTGGCCGAAGTGCCGGTCAGGAGAAGGTTCGCCTTGGGTTCATTGAGCCGTTTGAGGATGTCGTTATCAGCGGCCTCCCCTTTTATCGTATCGAACTGGATGCCCCGTTCGGACCACAGGGTCGCAGCCTGGAGGTAAGCAAGGGCGGTGACCGATACCTTGCCTTCTGCGCGCAAAAACTCGATAACCAACGCAACTGCGTTGGCCCCGCCGGGGTCGCCGCAGATCGTGACGATGCGGGGAAGCGAAGAAATGTTCAAACCCAAACCTCAGTTTGCGCTTTGGCGATATATTTCATAGCGTCATTGTGGGCTTGCAGTCAGGGGAATTGCCGCGACTGATGGACTACGCGGACAATCTGTATTTTTCCTGGCTTGAGTCGGTAATATAGGGCGTAGGGATAGCGGATGATTACTCTGGTGCGTACGCCTTGGCGACCAATCGGTCTGCCGCTTAGCGGGAACAGGATGAGTTGCTCCGCAATTTCCATGATGTGGCTAATGACGGCCTGCGCGGCGACCGGGTTGTCCTGTTCGATGTATGCCTCAATCTCAGCCAGATGACGTTGTGAACTTTTTGTCCATTCAAGCCATCTTTTTGCGATTTTTTGCACGTTCAACCCTCGCAGCTTCCAGCGATTGTCTCAGTTCTTCGTGGCTGACGACTTCTCCGCTATCGAGCTCGGATAGTCCTTTATCCACCTCGGCAATCAGCCATTCTTCATAGTCCAGCCCTTTTCTGATGGCGTTGGCAAGAATGGCGGAGGGCTTTCGATGTGAGCGGGCGGCGATCATTTCGGCTCGCTTAATGAGCGTTTTTGGAATAGTCAAATCGTTCATGTCATTTCACTCCGAAAGCAATATGGGAATTGTATGCCTTTCGGGGGGAAGCTGTCATCCTCGCCTCAATCAAAGCCGGACAGGGTGGAATCAGCTACCGCGGATCCATTCCGTTTGCCCGGTCTGTGCCGAACGGTGAGCAGCAAGGCCGATTTTGAGCGCCTGCAACGCATCGGCTCCGGCGCACTTAGGAATGCCGCCATCGCTGATGCAGCGCGCTGTGTCCTCGACTGCGCGAAGCATCGCCTGGGGCAGACCGCCATCGATGTTTTCCTGAAGCACCAGCTTTCGGTAGCCCGCTCCAAATGGACTGGCCTCTACGCCGTAAATCTCGATGACGAAGCCCGAATCGACAATACGCGCCCGCCCCCGGCTACCCACGATGTCCATTTCGAACAGGGCATAAGCGGCAGCATCGCAGCCGTGCAGGTAGCCCGCCGCGCCACATTCGAACTCCAGCATCACATCCAGGGTGGGG
Organism: Pseudomonadota bacterium; assembly: GCA_021801705.1. Lineage (GTDB taxonomy): Bacteria > Pseudomonadota > Gammaproteobacteria > Burkholderiales > Sulfuricellaceae > Sulfuricella. Next base: position 12,513 of record JAJYXP010000041.1, read on the forward strand.
TCTTCGCCTGTCTCACCCCTGCGGTTGATACCGATAACCTGGCTGGTCGGGCCAATCAGGAAATTTGCCAGATCGAACCAGTGGCTGCCGTTGTGCAGCGTGCCCTTGGTGTAAAAACCCGATACCGCCTGGATGGCGCCAAGCGCGCCGGCAGCGATCATTTCCCGAAGCCGCACGAAACCCGGCGCATAACGGCGGGAATAATTCACGGCCAGTATCACCCTGCGCGCGGCAGCGATCTTGACCAATTCGTCCGCCTGTTCCAGGTTCAGGGCAAGTGGCTTCTCAGCAAGCACCGCACGCACTGCGGGATGCTCCAGGGCGGTACGGATGAGCGCGTAATGGGTGTGATCCGGGGTGCAGATGCTCACGATCTCCGGCCGCTGGGCGTCGAGCATTTGGGCGAAATCACTGTAGCGTGCCGCCACGTTCCAGCGTTCTCCACAACGATCCAGCCTGGCGTCATCCGGGTCGCATATCGCCACTAATTCCGTATCCGGGCACGCCGCATAGGCGGCGGCATGGGACCAGACTCCAGGCAGGGTCGCGGTGTCTGAAAACTCGCTACCGATCAGGCCACAACCGATGAGGGCGGCGCGATAACTCATTTAGCGGGCAGCCTTTTGCTGAACACTGCGATTGAGATCAAGTAGTTCCGGCTTGGAGTCAATAAAATCCAGTATTTCGGGAAGGCCGAATGCCGGATTGGTGGGATAAAGCGCTTCAAACACAGCACTCACTAAAGCGAAATCTTCGGGGGTATCCACAGTGAGGCGATAACTGCGGTATTTTTCCGGCAACCCGCTTTCAACATTGCGCAGGGAAAATCGTTCCGGGTGCTCATAGATGTAGAGCGAGACGTGTTCCCGGTCCGCTGGGTCCTGGGTCAAGCGATCTGTTTCTTCAAGGACGCTGGTCGCAAAAACCTGCACAGCCAAACCGACCGGGTAAGTGGATGGGCGCATGTTACCTACATAGTCGCATCCGCAGGAACGATATTTGTTGACTATTTCGTCCACTATCGCCGGATCTGTCAGTGGGCAGTCACCTGTAATTTCAACAATGGCTTCCGCACCGAAGGTCTGTGCCGCGCGCATCACCCGATCCAGTACGTCGTCCATACTGCCGCGATAGCAACCCACGCCAATTCGGTTGCAGGTTTCCTCAATGGCATCGTCAGATGGATCAGAGGTGGTGGCAACCACCACGCCGTCCAGTGTTTTTGCGTGACGCAGGCGTTCGACCAGCATTTCCAGCATCGGTTTGCCGAGAATGGGGCGCAAGTTCTTTCCCGGCAGACGGGTGGATTTCATGCGGACTTCGATAATAGCGACGACTTTCATGGGGTTCCTGATGGGGTGATGAGTGGTTACAGGCTACGAGAGCAATTCCCAGCCGAGAGGCGTTCCTTTCTTAATATCCCGGCCCGCTTTGCGGCCCAGAAAGGTTTCCAGGTGTTTTGTGGGGAGGCCGAAACCCGGCCGAATGGCCCGCACATTTTCCCGCGTAAAGGGTTCTCCTGCGTTGATGTCCTGCGTCACATAGAGTGAGCGGCGGTATTGCAGCGAAGACTTTTCCTCGGCGGATGGCCCGTAGCAAACCGATCCCAGCGCCTGCCAGGCGCGTTCAGTTTCAACCACTAAGGCATGCATTTCATCCGGTTCCAGGGAGAAAGCCGAATCCACACCGCCGTCGGCGCGGCGCAGGGTGAAATGCTTTTCGACCACGGTGGCGCCTAGCGCCACGCTGGCCACCGCTACGCCGATACCCATAGTGTGGTCGGACAAGCCGGTCTGGCAGCCGAACAGTTCTCTCATATGGGGGATGGTTTGCAAGTTGGTGCTTTCCGGTGTCGCGGGGTAGCTGCTGGTGCATTTGAGCAGCACGAAATTTTCGCAACCTGCTGCTCGGATAGTCCGCACCGTTTCATCCAGTTCCGCGATGGTGGCCATACCGGTGGAAACGATCATCGGTTTCCTGGTCGCGGCGACCTTGCGGATCAGGGGCAAATCGGCATTTTCGAACGAGGCGATCTTGTAGCAGGGCACACCCAGCGAATCGAGAAAGTCCACCGCAGTCTCGTCGAAAGGCGTGCTGAAGCCGATCATGCCCAGTTCCCGACAGCGCTCGAAGATCGGCTTGTGCCATTCCCACGGCGTGTAGGCTTCCTGATAAAGTTTGTAGAGGGATTTGCCCTGCCACAGGCTGTTCGGATCGCTGACGAAGAAAGCCCCCTCGCTCAAGTCCAGGGTCATGGTGTCGGCGGTGTAGGTCTGTATTTTCAGAGCATGCGCCCCCGCCTTGGCCGCCGCATCCACAATGGCAAGCGCCCGCTCCAGCGAATGGTTGTGGTTGCCGGACATTTCGGCGATGACGAAAGGGGGTTGTCCCGGCCCGATTTTTCGACCGGCAATACTAAATTCCTTCACTTTTTCACCTTAGGTCCGTCGATAATTGTGCCGGAGAAGATATGGTATTTGAAAATGCCGAACGATTCCACGTACCCCGCCTTGGCGAAGGATTTTCTCGATGCGACGTTTTCCTGCAGAATCCTGGCGTTTAGCGTAGTCACCTGCGGTAAATGGCGCGCCACCCAAGTGTTGCCTTCCTTCAGCAAAGCAGTCCCCAGACCCCGTCCGCCACAACCCGGCACCAGATAAATGGAGACTTCCGCAACTTCGTTTACGACGTCATAACGCAGCACGCCAATCGGCTTACTGTCCAATTCGCCGATCAGCAAATGTCGGTCCGTACGGGCCAGCGTATCCTTGAACCAGCGCACATGTTCCTCCCAAGCCACAGCATCCGGGTTGAAGGCATAGCGGCGAGTTTCCGCGGCATTGCGCCATTCAAAGATATTGCCTTCGTCACTTGCGGTGGCGCGCCTCAGGATAATCTCGCTCATGGCCGATCGCGTTTCACGAAATGGCAAGCAAGGCATCGGCAACGCGCTTGACGCCAAGGCCGTCGACCAAATCTTGCCCACTGTTCGACATGCGCAACAATTCATTTCGGTCGCCCATTTTCCGTTCCAAGGCTTGTCTGATGTCGTTAGCCGAAACCTCCCGAGCCCTGCCCAAGTAGTGCAACGCGCCGAGCATCCCGACCTGGTGCGAGATTTCTTCCTGGTTGGGAGCGACCGCAATCACGATGGCAGGCAATCCTAACGCCAGTCGTTCCCACGTCGTGGTTCCACCGCCGCCGATTGCCAGATCGGCGTGCGCCATCATTTCGGCCATATTGTCCACCTGGCAGTGGTAGGCCACATTCGGCAGCGTGTCGCACAAGCGCCGAATTTCCTCGCGCTGCGGATTCGAACTGCCGACCACCACGTCAACAACCACTTCCGGCCGGCTGAACTGCCGAATACCCTCCAGCGCCTTGGCGGTTTCACTGCTTGGGTCGCTGCCGCCGAAAAAAACCAGGATACGCTGCAACGTGCCTTCGCGCCGCTTCAGGCTCGCCCGCGCGCGGGAAAACTCCGCGCGCAGCAAGGCATATTTCGGCCCGAGCAGCAGGCGGCACTGAGACGGCACCAAGCCGCTGTAACGGCTATCCATGCCGTGACAATAATTTTGATCCAGCAGCAGGTCACAATCATGCGGGCGATCAGCGAGATCGTCAATCGCCATGACCTTCTCCGAGAAGGCACGCGCCAGGGTTTCCCATCGGCCATCCAGACGGTAGTGATCCACGATCAACCAATCTGTTTTCGGCCAAAGCTTGAGCAACGATGCACCGCTTTGTTCCGCGTCCTGGCGCCAATCCGGATTGTTTCCGTCCGTTCGAGGGAGCCGGCAAACCGGAAATTGCCGCGCCTCGATTAAATCGCACAGGTTTCCCGCCACATCGCGGCAGACAAAGACAACCTCCGCGCCCCTCTCCCGCAACGCATCGGCCAGCGCGAGGCAGCGCATGACATGGCCGGTACCGACCTCGACCGATGCATCGGCGCGGATCGCGACGCGCATTAGTTCGCGGTTTTTTCCAGTAGGAACCAAGTAAGGTCGTCTTGAGGGAAATTAACATCCCGGTGGTAGGCGAAGGCGTAATCCACCAGGCGCAGGATGGGGAAACGATCAAGCATTTCCCCCGCGAAATCGCGCTTGAACAGCTTTTCCCGGTTGCCGCGATAGGGCACTTCCACCGGGGAAGGATTGTAGTACTCCGCGATGCAGATATAACGGTTACTGGTGCGGTAGAGCAGGTCGTACACCTGCCCCAGGCGGGTCGGATCGATGTGTATCAGCACCCCCTTGATCAGCACCAGATCACGCGGCGAATCCGGCTGAAAATCCAGTATGGACTGGGGATATATCTTGATCCCGCCCAGCTTCCCGAGTTCCTCCACCGCCTTCTGGTTGATCTCGATTGCCGACAGCTCAATGTTTGGAATCAGGGCGCGCAACGCTTCCAGATTCAGGCCGATGTTGGCCCCGAATTCGATGGCGGAACGCACCGACTGAGTACGTTCGAGTATCCGGCTGAAAAAGGCGAGATTGGCCGCAGCCACTTCCTTGCCCTGATTCCGGCCGATGTATTCGTCGCCGAACGTCCCGGCCCAAAACTTCTCCTGCTCCGTCCCATATTCAGGCACCATTTTATCTCCTTATTCTCCCAGTTTCTTTTGCCTAACATGGGCGTTGATTTCCGCCCATTCTGGATGGCGCTTGAGCAGCGCCAGGATGTCCTGCGTATCGAACTCCGGCTTGACCGGGTATAGCGCTTCGGTGATGCGCCTCACCAGCTCGAAATCCTCCGGCGTATCCACCGTCCAGCGGTGGTGACTATGGTTCTCCGCATTCACCAGGTGGCCGATGTGATAACGCTCTGGCCGGGTATAGATGAAAGGGGTGACATGCTCCCGCTCGGGTTCGGCCCTGGCCTCCAGATGCGCCTCCTCCAGCACTTTGTACGGAAAAACTTCGGCCGCCATGCCGTAAGGATAGCTTTGGGTCAGGGCATTGGAGACATAGTCGTATTCCGTGCTGTGGTCGAGATAGAAACGTATGGCCTCGTCGATCACGGCCGGGTCGATCAGCGGGCAATCCGAGGTGACGCGCACGATCACGTCGGCATGATGAAGTTTGGCCGCCTCGTAATAGCGGGCCAGAACATCGTGCTCGGAACCCCGGGTGACAGCAATATCCAGACGCCGGCACAAGTCCACGATGGGCAGGTCGGTGTCGTTGGTGGTGGTTGCAATCACTATGCCATTGGCCAGGTTCACCCGCCGCAAGCGCTCGATCTGGTATTCCAGCAATGTTTTGCCCAGCACCTGTTTCAACACCTTGCCGGGCAGCCGGGTGGATGTCATTCTGGCCTGAACGATAATCACGGTATTCATGACAAAACTCTTTTCAATGCCTGCACCACCCGATCCTGCTCGCTGTCGCTCAGGCTGGGATAGAGCGGCAGGCTGATTGCCTCGCGGTAGTATTGTTCCGCCTGGGGAAAATCTCCCGGCTTGAATCCCAGCCGCCGGTAATAGGGCTGGGTATGCACCGGGATGTAGTGCAGATTCACGCCGATGCCCTCCTGCCGCAGCCCCTCGAAGACTTGCCTGTGGGTTTTGCCGATCGCATCGAGATGGAGCCGGATCACATAGAGATGAAACGCAGAATAGGCATCGGGATGCTGCCACGGAAGAGTCAGCGCCTGCTCCCGTAACAGCGTGTCGTAGCGTTCGGCCAGGGAGTGGCGGCGCGCCACGAACTCATCGAGACGCCTCATCTGGCTAGACCCCAGCCCCGCCTGGATATCCGTGATGCGGTAATTGAAACCGAGCTCGATCTGCTGGTAGTACCATGGCCCGTCCGGTTCGCCTTCCATGAAGCGGGGGTCGCGCGTGATCCCATGGGAGCGCAGACGCACCAGCTTCTCGTAAAGGTCCTGGCGGTTAGTCAAAACCATCCCGCCCTCGCCGGTAGTGATGATCTTTACCGGGTGGAAGCTGAACACCGTCATGGCGGAAAAAGCGCACGATCCGACCCTGGTGTCGCGATAACGGCCGCCGATGGCGTGCGAAGCGTCCTCGATCACTGTGAATCCGTAGCGCTTGCCAAGCGCTGCGATACGCTCCATCTCGCAGGATTGCCCGGCGAAGTGCACGGGAATGACGATTTGGGGCAGCCCGCCCTGCTTTTCGGCACTTGCCAGCTTTTCCTCCAGCGTGTCGGCGCTGAGGTTGTAGGTGCGGGGGTCAATATCGACGAAGTCAGGATTCGCACCGCAGTAAAGTCCGCAGTTGGCGGATGCGACAAAGGTGTTGGGGGAAGTCCAGAGTGTGCCGCCCGGCTTCAGTCCGGCGGCAAGGCAGGCGATATGGAGGGCGGCCGTGGCGCTGCTGACTGCCACTGAGTATTTTGCGCCGCAGTAGTGCGCAACGTCTTGTTCAAAACGCTCGACCGCTGGGCCCTGGGTCAGCCAGTCGGAGCGGAGCACCTCGACCACCGACTGAATGTCTTCCTCGTTAACGTCCTGCCGGCCATAGGGAATCATGATTCATAGATTCTATCCAGTTCCTGCAACTCCCCTACCGTCAAGAAATGGGGATTGGTGCCAGAACTGTATTCAAAACCTTCTTCAACCGGCTTCCCTAGTTCGCCAATAGCATTGGTCTTATAGTCAACTTGAATAATGAAGGTAATAGCGGGGCAGATCACATAATGGTCGGGAAATTCCAGCGTTTGATGCGCATTGTCAGCCGGGCACATAATTTCATGCAGTTTCTCGCCCGGTCGTATGCCGATGATTCTGGTTGGTAGATTTGGCGCCATGGCAGCCGCAAGATCGGTCATGCGCGCGGACGGAATTTTAGGTACAAATATCTCTCCGCCATACATTCGCTCAAAGCTTTTAAAAACCAGATCCACACCATCTTGCAGCGTAATCCAGAAGCGCGTCATGCGAGGGTCGGTAATCGGGAGTTCCTTTGCCCCCTCATCCATCAGTTTCTTGAAGAAAGGAACAACCGAACCGCGCGAGCCTACAACGTTGCCATAGCGCACTACGGCAAAGCGGGTTTGGTGGCCGCCGGCGATGTTGTTGGCTGCGACGAACAGCTTGTCCGAAACCAGCTTGGTCGCGCCATAAAGATTGATGGGATTCGCCGCCTTGTCGGTGGAAAGCGCAATCACCTTCTCGATATTGTTTTCCAGCGCCGCGTTGATCACGTTCTCCGCGCCGTGAATATTGGTTTTGATGCACTCCATCGGGTTGTATTCCGCCGCCGGCACCTGTTTCAGCGCCGCCGCGTGCACCACGAAATCCACCCCGCGCATCGCCTGCACCAACCGCTGCGCATCGCGCACATCGCCAATGAAATAGCGCATTACCGGAGAATTAAACTCCTGCTGCATTTCAAACTGCTTCAGTTCATCGCGCGAATAAACGATGAGGCGACGTGGCTTGTAACGGGCAAGTACTGTTTTGATGAATTTTTTGCCGAAAGATCCAGTGCCACCTGTGATCAGGATCGATTTATCGTTGAACATGTCGATTGCCTAACAAAATTAAGAGAACACACAAATTTAATCTTGCAATTATTTGTACAAAAAGGCAATGGGGCGCTAGGTTCTGTTGACGTATTGCCGCCTGTTTAGCGCAACCACAGCAGAGAGGCCGCAAACGTCAGCATCCCCATGAAATTGAGCATTTTTTTCTCAAATCGACTAAAAATTCGGCGATAGTGTT
>JAJYXP010000069.1:0-15902 GCA_021801705.1 Pseudomonadota bacterium
ACCGGTGGACAATCTCGTCATTCCGGCGAAAGCCGGAATCCAGAAAAATCAACAACCTGGACACCGGCTTTCGCCGGTGTGACGGTTCAACTCATCCATGCTTTTCACCGTGACTGACTACTAGAAAAAGCCTTTAACCACGAATTCACACGAATGAAACACGAATATTCACGAATATTCACGAATAATCAGTAGATTAGCATAGATTAACTGATTCGCCTGTTTGGTGACACGATGTTTGTCTCTAATTTATTCGTGTTTATTCGTGAAAATTCGTGTCATTCGTGGTTAATTGCTGTTTTAAGGATGAACCCGATATCAGGCGCTTTGGCAGAGTTTTCGGGTGTTTTCTGCTAAACTACGCTTGGCTTTATTCTGACACCAAATCATGTACTTCTTATGCGCGTTGCCGCCAAGGCGAACCTCGCAAGCACTTTGACCCGTCTAGCGCGGCTGGATCAGTCCGACCGTCTCGGGCTGATGCTGCTGTTTTCCGTTTCCCTGCACTTGCTGATTCTGCTGGGTGTGACATTCAAAGCGCCCGAAATGAAAAAATCGGGCAGCGCTAACGCTCTCGAAGTGGTGCTGGTCAACAGCAAATCCGCCTCCCGGCCAGTCAAGGCCGATGCCCTGGCGCAGGCCAATCTCGACGGCGGCGGCAACACCGATGCCGATCGCCGCGCCAAAAGCCCGCTGCCGGTGCTGGACCGGCCCCGGCAGGCGTCCGAAGTCGCCCGGAAACAGCAGCAGGTCAGCCAACTGGAACAGCAGGCGCGAACCCTGATGACCCAGGTCAAGTCGGCACAACGGGTCGAGCAGGCGCCTGCCAAGCCGGTGGAAATGTCCTCTGCCGACCTGGTGATGAAAAGCCTGGAGTCCGCACGCCTGGAAGCGCAGATCGCGCGAGACTGGGATGCCTACCAGAAAAAACCGAAGCGCAAATTTCTCGGTGCGCGCACCCAGGAATACCGTTTTGCGCGTTATGCCGAGGATTGGCGCCACAAGGTGGAAAAGGTCGGCAACCTGAATTACCCTGAAGAAGCAAAGCGGGAAAAAATTTACGGCAGCCTGCAACTGACGGTCATTATCAAGGCGGATGGCAGCATCAGAAGCATCGAGGTGACGAGGCCGTCCGGGCAAAAGGTCCTGGACGAGGCGGCGGTTCGCATTGTTCGCCTGGCTGCGCCTTATGCGCCTTTTCCCGAGGATATCCGCAAGGATATCGATGAGCTGGGCATTGTCCGCACCTGGAGCTTTACCCGCGCCGACCAGTTGGAAGCCAGCCTTGCCGACTAGTAGTCAGTCATATTGAAACCGGTGGACAATCTCGTCATTCCGGCGAAAGCCGGAATCCAGAAAAATCAACAACCTGGACACCGGCTTTCGCCGGTGTGACGGTTCAACTCATCCATGCTTTTCACCGTGACTGACTACTAGCATACTGTGACATAATCCCAGAAACCGCAGTTGACCGCTTCATTAGATGTTTAATGTAATGATGATAATAAATTTCTTCATAAATTATGGGCTCACCCGTGTGGCGAGGTCGCTACGGGGTGAATTGCACAATTTTTGCGGCGCATGGCGGCAGCCCTCTCTCCAACTCTCCCCCAGAGGGGGAGAGAGCGATCGTCCCCTCTCCCTTTGGGAGAGGGTTAGGGTGAGGGTTGGCAACTCCTTGGAATGGAACGACCATTCCGCGTCGTTGCACCTTGCCCTGCACCCCAAAAATCGCATACTCCACCCCGCTCAACTGCGGTTTCTAGGATAATTGCGCCCATGCAGAACATTAACCTGACCGACCACTTTCTGATCGCCATGCCCGCCATGGCCGACCCCTATTTCGCCAAATCCCTGACCTATATCTGCGAGCATTCCGAACAGGGCGCGCTGGGGGTGGTGGTCAACCGTCCGATCGAGATGACGCTGAAAATGCTGTTCGACGAGATCGGCATCAAGCTCGCATCCGGCGAGCGGGCCGAAGATCTGGTGCACTTCGGCGGCCCGGTGCAGATGGATCGCGGTTTCGTCCTGCATCAGCCGGCCGGGGAATGGCAGTCCACCCTGGCGGTAAACGAGCGCATTGCCCTGACCACCTCAAAGGATATCCTGGAAGCGGTTGGCCGTGGACAGGGGCCCTATAAGTTATTGGTGACGCTCGGCTATGCCGGCTGGTCCGCGGGCCAGATCGAGCAGGAACTGGCGCAGAATGCCTGGCTGACGGTGCCGGCATCGGCGCAGATCATTTTCGACCTGCCCTGGGAGCAGCGTCTGCCGGCCGCGATGAAAATGCTGGGCATTGATTTCGCCAGCCTGGCCGAGGATGCGGGACATGCTTAGAACAGTGCTGAGTGCTGAGTGCTGAGTTCCAAGATGGGCGAGAATTTTACTCAGGACTCAGGACTCAGCACTCGGAACTCGACTGTGTTGGGCTTCGATTTTGGCCTGAAGCGCATAGGCGTGGCGGTGGGGGACCTGGAGTTGGGCCTGGCGCACCCCTTGACGACGATAGAGGGCGAGAGCAACGATCAGCGCTTTGGCGCGATCGGAGCGCTGCTGCGCGAATGGAAGCCGGCACTGGTGGTGGTGGGCTTGCCCGCTCATCTGGATGGGGTCGAGCATGAAATGAGCGCGCGTTGCCGGCGCTTTGCGCACCAGCTCGAAGGACGCTTTGGCTTGAAGGTTGCGCTGGTGGACGAGCGCCTGAGTTCCGCCGAGGCGAGCGAAGATCTGGGCGAAATCGGTGTGCGTGGCCGGCGGCAGAAGACGGTGCTGGACCAGGTCGCGGCGCAGCGGATATTACAGTCTTATCTGGATAATAAAAATAGTTTCGAGTCCTGAGTGCCGAGTCCTGAGGAAACACTCAGAACCACGCACTCAGGACTCAGGACTCAGGACTCAGCACTCAGGACTCAGCACTCAGCACTCAGGACTAAAAAATGCCATGAAAAATAATCCACAACTCAACAAAAACGGCGAGCTGCAGCACCTCCTCACCATCGAGGGGCTGCCCGCGGCGACACTGCGGCACATCCTCGATACCGCCTCGTCCTTCCTCAATATTGCCGAGCGCGAGGTGAAGAAGGTGCCGCTGCTGCAGGGCAAGGCGATCTTCAACCTGTTCTTCGAGCCCAGCACGCGCACCCGCACCACCTTCGAGATCGCCGCCAAGAAGCTGTCCGCCGACGTGATCAACCTCAACGTTGGCGCGTCCAGCACCAGCAAGGGCGAAACCCTGCTCGACACGGTCAACAACCTGGCGGCGATGCAGGCCGACATGTTCGTCGTGCGCCATTCCCAGTCCGGCGCGGCGCATCTGATCGCGCACCACGTCGAGCCGCACATCCACGTCGTCAATGCCGGCGACGGGCGCCACGCCCACCCCACCCAGGCGCTGCTCGACATGTTCACCATCCGCCATTACAAGAAGGAGCTGACCAGCCTGCGCGTGGCGATAGTCGGCGACATGCTGCATTCGCGCGTGGCGCGTTCGCAGATCCACGCGCTGACCACGCTGGGCGTGCCGGAAGTGCGCATGATCGCGCCCAAGACCCTGATCCCGGCCTGTGCGGAACGGATGGGCGTGCATGTCTACCATGACATGGCGCAGGGGCTGAAAGATGTCGATGTGGTCATCATGCTGCGCCTGCAGAACGAGCGCATGCGCGGCGCGCTGCTGCCCTCGGCGCAGGAATATTTCAAGTATTACGGCCTGACCGCGGAAAAACTCGCGCTGGCGCGGCCCGACGCCATCGTCATGCACCCCGGACCGATGAACCGCGGCGTCGAAATCGAATCTTCCGTCGCCGACGGCGTGCAATCGGTGATCCTGTCGCAGGTGACATTCGGCATTGCGGTCAGGATGGCGGTAATGAGCATACTGGCGGGGAATTAACATGAAAATACACATTAAAAATGGCCGGCTGGTCGACCCGAAAAACAAGATCGATGTCCGGCGGGACGTGTTCATTGCCGCCGGCAAAGTGGTCGCCGTCGGCGCCATGCCGGAGGGCTTCCATGCAAACCGGGTGATCGATGCCGCCGGACTGGTGGTCTGCCCCGGCCTGGTGGACTTGTCCGCCCGCCTGCGCGAACCGGGCTACGAATACAAAGCCACGCTCGAATCCGAGATGCTGGCTGCGGTGGCGGGCGGCGTAACCAGCATGGTGTGCCCGCCCGACACCGATCCGCCGCTGGACGAACCGGGCCTGGTGGAAATGCTCAAGCATCGCGCCAAGAACCTGAACCAGGCGCGGGTCTATCCGCTCGGCGCGCTGACGCAGAAGCTGGCCGGCGAGCGCCTGACGGAAATGGCCGAACTGACCGATGCCGGGTGCATCGGCTTCTCCCACGCCGATGTGCCCATCGCCGACACCAACGTGCTGCTGCACGCCATGGAGTATGCGGCCACTTTCGGTTTCGCGGTCTGGCTGCGGCCGCAGGATGCCTTCCTTGCCAAGGATGGCGTGGCTCATGACGGCGAAGTGGCGACTCGACTGGGTTTGCCGGCCATTCCGTCGTGCGCCGAAAGCATCGCCCTGGCGACGATACTCACCCTTGCCCGCGAGACCGGCGCGCGCGTTCACCTCTGCCGCCTTTCCAGCCGCGAGGGGGTGGCGCTGGTGCGGAAGGCCAAAGCGGAAGGGCTGCCGGTGAGCTGCGATATCACGATACATCACGTCCATCTGAGCGAAGTGGACATCGGTTTTTTCGATTCCAACTGTCACCTGGTGCCGCCCCTGCGCAGCCAGCGCGACCGCGACGCGCTGCGCGAGGCGCTGGCCGACGGCACGGTGGATGCCCTGTGCTCCGACCACACCCCGGTGGACGATGACGCCAAGCTGCTGCCTTTCGCCGAGGCCGAAGCCGGCGCTACCGGCCTGGAGTTGCTGCTGCCGCTGACGCTGAAATGGGCCAGGGAAACTGACACCCCCCTGTCCGCCGCGATCGCCAGGATCACCACCGAGCCGTCACGGGTTCTGGCTTTGAATAATGGCCACCTGGGCGTTGGTCAGCCTGCCGACCTGTGCATTTTCGATCCGGAGCAGCACTGGAAGGTAGGGCCGGCCACGCTCAAGAGCCAGGGACGAAACACGCCCTTCGCCGGGCTCGAGTTGCAGGGGAAGGTGAGGTATACGTTGGTGGAAGGCCATGTCGTTTACGAAGGCTTGTAGTCAAGCCTGCAGGATGCGGCGCCAGTATATCAACATACAAATAACGAAACATGTATCATACTGTCGCATGCCCACCCTGTGACGAGGAGCCTGCCAATGCGACAGACCGAATTGCATCTTACCGACGGGGATCGTGAGTTGATTGACTCGTATCGTGCAAGGGGTTTGCACCATGCCCGAGAAGTCAATCGGGCGCATATTTTGTCCGCCCTTGACCGCGGCATTCCCGAAGCCCAGATCATGGCGGTTCTCGGCGTAGGACGAACCGCCATCTGGCGGACGCGGAGCGCATATCTGGAGGGTGGCGCCGAATACGCGCTGAGCGACGTCGCGCGCCCCGGCAAGCCTCTGCAATATGCTACAGACGTCGAGGCGAAGATTGCCGCTTTGGCCTGCTCGGAGCCCCCGGAAGGCGCCAAGCGCTGGACGCTCGAATTGCTGGAACGGGCAGCGCAGGCGGATATTGGTCCGATCAGCCGCGAGACCATTCGCCGGCTGCTAAAAAAAACTGCATCAAGCCATGGCGCAAGGTGATGTGGTGCATTGGCGCCCTGACCAAGGAATACCGGCAGCGAATGTACGACTTGCCCGATCTTTATGCCCGCCCATTCCGTCTGAAGGAACCCGTCGTCTGCCTGGACGAGAAGAGCAAGCAACTGCTCAAGGATTCGCGGCCCCCTTTGCCAACCCTGCCCGGCTCGCCCGCCAAGCAGGATTACGAGTACCTCCGCAAAAAACGGGGCGATACCAATGAAATATGCCGTTTTCTCCGACATCCACAGCAACCTGGAAGCGCTTCGGGCCTGTCTGGCGCACGCCCGCGCGCGGGGAGCCGAAGAATATGCCTTTCTGGGAGACCTCGTGGGATACGGGGCGGATCCCGTTGCCTGTATCGACATTGTTGCAACCCTGGCCGCCCGCGGTGCCGTGGTAGTGATGGGAAATCATGACGAAGCGGCGCTTTCCGGATTGTGCGAAAACATGAACTTTGTCGCGCGGGATGCCATCTATTGGACCCGCTCGCAACTGGGACAAAAAGAGCGAGACTTTCTGCAGCGTCTGCCGATGGTCGTAAAAAAGGAGGACAGCTCATATGTCCATGCCAGCGCGGATAAGCCAGGCAACTGGACCTATGTGGAGAATGAGAAACTGGCGGGACTCTGCATGCAAGCGGCTAATACGATATTCACTTTCGCGGGTCATGTGCATAGCCAGATCCTATACTACAGGATGAACCAGGAGATGCCGCACGCTTTCCAGCCGACGCCCGGCGTGCCCATTCCCATCCTTCCACACCGGCACTGGCTGGCCATTGTGGGCTCCGTGGGACAACCGCGCGATGGCAACAATGCCGCATCCTACGCCCTCATCGACCGGGATCAGACTACACTTACTTTTTTCAGGGTGCCTTACGATTACATGTCCGCCGCAAATAAAATATTGGCTGCGGGTTTGCCGCAGCGCCTGGCTCTGCGCCTGGAAAGCGGGCGCTGAATGGAGAACCTGTTTGCCCTGAAACCAGGGGAGGAAATCGGAGGCTTTCGCATCCTCGAAAAAATTCATGAGGGCGGGATGGCGGCAATTTACCGTGTTTCCAGGCCGGACATCGACCTGCCGCTGATCATGAAAATACCGAAACTGGCGTTCGGCAGCCATCCTGCCTGTTACGTCGGGTTTGAGGTGGAGCAAATGATCCTGGCCACCCTCTCCGGCCCCCATGTTCCCAGATTCATCGCCAAAGGGGATATGGAAACAAGCCCCTACATTGTCATGGAATATATCGGAGGGCCCTCGCTGCATGATTTCGTCAACCGGAGTCCGGCTGCGGTTCCCGAGATTGCGCGCCTGGTATCCGCCCTGGCCGCGGCTGTCCATGACCTGCACCGGCAGAACGTGGTGCACCTGGACATCAAGCCCGCCAACGTCCTCTACCGGCCGACAGGCGAGGCTGTGTTGATTGATTTTGGACTTGCACGCCACGCCTATTTGCCGGATTTGGTCGAAGAAGAGTTCCACATGCCGGTCGGCACGGCGGCTTATATCTCACCCGAGCAGGTTGTGGGCAGGCGCTGCGACCCGAGGAGTGACATTTTCGCCATCGGCGTGATTCTGTACCAGTTGTCCACCGGATGCCTCCCTTTCGGCTCGCCGACACATATCCGCGGCTTCCGCAAACGGCTGTACCGCGACCCGGTGCCGCCCCGAAGCATCAAGCCGGATCTGCCGGAATGGCTCCAGGAAATCATTTTGCATTGTCTGGAAGTGCGGGCTTCGGACCGCTATGCGACTGCCGCCCAAGTGGCCTGCGACTTATCCCACCCGGATCATGTTTCCATTACCTCCCGCGGCACTCGCCTTAAGCAGGCCGGGTGCATAGACCTCATCCGTCGCCGTTGGGAAGCCCTATGGCCCGAGTCCGAACCCTGCCCTGCGCCATCGGCCCACCTTGCCATCGCCCCCCATATCATGGTGGCGCTTGACACCACGCACATCGCGGAAGATTTATTCCAGGCCCTGCGAGATGCCGTGCGCCGTGTGGTTGCCACGGAGGCGCATTGCCGCATCACCTGCGTGACTATACTTGAGCCCTCCATCCTGACCGAGGAGGACAACAACCATCAATTTGCCAACAGCCTGTACACCCAGCGCCTCGTGGAATTGCGCCATTGGGCAAAGCCACTGGCGCTGCCCGGCGAGAAAGTGCGCTATCACGTGCTGGAAGCCACCGACCCGGCAGCAGCCCTGCTGGAATACGCAAGGGCCAATCACGTGGACCAGATCATTATGGGCGCACGGGGTTGCTCCACCCTGCGGCGAATTTTGGGCAGCGTTTCTTCCAAAGTCGCCGCCGAGGCGCCTTGCAGCGTGACAGTAGTGAGGGTGCCGCGGGCGCCGTGATTCAGTCATCAAAACAAATTATCAGCCTATCAATAATTCGATTGACTTGAGAAAATAAAAAAGGTAAAAAGTTGTCATCTACCCAGCAAGCCATTTCAGGTTATCGCCACGCAAGAGCGCAAATGAATGGGTTACCCGCTGATGGGTAGATCACGATTCTCCAACAAGGGGGAATTCGTGGCCACAGTTATAAAGAAACCACTAATAACTCTTGGAGGAGACAATCCCATGAACATCACCAAACGCTTGTCCATTGCCCTTTTCACGCTTGGTTTTATTTCCGCAGCAGGCGCAACCCATGCCGCGGATGCCCCTGAAACACCCACCGCGGCACCGGCCGGCGTCCACCTTGTAGATGCCAAGCAGGTTCAGGACCTGCAAGCGAAAGGCGCGCTTATCGTCGATACCCGCAAAGCCTCCGAGTTTGGCGAGGGCAGCATCAAGGGTTCCATTTCGGTTCCCTACGACCCCGAAAAAAGCGCCAAGAGCGCGGATTTCGATTCCAGCCAGGACAAGTTCAACATGGATAAGCTGAAGGACAAAAATGCTGCCATCGTGGTGTTCTGCAATTCCGGAACCTGCTGGAAATCCTACAAGGCTGCGGTTGTCCTGTCCAAGAACGGCTACAAGAACGTGAACTGGTACCGCAACGGATTCCCGGACTGGAAAGCTCGCAAGCTGCCCATCGAATAACCCCCCTGCCTGTCAAGACTGCCCTCGCAACGGGGGCCGCCGGCCATTCAAAAGCAGATGCAGCAATTCCAACGAAGAGGGGAAACAGAAATGATCTACACAGTGAAGTCACCCGCCCTGCTCATTATCGGCATACTCATGCTGATCTGGGGCGGGCTCAACAATTCGGGCGCTGTTGACGGCATGCAGTCCTATCTGCAAAAGAGCGCCTACAGCGACCACATGAAAGTCAAGGAAAAATTCGACGCGGAAATGCGCGTGGCCACGGAAATGGCCGCCGCTGAAGGCAAACCCGCGCCGGACATGAAGGTACCGGCCTCGAAGTTCGATCACGTAAAAGCGTATCAGGCGCAGTTGTCGTTTATTTTCGGCGGCGCCTTTGTCCTGATCGGTCTGTTCTCGCTGGCCTGGAAACCCAAGCAAGGCAACCTCGACTACTACGTTTCGGTGGTGCCGGGCGTCGCCTTCATTCTGCTCATCGCCTTTATTGTGAGATGGGGGCTGGATCCCGTCTTCGCCAATTGGGGCAAAGCGGTTAAGGATGCGGGCACCCTGACCTGGGACTTCGCCAAGATCTTCAACCTGAACTATGTGGTGCTGGGTATCGTCATCGGTATCCTCGTCGTCAACGTGTTCAAGATCCCGGCGTGGGCCGCCAACGGCGTGCGCACCGCGCGCTTCTTCCTCAAGACCGGCGTGATTCTGCTCGGCACCCTGTACAGCGCGGCGGAACTGGCGCAGTTGGGCGCACTCTCCGTAGTCATGATCGGTGTCTTCGTGCTGGGCTCGGTAGGCATCGTGCTCTTCATGGGCAAGCGCATGGGCTCACCCAATTCCATGACAGCGGTGCTGTCGGCGGGCATGGGCGTATGCGGTGTATCCGCCACCGTGGCGGCATCCCCCGTGGTTCAGGCCAAGGCCGAGGAGATCGCCTATACCATCGGCACCATCCTGATCTGGGGCGTGGGCTGCATGTTCCTGTTCCCCACCGTCGGGCATATCCTCGGCATGGGTCCGGTGCAATTCGGCGCCTGGGCCGGCACCGGCATCCTGAACTCGGCGCAGGTCGCCGGCGCAGCGCTGGCGTTCGATCCGCACGGGATAGAAACGCTCAAGGTGGCGGAGATTTTCAACATCACCCGCGTGCTGTTCCTGCCCCTCATCGTGCTCTGGCTGGCCGCCTGGTACGTCAAGCATGAAGAAGGCGCGGAGAAGGTCAATCTCGCCCAAGTGGTGGTGGCCAAGTTCCCGGTCTTCGTGCTGGGCTTCATCGCCATGTTTGCCCTGAGTTCAGTCGGCACCTTCGCGCCGGCCGGCCACTATGCTGGAAAATACTTCAGCAGCGCGGAAGTCAAGGAAGACAAGCTGCTCAAGGGCAAGGAAACGCGTGCCCTGGAAGGCGAACTGACGCGTCTGCGCGAGCCGGAAAGTGCCCAGGCGCTGAGCAAGTATCTGGTGGACAAGAGCGTGATTCTCGAGGGCCACAAGGTAACGGCGGAAGAGGTCTACCAGGCTCTGAGCGACCTGATCGCCAACAAGAAAGTGATGACCCGCCAGCAGAATAATATTCTGAAATCCGTAGCCAAAATGGAGGGCCTGGACGCGCTGGCCAAAGGCTCCATCGAGAAGGCGGGCAAGGCGGCGATGCATGATTCCAAGACCATCAAGGCTTATCGCGACTGGATTGCCTGGCTGTTTGCTTTCGGCTTGATCGGTCTGGGTATGCAAATTACCGGCAAGGCGCTCAAGCAGGCAGGCGGCAAGCCGCTGATCATCGGCGGCGTAGTGGGCACGTTGAAAGCTGTCGGCTCCCTGATCGTGGTGTTGATGTTCGTTAAAGAATTTGTTTAATTTAGGAGATAGACCATGGAAGCTCAAAAATTTGCACGTGGTACCAGCCTGTCGATTTTCGTCAGCGACCGGCGGGAGGACTTCAGCGCACTGATTTTCGCATTCGCTATTGCATTCGGCGTCATGCTCATCGTCGGCTAAGGTAAATCAACCAAGCGCGGGCGCCTTGTGAGAGCAGGGTTCCCGCGCATTTTTTTTGGTGCTACATGTTAAATTCAAAAACATTATTGCTGGCGCATCATGGGACAGCCGGGGCCTTGTTGGCCGAGGCGCTGGCATTGGATATGGCTGTTCCCGGCCAAACCCTGATCGTGCATCTGCTGGTCGTGCCCGACTTTTGGGCGGGCATGCAGGGGGACGACTGGCTGAACAACGCTTCGACCCGGGATACCTTCGGCAGTTATGTGGAAGGGCTGCTGGAAAAGGATGTCGCGCAACAGTTGCGCGCACTTGAGGGACGCTGCGCGGAACGCGGGATTGCCTACAAATCCGTCATGCGCCAAGGCGACCCGGCTGAGTGCCTGGTGGAGACGGCAGCGCAGGAAGGCGCTTCGATGGTGGTGATCGGCCCGCCCCGGCCCAAGGGTACGCCGGGCTACCGCTCCCGCATGGACCTGGAGCCGCTGGCGCGCAAACTGACGGTTCCGCTGATCATTGCGAACCGGCCATGATGACGGATTCGAACGGCTCTGCGGCGAGCTTGAAGGCAATGCCGGACGTAATAACCGACGATCGGAAAGATACAGCCTGGGTGACCATCGAAATTCCAGTCCCCCCGTGCAAGGTATTTGGTTTCCTGCAAAACACGGAGCGCCTGTTTCGTCTCAACCCCTACCTGGATATCAGGCAATGGGAAGAGCATCCTTCCGCGAAACGGTTTCATCTCCATGCGTTGAATGAGATGAACGGCGTAGCCTACGATCTTTTCGTCACGCTGGAAGACGTCCGGCCCGATACGGGTTTTTTACTGAGTTACGACAAGGGTCTGAAAAAGTCGATGGAAATCACGCTGCAGCCAGGTGCCGCAACCGGCTCTATTGTCACGCTGCGGGATCGCTATCACACGCCTGCGGGGGAAGATCAACTGAAAGAAGTGGATCGCAGCCTGATTCCGTGGGCGAATTCCATCCGCCAATATCTGCTGGGACTGGAGCGCTGGGGGTGGTTCTGGCCCTACCGGTGGTATCGGGAACGTTTCTGGCTGAACATGCGCCCGTTTCACCGCCGCATTACGCGCATGCTGATCTGGGTAACCACTCTGGAATTCGTGGTTTTCCTGTTTGTTTTCACCATTTATTGGCTAGAACTGATGCGCCGGTAACGAACTGTGTTCAATGCAAAATTCGCCACCTGCGCCACCTGTGGCAGAGACGAAAGCACCGGATTTTCCCGTATAATTCTGGAAGCGGTTTTCGATGAGAAGGCGCAAATGACGTTTCCGCGATATTTCACATCGAGAAAAAGACAAAAACCTTACCCCAAAAGGATCTTATCATGCTGAATAGATTAAGCATCAAGGCCAAATTGTTCAGCACAACCGTACTGGCAGTCCTGATTATCTTTGTTCTGGGCGGCATGAACGTGTATTCCATCGGCCATGGGACTTCTGCCCTGGCCGAGGTGTATGAACACAATGTGCAACCCCTGACCCTGTTGCAGGAAATGGACAGCGTCCTCAAGGAAGTGCGTTTCAGGATGGTGGCCGTGCCACTCGAACAAATGTCCATCAAGGGCTCGCGAGACCAGCTCAAGGAAGCCAGGGCCAGGGTTCCCTCGATATGGGCCGAGTTCAAGAACAAACTCGGAGCCCGCAAGCTGCCGGAGAATGACGCAGCACTGGTTGAAAAAATCGAAAAACAGCTCACCACCCTGGACGCATTTTTCGAAAAGCTGGATGGGATTTATGCATCGAACGATAAAGATGCGCTCCTTGCGCCCTTGCAAGAGGAGTGGCCGATGATCAACCGCAACCTGCTCAAACCCATCAATGAATTGATACCGGCACAGGAAGCGGAGGTTAAAAAGACCTACGAAAAGAATCAGGCGCTCGGACGTAAACTGACTACCATTTCACTTGCCGTGATGGGCGTCAGCATGCTGGTGCTTCTCGCGTTCACGTTCAGGCTCGTGTTCGTCATCAACCGCAATATCGGCACACTCAACCAGGCGTTGCAAAAGCTTGCAGGCGGGGATTTAAGCGTGAAGGCCCGGATTGCCCAGCAGGATGAGCTGGGGACGATGGCGGATTCGATCAACCAGACCGTTGCCCAGTTGCGCGATATCATCGACGGCGTCAAGACCGCGGCGGATCAATTGGCAGGCTCATCCGCCAGCCTTTCCAGAGAAACCGAAAACGTCGCCAAACGCGCGGATACCCAGGCCGACCGGGTGATGCAGATCAGCGCCGCGATGGAACAAATGAGTGTTTCGGTGGCGGAGATTTCATCAGGCGCCGGCGAAGTGGCCAACGCGTCGACACAAACCCAGGCGATTGCCCGGGACGGGACTGAAAACATGGCCCACAGCCTGGAGGCCACACGGAGAATCGTGGAAACGGTGGAATCATCGAGCACTGTCATTACCGAACTCAGCCAGTCCATCCTGAAAATCAGCGAAATCACGCATGTCATCAAGGAGATTGCGGACCAGACCAACCTGCTTGCCCTGAATGCGGCCATTGAGGCTGCCCGCGCCGGAGAACAGGGGAGAGGGTTTGCGGTGGTCGCCGACGAGGTAAGAAAACTGGCCGAGCGCACCGCATTGAGCACCGCCGATATCACCGGCATGGTTGAAAGCATACGCGGCAAAGCAGAGACTTCCGTAAGTTCTATGGAGACAGTCAAGCATGAAGTCGAAAGCGGTGCCGGCTACAGCAATTCCACCAGCAAAACGCTGAATGACATTGTCGAGGCCGCTGTGCGCATGACGGAACTGGCCAAACAGATCGCTTCTGCGACCCGGGAGCAAACCACCGTCAGCGAAGAAACCGCCGGCAATATGGAAGAAATTTCCAGCATTACCGAAGAAAACACGGCAAGCATCCATCAGGTTGGAAAATCCGCGGACGACATGGCACTTACGGCTTCCGAATTGCAGCGGCTGGTCGGCAAGTTCAAGCTGTCGGCCTGACAAAAGATAAACCTGCTGCTCCGGTCCTGCTAGCAGTCTTACATGAAATGTCGCCATCGTAGGTCGGGTTTTAACCCGACATGTCGGGCTGAACCCGACCTTCATCCCGAAAAGCACGGATGAGTTGAACCGTCACACCGGCAAAAGCCGGTGTCCAGGTAGTTGATTTTTTCTGGATTCCGGCTTTCGCCGGAATGACGAGATTGTCCACCGGTTTCAATATGACTGACTACTAGGTCAGAAACAGTTG
Organism: Pseudomonadota bacterium; assembly: GCA_021801705.1. GTDB lineage: Bacteria > Pseudomonadota > Gammaproteobacteria > Burkholderiales > Sulfuricellaceae > Sulfuricella. The sequence continues at coordinate 13,996 of JAJYXP010000069.1, forward strand.
CAGCAAGTCATTGAGAAAGCGGCGTCCCAGCACGCTCGGCCGAATCCGCACGGCATCGCGCTCGATCAGCCCGCGCCGCTCAGCCTCCTCCAGCGCAGGAAGGACGGCCGTCAGGGAGAGTCCCGTGCGAGCGGCAAACAAGGCGACCGGAAAACCTTCCGTCAGCCGCAAGGCGTTCATCATGAACTCGAAAGGGAGCTCGCCGGACAAAACGACGCGCTCCTCATCCACCGCGTTGCCGGAAAACGCCCGTTCCATGTAGCCCTTCGGTTGGCGGTAACGTACCTGGCGCAGAATACGGTCATGCAGCGTGAGCTTGCCGTGCGCGCCCGCCCCGATTCCCAGGTAATCACCGAACAGCCAGTAGTTGAGGTTGTGGCGGCAGCGCTGATTTTTCCTGGCGAAGGCCGAAGTCTCGTAATGCTCGTAGCCGGAGCCGGCCAGTTCCGCCTCGATGGCTTCCTGCATCGCCGCCGAGGTATCGTCGTCCGGCAACACCGGCGGCTTGCTGTAAAAAACCGTGTTCGGCTCCAAAGTGAGATGGTAGGCGGAGATATGCTGCGGCCCGAAAGACACCGCCTCGCGAATGTCGGCCAGCGCCTCGCTCACGCTCTGTCCCGGCAGGGCGTACATCAGGTCGAGATTGACGTTGTCGAAATGATGCAGCGCCATCTCCACCGCGGCCCGCGCCTCGCGGTCGTCGTGGACGCGCCCGAGCGCCGACAGATGGCGCGGGTTGAAGCTCTGGATGCCGAGCGACAGCCGGTTCACCCCGGCAGCGCGGAAGCCGGCGAATTTGCGGTATTCCGCCGTGCCGGGATTGGCTTCCAAGGTGATTTCGGCATGGGGTTCGACGGATAGCAGGGTGCGCACCTGGGTCAGCAGGGTATCGATCGACCGCGCCGAAAACAGGCTGGGCGTTCCGCCGCCCATGAACACGCTCACCACCTTGCGTCCCCACACCAGCGGCAGCGCGGCTTCGATATCACGCATCAGCGCCGCGACGTATTCCTGTTCCGGCACGCCCTCGCGCGACTCGAAGGAGCTGAAGTCGCAGTAGGGGCATTTCCTGACGCACCAGGGCAGGTGGATGTAGAGAGAAAGCGGTAATGGGTGATGGGGAGTGTCCATGGCAAATGGTTTTCCATTACCCATTACTCATTCCCCATTACCCTCAGTTTTTCCACCAGTACGGCCAGCGCCTTGCCGCGGTGGCTGATCCGGTTCTTGTGCTCCAGCGGAATTTCAGCGCCGGTCTGACCCAGTTCGGGAATCAGGAAGTAAGGATCGTAGCCGAAACCGCCCGAACCCCGCGGCAAATCGATGATCTCGCCGTGCATGGCGCCCTCCGCGATAATCGGCTGAGGATCTTCCGGCCAGCGCACCAGCACGATCACGCAGTAGTAGTGGGCCTTGCGGTTGGCATGGCCCTGCAGCGACTCGATCAGCTTCTGGTTGTTGCGTTCATCCGATTTCGGCTCGCCGGCAAAGCGCGCGGAGTACACGCCGGGCGCGCCGTTCAGGGCATCGACGCAGATCCCGGAATCGTCCGCCAGGGCGGGCAGACCGGAGTGCGCCGAGGCATGGCGCGCCTTGGTCAGGCAGTTTTCGATGAAGGTGCAGTAGGGTTCTTCCGCCTCCGGGATGTTGAAGGCCGACTGCGGAAAGACCTCGAAATCGAGCGGCGCAAGGATGGCGCCGATCTCGCGCAGCTTGCCGGGATTGTTGGAGGCGATGACGAGTTTTTTCATGGTAGACCTCAAATCAGTGGGGATTTTTTCAAGCCGCTGCCTGGCTGAACCAGGATCAGGCCGCGCTCGCATATCCGGGCCGGAAATTATCCGTCTTCGTTGCCTCTGGCGCAATCCGTGCGGCCTGCTTGACGTATCTTGCCGCGCGGCTATATT
>JAJYXP010000069.1:16002-18229 GCA_021801705.1 Pseudomonadota bacterium
GGGCGCCTGCTGAAGTTCGGGATGGACGGCCTGATCGGGCGCATGCGCGAGGACATCGAGGAGGGGGTCGCCAGCACACCCGGGCAGGTCGAGTTCCTGCAAGGCGTGGTGACCGTGTTCGAAGGCGCCAAGGCCTATGCCATGCATTTAGCGGCGGCAGCCGGGCAAGCCGGCAATCGCGAGCTTGCCGCAATCTGCCGGAAGGTGCCCGCCGGGCCGGCGGAAACCCTGCACGAGGCTCTCGCCAGCATCTGGATCTGCTATCACCTGCTGCTGCAGGAGAACACCAATTTCGGGCTTTCCATCGGCCGGCTGGACCAGTTGCTCAACCCCTACTACCTCGAGGACTGGGAGAAACTGGCCGATGCCCAGGCAAAAGCGGCATACACCCGGCGGGCCGTGGAACTGGTGTGCCACTTTTTCCTGCGCTGTTCCGACCATGTACCGCTTTCCACCGAGGGTTCGGAAACCTTGTTTGCCGGCAGCGGTTCCAACCAGGCCCTGACCGTCGGCGGCACGCGCCACGAAAACGGCCAGGTCGTGGATGCCGTCAACGACATGACTTACATCATCCTCAAGGCGACTGAACTGCTGGGCATCCGCGACCCCAACGTCCATGCGCGCTACCACAAGGAAGTGCACCACCGGGATGCGGCCGGCAACCCCTTGCCGCCGGGAACATACGACCCCTATCTCAAGCGCATCAGCCAGGTCAACATCCTGACCCGGGCCACGCCCGCCATTCACGGCGATGCGCCTGTGGCCCACGCCATGGCCAATTACTATGCGGCTCACTCCGGCGTAGACAAGGAAGAGGCCCTGGCCGACGCCTTTGACTATGCGTCCATCGGCTGCATTGAGCAGAATTCCCCCGGCAAGCATTACGGCAACTCGGGTTCCACCCTGTTCGTGTTGCCCGCCGTGCTGGAGCTCGCGCTTTACGGGGGCAAGCATCGCAGCGACGGTGTCGGCAAAGACGACCCCAGCCTGTTTTACCAGCAAAAAGCCTACACCACGCCGCCCCTTACGCAAATGAAGTCGATGAGCGAGTTCATCGCGGCCTTTCGCTTTCAGCTCGACGAAATGGCCCGCCACGCGGTGCAGTGCAACAACTATCTCGGCCGCTTCACGGAAAAGCTTCGCCCTTCGCCCTTGCTGTCCGGCCTGTTTACCGGGCCTACCAACACGCCTGAATCCGATCGCGCCACCTTCCGGGATGTGGCGGCCGGCGGGGCCAAATACAATTCGGCCGGCATCGCCATCATCGGGCTGGCGGACGTGATCGATTCCTTTTGTGTCATCGACGCCCTGGTGTTTGGCGGCAAGGTCGCGGCAGAAGAGCTGCTGGCGGCGCTGGAGGCGGACTTCGACAAAGACCGTCTGTCCTCCCAGGCGCAGGGCGGCTTTTTGCAATCCCTGATCCAGCCGGCGCAAGATTTTTTAAGCGGCGGCAACAACCCTGCTCGACTGCCCGCGCTTGGCGCCGACCGGCTCAAAGCCATCGCCGGCGCAATCCGGCTGAGCCCGAAATACGGGGCCGGCGTAGACCAGACGCCGGGGGGCACCTATGACAACAGCCTTGCGGTCCGCTATACCCATTTGCTGACCGGGATGATCCAGGAGGTGTTCTACAAGTACCGTACCCATCGGGGCGGCAGATATCTGGCGGGTTATTGGAGCATGACCAACCACGCGGGATTCGGCATGTTGACCAAGGCCACCCCGAACGGCCGCAGGGGGGGCAAGCCGTTTGCCAGCGGCATCACCCCCTGCCCCGGCATCGTCAAGCGCAACGGCGACCCGGTGATGATACTCGACCACATCCTCTCCGTCGCCGAGGTGGATGGCGACACCGTGCAGAACGGTTACACCTACAACCTCAGCCTCACCACGCGGGACCAGTCCCATTTTACCGAGGACACGGAGCTGTTTTCCCGATACATGAAAACCTTTCTGGATCACGACGGGGTGCTGGTTCAGTTGTGCGTGTCCTCCATCAAGGACCTGGTAGCGGCCCATCGCGCCGCGACCGCCGCCGGCCGGCCCGGCGCGGCAGAAGCGGAGGCCGCGGCACTGGAACCGTACAAAGACCTGATGATCCGCGTGGCAGGCTACTCGGCCTATTACGTCACACTGAGCCCGCAGATGCGCCAGGAAATCATCGACCGGGCCAACTTTGCCCTGGACAACGGGGTCGAGCAGCACGCCCTGGTGTCGCTCTAACGGC
>JAJYXP010000031.1 GCA_021801705.1 Pseudomonadota bacterium
CGCAACGCCATGTGCCAGACTCGATCGCCACGCTTCGCTTTCTCATCGCCGCTCGTATTGCACTTCGCCTGCAACGATGTCCGTGTTGCGGATCGGTTAGACGTAATTTGTGACACAGTAAAACTAGGGAATAATTAAATGAAAATTGCAGTATTGCCCGGCGACGGCATCGGGCCGGAAATTGTCGCTCAGGCGGTGAAGGTGCTGGAGGCGCTGTCTCGCGACGGCATGAAAATCGAGATGGAAGAGGCGCCGATCGGCGGCGCGGGCTACGATGCGGCGGGCGATCCGCTGCCGGCGGCCACGCTGAAACTGGCGCAGGACGCCGATGCCGTGCTGCTCGGCGCGGTCGGCGGCTGGAAATACGATGCGCTGCCGCGGCCGATGCGCCCGGAGCAGGGGCTGCTGCGCATCCGCAAGGAACTGAACCTGTTCGCCAACCTGCGTCCGGCACTGCTTTACCCTGAACTGGCCGATGCCTCGACCTTGAAGCCGGAAGTGGTGTCGGGTCTGGATATCATGATCGTGCGCGAGCTCACCGGCGATATCTACTTCGGCCAGCCGCGCGGCATCGAGGTGCGCAACGGCGAGCGCGTGGGCTACAACACCATGCTTTATTCCGAATCCGAAGTGCGCCGCGTCGCCCACGTTGCCTATGGCATCGCAATGAAGCGCGGCAAGAGGCTGTGCTCGGTGGAGAAGGCCAATGTGCTGGAGTGCTCCGAATTGTGGAGGGAAATGGTGATCGAGGTGGGCACGAGCTACCCCGAGGTCGAGCTGTCGCACATGTACGTGGACAATGCCGCCATGCAACTGGTGCGCAACCCGAAACAGTTCGACGTGATCGTCACCGGTAACATCTTCGGCGACATCCTCTCCGACGAGGCCTCGATGCTCACCGGTTCGATCGGCATGCTGCCTTCCGCCTCGCTGGACAGCAACAACAAGGGCATGTACGAGCCTATCCATGGCTCCGCGCCGGACATCGCCGGCCGGAATATCGCCAACCCGCTGGCGACCATTCTGTCGGTGGCGATGATGATGCGCTATACCTTCAGCCGGGAGGAGATCGCGCTGCGCATCGAAAATGCGGTGAAGAAGGTGCTGGCGCAAGGTTTGCGCACTGCCGATATTCACGTCGCGGGCACGAAAAAAATATCGTGCAGCGAGATGGGCGACGCGGTGGTTGCTGCGCTATAGAAAATATTTACCGCAAAGGGCGCTAAGGTACGCAAAGGAATTCTCTTGTTTTACCTTCGCGACCCTTTGCGTACCTTAGCGTCCTTTGCGGTGAGAATTAAGTTTTTGTATTGAGGGAAATAGTTATGATGCGAGTAGGTTTGGTTGGCTGGCGCGGTATGGTGGGTTCGGTGCTGATGCAGCGCATGCGCGAGGAACGCGATTTCGATGTGATCGAACCGGTGTTTTTCACCACCTCCAACGCCGGCGGCAAGGGGCCGGATATCGGCAGGGATGTGCCTGCGTTGAAGGATGCCAAGAGCATCGCCGAGCTGAAGGCGATGGACGCCGTCATCTCCTGCCAGGGCGGTGACTACACCAAGGAAGTCTACGGCGATTTGCGTGCCGCCGGCTGGCAGGGCTACTGGATCGATGCCGCCTCCACCCTGCGCATGAAGGATGACGCCATCATCATTCTCGACCCCGCCAACAAGAATGTGATCAAGGACGGCCTGGCCAGGGGAGTGAAGACTTACGTCGGCGGCAACTGCACGGTCAGCCTGATGCTGATGGCGATCGGCGGCCTGTTCGACAAGGGCCTGGTCGAATGGATCAGTCCCATGACCTATCAGGCAGCTTCCGGCGCAGGTGCGCGCAACATGCGCGAGCTGATCCGGCAGATGGGCGCCATCAACCACGAGGTCAAGGCGCTGCTGGATGACCCGGCTTCGGCGATCCTGGAGATCGACAGGAAGGTGGCCGATTTCATCCGCTCGGACCGCTATCCGGTCGATGCCTGGCCGGTGCCCCTGGCCGGTTCGCTGATTCCGTGGATCGACGTTCAGCTCGAGTCCGGCCAAAGCAAGGAAGAGTGGAAAGCCCAGGTCGAGGCCAACAAAATCCTCGGCCGCAGCAGCAATCCGATTCCCATCGACGGGCTGTGCGTGCGCATCGGCGCCATGCGCTGCCACAGCCAGGCGCTGACCATCAAGATGACCAGGGATGTGCCGCTGAACGAGATCGACGATATCATCGCCAGCCACAACCAGTGGGTGAAAGTGGTGCCCAATGATCGCGAGATCACCATGCGCGAACTGACTCCGGCGGTTGTGACCGGGACCCTGACCGTGCCCGTGGGGCGCATGCGCAAGCTCAACATGGGCCCCCAGTACCTGTCCGCCTTTACCGTTGGTGATCAGTTGTTGTGGGGCGCTGCGGAACCCTTGCGGCGCATGCTGCGCATCCTGATCGAAGCCTGATGTGAGCGATAACGGAAACATCGCCAAGCGCCGCTAGATCGCTTCCCCTCTGGGGCAGGTGGGAATGCGTCGCTTGGCGCTCGCGTTTCTATCTTTGGAAGTCGTTGTTGCAAAGTTACAAAGTTGTAATCAATCTACCTAGTTGCAATCTAATGTAAGGTCCAATATTAGCTTGCATCCCTAACTTCATGATGTTAATTTAGTTACCTATCCGGAAAATAAACTGGGGATGCATGGATCGGAAACTTAAAATAAAAGCCTGGGTGGCAGCCAATATCATGCTGCTTGCCTCGGCACCAGCCATGGCGGCGGGTCTTGGCAAGCTGACGGTAACCTCGGGCTTGGGTCAGCCATTCTTGGCGGAAATTGCATTGCTGGCGGTGGACAAGAAGGATCTGGGGTCAATCCGGGCCAGCTTCGCATCCTTCGATGCTTTCAAAGAAGCCAACATCGAGCGCTCGCCTGCGCTTTCCACCATGCGCTTCAGCGTGGAACAGAAAAAGAATGGCGATTCCTATCTCAAAATAACATCCTCTAAGGCTATCGAAGAGCCCTTCCTGGACATGCTGATCGAGCTCGATTGGCCCTCAGGGCGTCTGGTGCGGGAATACACCGTTCTTCTCGACCCTCCCAGCTACGGCGCGCCGCAGTTGACCATCGCTCCGGTAACACCCCCGGTGACCCAGCCTGTTCCTGCCGCCAAAGCCGAGCAGCCACCCGCTGTGCCGGCAGGCGCCATGCAAACAAGGACAGGCGTTCCGCGCGACAGCGGCGCAGCGAAAGCCGTTGCCGGAAAGCCTGCGCCCGAATCCTACGGGCCGGTCAAGAAAGGTGAAACCCTGTCCGGTATCGCCACGTCCTTGAAGTCTGAAGGCCTCAGTCTGGACCAGATGCTGGTGGCCTTGTTCCAGTCGAACAAGCAGGCTTTCGGCGGCAATAATATGAACCGCCTGAAAGCAGGGCAGATCCTGCGCGTTCCAGTGGCCAGCCAGGTTGCAGAGCTGGAAAAGGGCGAGGTGGCCAGGCAGGTAAAAGCCCACGCGGCAGACTGGCACGCGTACCGTCAGAAACTGGCGGCGTCCGTGGCCGAGGCCAAACCGGCTGCGGATGAGGCGGCCAAGCAGGCGGCAAGCGGCAAGATAACCACAGCGGTAGAGGATAGGGCGGCACCTGCGAAGGAGTCCGCCAAGGATGTGCTGAAGCTGTCAAAAAGCGAAGTGCCGGGGGCAGGTAAACCCGCCGCTGCGGGTGCTGGAGCGGGCGGCAAGGAAATGCAGGGGATGAAGGAGCAGATTCATGCCATGCAGGAAGAAGCCACCGCCAAAGAAAAGGCAATCAAGGAAGCGAACCAGCGTATCACCGAGCTGGAAAAAAACATCAAGGACATGCAGCAGCTTCTGGAACTGAAAAACCAGAATCTGGCCGATCTGCAGAAACAGGCTGTTACCGCAAAGACGGCACCGCCGCCTGCCAGGCCGGAAGAGAAACCCGGTGCGCCGGTTGCAGAGCAGAAAGCCGCGCCTGCAGCCAAGCCGAAGAAACCCAAGCCGGTGCTCGCGGAGCAGAAGAAACCGGAGCTTTCGCTGCTGGATGAGTTGATGGACAACCCGCTGTACCTTGGCGGCGGGGCGGCGATTCTGCTGCTCGCCCTGCTTGGCCTTGGCGCGAGAACGGTTGCTGCCCGGCGCAACAGGACTGTCGCCAGCTTTGAAGACAGCATCATGACCAGTGGCGACTTGAAGGGCAATACGGTGCTGGGCAGCGTCGGTGGCGGCAAGATAGACACCAACGACACGTCTTTCCTGACCGATTTCAGCCAAGCCGGAATGGGGTCGATAGATACGAATGAAGTCGATCCTATTGCCGAAGCCGAAGTGTACATGGCCTATGGCAGGGATGCGCAGGCGGAGGAAATCCTCCGCGAAGCCCTTGCCAAGGATCCGGGGCGCCATGAAATCCGTCTCAAGCTGCTGGAGATCTATGCCGGACGCAAGAACCTGAACGCCTTCGAGGCGGTGGCCGGCGAGATGTATGCAGCCATCGGCGGGCAGGCCAGCCCGATCTGGGACAAAGCAGCCGAACTGGGGCGCACACTTGACCCGCAGAATCCGCTCTATAGCGAGAAACAGAAAGCAGCCAAATCCGATCAGCTCGATAAAACAATGCTGGCAGCAGGCGCGGCCGAGCTGGGTGCCATGGCTGAGCAAGACGTCATGCTCGATTTGGGGGGGCAGGAAATGGCGGAAAATGCGCCATCCGGCCTGGATTTCAATCTCGATCTCGCGGCTCCGGCAGAAGAAGTCATGCCGGATATCCCGCTGGACGTGGCACCTGTTCAACCGGTCGAAGAGAGCGAGCCGGAAGAGGAGGCCGTTACCGACCTTGGCTTCGACTTCGATCTCGGCGCGCTTGCCGGGGCGGAAGCGCAGCCTGAACAGCCTGCGGCGGAAGAGACTGTCGAAGCAGCAGCAGAACCCGCGGCTGACATGGGCCTGGATTTCAACCTTGATATGGGTGATTCAGCGGTTTCGGAACCGGCAGAGGAAGCAGTAGAATCTCTAGAAAGCGCGATGGAATTCGATCTCGGCATGGAATTCCCGTCCGCACCTGAAGCAGCCGTCGCCGAGGAAGAAAGCAAAGCGGAGACGCATCCTGATGCGGCCTTGATCAGTGCCGAAAGCTGGCAGGACGAGGTGATGAGTCTGGTCGATGACGCCGGCACATCAGCCGCAGAGAGCGAAATGCCCTCCGGGGATGAAGCGGCTGAAGCAGGCGGCACAGAAGAAATCACAATGCCGGACTTGCCCGGCCTCTCCGAAGGTGAAGGGTCCGAAGGTGAAGAAGCAGGGTCAGTCGGCGTTGAGGAGGCCATTGAACTGGCGGCCCCACCGGCTGATGAGTCTCTGCTGGATTTCGATTTCAACCTGGACCAGGAGGAAGCGGCCGCACCGCATGAAGCGAAGGGAATGGCCGCGTCCGGCCTCGACTTTTCCGGCATCAGCCTGGAAATGGACGAACCTGTTGCCGCCGCTGCAGCCCCCGCAGCCCTTACCGATTTGCCGGATGATTTTGGCAGCCAGGAAGTCTCGACCAAGCTTGACCTTGCGCGGGCCTATGTGGACATGGGCGACAAGGAAGGCGCGCGGGAAATTCTTCAGGAAGTGCTCAAAGAGGGCGCGACAGAGCAACAGGAAGAAGCGCGGAAGCTGCTCGCAGAACTGGATTAGGACATAAATGTTGCGCGCAACATTTATCGATTAACAGGCCCCTGATGCCAGTACAAGGATTGCCGCAGGGGAGTAGCGTGCCCCTGCACCCGGCCAGCCTGATCATGATCTGGCTGGCCTTCGCTTTATGCATTCCCTGGTTGCGGACCGCCGATCTGGCGGTGATGGCAGCCCTTTTTTCCATTCCATTGCTGATCAGACGTTCCCCTGAATTCCTCAAATTGCTGCGCCGCACCCGCTGGCTGATGATCTCCCTGGTACTGGTTTATGCGTTCGCTACGCCGGGTGCGGCAGCGCTTCCCCTACTCGGCGCTTATGGTCCCAGCCGCGAGGGGCTTCTCTCCGGCGGTCTTCAGGCGCTGCGCCTGGTGGCGCTCCTTGCGGGCCTGGCTGTTCTGCTGGCAGCAATGCCCCGCAACCGGATATTGGCCGGCCTGTATTTTCTGTTCCGGCCCCTTGCCCGTGCGGGTGTGGATGTCGATCGAGCCGCCGCGCGAATCTGGCTGACCCTGCATTACGCCGAACAGACCAAGCCGGGACGGTCCGGCGAATGGCGGACCTATCTTCGCTCGGCCTTCGAAGGCGGTGATGACGCGCGGCAAACCATCAGGCTGGAAGTCGGGCGGCTTTTCTGGCCGGATTATCTGATCCTGCTGTGCGCCGTACTTGCCCTGGCGTTTCTGCTGCTGCGGGGCGGGGCATGAGGATTGCGCTTGGCCTGGAATACGACGGCAGCCGCTTCTGCGGCTGGCAGAGCCAGCCCTCGGGATGCGGCGTCCAGGACACGCTGGAGAAAGCGCTGTCCGTGATTGCCGGGGAGAGCATCAGGGTGGTGACGGCGGGCCGCACCGATACCGGCGTGCACGCTCTGCACCAGATGGTCCATTTCGATACCGCCTCGGTGCGCCCTGGCAGCGCCTGGGTGCGCGGCACCAATGCATTCCTGCCGGAGAGTGTTGCCATACTGTGGGCGCACCCGGTGGGCGATGAATTCCATGCCCGTTTCAGCGCGGTTTCGCGGCGCTATCTCTATGTGCTGATGAACCACCCGGTGCGTCCGGCACTGCTTTCGGGCAAGGCGGGATGGTTCCACGCTCCGCTGGATGTGGAGGCGATGCGGCAAGGCGCCCAGCATCTCGTGGGCGAACATGACTTTTCCGCCTTCCGCGCCGCCGAATGCCAGGCCAAGTCGCCGGTGAAGCATCTCCGGCAGATACAGATCATGCGCAGCGGCGACCTCGTCTTGTTCGATTTCATTGCCAATGCCTTTCTGCACCACATGGTGCGCAATCTCGTCGGCAGCCTGGTTTACGTCGGCAAGGGCAAGCACCCGCCGGCGTGGATAGGTAAGTTGCTGGAAGGGCGCGACCGTACCTGCGCCGCGCCCACCTTCTCGCCGGACGGCCTGTATTTGGCTGGCATCGGCTACGACCCGAAATGGGGGCTGCCTATCATTGGCCGAAAGTTGAATTTTGGTTTAAATTTGGCCACGGAATCTGTGTTCATCCGTGGCTAAATTTCAAAACTTGAGAACCATGACCAGAGTCAAAATTTGCGGCATCACCCGGAACGAGGACGCGCTTATCTGCGCCAGGGCAGGCGCGGATGCCATCGGACTGGTGTTTTACCCGCCCAGTCCACGCTTTATCACGGCACCCCGTGCAGCGGAAATCAGCCGCATCCTGCCGCCCTTTGTCACTACCGTCGGCCTGTTCGTCAATCCCACCGTGGAACAGGTGGAAGCAGTGCTGCGCGAGACGCACCTCGACCTGCTGCAATTCCATGGCGACGAAGCGCCGGAATTCTGCGTCGGCTTCGGCGTTCCCTGGCTCAAGGCAATTCGCGTCAAAGCCGGAGTAGATTTGGTACAATACGCCCTTCGTTATCGCGAAGCCAAGGGTCTGCTGCTGGATGCCTATGTCGAAGGCACGCCGGGCGGTACCGGTCTTTCCTTCGACTGGAGCCTGATCCCGGCCGAATTGCCGTTGCCGGTCATATTGTCCGGCGGGCTCGATCCTGCCAGCGTGGCGGCAGCGATCAGGCAAGTAAAACCGTGGGCAGTGGATGTGTCGAGCGGCGTGGAAATGGCCAAGGGTATAAAGGACGGAGCGAAAATCGCCGCGTTCATGGAGGGAGTGCGTAGTGCAAGTTTATGATTTGCCGGACCAGGCCGGCCATTTCGGGCCTTACGGCGGCATTTTTATGGCCGAAACGCTGATGACGGCTGTGGAGGAGTTGCGCCAGCAGTATCTGCGCTATCGTGACGACCCGGAATTCAAGACGGAATTCGCCTCCGAACTGAAACATTACGTCGGCCGCCCCAGCCCGATCTACCATGCCAGGAACTGGACAGAACGCCTCGGCGGTGCGCAAGTCTATCTCAAGCGCGAGGACCTCAACCACACCGGCGCGCATAAAATAAACAACGCCATCGGCCAGGCCCTGCTCGCCCGCCGCATGGGAAAGAAACGCGTCATCGCCGAGACCGGCGCAGGCATGCACGGTGTCGCAACCGCCACCGTGGCGGCGCGCTACGGCCTGGAATGCGTGGTCTACATGGGCAGCGAGGACGTCAAGCGCCAGGCGCCCAACGTCTACCGCATGAAGCTGCTGGGTGCCACCGTGGAGCCGGTGGAGTCGGGCTCCAAAACGCTCAAGGATGCCTGCAACGAGGCGATTCGCGACTGGGTCACCAACGTCGAAAACACCTTTTATGTATTCGGCACCGCTGCCGGACCACACCCTTACCCCATGATGGTGCGCGATTTCCAGTCGGTAATCGGCGAGGAAGCCAAAAAGCAGATGCCGGAAATGACCGGGCGCCAGCCTGATGCAGTGATTGCCTGCGTCGGCGGCGGCTCCAACGCCATCGGCCTGTTCTACCCCTACATCGGCAACGAAAGCGTCAAACTCATCGGTGTCGAGGCGGCCGGGCTCGGCCTCGAAACCGGCAGGCACGCGGCGCCTTTGAATGCCGGCAGGCCCGGGGTGCTGCACGGGAACCGCGTCTACCTGATGCAGGACGAAAATGGCCAGATCATAGAGACCCACTCGATTTCCGCCGGCCTGGATTACCCCGGCGTCGGGCCGGAGCATTGCTGGCTCAAGGACAGCGGCCGCGCCGAATACGTGGCGGTGACCGACGCCGAAGCGCTGCAGGCGTTCCACGATCTGTGCCGCTTCGAAGGCATTATCCCGGCGCTGGAGTCGAGCCACGCCCTGGCCTACGCCGCCAAGCTCGCCCCCACCCTGCCGCGCGACAATATCCTGCTGGTCAATCTGTCCGGCCGCGGCGACAAGGACATGAACACGGTGGCGGAGCTGTCGGGAATCAAGTTTTAGGAATGGGAAAGCACGAAAAACTCTTGCTGCAAATCTTGCGAGGGAGCAGTGATCGGAATATTTCATTCGATGATTTATGCAAGCTGCTGGAGAGCATGGGTTTTGATAGGCATATACGAGGCAGCCATCATGTGTTCAGCAAGGAGGGGGTTGAAGAACTCATTAACCTGCAACGTGTAGGCGATAAAGCCAAGGCCTACCAAGTTCGCCAGGTCAGACAAATCATCGTGAAAAATCATATGGCAGGAGAGTGAAGATGAACCGATACGAAATCATTCTTTACTGGAGCGAGGAAGATCAAGTGTTTATAGCCGAAGTGCCTGAGTTGCCTGGCTGCATGGCTCATGGCGAAACCCAGAACGACGCGTTTAACAACATACAGGAAGCCATGTCGTTATGGCTGGATACCGCTCGTGAGTTAGGTCGTACTATCCCGGAGCCTCGTGGGCGGCTGATGTACGCATAACGACATGGCCATCCCCGATTTCCAAAGCACTTTCCTGCCGTTGCTGAAAGCTTGCGCTGATGGTAAGGAGCATACCAAGCAGGAATTGATACCTCTGCTGGCAAAGCAGTTCGGACTGACTGACTCCGAGCTTGAAGTCAAGCTTCCCAGTGGCAAGCAAGGCATGTTTGATAACCGTGTTGGTTGGGCAAAAAGTTATCTCAAACAGGCCGGGCTACTCGAGAATATGAGGCGAGGTGTTTTCAAAATAACGGCGCGCGGCATGCAGGTTTTAAGCGCGAATCCTCAGCCACTGAATGTCAAATATTTGAAGCGTTTTCCGGAGTTTGTGGTTTTCAACACGGGCAAACAGAAGGATGAGAGCAAACTTGCTGAATCGGCATCGGCGAATTCTGAGACCCCGGACGAGCTTATCGCCGGGGGCTACAAGCAATTGCGTGAGGCGCTCGCGGTTGAACTGCTGGATCGAATCAAGACCGTTAGCCCCTCACGCTTTGAGGAATTAGTTGTCGAGCTGTTGCTGAAAATGGGTTATGGCGGCACACAGGAAGATGCCGGACAAGTGGTTGGCAAAAGCGGCGATGGCGGCATTGATGGCATCATCAATGAAGACAGGCTTGGGCTGGATGTAATCTACATTCAGGCCAAGCGTTGGGAAGCCGATGTGGGTCGTCCTGAAATTCAGAAATTTGTTGGCGCACTCGCCGGAAACAAGGCTAACAAAGGGGTTTTTATCACCAGCTCCGGTTTCACAAAGGAAGCCAAAGGCTATGCGTCGCAGGTGAATCATAGAGTCATCCTGATCGATGGTCCCATGCTGGCAGAACTAATGATGGACTACGATCTGGGCGTTTCCATCAAGGAGGTTTATACGGTGAAGCGGCTGGACAGTGATTATTTTGAAGAAGACTGAATTATGAGCCGCATCGGACTAAGCTTTACCGCGCTCAAAGCGCAAAACAAAAAAGCCCTGATCCCCTTCATCACCGCCGGCGATCCTCAGCCGGACAGGACGGTGCCGCTGATGCACCGGCTGGTGGAGGCGGGGGCGAACATCATCGAGCTCGGCGTGCCTTTTTCCGACCCGATGGCGGATGGCCCGACCATCCAGCGCGCGTCCGAGCGGGCGCTCAGGCATGGCGTCAGCCTGCGCGATGTGCTCGGCATGGCGGCCGAGTTTCGCAGGAAGGATACGCTTACCCCGGTGGTGCTGATGGGCTATGCCAATCCGATCGAGGCGATGGGCCATGAGCAGTTCGCGGCCGCAGCGGCAGCGGCCGGCGTGGACGGTGTTCTGACGGTGGACTATCCGCCGGAGGAGAGTGCTGCCTTCGCGGCGCTTCTTGGCCGTCATGGCATCGACCCGATCTACCTGCTGTCGCCTACCACGCCGGAAGCGCGCATGGCGCAGGTGGGCAAGCTGGCGCGCGGCTTCATCTATTACGTTTCGCTCAAGGGAGTGACGGGGGCGGCCACGCTCGACACCGCCGAAGTGGCGAGGAAGATCCCGCAGATCCGGGCGGCCGCCAGCCTGCCTGTGGGTATCGGTTTCGGCATTCGGGATGGTCAGGCGGCAAGAACCATGGCGCAAATGGCCGATGCGGTTGTGATTGGCAGCCGTATCGTGGAGGAAATCGAAAATTCAGCGGCTGAGTCGTTGCTGGACAATGTTTACAATCTGGTGAAAAGCTTCAGAGACGCCATGGATGGCAACAAATAACGGACATGGCGAGAAGCGCCGCCCCGCATGATGAGCATCGCTTCTCGCCGTGCCCGTTCCCTCTCTCCTACCTCTCCCCCAGAGGGGGAGAGTGATGAAGTATCGCTTCGCGATGTTCACATTAAGGAATAGAAAATGAGCTGGTTTCAGAAACTGTTACCCCCAAAAATCAAGCGCAAGCTTACGGATGCGAAAAAGAGCATGCCGGAGGGCTTGTGGAGCAAATGTTTTTCCTGCGAGGCGGTGCTGTACCGTGCCGACCTGGAAAAAAACATGGAAGTGTGCCCCAAGTGCAATCACCACAACCGCCTGTCGTCGCGGGCGCGGCTGGATTCGCTGCTCGACCCCGAGGGGCGCTATGAAATCGGCGCGGAACTGCAACCTGTTGATTTTCTTAAATTCAAGGACAGCAAGCGCTACCTTGAACGCCTCAACGATGCGCAACGAGAGACCAGCGAATCGGACGCGCTGGTAGTGATGCAGGGCAGCATCAAGACCCTGCCCCTGGTGGTGGCGGCATTCGAGTTCAAGTTCATGGGCGGATCGATGGGTTCGGTCGTGGGCGAGCGCTTTGTGCGCGGCGTCCAGGCCTGCATCGAGCAGAATCTCCCCTTCGTGTGCTTCTCCGCCAGCGGCGGGGCACGCATGCAGGAGGGCCTGACCTCCCTGATGCAAATGGCGAAGACCAGCGCTGCGCTGACACAGCTTGCAAAAGCCCGGCTTCCCTTCATCTCGGTGCTGACCGACCCGACCATGGGAGGCGTTTCCGCCAGCTTCGCCATGCTCGGGGATACCATCATTGCCGAGCCCAATGCGTTGATCGGCTTTGCCGGGCCGCGCGTGATCGAGCAGACGGTGCGCGAGACCTTGCCGGACGGCTTCCAGCGCGCCGAATTCCTGCTCGAGCACGGGGCTATCGACATGATCGTCGACCGGCGCGAGCTGCGTGACCGGCTGGCCAATCTGATTTGCATGATGATGCGGTTGCCCGCAATACAGTCCTGAGTCCTGAGTTGAAAGTCCTGAGTAAAAACTCCGGAGCTCAGCACTCAGCACACAGCACTCAGCACTCAGCACTCAGCACTCTTGCCGAGTGGCTAGGGTATCTTGAGCAGCTTCATCCAAAAACCATAGATCTTGGCCTGGAACGGGTGGCCGAGGTAAAGAAGCGCCTCAAGCTTAACCCCGCATTTCCCCTTGTCAGCGTCGCCGGGACCAACGGCAAAGGCTCGACCTGCGCCATGCTGGAGGCGATTCTGCTGGCTGCGGGTTACCGCGTCGGACTCTATACTTCCCCGCATCTATTGCGCTACAACGAGCGGGTGCGGATCAACGGTGCCGAAGCGCAGGACGAAGATCTGTGCCGCGCGTTCGCTGCGGTCGAACAGGCGCGCGGCGATATTTCGCTCACCTATTTCGAGTTCGGCACGCTGGCGGCGGTATGGCTGTTTTGCCGTGCCGGGCTGGATGCCGCGATCCTCGAAGTCGGCCTGGGTGGCAGGCTGGATGCGGTCAATGCCTTCGATACCGATTGCGCGCTCCTCACCAGCGTGGATTATGACCATATGGACTACCTTGGAGAAAGCCGCGAGCAGATCGGTTTCGAGAAGGCCGGCATTTTCCGTGCAGGCAGGCCCGCCATCTGCGGCGAGTACGATGTGCCATACAGCGTGGCGGAGCATGCCGAAAAAATCGGTGCGGTCATGCATTTTATCGGCCGGGATTTCGGCTACGACGGCGTGGAGCAAAACCAGTGGAGATTCTCAAGCCGGGACGGACTGCGCCTTACATTGCCTCACCCCGCCCTGCGCGGGGCGTATCAGTTGGGCAATGCATCGGTCTGCCTGGCGGCACTGGAGCAGCTCAAGGCGCGGCTGCCGGTAGCGCCGGACGATATTCGCCGCGGCCTGCTGGAAGTGACGGTGCCGGGGCGCTTTCAGGTTCTGCCGGGGCGGCCGCTGAGAATCATGGATGTGGCGCACAACCCCCATGCGGCCAGGGCGCTGGCTGCCAATCTGCGCAACATGCCGCCGACGGGAAAGACAATCGCTGTTTTCGCCATGCTGGGCGACAAGGATATAGCCGGGGTGGTGCGAGCAATGAAGGAACAGGTGGATCTCTGGTTTGTCGCCGGGATCGGCCAGCCGCGCGGCGCAAACGCCGAAGACCTGCTGCGGGTGCTGGAGGAAGTGGGCCTGGCCTCGCGCACTCAAGCATTTCGGACCGTGGCGGAAGCTTACCGTCGTGCCTGTGATAAGGCCGCCGATGATGATAAAATTATTATTTTTGGTTCCTTTTATACTGTCGCGGAAGCGATGACATTGGCTGCGGCGAAAGGTTGACGGGTTTATTTTATGGCGAATCAGCGGACAATGAGCGACGAGGAAGTCCAGCTCAAGCGGAGAGCAAGGCGGCGCCTGATCGGAGCCGTCACCCTGGTCACGGTCATGGTGGTTACCCTGCCGATGGTGCTGGATGGGGAGCCCAGGCAGTCGGGCCAGGACATCGTCATCAACATTCCGCCGCAGGGATCGGGCGGGGATTTTGCCCCCAGGCATATCCCGGTTCCGGAGAAGAAAATTGCTGTCCCCGCTCAGGTGGCGCCAGAAAAGCCTGCCCAGGCACCTGCCCCCGCTGCTTCTCCTGCAAAGCCGGCGGACGAAGCGCCGCCAGCCGTGCAAACAGCCAGGACCGACGCCCTGGGCAAGGCAGCCCAGCCGGCGCCAGTGCCTGTAACCAAGGAGAAGCACAAGGATGAAAAGCCGGCGGACGCCCCCAGGCAGGATGGCGGACCATTTATCATCCAGCTTGGCGCCTTCGCCAATATGAACAATGCCAAGGAGCGCCAGTCCAGGCTGTCGGCGCTGAAAATCAAGTTTTACACCGAAACGGTGAAAACGCCGGGCGGTGACAAGCTGCGTGTGCGCGCCGGTCCTTTTGCCACCCGCCAGGAAGCCGAGCGAGTACAGGCGAAGCTGAAGGCATCGGGCATCCAGGACGGCATCGTCGCGGAAAAGAAGGGCTGATGGGTGAAGGGTGATGAGAAAAATCAAGGGCACAGGCAAAACCGTTGCAGGTTTTATCCCTTGCTTTTCACTCTTTTCTCCTCGCTGAATCCAGGATGACGTTTTTCGATTACACTGTACTGGCGGTTGTCGGCGTATCCATGCTACTCGGCGTAATGCGCGGGCTGGTACGCGAGGCGCTTAACCTGCTGGCCTGGGTGGCGGCATTCTGGGTGGCCATTGCTTTCACGGCCGATGTTGCCCGCATGTTGCCGGAAGCGATTCCGACCGAGTCCCTGCGTTTTCTGGCGGCCATGGTCATACTGTTTATTGGGGCGCTCCTGCTGTCCAGCCTGGTGACGATCGCCGTGGCTGAGCTGGTGAAAACCCTGGGTTTGAGTGTGTACGACAAGGGGCTGGGCGGCATGTTCGGCATGGCAAGAGGATTGCTGATCGTCCTTGCGCTGGTGCTTCTGGCTGGATTGACCAGCATGCCGCACCAGGGTTTTTGGCGCAATGCCATGTTCAGCGCGCCATTGGAAGCTTTCGCGGCGGACGTCAAGCCGTGGCTGCCGGAAGATTTGTCAAAACGTATCAGTTACGAGTGATGGGATTATGTGCGGAATTTTAGGTGTGGTGGCGAAAAGCCCGGTCAACCAGCTGCTCTATGACGGCCTGCAGGTGCTGCAGCATCGCGGCCAGGACGCGGCGGGGATCGTGACCGGCGAAGGCAACACCTTTCACATGCACAAGGGCAACGGCCTGGTGCGCGACGTGTTCCGCACCCGCGACATGCGCAATCTGGTCGGCAACATGGGCATCGCCCACGTGCGCTACCCCACGGCGGGGAATGCCGCATCTTCGGCAGAGGCGCAGCCGTTCTACGTCAACTCGCCGTTCGGCATCGTGCTCGGCCACAACGGCAACCTGACCAACACCGAACAGTTGCAGGAAGAACTGTTCCGCCAGGACCTGCGCCACGTCAACACCAATTCCGATTCCGAGGTGCTGCTCAATGTGCTGGCGCACGAGTTGCACAAAAACGTTTCCAATCACCGGCTCGACCCCGCTGCCATCTTTGCCGCGGTGGAGGGCGTGCACCGGCGTTGTCGTGGCGCTTATGCGGTAGTGGCGCTGATTGCCGGCTATGGACTGATCGCCTTTCGCGATCCCTACGGCATCCGTCCGCTGGTGATCGGCTATTGCGATACCGAGCCGGGGCGCGAGTACCTGGTTGCATCGGAGTCCGTCGCGCTCGACGTGCTGGGTTTCAAGCTGCTGCGCGACGTGGCGCCGGGAGAAGCGATCCTGGTCGATGTCGAGGGCAATTTCCACAGCCGGCTGTGTGCCGCCCAGGCTTCCCTCAATCCATGCATATTCGAATACGTTTACCTGGCGCGGCCGGACTCGGTGATCGACGGCATATCGGTGTATGAAACCCGGCTGCGCATGGGCGAGAGCCTGGCCGAGAAGATCCGCACCGACTTCGGCCACCTGAAAATCGACGTGGTGATCCCGATTCCCGACACCAGCCGCCCGAGCGCGCTGCAACTGGCCAACGTATTGGGCTTGCCATATCGGGAGGGATTCATCAAGAACCGCTATATCGGCCGCACCTTCATCATGCCGGGCCAGGCGATGCGCAAGAAGTCGGTGCGCCAGAAGCTCAACGCCATCGGCATCGAATTCGAGGGCAAGAATGTGCTGCTGGTGGACGACTCCATCGTGCGCGGCACCACCAGCCAGCAGATCGTGCAAATGGCGCGGGAGGCCGGAGCCAATCAGGTGTTCTTCGCCTCGGCCGCGCCGCCTGTGCGCTACCCCAACGTCTACGGCATCGACATGCCGACGCTCCAGGAACTGCTCGCCACCGGCCGCAGCGATGAGGAAATCGCCCGCGAGATCGGCGCCGATGCGCTGATCTACCAGAATCTCGATGCGCTGGAGCGCGCCGTGCAGTCGTTCAACCCTGCTATCGCCTGTTTCGACACCTCCTGCTTCGACGGCCGCTACATCACCGGCGACATCACCCCGGAGTATCTCGCCAGGATCGAGGCGGCGCGCAACAGCCCGCGCTCCGGCGAATCGTCGTCGAGCAAGCAGTTGCACCTGAATCTGGAGAGAGAGGAATGAACGGCAGCGGCTATAATCTGGGTTAAGCTAGAAACCCTGGCGGTGCGGGCGGGCATCGCGCGCAGCACCTGAATCTGGAGAGAGACGAATGAGCGACAGCGACTACAAACTAGAAACCCTGGCGGTGCGCGCCGGTATCGAGCGCAGCCAATTCAACGAGCATTCCGAAGCGCTTTATCTGACCTCGAGCTTCGTGTTCAAAAACGCAGCCGAAGCGGCTGCGCGGTTTTCCGGCCAGATTCCCGGCAATATCTACGCCCGCTTCACCAACCCCACCGTCACCGCTTTCCAGGAACGCCTGGCGGTGCTGGAAGGGGCGGAAAGCTGCGTCGCCACGGCCTCGGGCATGTCCGCGATCCTGTCCACCGTGATGGGCCTGCTTTCCGCCGGCGACCATGTGATTGCCTCGAGCAGCCTGTTCGGCGCCAGCGTGCAGTTGTTCAGCGGCATCATGACGCGCTTCGGCATCGAGACCACCTTTGTTTCCCAGACCGATGTCGGTGCCTGGCGCGCGGCAGTGAAGCCGAATACCAAACTCATGTTCGCCGAGACGCCCTCCAACCCGCTCACGGAGCTCTGCGACATCGCGGCGCTGAGCCAGATCGCCAGGCAGGCCGGCGCCTTGCTGGCGGTGGACAATTGTTTCTGCACGCCGATTCTGCAGCGGCCGCTCGACCTGGGCGCCGACATCGTCATTCATTCAGCCACCAAGTACCTGGACGGCCAGGGCCGGGTGCTGGGCGGCGCAGTGCTGGGCCGCAAGGAAGTGACCGACCCGGTATACGCCTTCCTGCGCACCGCCGGGCCGACCATGAGCGCCTTCAATGCCTGGATATTCCTGAAGGGCATGGAGACGCTCAAGCTGCGCATGGAGGCGTACTCGATCAGCGCCCTCGAACTGGCGCTGTGGCTGGAACAGCAGCCGCAGGTGGAACGGGTCTACTACCCCGGCCTGCCGTCGCATCCGCAGTACGCGCTGGCCAAGCAGCAGCAGAAGACCGGCGGCGGCATCGTCGCCTTTGACGTCAAGGGCGGCAAGGACGCGGCCTGGAAGGTGGTGGATTCGACCCGCATGATCTCGATCACCGCCAATCTGGGCGACACCAAGACCACCATCACCCATCCGGCCACCACTACCCACGGCAGGATCACGCAGGAGCAGCGGGCTGCGGCGGGGATAGGCGATGGGTTGCTGAGGGTGGCGGTGGGGCTGGAGGCGGTTTCGGATATTCAGGGGGATCTGGCGCGGGGGTTGAAATCCTGAAATGCTTTGCATTTTATATCGAAAAGAGTATAAATAAAATTGAAGCCAATAAACTGGCTGGGCGATAGCAGAAAAGCGGTCAGCGATTTTTCAGACGATGCGAGAAGGGATGCGGGCTTCCAGTTGGAACGTGTGCAACAAATGAGCAAAGAGAATTTGATCATCAAGCAAGGCAGCGGCAACGTGTTTGCCGATATGGGTTTCCCGCCAGAAGAAGCGCAAAACCTGATCCTGCGGGCTGAGCTGATTAATCAGATTGAAGATTACGTGGCCAGCAGCGGCATGACCCAGCAGCAGTCGGCGAAGAAACTGGGAGTAACCCAGCCGCGACTGAATCTATTGCTGAAAGGCAAAATCAACGAATTTTCCATCGATGCGCTGGTGAACATGGCTGCCAAGGCAGGAATGCAGGTTGAAATGAAGGTTAAGCGGGCTGCATGGGCAACTTGTTGATAAACAATGAGAGTCTGTACCTTGATTCAGTTGGGTAAACCCCCGGTTTTAATGGAATGGACGCCCACTTCCCCAAACGGCATCGAAGTGCCAAAGTAGTGGTTGCATTATGACCACTAAAATGGAGAGGAGCGTCCGAGATGAAGATTACGACAATTGGCATCGATTTGGCAAAG
>JAJYXP010000022.1 GCA_021801705.1 Pseudomonadota bacterium
TTTTTGTGCCCACGCGGTCGGTGGGGTTTGTTCCGCGTGGGCACAAAAACGTGCCCACCCTACCATGCGCCGGATTGATCCGCTTCAGCAGGTTTTCCGGGATCTCGCTCAGGAAGCGCGAGGCCAGCCCGTAACGGAATTGCCCGTGCAGCATCCTGCTCTGCGCCAGGCTGAGGTAAAGCCGGCGCCGGGCGCGGGTGATGGCGACATACATCAGGCGCCTTTCCTCCTCGACCCCGTCATGCTCGTGCAGCGCGTTATCGTGGGGAAACAGCCCCTCCTCCAGCCCGCCCAGAAACACGGCGTGGAACTCCAGTCCCTTGGCCGCGTGCACCGTCATCAACTGGATCGCCTCGCCGCCCGCTTCGGCCTGATGCTCTCCCGCCTCCAGCGCGGCATGGGTGAGAAAGGCGGCCAGGCTGACGTCCTCGTTTTCGGCGATGAAACCGGCTGCGGCATTGACCAGTTCATTGAGGTTATCAACCCGGTCCGCCCCCTCCTTTTCGCCCTGGTAATGCGCGACCAGTCCGCTGTGCACCAGCATGTGCTCGATCTGTTCCGGCAGCGGCAGACCCTGGCAGGTTTCCCGCATCGACTCGATGCGCGCGACGAAGACGCCTATGCTGGCCCCCGCCTTGCCGCCCAGCAGCCCGCTTTTCGCTGCCTGCCACAGGCTGAAGCCTCGCTGCCGGGCGAGTTCCTGCAGTTGCTCCAGGCTTCTTGCGCCGATGCCGCGTGCCGGGAAGTTGATCACCCGCATCAGGGCGCCGTCATCGTCGGTGTTGCCGATCAGGCGCAAATAGGCCAGGGCGTGCTTGATCTCCTGCCGTTCGAAGAAGCGCAGGCCGCCATAGACGCGGTAAGGCACGCCGGCGTTGAACAAGGCATGCTCCAGCACCCGCGATTGCGCGTTGGAGCGGTAGAGCACGGCGATGTGGGAATAGGAAACCCCCTCGCGCTGCAGCGCGCGGGCTTCGTCGACGATGAATTGGGCTTCTTCCTGGTCGGTCGCCGCTTCATACAGGCGGATCGGCTCGCCGGTGCTTTCCGCCGTCCACAGATTCTTGCCGAGCCGCCCCCGGTTATGGCGGATCAGGGCGTTTGCCGCATCCAGGATGTTGCCGTGGGAGCGGTAGTTCTGCTCCAGCTTGATGACTTTCTCGACGCCGAAGTCGCGCTCGAAATCCTGCATGTTGCCGGCCCGCGCGCCACGGAAGGCATAGATCGACTGGTCGTCGTCGCCCACCGCGAACACGGCGGCATCCGGCCCGGCCAGCAGCTTGAGCCAGAGGTACTGGAGGCGGTTGGTATCCTGGAATTCGTCCACCAGGATGTGGCGGAAGCGGCTCTGGTAATGTCCGCGCAAGGCCGCATCGCGCGAAAGCAGCTCGTAGCTGCGCAGCATCAGCTCGGCGAAATCCACCACCCCTTCGCGGCCGCACTGCTCGTCGTAGGCGGCGAACAGCTCCTGCAGCTTGCGCATGTAGGGGTCGTAGGCGTCCACGTCCCCGGCGCGCAACCCCTGCTCCTTGGCACCGTTGATGAAGTGCTGCACTTGTTTGGGCGGATATTTCTCGTCGTCGACATTGAGGGCTTTCAACAGCCGCTTGATCGCGGCGAGCTGGTCGGCGCTGTCGAGAATCTGAAACAGCGCGGGCAGGCCGGCCTCGCGGTGGTGGGCGCGCAGCAGGCGGTTGCACAGGCCGTGGAAAGTGCCGACCCACATGCCGCGGGTGTTGATCGGCAACATTGCGGCCAGCCGGGTCAGCATTTCCCTGGCCGCCTTGTTGGTGAAGGTGACGGCCAGTATCCCTGATGGACTGACCTGCCCGGTCTGGATCAGGTGGGCGATGCGCGTGGTCAGCACCCGCGTCTTGCCGCTGCCCGCGCCAGCCAGGATCAGCGCCGACTGGTGCGGCAGGGTGGCGGCTTCGAGCTGTTCCGGATTGAGGCCGGCGAGAAATGACTGGGGCATGGCATGGTAGAATCGGAGCGGCAGAAGCCTTACATTATAAAGCATGGCAACGGAGGAAACACGATGGCAACGCTGATGTATTTTGCACAACTGGCGGAGACGCTGGGCCGCACCTCGGAACAGGTCGCTCTGCCGGCGTCGGTGGGCGACGTGAACGCGCTGATCGAGTGGCTGGGCAGGCGCGAGGGCGCGGGCTGGAAATCCCTGGCTGGCGGAAAGAACGTGGCGGTGATGGTGAACCGGAGGCCGGCCACAATGGAATCGGCGATTAACAACAACGACGAAATTGCTTTTATTCCTGAACGGCTGAAATGAAAAAACCCGGAGCCGGTTTTTGTTCCGGCATCCGGGTTTGTTTCAGTCCAGGCGCTGCTGCTTTCAGCGCTTTTTCTTTTGGCTTTCCATCATGTCGTGAATAATCGGGGCGAGAATGACTTCCATCGAAAAGCCCATCTTGCCGCCCGGCACCACGATGGTGTTGCGGCGCGACATGAACGAATCGTGGATCATGCTGAGCAGGTAAGGGAAATCCACGTTCAGGCCTTTGGGATCCTTGAAGCGGATCACCACGAAGCTCTCGTCCGGCGTCGGGATGTCGCGGGCGATGAAGGGGTTGGAGGTGTCCACCGTCGGCACGCGCTGGAAGTTGATGTCGGTGCGCGAGAACTGCGGTGTGATGAAGTTCATGTAATCGGGCATGCGGCGCAGGATGGTGTCCACCGTTGCCTCCGCCGAATAGCCGCGCTCCTTGTTGTCGCGGTGGATTTTCTGGATCCATTCCAGGTTGACGATCGGCACCACGCCGATGCCCAGGTCCACATATCTGGCCGCGTTGATTTTGCCGTTCGCCACCAGACCGTGCAGGCCTTCGTAGAAAAGAAGGTCGGTCTCTTCCGGGAGGTCTTCCCAAGGGGTAAATTCGCCACCCTTCAGCTTGGTGCCCAGGCGTTTGTTCTGCGCGGCGGCTTCGTCGTCATTGTGGAGGTAGTAGCGTTTTTTCCCGGTGCCGGTTTCGCCGTAGCTCTTGAACAGGGATTCGATTTTGTCGAAGTGGTTGGCCTCCGGGCCGAAGTGGCTGAAAGAGCTGCAGCTTCCCGCATCGGCCGCTTTCATCGCCTCCTTGAATTCCGCCCGGTTGAGCGAATGGAAGCTGTCGCCTTCCACCACTGCGGCCTTGATGTTCTCCCGCAGGAAAATGTGCTCGAACGCCACTTTGACTGTGGTCGTGCCGGCGCCGGATGAGCCGGTCACTGAAATAACGGGGTGCTTCTTCGACATCTGGATTTCCTCCTGCTGCTTTTTAAGCCATTAATTAAAAGAATAATGATTCGAGTATAATCTTGCGTTGCCGCTTTTGTCACTATGCGGACCCGGCGATTCTTGTCCGGAAGTATAAAGATATTTTGCCGTTTTCGCGCGAGGTCAAGCGAATCAAGCCTTTCGTGAGTATAATCATTAGCCGTCACAAAGGAATGTCCAAGTTCATGGAAGCGCAATACCTACCGGCCGAGATCGAGCGCCAGGTCCAATCGTTTTGGGAGCGACGCGAAGCTTTCAAGGCCGTCGAAATCCCCGGCAAACCCAAGTATTACTGCCTGTCGATGTTCCCCTACCCCTCCGGCATGCTGCACATGGGGCACGTGCGCAACTACACCATAGGCGACGTGCTGGCGCGCTTTTACCGCTTTCATGGCTACAACGTGCTGCAGCCGATGGGCTGGGACGCCTTCGGCCTGCCGGCCGAGAACGCCGCCATCGCCAACAATGTTGCCCCTGCGGCATGGACCTACGCCAACATCGACTACATGCGCCGGCAGCTCAAGTCGCTCGGCCTGTCCATCGACTGGGATCGCGAACTTGCCACCTGCCAGCCGGATTACTACCGCTGGGAACAGTGGCTGTTCACCAAACTGTTCGAGAAGGGCCTGATCTACAAGAAGACCGCCCCGGTGAACTGGGATCCGGTGGACTGCACCGTGCTCGCCAACGAGCAGGTGATCGACGGCCGCGGCTGGCGCTCGGGCGCGCTGGTGGAAAAGCGCGACATCCCGATGTATTTCATGCGCATCACCGCCTACGCTGAGGAGCTGCTGGCCGGACTCGACACCCTGCCCGGCTGGCCCGAGCAGGTGCGCACCATGCAGAAAAACTGGATCGGCAAGAGCTACGGCGTGCGCTTCGCCTTCCCCTATGAACTACCCGCCGCAGGCGGCACGTCGTCCCTCTCTCCCGCAAGCGGGAGAGAGTTAGGAGAGAGGGCAGCCGCCGCCCCCCTCTCCCCCAGCCCCTCTCCCGCCAGCGGGAGAGGGGAGCAGGAAAAGCTGTGGGTCTACACCACCCGCGCCGACACCATCATGGGCGTGACCTTTTGCGCCGTGGCCGCCGAGCATCCCCTGGCCACCCGCGCGGCAGCGAACAATCCCGAACTGGCCGCCTTCATCGAGGAATGCAAGCAGGGCGGCGTGGCCGAGGCCGACCTGGCGACCATGGAGAAGAAGGGTAAGGCGACGGGCATTTCCGTCACCCATCCCCTCACCGGCGAACAAATTCCGGTGTGGGTCGGCAACTACGTGCTGATGAGCTACGGCGAAGGCGCGGTGATGGCCGTGCCGGCGCACGACGAACGGGATTTCCATTTTGCGAAAACCTACGGGTTGCCGATCAAGCAGGTGATAGCACCCGGTAATGAGGAATGGGTAATGAGGAATGGGCGCACCCCCTCATCACCCATCACGCATTACCCATCACTCACCGAGGCATTCGTTGACCAGGGTGTATTGGTTAATTCCGGGAAGTACGATGGATTGACTTCCGCCGAGGCGGTGGATGCCATCGCCGCCGACCTCAAAGCCAAGGGGCTGGGCGACAAGCAGGTGCAGTTCCGTCTGCGCGACTGGGGCATCTCGCGCCAGCGCTACTGGGGCTGTCCGATCCCCATTATTCATTGCCCGAGCTGCGGCGACGTGCCGGTGCCGGAGCAAGACCTGCCGGTGGTGCTGCCGGAGGACGTGAAAATCGACATCGGCTCACCGATCAAGAAAATGCCGGCTTTCTACCAGACGACTTGCCCCAGGTGCGGCGGCCCCGCCGAGCGCGAGACCGACACCATGGACACCTTCGTCGAGTCGTCCTGGTACTACGCCCGCTACGCTTCCTCGGGTTGTGCCACGGCCATGCTCGACGAGCGTGCAAAATACTGGCTGCCGGTCGATCAGTACGTCGGCGGTATCGAGCACGCCATCCTGCACCTGCTCTATGCCCGCTTCTTCAACAAGCTGATGCGCGACGTCGGGCTGGTGAACTGCAGCGAGCCTTTCACCAACCTGCTCACCCAGGGCATGGTGTTGAAGGACGGCATCAAGATGTCCAAATCCAAGGGCAACACCGTCGATCCCCAGGCGCTGATCGACCAGTACGGCGCCGATACGGCGCGTTTGTTCATGATGTTCGCCGCCCCGCCGGAGCAGAGCCTGGAGTGGTCCGATGCCGGGGTGGAGGGCGCGTTCCGCTTTCTGAAAAGACTGTGGAAGGCGGTGCACGATCATGTCGAGACGGGCGTGGTTGCGGCGTACAAGGGCGGCGAGCTGAGCGCCGAACTCAAGGCGCTGCGCTTCCAGCTCCACTCGACCATCCAGAAGGTGAACGACGACTATGGACGGCGCAAGCAGTTCAATACCGCGATTGCCGCGGTGATGGAGCTGATGAACGCGCTCGCCAGGCTTAACGACGACAGCCCTGCCGGCCGCGCCGTAATGCAGGAAGCGCTGGAAGCTGTGACGCTGTTGCTGGCGCCTATCGTGCCGCACATCTGTCACACCCTGTGGAGCGAACTCAGGCCGGGGGCGAACCAGCTCGACGCGGCCTGGCCGGTGGTGGACGAGTCGGCCCTGGTGCAGGATGAAATCGAACTGGTGCTGCAAGTCAACGGCAAGCTCAGAGGCAGCATCAAGGTGGCAAAAAACGCGGACAAGGAACACATAGAGCAGCTCGCGCTGGCCAACCCCAATATCCGGAAATTCATGGAAGGCAGGCCGGCGAAAAAAGTCATCGTTGTGCCGGGCAGGCTGGTCAATGTGGTGATATGAATATGAATATGAATAAAGCGAGCACAATGCGGAATGCGCTGACCGGAATCCTGCTGAGCCTGTTGCTCGCCGCCTGCGGCTTCCAGTTGCGCGGCGTGGCCAATCTGCCGTTCGAGTCGCTCTATGTGGACGGCCGCGCAAACCCCGGCTTGGCGGCGGAGATCGGTCTGGCAATCCGTTCCGGGACGCAAACCAGGCTGACCGACAAGGCCGCCGATGCGCAGGCCGTGTTGCAGGTGCAGGGGGCATCGCAGGAAAAACGCATTCTGTCGCTGAGCGGCGCCGGACGGGTGAGGGAATACGAGTTGATCTACCGCGTGAGCTTCCGCTTGCAGGACAGGGAAGGCCGCGACCTGATTTCCCGCCAGCCGATCGAACTGCGGCGCGACATGGCCTACGACGATACCCAGATCATAGCGAAGGAGCAGGAAGAGGCTCTGCTCTACCGCGACATGCAGAGCTATGCAGTCGCCCAATTGATGCGGCGCCTGGTCGCCGCGAAGCCCCAACCGGCGGATGAGAATCAACCCTGACCAACTGGCCGCGCATTTGCAGCGCGGTCTTGCGCCGCTGTACCTGATCTTCGGCGATGAGCCCCTGCTGGCGCTGGAGGCGGCTGACGCCATCCGCGCCCAGGCACGGCAGGCTGGCTATGCAGAACGGGAGGTTTTCACGGTAGAAAGCGGTTTCAGCTGGCAGAATTTGCTGGCGAGCGGCGACAGCCTGTCGCTGTTTGCCGACCGGCGCATTATCGAAATTCGCATTCCCTCGGGCAAACCGGGCACGGAGGGAGGCCAGGCGCTGCAGGACTATTGTGCGCGACTGCCTGCCGACACCGTTACCCTGGTGACCTGCCCCAAGCTCGACAAGCAGGCCCAGGCAACAAAATGGTTCAAGGCGCTGGAGCAGGCTGGCGCCTTGGTCCCGGTCTACCCGGTCGAAAGGGCACGGCTGCCGCAATGGATAGCGGCGAGGCTGGCGGCGCAGGGCCAGCGTGCCGACCCGGCGACCTTGCAATTTCTGACCGATCGCGTCGAGGGCAATCTTCTGGCCGCGCACCAGGAAATCCAGAAGATCAGCCTGCTGTTCCCTGCGGGCCAATTGAATTTCGATCAGGTCAGAGAGGCGGTGATGGACGTCTCGCGTTATGATGTGTTCAATCTTTCCGATGCCATGCTGGCCGGTGATGCCGGACGGCTGGTGCGGATACTGGATGGGCTGAAAGGCGAGGGCGTGGCGCCGACACTGGCGCTGTGGGCGATGACCCAGGAAATCCGCACTCTGGCGCGGCTGAAGCTGGGCCAGGGCAGAGGTGCCGCCCTGTCGCAGATGCTGCGCGAGCTGCGGGTGTGGGAGTCGCGCCAGAGCCTGGTGCAGCGCGCCCTGTCCCGGCTGAACGAGGCACACCTGGTGGCCGGATTGAAGCAGGCTGCGGCGCTGGACCGGATGATCAAGGGTTTGAGCCGGGGCGACGTGTGGGATGAACTGCTTCAGCTCGGGTTGGGAATGGCAAAACCTGTTTAACCACGAATGACACGAATGTTCACGAATTGGCGCGAATGACAAACGGTACGGGACAATTCGTGAACATTCGTGTAAATATTCGTGTAAATTCGTGGTAAGAATTTGATCTTGGGGTAATCTAACTATGGACATCAAAGCATACATGCAACAAGTCGGCCAGCAGGCGCGAGCCGCTTCCCGCCTGATGGCGAAAGCTGACACCAATGCCAGGAACAGGGCGCTGACGGCGATGGCGCGGGCAATCCAGCGCGACGCCGCCAAGCTGATCGAGGCCAATGCCAGGGACCTGGCCGAGGCACGGGAAGCCGGCCTGGAACCAGCCCTGCTCGACCGCCTGACCCTGAATGAAAAGGGCGTCGCCGGCATGGCCGAGGGATTGATGCAGATTGCCGCCCTGCCCGATCCGGTGGGCGAGATCACGGATCTCAACTACCGCCCTTCCGGCATCCAGGTGGGCAAGATGCGCGTGCCGCTGGGGGTGATCGGCATCATTTACGAAGCCCGTCCCAACGTCACGGCGGATGCCGCCGGATTGTGCCTGAAGGCGGGCAACGCGGCGATTCTGCGCGGCGGCTCGGAGGCGATCCATTCCAACCAGGCGATTGCCGCCTGCGTGCGCGAAGGCTTGCAGGCCGCCGGCCTGCCGGCAACGGCGGTACAGGTCATCGAAACCACCGACCGCGCCGCGGTGGGCGAGCTGATCACGATGAGGGAATTTGTCGACGTGATCGTGCCGCGCGGCGGCAAGGGGCTGATCGAACGCCTGATCAAGGAGGCGCGCATCCCGGTGATCAAGCATCTGCATGGCGTGTGCCATGTCTACATCGACGACAAGGCGGACCTGGACAAGGCGGTCAGGATCGCCGACAACGCCAAGACCAGCCGTTACGGCACCTGCAACACCATGGAAACGCTGCTGGTGGCGGAAGGCGCCGCAGCAACCGTGCTGCCGCCCCTGTGCCGGATCTACCTCGACAAGGGGGTGGAACTGCGCGGCTGCGCAGCCTCGCGCGCCATCATCCCGCAGATGAAGGAAGCCACCGAGGAAGACTGGCACACCGAATACCTTGCGCCCATCCTTTCCATCCGGGTGGTGCGGGATCTCGATGCCGCGATCGAGCACATCAACACCTATAGCTCGCAGCACACCGAATCCATCGTCACCGAGGATTACACCCGCGCGCGCCGCTTCCTGCGCGAGGTGGACTCCAGCTCGGTGATGGTGAACGCCTCCACCCGCTTTGCCGACGGCTTCGAATACGGCTTGGGAGCGGAAATCGGCATTTCCACCGACAAGATCCATGCGCGCGGCCCGGTCGGTCTGGAAGGGCTGACCAGCCAGAAATTCATCGTGCTGGGCGACGGTCAGGTGCGGGGTTGATTGAATCTGCTATCATCGAAAAAAGGAGGGTGGCATGACCATCAATATTCCGGAAACCCCGGCTGAATTCGACCATACCCGGATACTCGAACGTCCGGACGGCTTTTACTGGCAGGACAAGGAAACCGAAGAGGTATTCGGGCCTTTTGCGACGCTGCTGGAAGCGGTGCAGGACATGGAATACAACGCCGATTCCGACTACGAGCCCGGCGAATCGCTGGAGGAGGCGGAGGCGGAGCTGGGCATCGCAGATTGGAATGACCCCGATACCGGGCTGCCCGCCGAGGAGACGCATCATATCGAAGATCATTGATAGGGGTAATGGGTGATGAGGAATGGGTAAGCAGTGAGCGCCAAGATGGAATCACCCATCACCCATCACCCATCACCCATCACCAGAATGCCACCCCCCATCGGCATCCTCGGCGGCACCTTCGACCCTCCTCATTACGGCCATCTGCGGCTGGCGCAGGAGCTGGCCCAAGGCCTGGGATTGCACGAGGTGCGCTTCATTCCGGCAGGGCTGCCGCCCCACCGCGCCCCGCCCCTCGCTTCGCCACGGCAACGGCTTGAAATGACACGCCTGGGGCTTGAGGGAAACCCGCTTTTCTCGCTCGATGAACGCGAAATCATCAAGCAGACGCCCTGCTACACGGTGGAAACCCTGCTGGATTTGCGCCGCGAGCTGGGCGCGCTGCAGCCGCTGTGCCTGTTCATGGGCGCGGACGCCTTTCTCGGCCTTGCCACCTGGCATCGCTGGCGCGAACTGTTCGATCTTGCCCATATCGTGCTGGCCCAGCGCCCAGGCGTGGCCGGCATTGCCCGTGCCGCCGCCACCCTGCCGGCTCCATTGCGGGAGGCCCTCAACCGGCGCCTGGTTCACGAGCCGGAAGCCGTGCACGGCAAGCCGGCCGGCGCCATCGTCATCCAGCCGGTTACCGCGCTGGACATCTCGGCGTCGCAAATCCGCCAGGAGCTTGCGGCCGGACATAGCCCGCGTTATTTGCTCCCCGACGCGGTTCTCGATTATATTCAGGCAAACGGACTTTATGACTTTATTAAGGACACCAATGGAACTTGAAGCCATGAAACAGGCTGTGATCGCCGCGCTGGAGGACATCAAGGCGCGCAACATCGTCGTGATGGACGTGCGCAAGCTCACCGCCATGACCGATTACATGATCGTCGCCAGCGCCGACTCCAACCGCCAGACGCGGGCCCTGGCCGACAACGTGCAGAAAAAGCTCAAGGAATCGGGTGCGCAGGTGCTGGGCGTGGAAGGAGAGGAAACCGGCGAGTGGGTGCTGGTGGATCTGGGGCCGGTGGTCGTCCACATCATGCAGCCGGCGATCCGGGAGTACTACAACCTTGAACAGTTGTGGGGCGGCCCGCCCTTGTCGGCGGGTGATCTGGCCGGGGGCAAGGGCAATAAGCCGAAATTGGCGCAGCCTGCCGCCCATTCGTGAAATTGCTGATTGTGGCCGTCGGCCACAAAATGCCGGCCTGGGTAAACGAGGGCTACACCGAATACGCCAAGCGCATGCCGCGTGAGGCGCGCATCGAGCTGGTCGAAATCAAGCCGGAAAAAAGGGCCGGAGGAAAAACCAGAGAGCAGGTTCACGAGGCCGAGCGTCAACGCATAGTTGCAGCGCTTCCGGCCAATTGCGAGCTGCTTGCGCTGGATGAGCGCGGGCAGGAGTGGAGCACCCTGGAACTGGCCGAGGCGTTGAAGGGCTGGATGCAGGGCGGCCGTGACGTGGCCTTCGTCATCGGCGGTGCGGACGGCCTGCACCCCGAGCTGAAGCGCCGGGCAGGCAGGCTCTGGTCCCTGACCCGTCTTACCCTGCCGCACGGCCTGGTACGGGTGGTGCTGGCGGAGCAACTGTACCGGGCGGCGACGGTGATCCAGAACCACCCCTATCACCGGGAATAAGGAAAAAAAAACACCATGTCGGTTTTGGACAAAAAGATTTACCTGGCTTCGCGCTCACCGCGCCGGCGCGAGCTGCTGGCACAAATCGGGGTGGGTTTCGAGGTGCTGCTGTTGCGGGAGGATGCGGCACGCAGCATGGATGTGGACGAGACGCCTCTTCCCAACGAGGACCCGCATGATTACGTGCTGCGCATCAGCCGCAGCAAAGCCGAAGCCGGCTGGCAGCGCGTGTTGCAGCGCCGCTTGCCGCATCATCCCGTTCTGGTGGCGGATACGGCGGTGGTGCTGGGCGACCGGATCATGGGCAAGCCCGCGAACCGGGAGGCGGCGGTGGAGATGCTGTCGGCGCTGTCGGGGAAAAGACACGAGGTACTGACCGCGGTTGCGGTAGCGAGTTGCGAAAGGATAGAGCACAGGCTGTCGGTCTCGGCCGTGCAATTGGGCAAACTGACAGACCATGTCATACGCCGTTATGTCATGAGCGGCGAGCCGCTCGACAAGGCCGGCGCCTACGCGGTTCAGGGGAAAGCGGCCGCGTTCATCGAAAAAATAGAGGGCAGTTATTCCGGTGTGATGGGGCTGCCGCTTTATGAGACGACTCAATTATTGGCGCAGTTTGGCATGGACGTATTGTGAGCGAAGAGATTCTGGTTAACGTGACGCCCCAGGAAACCCGGATGGCGATCATGCAGCAAGGCGTGGCGCAGGAGATTCATATCGAGCGCACCGGCAGCCTGGGCATGGTGGGCAATATTTACGTCGGCCGGGTGTGCCGCGTGCTGCCCGGGATGCAGTCGGCGTTCGTCGAAATCGGTCTGGCACGTGCGGCATTCCTGCATGTCGCCGATATCTGGCAGGAGCGCCAGGACGAGGAGAACCGGCTGATCGAAAAAATCCTGTATGAGGGCCAGACCCTGATGGTACAGGTGATCAAGGATCCGATCGGCACCAAGGGCGCCCGCCTTTCCACCCAGATCAGCATTGCCGGGCGGTTCCTGGTGTTTTTGCCCCAGGAAACCCACATCGGCATTTCCCAGCGCATCGAGGACGAGGCCGAGCGCGAGCTATTGCGCGACAAGCTGCAGCATCTTCTGCCGCCGGACGCAAGCGGCGGTTTCATCATCCGCACCATGGCGGAAGTGGCTTCCGGCAGCGAGCTTGCCGCCGACATCGAGTACCTGCGCAAGCAGTGGAACGATATCAGCGAAAAGGCCAAGGCCGCCAAGCCGGCCACCCTGCTTTACCATGATCTGAACCTTGCGCTGCGGACCCTGCGCGATTTCGTCAACGACGAAACCATACACATCCGGGTGGACTCGCGCGAAACCTTCCAGAAGATGCAGCTCTTTGCGCTGGAATACACCAGCAACGTGGTCGGGCTGCTCGAACACTATTCCGGCGAACGTCCGTTGTTCGACCTGTATGGCGTGGAGAACGAAATAGAGCGTGCCCTTGCTCGGCGGGTCGATCTGAAGTCGGGCGGCTACCTGATCATCGACCAGACCGAGGCGTTGACCACCGTGGACGTCAATACCGGCGGGTTTGTCGGCGGGCGCAATTTCGACGACACCATCTTCAAGACCAACCTCGAAGCGGCGCAGGCTATTGCGCGCCAGTTGCGGCTGCGAAATCTCGGCGGCATCATCATCGTTGACTTCATCGACATGGACAATGAGGAGCACAAGGCCGCGGTGCTCGCCGAATTCAAGAAAGCATTGGCAAAGGATAGGACGCGCATGACCGTGAGCGGTTTTTCCTCACTCGGCCTGGTAGAGATGACGCGCAAGCGCACCCGCGAAAGTCTGGCGCATATCCTGTGCGAACCCTGCGCCTCCTGCCAGGGACGGGGCGTTCTGAAAACGGCACAAACGGTGTGCTTTGAAATCCTGCGCGAAATCCTGCGCGAGGCGCGCCAGTTCAGCGCGCGCGAATTTCGCATCCTCGCTTCCCAGCAGGTGATCGACCTGTTTCTTGAAGAGGAATCGCAAAACCTGGCGCAACTCGGAGACTTCATCGGCAAGCCGATCTATCTGCAGGTGGAAAATCAGTACGGCCAGGAGCAATACGACATCGTTCTGGTGTAGCTACCTACGCTTGTGGCAGGCGCGCCATCATGCCGGCAATGGCGGCCTCCTGCCGGAGAAGGCGAGCGAGCATGATTTTCGCTTCCTCGCTGCGCGCTTCCAGTGTCAAGAGGTAATCCTTTATTTTGGCGATGTCCTCCGCGAGATTTTCCAATTGCATCTTCTGCAGATGGACATGCTCCTGCAGGGGAATGGACGCCCCGCTCAGCCACTGCTCCGTTTCTGTTCGCAACTGCGCGAACAGGGCGCGTAGCGGCAACACGATTTCCAGCCCGAATTTTTTTGCCAGGGAATTCTTGTCCGTGATCAGGTTGATCGTGCTGCGGCAAAATGCTCTTGTTTTTTCGTCCAGTGCCTGCAGAGCCCGGCTGTAATCGCCGAGGTCGGGCTGAAGCTGGGGCCGGGGGACTGCAATGCCGGGACTATCATCGAAACGCGCATACATCGCATCCACCAGCAATTTGATCTGGCGGTCCTGGCGCTGGGCGTTTTCAAACAGGGCGACAGCCTGCAGGGTGAGGGATTGCATTGCCTGGGTAAGCGCGACGGTGGTCCGGCTGGCCAGGATGACCTCCAGGTTTTTTGCGACCAGATTCTCTATGCTTTCATTGTCAAGTCGCTTGAGGAGCATAGCGCCCTGCCGGGCCAGCAGTTTGCGCGCGATATTGATGCTTTGCCATGCCTGCTGGCCCTTCTGCTGCTCCGCGCCCAGTTTTTCTTCCAGCCTTTCCGCAACCTCCTGATTCTTGAGGATCAAGCCGGCCAAAGTGTCCTCTTCATGGCGCAGTTCCGAGAGACCGTGCCGCACGCTTGCCAGGATGGCTTCGAAAAACGGGCGGATCCGGGCGTATGCGGCCTCGTCGGAGGGCGCGTTCTTCAGGTTTTCCAGCAGTTCATGGGCATCCGTCCAGCGCCCGTGATCGAGCAGATCAGGCACACCCGGCAGGGCGAGAAAGGTTTCCAGCTCCGCGGCCAATCCGTTCTGGGTCATGGCGTTTCCGCTTTTGCCAGCAATGTATCCGGCGAGACGGCGGAGCCGTGGATTTCGACTACCTTGCGGCGCGCGCGTTCGCCGTGCTTCAGGATGATCCGGTTGGCGGTGACTTTGAACGCCTTGCGCAAAAAATCCAGCAGCCTGGCATTGGCTTGCCCTTCCACGGCCGCGGCGGCAAGCCTGATTTTCAGCGCATCGCCATGCACCCCTGTCACCTCGGTGCGTTTGGCGCCGGGCTGTACGTGCAGGGTGAGGGTGAGACAGTCTTCCTTAACCTGGTACCAGGACATGTCAAGGGCCTTAAGTTAGCTGCATGGCGAGGCTTTCCAGCCAGGCAACCGGTACCATCAGCAGCAGCTCGCAGACAAGAAGAACGACCAGCGGGGAAAGATCCACATTGGCCAGCGGGGGAATGATCTTGCGTACCGGCCGCAGGAAAGGGGTGGTCAGGCTATTCAGAACAGGCGCCAACGGGCTGTGGGGGTTTACCCAGGACAGGATGGCCTGGATGAATACCGCGCCCAGGACGATATAAATACTGATTTTAAGCAGTTTTACCGCGGCCAGAAAGGCAATGGCGAGGAATATGGAAGCCCCGGCCATCAACTGGAACATGCCGGACAGCCAGAACAGGGCGAGCAGCAGAATAAATTCCACCAGCCAGGCCAGCGCCAGCGAGGCGAGGTCCAGCCCGAACAGCCCAGGGACGATCCGGCGCAGCGGCTTCACCGCGAAATCGGTCAGCGCCGCGACGAACTGCGAGAAGGGGTTGCGGAACGGCGCCCGCAACAGTTGCAGAAAAAAACGCAGCAGCGCGGCCAGCGCGAACAGGCCGAAAACGGTTTCGAGCAGGAATTGCAGGGCTTGGTTTAGCATGGTTAACTTTATCCCGTTTCTCGATCAAAAAACACTAACCGCAAAGGACGCCAAGGTTCGCAAAGGGGAAACCGTTACCCCGATATGCCAGCCTGCTGACTCTTCCTTCGCGTTCAGCCCTCCCCTCAATCCCCTCTCCCCCAACCCCTCCCCCGCAAGCGGGGGAGGGGAGTAAAATCAACAGCTTGCAAAGATGTGTGCATAGATTAGCCTCTGGGGGAGAGTTGGAGAGAGGGTCGGCGCCCTTTGCGGTGAAAGATTTTTGTGGGTTATTGTGGCATGTAAATTATAAGTTATCCCTCGGCTCCGGTTTTACCCAACTCGTCGCCCAACTCCCGCGAACGCAAGCAGGCGGCCTGGGCGGCCAGAATGATAGCCTGCCTGACCCCCGAATTCTCCAGGGCGAGGATGGCGCGCTCGGTGGTGCCGCCCTTGGAGGTGACGCGGGCGCGCAGGGTAGCGGCATCCTCGCTGCTCTGGCTGGCGAGTTTTGCGGCGCCGAGAAAGGTTTCCAGGCTGAGGGCGCGCGCCTGATCCGGGGTGAAGCCCAGTTCTCTGGCCGCATCCTGCAGGGACTCGATGAACAGAAAGACATAGGCCGGGCCGCTGCCGGAAATCGCGGTGACGGCATCCATCTGCTCTTCCCGTTCCAGCCAGATAGTCGTGCCGACCGCACCGAGTATGGTGTCTGCCTGGCGGCGCTGGTTTTCGGGCACCCCGGGCAGGGCATAGAGGCCGGTGACGCCGGCCAGCACCATGGCCGGCGTGTTCGGCATGGCGCGCACGATCAGCGGGTGGCCGTCGAGCCAGCGGGAGAGGTCGGCGCTGCGCACCCCGGCGGCGATGGAAATGACCAGCTTGCCGTCGAGCAGTCCGCGCAACTGCATGGCAACGCCGTGCAACTGCTGCGGCTTCACCGCCAGCACCACGATGTCGCCGGTGAGGGACCCGGCGGAGATTTCCTCGTAAGTGGCGACGCCGAACTTTTCGTTCAGCCGCGCCCGGTTTTCCCGGGAAAGTTCCACCACGCCGATAGCGTTCGGGTCGAAGCCCTTCTGCAGCAGGCCGGTGATGAGGGCGCCGGCCATGTTGCCGCCGCCGATGAAGGTGATTTGCATGATGTTTTTCCTGAATTAGTTTTATCCCTAAAAAAACAAGACACACCACGAATGACACAAATGTTCACGAATGAAACACGAATGGCTGATTATTCGTGAATATTCGTGTTTCATTCGTGTAAATTCGTGGTTAATCGTTTTTTATGGTTTTGTGTCGTTCCCCAAAAATAGCCGATCCCACCCGCACTATCGTGGCGCCTTCCGCAATGGCTGCTTCAAGGTCGTCCGACATGCCCATCGACAGGGTGTCGAGCTGGAAACCTTCGGCATTGAGCTGTTCCAGCAATTGGCGCAGTTGCCGGAAAGCCTGGCGCTGCCGGAGGGGGTCGCCGGTAGGTTCGGGAATCGCCATCAGCCCGCGCAGTTTCAGGCGCGGCAGGTTCTGCACGTGGCACGCCAGGGCCGGCAAATCTTGCGGGGCCACGCCCCCCTTGCTGGGTTCGTTGCTGATGTTGACCTGCAGGCAGACCTGCAGGTCAGGCAGGTCGGAGGGCCGGGCCGCGGCCAGGCGGTCGGCGATTCTGGCCCGGTCCAGGCTGTGCACCCAGGAAAAATTCTCGGCGATCGGGCGCGTCTTGTTGCTCTGGATCGGGCCGATGAAGTGCCATTTAAGTGGCAAGTCGTTGAGCGCTTCGACTTTTTCCGCCGCTTCCTGTACGTAGCTTTCGCCGAATGCGCGTTGTCCGGCCGCATAAGCCCGGCGTATCTCCGCTGCGGCTACGGTTTTGCTCACTGCAAGCAGTTGTATGCTTCCTGCCGGCCGGCCGGCAGCGGCTGCGGCCAGTGCAATGCGCTGGCGCACGGCTTGCAATGCATTTGATATAGTTGTCATAATGGCGAGGCAAGTTTCTGCACAAGGAAATTATAATGGAAATCTCGGAACTGCTCGCCTTTTCGGTCAAAAACAAGGCTTCCGACCTGCACCTGTCGGCCGGCCTGCCGCCGATGATACGCGTGCATGGCGATGTGCGCCGTATCAATGTGCCCGCCCTGGAGCACAAGGACGTCCATTCCATGGTGTACGACATCATGAATGATGGCCAGCGCAAGTTCTATGAGGAAAACCTGGAGGTGGACTTTTCCTTCGAAATTCCCAACCTGGCGCGTTTCCGCGTCAATGCCTTCGTCCAGAACCGCGGCGCCGCGGCAGTGTTCCGCACCATTCCCTCCAAGGTGCTGACACTGGAAGAACTGAGGTGCC
Source organism: Pseudomonadota bacterium (assembly GCA_021801705.1). Classification (GTDB taxonomy): domain Bacteria; phylum Pseudomonadota; class Gammaproteobacteria; order Burkholderiales; family Sulfuricellaceae; genus Sulfuricella. The sequence goes on from JAJYXP010000022.1 coordinate 17,172, forward strand.
CGGAGATCTTCAAGGAAATCGCCGACCAGCCGCGCGGCATCGTGCTGGTGACCGGGCCGACCGGCTCGGGTAAATCCACTACCCTGGCGGCGATGGTCAATCACGTCAACGAGAAAGAGTTCGGCCACATTCTGACGGTGGAAGACCCGATCGAATTCGTGCATGAGAGCAAAAAGTGCCTGATCAACCAGCGCGAGGTCGGGCCGCACACCCTGAGCTTCAACAACGCCCTGCGTTCCGCCCTGCGCGAGGACCCGGACGTGATTCTGGTGGGCGAGCTGCGCGACCTGGAAACCATCCGGCTGGCGCTGACCGCCGCCGAAACCGGCCACCTGGTGTTCGGCACCCTGCACACCAGCTCCGCCGCCAAGACCATAGACCGGATCGTGGACGTGTTCCCCGCGGCGGAAAAGGACATGGTGCGTTCGATGCTGTCCGAATCCCTGCGCGCAGTGATTTCACAGACCTTGCTCAAGACCAAGGACGGCCAGAGCCGCGTCGCCGCGCACGAGATCATGATCGGCACGCCGGCGATACGCAACCTGATCCGCGAAAGCAAGATCGCCCAGATGTATTCGGCGATCCAGACCGGCCAGAACGTCGGCATGCAGACTCTGGACCAGAATCTGACCGAACTGGTGAAACGCAACGTCGTTTCCGTTGCCGAGGCACGCACCAAGGCGGCAAATAAAGATACCTTCATCGGTTAGGGCTCGTTAATGGATAAGTTGGGCATACGCTGGGGCTGGCTGGGGTGCAGTCCTAGCCTGAATGTTGCATAAACTTTCAACCGTGTAATTTCCCCGCCCCGTTAGAAAGTTTTTCGATTTTCAGGCAACAGCCCCCTACCCCCACTGGCGGGGTTAATCGTGAAGTCGTTGCTGGCAAG
>JAJYXP010000018.1 GCA_021801705.1 Pseudomonadota bacterium
CTTGCCAGCAACGACTTCACGATTAACCCCGCCAGTGGGGGTAGGGGGCTGTTGCCTGAAAATCGAAAAACTTTCTAACGGGGCGGGGAAATTACACGGTTGAAAGTTTATGCAACATTCAGGTTAAATTACTGTCCAGAAATTGGGGTCCACTATACCCAACGATCCAGATTTCGGCGCCACAGGAACAACGTTTCTCCGCTCGGTGCGCTGCGATAGCGAATTCAAGCCGGGCCTTGATATCTTCTCGGCTAACCTCTGGGTTTGCTCGCAAATGTTTTTCAATGTAGTCGTCCAATGCAATAGCGGTGAATCTACTTTTCATCAACTGACTCCAAATCGGGTAAATGTTCTCTCGGCACGTTAAGCGTTATAGATCGACCTTGGCCGGGGATTCGAGAGATTAAGCCTTCATGCTCCAACTTCACGATCATTTGATGTACCGATGGTGCCGATACACGGAAGAACTTCTGAATGTCTGACTCAGAAGGAGCACAGCGGTTGATCATTGTGTAGTAGTAAATGAAGGAAAGATATTGTCCCTGCTTTGGTGTGTAATGCAATGGCATGATGTATCCAGAGCAGCTTAACGTCTGACATAACCGGCGCTGCGCGGCTTTATCGCGCAGCGTCCGTGTTGATGGATGGGTTGGGCATCACTCCTCCATGCCCCATTCAGCATACGATTTTCTTGGGAATGCGATAGTCATAAACGATCCATGACTGCTGTTGTTCATCCCAACGAGTTAGGTACGCCACTACGCAGCCATTAGAAATCAGTGCGCTGCCAGAGGAAGTAATTTCACCTTTCCTAAACCATGCGTCACTGCCGGTCAAATTTACGTTTGTCGTGCGCTGGGTTGCCACTGTGGTTGTTGACGTTCCGCCCCACATGAACTGAAACGCTCGGATTCCGTTACCCATGTCAATTGATCAAAGTGATCAAAGGGGCCGATCAAAGGGGCCAGGCTCGATTTTATCTCCGGGCGCGACGGAGCATGAACCATCATAAAGGAAATCAAAAATTAATTCGAAAATTAATTCGTGCCTGGCCCCTTTGGCCCTTGATTCCCTGCTGGCCCCTTTGATTTTAGTAGGTATCCTCCTGCACCAGCGACGACTTGTAGCGGCTGTCCCATAGCGTACCGGTGCGGCGGTAGGTCTTGTTGATACATTGAACATAGCGCCGTCCCAGTGAAATGATGAGCCGGGGCACATCTTGGGGCTGAGGCGGGGACAACAGCAGATGCACATGGTTGGTCATGAGCACATAGGCGTGCAGGGCGCAACCGCTTTCCTTGAGAGCCCCGCCCAGCCAGTGACGGTAGGCCAGGTAGTCGTCATCAACGAAGAAGCAGGCATCGCGGTTGTGTCCGCGCTGGACAATGTGCAGCGGCACACCGGGTAAGTGTATGCGGGGGCGGCGGGGCATGATGACGCTAGTATAACCTAATTTAATCGAGCCTGGCCCCTTTGATTGTTCCCTTTGATTGTTCCATTGTAAATAAGGCAATTTCTGTTCCGGCACACTACAAAAGCACCTCCGGGGTTTAAGCTTGCCATGTCCTCAGGCCGTGACGCATGTCTATCTGAGCTTAACGTAAAGTAGACCCCAATAAAACACTAAATATTTTATCGGGTTGGTTTATAAACATGGCAATAACTCTAAACTTAATTTAAAACCAAGGCGCTTCAATTTTTATCGGGACTTTGACCGGGTTTTAACACCCCATACCGCCAGTGCCGCTAATCGCTGCTTGTTTGCACGAAGTCGGAACCACCCTCAATCGGCTCCGGCTTGAACCAGGCAAGCTTGTCCTGCAGTTTCACCACTTCGCCGACGATGATCAGGGTCGGCGGTTTCATTTTCGCATTGGCGGCGAGTTCGGGCAGGGTTGCCAGCGTGCCGGTGACGACCTTCTGCTGGTAGGTGGTGCCCTGCTGCACGATGGCGGCCGGTGTGGTTACGGCCAAGCCATGGGCAACCAGTTCCTTGCATAGCGTCGGTAGTCCCATCAACCCCATGTAGATAACGATGGTCTGGTTGGATTTGGCGATGCCGGTGAGGTCGATGTTGACGCTGCCGTCCTTCAGGTGCCCGGTCACGAACACGCAGGATTGGGCGTAGTCGCGGTGGGTGAGGGGGATGCCGGCATAGGACGAAACGCCGGTGGCGGCGGTGATGCCGGGAACGACCTGGAAAGGAATGCCGTGGGCCGCCAGGGTTTCTATTTCCTCGCCGCCGCGGCCGAAGACGAACGGATCACCGCCTTTCAGCCGCACGACGCGCTTGCCCTCCTGGGCCAGGCGCACCAGCAGTTCGTTGATGTTTTCCTGGCGCATGGTGTGCCTGGCGCGTTCCTTGCCTACGTAGATGCGTTCGGCATCGCGCCGTGCCAGTTCCAGTACCGCCGGGGAAACCAGGTTGTCGTAGACCACCACGTCGGCCTGCTGCATCAGGCGCAGGGCGCGGAAGGTGAGCAGATCGGGGTTGCCGGGGCCGCCGCCGACCAGGTAGACCTCGCCGCGGGGTGTTCCGGTATCGCTGGCGTCGCTCGCCAGCGCTTGCTCCAGGGCGTCTTTGGCGGCTTTGTCATGCCCCGCCAGCACCATCTCGGCCACCGGCCCCTGCAGGATTTTTTCCCAGAAGATGCGCCGTTTGGCAGGTTGAATGCGTTGTTTCACCTGGTCGCGAAAGCTTGCCGCAAATTGCGCCAGACGCCCATACGCCGCCGGGATGAAGGTTTCCAGCTTGGCCCGCATCACCCGCGCCAGTACCGGCGAAGTGCCGCCGCTGGAAATCGCGATGACCAGCGGGGAGCGGTCGATCACCGAGGGCATGATGAAGGAACACAGCTCGGGGTCGTCCACGACATTGACCGGGATGCGCAGTTTTTTCGCGTTTTCCGAAATCCGGACATTGACCGCGCGGTCGTCGGTGGCGGCGATGACCAGGATGGCTTCGCCGAGGTGCTCGGGGCGGAATGTTTCCGCGACGCAGGTGATTTTTCCTGCGTCTGCCAGCGCTTTGAGGGTATCGCTCAGCGCTGGCGCCACCACGGTAACACGGCTGCCCGACTGCATCAGCATGCCCACTTTGCGGGTGGCCACTTCGCCGCCGCCGACGACCAGACAGGGTTTGTTTTTGATATCGAAAAAAACCGGAAAGAAATCCATATGAAAGTAAGATCCGCTAGTTAAGGGCCTGTTAATGAATAAATGTTACACGCGGCGGGGAGGATTCAGGCGCAGGGCTAGGCGCGGGCGACGCCGTGTGGTTATTCCACACCAGGAGCCTGCAACAACGCCATGCGCCTGAATCCTCACCGCCCCGGAGGGTTATCCCCCAGAAAGCCCGCATGCGGCGTTGTGCCTCGCCGGTGTGGAATAACCACACCTTCCTCGCCGCGCCTTGCCTGCGGGCTTTCTGGGGGTAACGCGTGTAACATTTATTCATTAACAGGCCCTAAAGATAAAAACGGCTAGTTTGTTAACTGGCTGTTTTGCGTGCTGAATTTGTGCTCCACCGCGAAGACGGCCGCTTCTACGCGCGAAGTCAGGTTGAGTTTGGAGAGGATGTGGCGCACATGCAGCTTGACGGTATCGTGGCTGATATCAAGCGCACGGGCAATGACCTTGTTGCTTTCGCCCTGCGCCAGGTGGGTGAGGATTTCACGCTCGCGCTGGGTGAGCGAATCGAGCATTGAGGCCGATGTGCTTGCCGGCTGGTCGTTCTGCAGCAGTTTGACCAGCTTCATGGTCATTGCCGGCGCCACCACTGTTTCGCCGCGGGCGGCGCGCAGGATCGCATCCACCACATCGTCCGGTTCCATGTCCTTGAGCAGATAGCCGCGGGCGCCGGCGCGCAGCACGTTGGAGAGGTCTTCCTCGGCGTTGCTCACCGTCAGCATCAGGGTGGGCGTAGCGCATCCTTCCTGGCGCAACTGGCGGAACAGGGTCAGGCCGTCGAGCGGCGGCATGTGCAGGTCCATCACCAGCACGTCGGGTTTTTCTTCCCGCAACAGGCGGCGCGCCTCGTCCGCATTGCCGGTGACGCCCACCACCTTGATGCCGCCGCGCTGCTCCAGAAGTTCGGCCAGGCCCATGCGGAACAGGGTATGGTCATCCACCAGAACCACGCGAACCGGTTCGCTCATGCATCGCCCTCCTTGCGCCCTGCGGGTATCGGAAAACTCAGTTCCATGCGGGTGCCGCCCTTTTCCCCGGGGGTGACGGTAACATCGCCATTAAGATGCCGGGCCCGTTCGAGCATGATGTTCAGGCCGAGGTGCATGCCGCTGTCGGTGTTGGCCTTGCCGTCGAAGCCGATGCCGTCGTCTTCGACGCTGATGACGTAACGGCCCCGCCTGATCTCGATGGCGAGGCCCACATGGCTTGCGCGGGAATGCTTGGAAACGTTGTTGAGCGCCTCTTTCACTATATGGAAAACCTGCACTTCCTTGTCGGGGGTGAGATTGATGTCCGGGACCTGGTTGAGAAAATCGATGGTGATGCCGGTCTTGTCGTAAAAATTTCCGACGATGTCGTACATGGCCGGCAGCAGCCCGCGAGGGTCCATGCGGTTGCGGAACTGGGAAAGCAGCTCGCGCAGCTCCGAGTAGGCGGAATCGAGCGCCTGGCCCAGATCATTCAGGTACTTGTTGGAGCGCTCCTCGTTGCGCACCGCCATGGCTTCCCGCAACAGGGTCAGGCGCATGTTCATGTAAGCCATGGTTTGTGCCAGCGAGTCATGCAGTTCGTTGGCCAGCATCTGGCGCTCGTTGGTCAGGGTGATGCGCAGGTTTTCCCGCGTCAGCCGGGCGTTATCCAGTGCCATGCCTAGGTGTTCGCTGATCGAATTGAAGAGCAGGGAGACATCTTCCGGAACCGGGCTGTCGGTCGCCATGAACAGGTTGTACACCCCGAGCATCTTGCCCTGGTAGCGCAGCGGCACCGCGACCACGCGCCGGCACTGCTGACCGAAGTAACCGTGGGTGTTGCGTTCTTCACAATTCCTCACGCTGGTGCTGTTGTGGACGGTGTGCTCGCGCGCCGCTTCGCCGCAGACGCCGCATTCGACCGGGATGTAGCGCTCGCGTTCGATCACCTCGGGCGGCAAGCCGAGGGAGCCTACCAGGCGCAAATTCAGGCCATCCGCAGTCAATACCCGCACCGCGCCGGCATCCGCGCCGGCGAGTTTGATCATGGTGCCGAGAAAACGCTCCAGCAGCGCATCCAGGTTGTTCTCACTGGACAGGCTGCTGGTGATTTCGGACAAAACCCGAAGCGCCGGGATCTTGTATGTCCCGTCGGCGGTTTGGGTCAGGTTTACGTCGGATGGTGTGGGCTGAATGCCAACTTCCTGATTCATTCGATTTCCTGCAAATAACGCATTTTCTGCTGCTGTGTAACCGGAGGACTATTGTAGCCAGCATTCGTACAAAAACAAATGCCTGTCCGATTTTGGAAATCGCGGACGGCCAAGGCAATGCTTGTGAATTTAGAGGACAACCCAGTGCGCAGGTTCCGCACCGGCCATCACTTGGCCTGTGTGCCGCTTATTTGTTTGGCTGCCTGGGCGAAGTTTAACACTTTGCCGCCCGCGGAACGGGCGAAGAACCCGGCGTCGGCCTTGTTTTCGAAGGCGGGCAGGTCGTCTCCCATCGGCCCTTTTGCCGTTGAGCCGGAAACATAGAATGCGCGGCGCGCTTCGATCCATCTCCGCTGCACATAGTCGGTGACATGGATCTGCGTCACATCTGCTTCAGTATGCTTGCTGTCATACCGGGCCATGTCGCCGAGAAAGAGGAACATATCCGTGGGGGAGTCGAAAGACGAAATGGCGCCGCCCTTGAAAAAAATCCGGGTGCGCCATTTGGGGTAATTTGACGAAAGCATGCCACATACCGGGCAGGGCAGCTCCTTGGAATTGCCCGGCGGCGGGCCGCCTGCCCAGACAGGCAAGCTCGCCGCCGCCAAAACGACGGCTGGAAGCACACTGCGCAGAAATGAGGTGTATGCGCTCTTCATCAAGGAGTTTCCGGCGCTAGATTTTGAACCGGTTCACCGCTTTTTGCATGCTGAGCGCCAATTCTTGCAGATGATCCGCCGCGCGGGCCGTTTCGACAGCGGCGGCGCTGTTTTCCTCCGTCATCTGGGCGACTTTTTCCACCTGGCCGGCAATGTCGTTGCTGGCGGTGCTTTGCTCGGCCAGTGCGCTGGTGATGTCGTTGACGACATGAACCACTTGCTCCGCGCCGCCTTTGATCTGGACCATGGCGGCGCCCGCTTCGTTTGCCAGCGATACCCCATCGCTCACCTGGGTCACGGCTCCGCTCATGGTGGAAACGGCTGCGTGGGCGCTGCTTTGCATATCGCCGATCATTTTAGTGATCTCTTCCGTGGCCTTGGTGGTGCGCTCCGCCAATTTTCGTACCTCATCCGCCACGACCGCGAAGCCGCGCCCCTGTTCTCCGGCACGGGCGGCTTCGATCGCCGCATTCAGCGCGAGCAGGTTGGTCTGGTCGGCGACATCCTTGATGACCTGAACAATGGTGGAAATTTGATTCGATTGCTGCCCCAGTGCCTCTATGGTTTGCGAAGCCTGCCGGACGGTTTCGGAAATTTTAACCATTTCCGAGGCGGCTTTCTGGATAATTTCGCTGCCCTGGCTGGACAGGCCGCTCGATTTACTGGAAATTTCCTGCGCATCGCGCGCGTTGTCGGATACGTGATTGATGCTGACGGTCATTTCCTCGACCGCGGCCGCCATGGCAGAGGTCGCCTCGCTCTGGTGCTCCGAACTGGTGGCGACCTGGCTGGACGAATCCGAGAGCGTCTGCACCGAGTTCGAGACCTGGGCGACGCTGGCAAGCACTTGGCCGAACGTGCTCTGCAATTCAGCCATCAGGTTGTTGAAAGCTTTCGCTGTTTGCCCTACCTCATCCTCGGCGCTGACGGGGATACGCTGGGTGAAGTCTCCGTTTTTCTCGACCTCGCTGATGGTGGTGCGCATCTGCCCCAGCGGGCTGGTGATCGATCGGATGATCCACCAGGCAATGAACAGACCCAGTGCCAAACCGACGACTATGGCGCCGATAGACAGGTTGCGTGCCACGGCATATTTGGCCTGGCCCTCGACGTACGTCTCTTTGGAAATTTTTGCCTGCAATTCAATCAACGCCTCCATCGACTTGACCAGCGGCGAGGCGTGGGTGCGGTTACCTTTCAGGAATTTGCTCTGTTTTTCGATGGAATAGTCGCCGTCCTTCAGTGCCTGCAGCATGGGTTGCAGGATCTCGCTATCGTAGGCTTTGCGTTTTTTGTCATAGTCTTCGGCCAGTAGCTTTTCGTCCGGCATCAGTTCGGTCGCCATGTATTTTGCCCAGAGCTTGTCGATGACGGCCTGATTGGCTTCGATGCGTTTGGTGTGCTCGGTGACAGGATGGTCGTGGAGCTTGGAGATGGCTATCTCGGGGTTATGCTGCAAGGCACGCAGGATGTCGGCGAAATTGGCATTCATCAGGTGGTTGATTGTTCCCAGGTCCTGTATCGGAATGACCTGATCGGTGTAAACATTTTCCAGGCGATGGACCATCTCCGCCTCTCCGCGCAGACCGTTAATACCGATGGCAATCATGAAAAATGCCATCACCGCGGTCAGAATAATCAGGCGCGGGCCGACATGAAGATTGTTTAGCATTGCTGGTCTCCTCGAGGCTAAGGTTTAAGTCACAAACAGGGCTTGCTGAATGCAGCTTCAATTTTTGGTATGGAAGATTCTATGCCCGGTTGGTGATAAGCGCAATTAGACTGAAATTAAAGTGTTACGCCAAATCGGGAAGTTATGACAGGCTTGCGACGGACAGCAGGTAAGCCCTGCCCTCCGTTGTATCTTGGTCTAGTGTCTAATTGCACAAGTCTTGCTATATTCGGCCGGTCTTTGACGCGGCTGGCTTTGTCGCCAATCCTCGCCATAGAACGGCTATGGCTGCGGTTGCCTTCGCGCCATCCGCGCCAAATCCTCGGCCTCGATATTGACGCAGACTTATGCAATTAGACACTAGCAGCCTGTCGGAGATTACTTCTTCTTGCCGGCAGCTTTTTCCGGGCACAATGTACCAGGCATGGTCAGGGTGGACATATAGGCCACCACTGCGTCAAGATCCCTGTCGCTGTACTTCTTGAAGATTTTTGCCATGTCCGGGTTCGCATTGCGCTTGCCGTCCCGAATCTCTGTAACCTGGCGCAGCATGTATTTGTAGTGCTGACCGGCGAGCACGGGGTAAAACCGGGCCTTGTCGCCCTCACCGGTGGCGCCGTGGCAAGAGGTGCATTCCTTCTTGTACAGCGCCTCGCCGTGCTTCAGCAGAGCCGGGGCCGTAGAGCCCATGCCGTGGTCGCGCGGAATGCACATGGTCTGAATATAGGCGGCCACGTCTGCCAGCTCCTGGGCGTCGCTCAGGGTGATGGCAAAGGGATACATGGTCGGGTTGTCGCGCAGGCCGGCGCGAATGTCGGCGATCTGCTTGATAATGACCGTGGAGTATTGGCCTGCCAACTGCGGGAAAGTGCCGTCAGGACGACCAGAGCCGCTGGGCAGGTGACAGGCGGCACAGACTTCGTAGATTTCCTCCCCTTTTTTGACATTGCCCTTGAGTTTCAAGGCCGCAATTTTCTCGCCTTTCTGGGCGTGCCACGCATACCCCTGTTCCTCGATGCCGCCTTTATGGGCTGCTGGCGCGCCGGCAGAAACAAGCGCGGGGGTCAATGCCAGGGCAAGCGCAACCACCAATGTGTTTTTCATCTCTTCCCTTTACTCGCAAACTCAATTTCGACAGGCTGCTAGTGTAGTGCTTTGCGATTAATAGTGCCAATGACAATCTTTAGGATAACAGGGGCTTGAGCGTATCAGCAGTCAGTCCACGTAAAACGGATGAGTTGAACCGTCACACCGGCGAAAGCCGGTGTCCAGGTTGTTGATTTTTCTGGATTCCGGCTTTCGCCGGAATGACGAGATTGTCCACCGGTTTCAATATGACAGACTACTAGCCGGCCTTGTTGCGGGAACGCAACCCGAAGCGGAACACGTCCTTCGAGCACACGTCGATGCAGCGTCCGCAGTTGGTACAGTTGGGCGACAGGATGACCGGACCGATGTTCTGCTTTGCGCCTTTCAATGCCGGCCTGATCACCTGCGGCTCAGGACAGACCGCGAAGCAGTCCATGCAGTCGTTGCAGGCATCGCGCTTGACTGCTGAAACCCGCAATTGGCTCCACTTGCCGAGCAGGCTGTAGAATGCGCCTGCCGGACAGAGATGGCCGCACCAAGCCTTCTGGCTGACGAACAAATCGAGCAGGAATACGGCCAGTACGACAGCCCATGCCGTGCCGAGGCCGAAAATCAGCCCCCGGTGCAGCATCGATACCGGGTTGATCAGTTCCCAGGCAATGGTGCCGCCGACGCCCGCCACCATCAGTGTCATCGCCAGCACCCAGTAGCGCAGATTGCGCGAGAGGTGCGCCCCACCCTTGATGCCGAGGCGGCCGCGCATCCAGGCCGCGCCATCGGTTACCAGGTTGACCGGGCACACCCAGGAACAATAAACGCGCCCACCCACCAGGAAATAGAATGCCAGTACGATGGCGGCGCCGATCAGCCCCAGTTTTTCCGGTATGTGGCCGGTCAGGAGAGATTGAAGCAGTACATAAGGATCGGTCAGCGGCAGGATGCTGAGCGTCAAACTATAAGCCAGGTTGCCCTTGACGAACCACAGGCCGGCGAGCGGGCCCAGCATGAACAAGGCGAGGATAGCAAGCTGGGAGATACGCCGCAGGATCAGCCACTTGTGGCTGCCAAACCAGCCCTTTTCTACGGCAGCCTCGGCACCTATGGCGCGCGCGTTCATTTCCCGTCCTCCGGCTCCGGCATCCTGGCGGGCAGATCGATGATGTTCTGCGTATCTATCAGAGATTTTCCGGCTTTTTTCTTCTCTTCCCAGCCGAGCCGGTAATGGTGCCCGAGTTCGCCCTTTGCCAGCTTGATCGGATAAACCTTGATTGCGGCCTCTTCCAGTACGCAGGCTTTTTCGCACTTTCCGCAGCCGGTGCACTGGTCGGAGTGCACCGTGGGAAGGAACATGGCGTGCTTGCCGGTGCGCAGGTTATGCAGCGGTTCCAGGGTGATTGCCTTGTCGATCGACGGGCAGATGCGGTAGCAGACGTCGCAGCGCAGGCCGAGGAAATTGAGGCAGGTTTCGTGGTCCACCAGCACTGCCAGCCCCATCTTCGACTTGTAGATGTCGGTCAGCGCATGATCGAGCGCACCTGTCGGGCAGGCTTTGACGCAGGGAATATCTTCGCACATCTCGCAGGGGAGATTCCGCGCCACGAAATAGGGCGTGCCGGTGGCAACGCGCTGCTCTGGCTTTGCCAGTTCGAGGATGTTGTAGGGACAGTCGCGCACGCATAGACCACAACGGATGCAGGCGCCCTGAAAATCCGGCTCCGCAAGCGCCCCGGGGGGGCGGATGGCAAGCGGCGGGAGCGCCCCGGCCTGCTTGGCGTAGAGCGACAGACCGCCTCCCAGCAGGCCGATGCCGCAGGCGGTCTTCGCCATGTCGATCAGGAATTGCCGCCGCGAGGCCTGTTTGGCGCCGGACAGTTTGTTGCTGCCATCCATTTCTATGCGGTTTCCTCGACACCGGGCTCAAAATGATGGTAAACCATGGCGGTAGAGAGCACCCCCGGGACTTTGCCGATTTCTTCGAAAATATCGGCGGTTTCCCGGTCGTTGTTTTTTTCGATGGTGACGACCATCTTGCCGTCCTCACCGGCTGCGTGGATTTCCACGCCCGGTATCGCTTCCAGCAGGGCGCGGGCTTTTTCAAGCTTGTCCGGGTGGGCATGCACAACGATGCCGGAGATGTTCATTTTCAGCCTTTCGAGTTTAAATTAAGATTGCCATGATTGGATTTTAGACCATGAACAACATGCTGCGATCCAGAGATTTTGTTTGCCTTGACGCAAATCAAAAACAATCGAATTTAGCCCATAAAAAGCAGTTGAACCGCCAAGACGCCAAGAAATGTAAGAAGAAAGTTACTCCCCTTGGTCGTAGTCACGCAGCTTTTTGATGTCCAGGACGGATACGTCCTTGCCCTTGACGCTGATCAGGCCGGCGACCGAGAGATCGTGCAGCACGCGGGAAAACGTTTCCGGCGAGATGTTGAGGCGCGAGGCGATCACCGTCTTGCTGGCGGGCAGGTTGATGAGGATATTCCCGCCGTCTTCGGCCTTGTCGTCATCGTACTGCAGCAGATAGCCGATCACCCGCTGGGTGCAGGAGCGCAGGGAGTAAGCCTCTACATCGCCGATCAGGCTGTGCAGGCGGCTGCTTAATCCGGCCAGCATCTTGCGGCAAAAGACCGGGTCGCGGTCCAGGCCCTCGAATACCGCCGCTTTGGAGATGTGCAACAGCAGCGAGTCGGCAAGCGCCTGGGCATAGACCGGATAGGGCATGCCCATGAACATGACCGCCTCCCCGAAGGTCTGGCCCGGACCGACCAGGTGCACCACTTTCTCCACCCCTTGCGGCGAGGAGAGCGCCAGCTTCAACTGGCCGTGAATCACCACATAAAAGCCGTGCGCAGGATCGCCCCGCTGAAACACCATTTCCCCGCGCGAAGCGCGTAATTCCCTCGTATTTTGCGCAATACTGTCAACCTCCTCGGGCGTCATTTCCTTGAACAAGGGGAGATTGGCCAGGATTGCGTGAACCTTGGTGCTGCTCAAATCAATTCCTCTTCGGGGCTGTGCAATTTTGCGCTATGATTGAGAAAAGATGCTTATTCTATTGCAATTCCCGGAACACCCAAAAAATATTTGATTTAAGTCAAGGATGGCCGGTTAGATTCCGCGCACTCTACCAATCACGATGAAAGAATGGTGTAGCGGTCTGTGACAAAAAATATTTCTCGTGCTCAGTTCCTGCAAGGGGATTTCGGCGCGGCGCGTAAAGCCGTCCGCCCGCCGTGGGCCCTTGAAGAATCGAATTTCGTGGATACGTGCAGCCGTGGCGGGGACTGCGTCATCGCCTGCCCTGAAAAAATCCTGGTAAAGGGCAGAGGGGGCTTCCCCCAGGTAAATTTTGCCGCGGGGGAGTGCACATTCTGCGGAGACTGTGCGAAAACCTGCAAGAGCGGGGCGTTGACGTATATGGCGAATCGCCCCCCCTGGGCGTTAAAAATTCGTATTGAGCCGTCCTGCCTGGCGCTGAAACAGGTGGTATGCCGCACTTGCGGAGAATGTTGCCCGACCGGCGCCATCCGCTTCAGGCTGGCGGCCGGCACGGTAGCCAGGCCCGAGGTTGATTTCGCGGCCTGCACGGGCTGCGGCGCATGCTTGGCTCCATGCCCTGTTTCCGCGCTGACCATCGGAGAGATCGTGGCGGAACAGGCGGCCTGAATTGGTTTAACTCAAGATTTTTTTGCGAGGAGGTCTGAAATGAAGTTGACGAGACGGGAGTTTATCAAGACCAGCGCGGTTGCCGCGACGGCCGCCGCGGCCGGCGTGACGGTGCCGGGGGTGCAGGAGGCATTGGCGGCCGCAGGCGGCGACGCCGGAGTCAAATGGGACAAGGGCGCCTGCCGCTTCTGCGGTACCGGTTGCGGCGTTCTGGTCGGCACCAAGGACGGCCGCGTGGTGGCGACCCAGGGCGACCCGGATGCGCCGGTCAATCGGGGACTCAACTGCATCAAGGGCTATTTCCTCTCCAAGATCATGTATGGCAAGGATCGCCTGACCACACCCATGCTGCGCATGAAGGGCGGCAAATTCGACAAGAATGGCGAGTTCACCCCGATTTCCTGGGACCAGGCCTTTGATATCATGGCCGAGAAGTGCAAGGCCACGCTCAAAGCCAAGGGGCCGACTGCCGTGGGGATGTTCGGTTCCGGCCAATGGACTGTCTGGGAAGGCTATGCCGCGGCCAAATTTTACAAGGCGGGACTCCGCTCCAACAATATCGACCCCAACGCCCGCCATTGCATGGCGAGTGCCGTGGCCGGCTTCATGCGCACCTTCGGCATCGACGAGCCAATGGGCTGCTATAACGATCTGGAGCATGCCGATGCCTTCGTGTTGTGGGGCTCCAACATGGCCGAGATGCACCCGATCCTGTGGTCGCGTCTGACCGACCGGCGCCTGACCGGCAAGGATGTCAAGGTTGCGGTGCTTTCCACTTTTACCCATCGCAGTTGCGAACTGGCGGATATTGAACTGATCTTCAATCCCCAGAGTGATCTGGCCATCCTCAACTACATTGCCAATTACATCATCCAGAACGGTGCGGTGAACGAGGACTTCGTCAAGAAGCACGTCAACTTCGCCAAGGGTGCAACCAACATCGGCTATGGCCTGCGCCCCAACCACCCGCTTGAGCAGGCTGCCACCAACAACGGCTACCCGGGCCCCGATGGCAAGCCCAAGGGCGACCCAAATGCGGCCACCCCTATCACCTTCGACGAATTCAAGAAATTCGTTTCCGAGTACACGCTGGATAAAACCCATGAGATATCGGGCGTGCCCAAGGACAAGCTGGAGGCGCTGGCCAAACTTTATGCCGACCCCAAGCGCAAGGTGGTGTCTTACTGGACCATGGGCTTCAACCAGCACACCCGCGGCACCTGGGTCAACAACATGATCTACAACGTGCACCTCCTGGTGGGCAAGATCTCCGAACCGGGCAATGGGCCGTTCTCCCTGACCGGCCAGCCTTCCGCTTGCGGTACCGCACGCGAGGTCGGCACTTTCTCGCATCGCCTGCCGGCGGATATGGTGGTGATGAATCCCAAGCACCGCGAGATCGCCGAGAATATCTGGAAACTGCCGCCGGGCACCATCCCGGACAAACCGGGCTTCCACGCCGTGCTGCAAAACCGCATGCTCAAGGACGGCAAGCTCAACTTCTACTGGGTGCAGTGCAACAACAACATGCAGGCCGCGGCCAATATGAACGAGGAGACCTATCCAGGCTATCGCAACCCGGCCAATTTTATCGTCGTTTCCGACCCCTATCCGACCCTGACGGCCATGGCTGCCGACCTCATCCTGCCCACGGCCATGTGGATGGAGAAAGAAGGCGCCTATGGCAATGCGGAACGGCGCACCCAGTTCTGGCGTCAGCAGGTGAAGGCGCCAGGCGATGCCAAGTCCGACCTGTGGCAATTGATGGAGTTCTCCAAGCGCTTCAAGGTCGAGGAGGTATGGCCGGCCGATCTGGTTGCCAAGATGCCGGAATACAAGGGCAAAACCCTGTTCGATGTGCTTTACGCCAATGGCCAGGTGAACAAGTTCCCCTTGTCGGAACTTCAGAAAGGTCATCCCAACACCGAATCCGAGCATTTCGGTTTCTATGCGCAGAAAGGGCTGTTCGAGGAATATGCCTCGTTCGGACGCGGCCACGGCCATGACCTGGCCCAGTTTGAGCAGTACCACAAGGCTCGGGGCCTGCGCTGGCCGGTGGTGGACAACAAGGAAACGCTGTGGCGCTTCCGCGAAGGCTACGACCCCTATGTGAAGAAAGGCGAGGGAATACGGTTCTACGGCAAGCCGGACGGCAAGGCCGTTATTTTCGCGCTGCCCTACGAACCGCCGGCGGAGTCCCCGGACAAGGAATACGACATGTGGTTGTCGACCGGCCGCGTGCTGGAGCATTGGCATTCCGGTTCCATGACGCAGCGTGTGCCGGAACTGCACAAGGCATTCCCGGACGCCTGGGTGTTCATGCATCCGGACGACGCCAAGAAACGCGGCTTGAAGCGCGGCGACGTGGTGAAAGTGCTCAGCCGTCGCGGGGAGGTGGTGACTCGCGTGGAAACTCGCGGACGCGATAAACCTCCGGTCGGTTTGGTGTTTATTCCATGGTTTGACGAAAGCCGTTTGGTGAACAAGCTGACCCTGGATGCGACCTGCCCGATTTCCAAGGAAACCGACTACAAGAAATGTGCCGTCAAAATCGTTAAGGTTTAATCAAGCCCATGGAAGGTTCTGTCGATGGGATGGAGCTTTCCATTACGAAATGTTTTGATGCTGTTTCTATAGCGGCGGCGTTGAAAGACAGACTTCAAGGAGGAACTTAATATGGCAACACGCAACAAGTTGAGTATAACTTTGGCGGCAATGGCGCTATCCACGCTGTTTTTTGCATCCGTAGCGACTGCGGATGAAGAACTGCGCCCCTTGCGCAAGAACCAGATGACCGAGGAGGATCAGGCTCCGGCAATGCTGGAGTATCAGGGAAAAGCGCCGGGCGCGCAGCAAAGGATCACTCGCAATTTCGCGAAGCAGCCGCCGCTGATCCCGCACAGCATCGAGGGTTTCCGCATCGACTCCCAGGTGAACATCTGTCTGGCGTGTCACGATCGGCCTTCCTACAAGGCAGCAAAGGCGCCAAAAATTGGCGACAGCCACTACCGTGACCGTGAGGGCAAGGAGCTGAAGCATATCTCGATGGGCCGCTACAACTGCAATCAGTGTCATGTACCGCAGGCAGATGCCCAGCCCCTGGTAGGCAATACATTCCAGGCGGTCAAGATGAAATAAAGATATTTTTCGAAAACATCTCAAGGAAACGCTGATTAACTCCCTCTCCCCTTGCGGGGGAGGGAGTATTGGAATAAATCAGCGCTTCCCTAACCCTTGCAGCAGGATTCCAAGTAATCCCTGTTGCAAGGGTTTTTTTATGGTATAGACTGATTAAAATACTTGGGACAAGGTGTGGTCAAGCGTTGTTGGCAAACAATCCAAAGGAGGAGCAATGAACGCCAAACAGTTAAGACTTGCTTTGCTTGCGGGAGGCCTTTCCATTAGCACGTCGCTATGGGCTGCCGGTCCGACCCCCGCGATGCTGTCGAACACCTGTTCCGCCTGCCATGGCGGATTTGGCCAAAGTGTAGGGCCAAGCACCCCGACGCTGGCGGGGCAGCCTGCCGCATTCATTTCGGATGCCATGAAGAAATTCAAGAGCGGCGAACGCCCTGGAACCGTGATGGGCAGGATTGCAAAAGGGTATACCGATGAGGACTTCAATGCGATGGGGGAATTCTTCAGCAAGCAGAAGTTCGTGCGCTACCCGCAGGTTGTGGATGCCGCCAAGGTGGCGAAAGGCAAGGAGTTGCATAATCAGGGCTGCAATATCTGCCACCAGGAAAATGGCCGTCAACCCGGCGTCGGCGGTGTGATTGCGGGGCAGTGGCTAGCATATCTGCTGATTACCGGGAACGATTTCCATGCGAAAAAGCGCCCACTGCCGAAGGGCATGGATGAAAAATTTGCAAGCCTGAGCAAAGACGACGTCGAGGCGCTGATGCATTTCTACGCCAGCCAGCAATAATCCAGGAGGGAAAAAAATGTCGAATATGGACCGCAGAAGTTTCATCAAGCTGCTGGGGGCGGCGACCGGCGTTGGTTTGGCAGGTGCTCCCTTTATTACCTCGGCGGCCGAAATGTTGCCGAAAAAAGGGCGGCGAGTGGTGGTGATCGGTGGCGGCTATGGGGGAAGCATAGTTGCCAAATATATTCGCATCAATGATCCATCCATCGAAGTGGTGATGATAGAGCGCGACAGGAAATTCGTGTCCTGCCCGTTCAGCAACACCGTCATCGCCGGCTTCCGCGACATCAAGGATCTCACGATCACCTACGACAAGCTGGCCGCCAACAACGGCATCAAGGTGGTTCATGATGAAGTGACCGCAGTGGATACCTCCGCCAAAAAGGTAGTTGTTTCCGGCGGAACCATCAGCTACGACCGCCTGGTTCTTTCGCCCGGCATCGATTTCCGCTTCGAGGAAATTGAAGGCTATGACCCGGTCGCAACACCAAAAGTGATCCCCCATGCATGGAAAGCTGGCGAGCAGACCTTGTTGCTGCACAAACAACTGGTCAACCTGCCCAAGGGTGGCACGGTGCTGATGTCGATTCCGGAGATGCCGTTCCGCTGCCCTCCGGGACCCTATGAGCGGATCAGCCTGTTTGCCTGGTACCTGAAAAATCACAATCCTAGCGCCAAGATCATTGTGCTCGACGCCAACCAGGACATCGTGTCCAAGGGCAAGCTGTTCAAGATGGCATGGGCCAAGCACTATGAAGGCTTGATCGACTATCGGCCCACACACAAGGTTGTCAAGGTAAATACCAGGAAACGCAGCGTCGATAGCGGCGAGGGAGACATAGAGGCCGATCTGGTCAACCTGGTGCCGCCGCAGAAAGCGGGACTGATCGCACACAAGGCAGGCGTGGTGGGCGAGGACAAGAAATGGTGCCCGGTCAATCAAATGACTTTCGAATCCACGATTGCCAAGAACGTGCATGTCATCGGCGACGCCTGCATGGCTGGAGTCATGCCGAAGTCCGGCTATTCGGCCAACTCCCAGGCTAAAGTGTGCGCGACCAACATCGTGCAACTGATGAACGGCAAGGAGCTGATCGACCCCTCCCACGTGAACGTATGTTACAGCTTCGTGGCAGAGAAAGAGGCGGTTTCCGTTGCCGGTATCTACAAGGTTGCCGAAGGCAAGACGATAGCCGTGCCCAACTCCGGCGGCGTGTCGCCGGACCTGTCCGAACTTGAGGCCATATACGCCAAAAGCTGGATCAAGAACATCCTGCACGAGATGTCCTCCTGATTCCCTGTCTATGCTGTAAGCAGAAAGTGTTGCTGGAAACTTTGCAAACTGCCTGACGCCCCTGGCATATATTCAGGGGCGTCAGGCTGCATGGTTTCTTTCCGGAATAGTCAACTCTGTTGGTTTTTTGCGCGTCACCCTGAAAACCCCAACAAAAAAGCCCTGCCTTTCGCAAGACAGGGCTTTTAAACCTAGTAGTCAGTCATATTGAAACCGGTGGACAATCTCGATAGGGGTAGGGAATGGCGCTCGCCCTCCCCTCCCTCCGAACCGTGCGTGCGGTTCTCCCGCACACGGCTCTCCAGTCAGTGGTTTCCT
>JAJYXP010000027.1 GCA_021801705.1 Pseudomonadota bacterium
TTTGCCTTCGGCTTCCTCCAGATTTCCAGTCACCCAGAACACCCTTGCCGTTCGGCTAACTCTTCCCCTTGCCGGGCGAGTAGAGGACTTTCACCTCCAAGTAAGTGCGCCCTGCCGGGCGCACCAAGCTAAAGCCCCCGGCTCTGCCGGGGGATACTTACTTGTCAGTCAACTTAAAGCGACTGTACGTTCTTTGTAGGTGCGAATTCATTCGCACATTTGGCCGAATGAATTCGGCCCTACAAGAAAATCACGCAAATTCAACATGACTGATTACTAGGCCCCGGGCCGGAGCGCCGCGCAAAAGGCACAGGTATGGTACACTTCGAGAGTGTTTCAGCCCGGCGCAACCGCTACAAATCAACGTCCAGCGCTTTACGCTCAACCCGACCCATCGAGCTTTAATTTGCAAGACATTTCGCGCCCAATCCCGTCCGCCCATTACGCCCTGCTCGCGGTTGCCGTGTTCGCCTGTTTTTTTATCGGCATCGGCGGCTTCCCCCTGTTCGATCTCGACGAGGGCGCTTTCAGCGAGGCCACGCGGGAAATGCTGGCGAGCGGCAACTACCTATCCACTTACCTCAACGGCGAACCGCGGTACGACAAGCCGATCCTGATCTACTGGCTGCAGGCCGCCAGCGTCCACCTGTTCGGGATCAGCGAATTCGCCTTTCGCCTGCCTTCCGCCCTGGCCGGCAGTGCCTGGGTGATTCTGACCTATTTGTTCGTGCGGCGCGTCGCCAATGACCGGCAGGCGCTGGCGGCAGGGATCATCACCGCCAGCGCGCTCGCTGTTTCTGTCATCGTCAAGGTGGCCACTGCCGACGCCCTCCTCAACCTGCTCATCAGCGCCACGCTGTTCAGCGCCTACCTGTTCTTGCGCCTGCGCGAACGCAACTACCTTTATTTCGCCTTCGCCGCCATGGGCCTGGGCTTTCTCACCAAAGGGCCGGTTGCCGTGATCATCCCGGGGCTGGTGACTTTCCTTTACAGCGCACTGCGCAGGGATCTCAAGGGATGGCTGGCCTTGGCACTGGACTGGCGGGGCATAGCGCTGTTTTTCGCGCTGGCGGCGCCGTGGTACGTGGTGCAATACCTGGTCGAAGGCGATGGCTTTTTTCGCGGCTTTTTCCTCAAGCACAACGTTGACCGCTTCTCCGCGCCGATGGAAAGCCACAGCGGCAATTTCTTCTACTATGTGCCGGTGCTGCTGCTGAGCGTGCTGCCCTACACCACGATGTTGTTCAAACTGCTTGCGCAGGGGCCCAGAATCGTCAAAGACGACTTGCAGCTTTTCCTTCTGCTATGGTTCGCCACCGTCTTCGTGATTTTCTCGTTTTCCGGCACCAAGCTGCCCCATTACCTGATTTACGGCTATTCCGGCGTTTTCATTCTGATGGCAATTTACCTGGATGAACTGCGCTCGCGCTTGCTTGCTTTCCTGCCGCTGCTGCTATTGCTCGCGGCACTGCTGTTCCTGCCGCAACTGATCGAGGCCGCGATCCCCCATATCCACAAGCCCTATTACCAGGAAATGCTTGCCGCCACCCGGCAGTCGTTGAGCCGCTGGTATTACCCCTTCTTTACGGGCTTCGTTCTGCTTACCCTGTATTTCATGGTGGAGAAGCGATTCGCCCTGGGCGCCAAACTGCTGGCGAGCGGCGTCATCCTGGCAGCCGGCTTTTCGCTGCTGCTCCTGCCCCTGTTCGGCGGCCTGCAGCAGGGACCGATCAAGGAAGCTGCGCTGCTGGCGCGCGACCGGGGTTATACGGTGGTGATGTGGGGTCTCAACATGCCGAGCTTCAGCGTCTACAGCCAGCGTATCGTGGAAAAGCGCGACCCGCGCCGCGGCGACATCGTGATCACCCAAACCAGCCGCCTGGGCGAACTGCGCGCCTACGAAACGCTCTATAGCAAGAATGGCATCGCTCTGATCAGGGTCAGCGAATGAGCAGCGTGAACTTCCTCGCCCCTGTCCCCTGCCAAATCTCCTGGCGCGAACCGCGTATCTGGCTGGTGCCGGCGCTGGCACTCGCCGCCATCGTGGTTCTCCTTGCCAGCGGGAGCAACCGCAGTCTGTTTCTCTTGCTCAACGGCCTGGGTGCGCTGGCCAGCGACGCACTGTGGCAAAACCTGACCGCGCTGGGCGGCACCCTGGCCGGCCTGACCCTGCTGGCCCCTCTGATCGGACGCCGGCCGGACATCATCTGGTCGCTCGCGCTCGCCGCCATCCTTGCCACCCTCTGGGTGCATGGCCTGAAAGACCCGATCGGCGTGCTACGCCCGCCGGCGGTGATTCCTCCCGAATTGCTGCATGTGATCGGCCCTGCACACCGCTTTGGCTCTTTCCCCTCCGGCCACAGCACCACGATTTTCACCGTGGCGGGCATCCTCAGCCTCTACCTCAGGCGTGCTTCCCTGACCTGGCTGCTGGCCGCGGCAGCCCTGCTGATCGGCCTTTCACGCATCGCAGTCGGCGTCCACTGGCCGCTCGACGTCCTCGGCGGCGCTTTCGGCGGCTGGCTTTCCGCGGTATCCGGAACCTTGCTGGCACAGCGCTGGCGCTGGGGGCTAAGCCGCGCCGGAAGATGGCTCTTGGGGCTGGCGCTGGCTGCCTGTGCGCTTGCCCTGTTGATTTCGCCAGACACCAGCTATCCCGAGTCCGTTACGCTACAGCGGGGGCTGGCGCTGGTCTGCCTGCTCCCGGTATTGCAGTTCGCCATCGCGCAAAAATGGCGCAAGGCAGTCTATCAAGGCGGTTCACCGCCATAACCAAGCCCGGCGAAAGGGTTTACAATGTCGGGCGGCACACATACCCAGCCTGCATTTTTGGAATTCCGCATGACTCTTGATTTCTTTAATCGGCGACCTTTCTGGTTGCTGCTCACCCTGCTGATGGCGGTGGTCTGGTTCGGCAATCTCGACTACCGCAAGCTGGTTCGGCCGGACGAGGGCCGCTACGCTGAAATCGCCCGTGAAATGGCGGCGAGCGGAGATTGGGTGACGCCCCGCCTGAACGGCATCAAGTATTTCGAAAAACCCGCCTTGCAATACTGGATCACGGCGGGCGCCTACCGCCTGTTTGGCGAACACCACTGGACGGCGCGTTTATGGAGTGCGCTGACCGGATTTATCGGCATCTTCTTCACCTACTTCGCCGCGCGCCGGCTGTTCGGCCGCGAGGCCGGCTTGCTTGCCGCCGCAGTGCTGGGTAGCAGCCTGCTGTATGTCCTGATCGGCCACATGAATTCCCTCGACATGGGGATGACGTTCTTCATGGGCCTGGCGCTGATGAGCTTTCTGCTGGCGCAGCAGGACTCGGCCAGCGCGCGCGCCAACCGCCGGTGGATGCACGTTGCCTGGGCCGCCCTGGCGTTTTCCGTCCTGAGCAAGGGCCTGATGGGCATTGTCCTGCCGGGCGCGGTAGTGGTGCTCTACACTTTGATCGAGCGTGATTTCGCTTTGTGGAAAAAGCTGCATCTGGTCAGCGGCAGCCTGCTTTTCCTCGCAATCTCGGCCCCCTGGTTCATCGCGGTATCTGTCGCCAATCCCGAGTTTTTCCATTTTTTCTTCATCCATGAGCATTTCGAGCGCTTCCTGACCAAAGCCCACGGCCGCTACGAACCCTGGTGGTGGTTCATCCCGGTGCTGGCCGCCGGCATCCTGCCCTGGCTCTTCACCCTGGCCGATTCCCTGGCACGCGCCTGGAAGACCGAGACGCCCAAGCCGAACCCTCACCCCAGCCCTCTCCCGCGAGCGGGCGAGGGGGCAAAAGTGTCGCTACGCGACGTTCGCATTAATGGATTCAAGCCGAAACGCTTTTTGCTGATCTGGGCAGTGTTCATTTTCTTTTTCTTTTCCCTTTCCGGCTCCAAGCTCGCCTCCTACATTCTGCCGATCTTCCCGGCGCTGGCATTGTTGATCGGCGAACGCCTCAGCTATATCGAGGGCCGCCGCCTGTTCTGGCAGATCCTGCCGGTGGCGTTTCTGGCCGCGGCCGGCCTGCTATTGGCGCCCAACGCGGTGCGCTTTGCCGGCAGCGAACTGGCCCGTGGCCAGTACGCCCTGTACGCCAACTGGCTGACGGCCGCTGCCGCCATCTGGCTGGCCGGGGCGGTAGCCGCACTATTGCTGAGTTACCACGACAAAGTGCGTGGCGCGGCCATCGTCCTCGCATGCAGCAGCCTGATCGCCGCCCAGGTCCTTCTGACAGGACACGACAGCCTGTCGGCGACGCGCTCGGATTACGCCATCGCGCAGCAGATCAAGCCCTATTTGCGGCCCGGCGCGCCTTTCTACAGCCTGGAAGGCTATGACCAGACGCTGACCTTCTACCTCAAGCGCACGGTGACCCTGGTCGCCTACCAGGACGAGATGGCATTCGGCATCGCCCAGGAGCCGCACAAATGGCTGCCGGATATCGCATCCTTCAAGCGGGCCTGGACCCGTGAGCCTTACGCCCTGGCGATCATGCCGAACTCAACCTATCAACAACTCGCAAGCCAAGGACTGCCGATGCAGGTAATCGCCCGCAGCCTCGACAAGACGGCGGTAACAACACCATGAACCTGCTCAGCTTTTCCCTGATCCTGTTCGGCGTGCTGCTCAACGCCGCCGCGCAATTGTTGCTCAAGGCCGGCACCAACAGCATCGGCCATTTCGCCTTCAGCCGCGACAACATCCTGCCGGTGGGCTGGCAGCTCGCCACCGAACCCCACATCATGGGCGGGCTGACCTGCTACGTGATCAGCGTGGTGGTGTGGATCATGGCGCTGTCGCGAGTCGAGGTCAGCATCGCCTACCCGATGCTGTCCATCGGCTATGTGGTCAACGCCATGGCCGCCTGGTGGCTGTTCGGCGAGGCGGTTTCGGTTACCCGCCTGACCGGCATCGGCATTATAATTGTCGGCGTGTACGTCGTTTCGCGTAGCTAAGGAACCGCTTATTTATTCGTCGCACCGGCGAAAGCCGGTGTCCAGTGCTTTGAATTTTCTAGATTCCGGCCTTCGCCGGAATGACGGTTTGTCATTTAATCAGCGCTTCCCTAACAACTCAGGACTCAGGACTTTGGACTACTTACCCTTTACAAAACCGACTCTAGACGAAGCCACCATCCAGGGTGTGGTCGAGGTATTGCGTTCCGGCTGGCTGGCCAGCGGCCCCAACGTGCATGCGCTGGAAAAAGCGTTGTCGGAATACCTGGACGGACGCATCGTGCGCACCCTCACCTCCGCCACCGGCGCGCTGGAAGTGGCGTTGCAGGTGTGCGGCATCGGCACCGGCGACGAGGTGATCACCCCGGCAATGAGCTTTGCCGCCACGCCCAACGTCATCATGCGGGTCGGCGCCAGGCCGGTGTTCGTGGACGTCGATCTCGATACCCGCAACATCGACCTGAACCAGGCCGAAGCGGCAATCACCCCAAGGACGAAAGCCATCATGCCGGTGCATTTTTCCGGTCTGCCGGTGGATATGGACACTCTTTACGACCTCGCCAAACGCCACAACCTGCGCGTCATAGAGGACGCCGCCCACGCTATCGGTTCAAGCTGGCAAGGAAAGAAAATCGGCAGCTTCGGTGACATCGTCTCATTTTCGTTCCACCCCAACAAGAACATGACCACCATCGAGGGCGGCGCACTGTCCTTCGCCGACCCCGACGAAGCCAAGCGATTCGACCTGCTGCGCTTTCACGGCATCTCGCGTGATGCCGAAGGCAACATGGATGTGTCTGTTGCCGGCGGCAAGTACAATCTTTCCGACGTGGCGGCCCGCGTCGGCGTCGGGCAACTGCCGCTGCTCGACGGTTTCAACACCAGGCGCCGCGAACTGGTGGCGCACTACTTCAAGCATTTCTCTACCGATCCGGCCTGCCTGCTGCCCGCACGCGGCGACGAGGGCCACAGTTGGCACATGTTTGCGCCGCTGCTGCCGCTCGACCAGCTCAATATCAGCCGCAAGCAATTCATCGACGGCATGCACCAGCACGGGCTCGGCGTCGGCATCCACTATCCCGCCCTGCACCTGTTCAGCCTGTACCGGGAACTGGGCTACCGGGAAGGCGACTTCCCCAACGCCGAAAAAATCGGCCGCGAAACCGTCACCCTGCCGCTGTTCCCTGCCATGACGACAGAAGACGTGGAGCGGGTATGCGCGGCGGGCAGGACAATAATCCAGGACGCGAAAAAATGAACAGCCCCGAAGTTTCCGTCATCGTCCCGGTTTACAACGAGGAGCAGGGCCTGCAAGCCCTGTTCGAGCGCCTCTACCCGGCGCTCGACAAGCTCGGCAAGCGCTATGAAATCATCTTCGTCAATGACGGCAGCCGCGACAGCTCCGCCTCTATCCTGCGCGAACAGTTCCAGCAGCGGCCGGACGTGACGCGGGTGATCCTTTTCAACGGCAACTATGGCCAGCATCGTGCCATCATGGCCGGCTTCGAGCATTGCCGCGGCAACCGCATCGTCACCCTGGACGCCGACCTGCAAAATCCGCCCGAAGACATCGGCAACCTGTTGGCCAAGATGGATGAGGGTCACGATTACGTTGGCAGCATCCGCCGCCAGCGCAATGACATCTGGTGGCGCCATGCCGCATCTCGTGCCATGAACCGTCTGCGCGAGCACATCACGCGCATCAGGATGACCGACCAGGGCTGCATGCTGCGCGCCTACAGCCGGGAAATCATCGATGCAGTCAACTCGTGCAGGGAAGTCAACACCTTCATCCCCGCACTAGCCTACTCTTTTGCCCGCCACCCGACCGAAATCGTGGTCGGTCACGAGGAGCGTGCCGCCGGCGAATCGAAATATTCGCTCTACAGCCTGATCCGCCTCAATTTCGACCTGATGACCGGCTTCTCGATCATGCCGCTGCAAATATTCTCCATGATCGGCATCGCGGTATCCATCCTGTCGGCGCTCTTCGTCGTCCTGCTGGTGGCTCGCCGCCTGATCCTCGGACCCGAGGCGGAAGGCCTGTTCACCCTCTTCGCCATCGCCTTCTTCCTGATCGGTATCGCCCTGTTCGGCATCGGGCTGCTGGGGGAATATGTTGGGCGTATTTACCAAGAAGTGCGGCATCGGCCGCGGTACCTGATACAGGCAGTGCTGGAAAAATCAGACCCGGAGTGATTTCCCCGCCTCTGCCGCCCTGACCCAGGCTACGCAGCTCCCGTTCGATCAGTCTCAGCCTATTGACCCGCAACGGGCAGCAGCCCATTCCTTACATTGCTTGACCGCCAGTTCCTTGAACTCGGCCGTATATTCCTGCCTCGGTATCTTCAACGTCTTCCCTTCCAGTGGACTTACATTGGTAGCAGCCTCTTCGGATATGCCGATTACCGGCCTCTCGCAAGGACGATAATTTGTACGGCGGGCAATCTGGCAGTGCTCGGTCCAAGATCCCTTCTGTCAGATGAAACTTTACTGAAAGCAACATTATGCGCGCCCATGTATGGCTCCTAATGCTTGCCATTATAGCGCTCAGTGCATGCGCTACTTCATCGCCCAATGGCCGCATGCGCTTGACCGCACCACCCTCGATAAGCTCCGTGTATTCTGATGTCGACATGCAGTTGGATCTCGTTACGGCAGCCGATACCAATACGCCCTGCGCCGGGGTGGAATGCCAACTTAACCGCAGCTTCGATCAGCAGGTTTTGCGGCCGGGTTCCCGCCTGGCGCAATCGGAACAGTGGTGATTTTTCGCGGGGTGCAAAAACTGCATCTTGATGAAGAAACTCTGGCTTTCTTGATTGCCTGCGAGATGGGACATGTGATAGGCCGCCATCACGACGAGAATTCGGCGACCAGTATCTTGTTTTCGGTATTGGCGCAAACACTGCTGCCGGTTGCCAATTTTATTCGCGGCGCCACCGCGCTGATACAGGCGAGTGCGGCAACCTGGGCAACTACATCGGCAGCTTCGTTTATCGGTTCCCGGATGACGATAGAAAGTTACAAGCCGGATCAATTACACGAAGCAGATACCATCGCCTTGAACTTGCTGGCCAGACAGGGGTGGAACAATCATGAGATTGACGATACCCAGGTTGCCCGCAGAAAAGTTGTGGGCGATGACAACTGGTCGAAAGATCTACATATTTCTGCCGCGGTGCTTAATGGGCTGTCCGACAATTGAATTGGGGCAGGAGAGTCGAGCGGTCAAATTGCAATCACGTAGTTAGCAGACTTCAAGTGAGCGACAGCATGCACTGCAAAATATAGCGAAATACCATAATATATTGATTTATTACGGGAATTATCTCAGGATGCTGAGAACTTAAGGCAAGAAAAAAGGGCTAGGAATAAACCCCAACCCTTTGTACTTTCCTGATTTTTACTGGTGGGTACTGACGGGGTCGAACCGCCGACATTCGCCTTGTAAGGGCGACGCTCTACCAACTGAGCTAAGCACCCGAAGCGCGCTAGTTTACAGCATCTTTCAGCGCTTTGCCAGACCGGAATTTTGGCACCTTGGCGGCCTTGATCTTGATGGTTGCACCGGTACGAGGATTGCGGCCGTTACGGGCGGCGCGCTTGCCGACGTAGAACGTGCCAAAGCCAACCAGAGTAACCATATCACCCTTTTTCAGCGCGGTCTTAACTGCACCGATGGTGGAATCCAGAGCACGGCCAGCAGCAGCCTTGGACATATCAGCGGATTTTGCGATTGCATCAATCAACTCAGATTTGTTCACGTGTAGTCCCCTTTACATTTCGGTTGAGAAACAGGTGGAGCCCTGCACGCACTTTATAGCAAGCCGCAAAACCTTGTGTCAAGCGGTTTTACCAAAATTAATTGAATTTAATGGCGTCCTATATGGAGTTCCGGACAGGTGGAAAAAATTGGGCCACAGCCATGGCACCCGCAAAAAATAAAAAAGCCAATCCCGGCAGCACGTTGCCGGGATTGGCTGGATATTGAAACAAATGGCTTAGTGCTTGATGACTGCCGTTTCCGCCTTTTCTTCCACTGGCGATAGCGGGGGAATCGCAACAGTATCCGGCAAGGGCTCGGGTTTGCGTTCGAGCGCATAGCCGAGTACTTCGTCAATCCATTTGACCGGGTGGATATCGAGCCGATTCTTGATATTCTCCGGAATTTCCGCCAAATCCTTGACGTTTTCCTGCGGAATAAGAACCGTTTTGATTCCGCCACGGTGCGCGGCCAGCAGCTTCTCCTTGAGACCCCCGATTGGCAGCACCTCACCGCGCAGCGTGATCTCGCCGGTCATCGCCACGTCAGCCCGGACAGGAATGCCGGCCAGGATGGAAACCATCGCGGTAGTGATGGCAGCGCCTGCGCTGGGACCATCCTTCGGCGTGGCGCCTTCAGGAAGGTGGATGTGAATATCGTTCTTCTGGTAAAAATCCTCAGCGATCCCGAGCCGGCGGGAACGGCTGCGCACCACGCTCAAGGCGGCCTGGATAGACTCCTGCATCACCTCGCCCAGTTTGCCGGTGGTGATCATCTTGCCTTTGCCTGGCAAGGCCACCGCCTCGATAGTAAGCAGTTCACCGCCCACCTCGGTCCAGGCCAGACCGGTTACCTGACCAACCTGGTTGTTTTTCTCGGCCATGCCGTAGCTGTAGCGGCGCACGCCCAGATATTTGTCGAGGTTGCGCGCCGTAACTGTGATTTTCCCCTTGCCCTTTCTGAGCAGCAGCGCCTTCACCACCTTACGGCAGATTTTCGCGATTTCCCTCTCCAGGCTTCTCACCCCCGCCTCACGGGTGTAATAGCGGACGATGTCGCGCACGGCGTTTTCGGCGATGCTCGCTTCCTCTTCATTCAGGCCGTGCGACTTCATCTGCTTCGGAAGCAGGTAACGCATGGCAATGTTGATTTTTTCGTCCTCGGTATAGCCTGAGAGCCGAATCACCTCCATCCGGTCCAGCAGGGGCCCGGGAATATTCATGGTATTGGCGGTCGCGACAAACATCACGTCGGACAGGTCATACTCAACTTCGACATAGTGATCGACAAAAGTGTGGTTCTGCTCGGGGTCGAGCACTTCCAGCAGCGCAGAGGAAGGGTCGCCGCGGAAATCCATTCCCATCTTGTCCACTTCATCCAGCAGGAACAGCGGGTTGCGCACGCCGACCTTGGTCATGCCCTGCAATACCTTGCCCGGCATGGAACCGATGTAGGTGCGGCGGTGGCCGCGAATCTCGGCTTCATCGCGCACCCCGCCCAGAGCCATACGAATGAACTTCCGGTTGGTCGCGCGCGCGATGGACTGGCCAAGGGAGGTCTTGCCCACGCCAGGCGGACCGACCAGGCACAGAATCGGGGCTTTGAGCTTGTCCACTCGCTGTTGCACCGCAAGGTATTCGACGATGCGCTCCTTGACCTTCTCCAGGCCGTAGTGGTCTTTCTCCAGCACCGCCTCGGCCGCCTTGAGGTCCTTGCTGATCTTGGTTTTCTTTTTCCACGGCAGACCGGTCAGCGTTTCGATGAAGGTTCGCACCACCGTGGCTTCGGCCGACATCGGCGACATCAGGCGCAGCTTTTTCAGTTCGGACTCGGCCTTGGTGAGCGCCTCCTTGGGCATCTGGGCGGCCTTGATTTTTTTCTCCAGCTCGTCGAGATCCGAACCTTCTTCCATCTCGCCCAGCTCTTTCTGGATCGCCTTGACCTGCTCGTTCAGGTAATACTCGCGCTGGCTTTTCTCCATCTGGCGCTTGACGCGGCCGCGGATGCGCTTTTCCACCTGGAGTATGTCGATTTCCTCATCCAGGATGCCGAGCATGTGCTCGAGGCGCTTGTGCACGCTCACCATCTCCAGGATTTCCTGCTTCTGCTCGATCTTGAGCGGCAGATGGGCGGCGATGGTGTCGGCCAGGCGGCCCGCTTCGTCAATGCTGGCAAGCGAAGTGAGGATCTCGGGCGGGATTTTCTTGTTGAGTTTGACGTACTGGTCAAACTGCGCGAACAGACCGCGCCGCAGCGCCTCCATTTCGTGGTCTTCGCCGTCTTCAAGGGCAATCAGGTCGGCTTCCGCGGTAAAATGGGTCTTGGCGTCGGAAAAACTGGCCACTTTGGCACGCTGACTGCCTTCCACCAACACCTTCACAGTGCCGTCGGGCAACTTCAGCATCTGCAGGATGCTGGCCATGCAGCCGACCTCGTACAGGTCCTCGGGCACGGGTTCGTCCTTGGCGGCGGACTTTTGTGCCACCAGCATGATGTGCTTGCCCGATTCCATGGCTGCTTCCAGCGCCTTGATGGACTTGGGGCGGCCTACGAACAGCGGAATGACCATGTGGGGGAACACCACCACGTCGCGCAAAGGCAGTAGCGGCAGTGTCACGGATCGATCGGACGAATCATTTAGTACAGTCATGGGCTCCACCTGAAATGTAACTTACAAATAAGAAGGTAGGGACGGCCCGCCGCATTTCAAGCGACGCCTGAAAAAAAACAAGATACCGCGCAAGGCGGCCAATCGCGCCGCTGCCGGGAAGGCAGCGGCGACACGGATGCGTCAAGCAGTACCCGCAGCCCGCGCCTGGTCGGCATAGATCATGAGCGGCTGGCTTTCTCCCTTGACCACGCCTTCGTCGATCACCACCTTGGTGACGTTGCTCATGGACGGCAGATCGTACATGGTATCCAGCAAGGTATGCTCCAGAATCGAGCGCAAGCCGCGGGCGCCGGTCTTGCGCGCCAAGGCCTTCCTGGCGATTGCGAGCAAAGAGGCATCCCGGAACTCCAGTTCGGCGCCTTCCATCGCGAACAGCTTCTGATATTGCTTGACCAGCGCATTCTTCGGTTCGGTCAGGATGCGAACCAGAGCCTTCTCGTCGAGATCTTCCAGCGTCGCCACCACCGGCAGACGTCCGACGAATTCCGGAATCAAGCCATATTTGATCAGATCTTCGGGCTCGACATCGCGCAGCACCTCACCGATTTCCTTGCGGTTGTCCTTGCTCTTCACTTCGGCGCCGAAGCCGATGCCGCCCTTTTCGGAACGGTTGCGAATCACCTTTTCCAGACCGCTGAACGCGCCACCGCAGATGAACAGGATATTGGTGGTATCCACCTGAACGAATTCCTGATTGGGATGCTTGCGCCCACCCTGGGGCGGCACCGAGGCAACAGTGCCCTCGATAAGCTTCAGCAGGGCCTGCTGCACGCCTTCGCCGGACACGTCGCGGGTAATCGATGGGTTGTCCGATTTGCGTGAAATCTTGTCGATTTCGTCAATATAAACGATGCCGCGCTGCGCCTTCTCCGGATCGTAATCGCATTTTTGCAGCAGTTTCTGGATGATGTTCTCGACATCCTCGCCCACATAGCCTGCTTCGGTCAGCGTGGTTGCGTCGGCAATGACGAAGGGAACATTGAGCATCCGTGCCAGAGTTTGCGCCAGCAGGGTCTTGCCGGAACCGGTCGGCCCGATCAGCAGGATATTGCTCTTGGCCAGTTCGATATCGTCTTTCTTCGAACCATTCTTCAGCCGCTTGTAGTGATTGTAGACCGCTACGGAGAGGATTTTCTTAGCTTTCGGCTGATCGATCACGTATTCATCCAGAAGCTGGCGGATTTCCTGCGGAACCGGCAGGCCGGCATCCCCGCCCTTGCCGGACTGCTCGCCCCCCTGCGCTTCCTCGCGAATAATGTCGTTGCACAACTCGACACACTCGTCGCAGACGAATACGGATGGTCCGGCAATCAGTTTGCGCACTTCATGCTGGCTTTTGCCGCAGAAAGAGCAGTAAAGCAACTTTTCGCCGCCGGATTTATCAGACATATTCAATTTTCCTCAAAATATTGGGACATCAGCCAGCAATATCGGTCCGACTGGCCAGAACTTTATCCACCAGCCCGTATTTCACCGCTTCCTCACCGCTCATGAAATTATCACGATCGGTATCCTTTTCTATCGTTTTGATCGATTGACCCGTATGGTGAGCCAGCATCGAATTCAGGCGTTGCCTTAAGTACAGGATTTCCTTGGCGTGGATTTCAATGTCGGATGCCTGTCCCTGAAAGCCCCCCATCGGCTGATGGATCATCACGCGCGA
This sequence comes from Pseudomonadota bacterium, assembly GCA_021801705.1. Classification (GTDB taxonomy): domain Bacteria; phylum Pseudomonadota; class Gammaproteobacteria; order Burkholderiales; family Sulfuricellaceae; genus Sulfuricella. Next base: position 13,035 of record JAJYXP010000027.1, read on the forward strand.
ATTCGGCAGGCAGAAACGCTTGCCCTTGGTGCCGGCGGTGAGCAGGAAGGAACCCATGCTGGCGGCCTGCCCCATGCACAGGGTGCTGATGTCCGGCTTGATGAACTGCATGGTGTCGTAAATCGCCATACCGGCGGAAACGGAACCGCCCGGAGAATTGATGTAAAAGAAAATATCCTTGTCCGGGTTTTCGGATTCCAGAAACAGCATCTGCGCCACGATTACGTTGGCCGTTGCATCGTTAACCGGTCCAACCAGAAAAATAACCCGCTCCTTGAGCAGACGCGAGTAAATATCGAACGCGCGTTCACCGCGCCCGCTCTGCTCGATCACCATCGGGATCAAGCCCAGGTTTTGCGGCTCCCAGTTCTGACTATGAATCATTAAGCATTCCCCATCAGTTCGTCAAAGGCGGAAGCGACTTCCACCACCTTGGCGCGTTCCAGCGCCCATTTGACCACATTATCTTCCATAACCAGGACTTCGACTTCGGCCAGGCGCTTCGGTTCCCCATGATACCAGGCCACCACCTGCTCGGGCTGCTCGTAGCTCTCGGCAAATTCATTCACCATAGCCCGCACCTGCTCCGCCGTAGCCTGAAGCTGGTTCGCCTTGACCACTTCCGCCAGAATCAGGCCGAGGCTCACGCGACGGCGCGCCTGATCCTCGAACAGATGGGCCGGGAACGAAATGTCGCCGACATTCATGCCGCGGGCGCGCATATCCTCGCTTGCACCCTCGCGCAGACGGTCAATCTCCATCTCGACCAGCGCCTTGGGCAACTCAAACGGCGTTGCATCGAGCAGGGCCTGCATCACATGCTCCTTGACCCGGCTGTTTATGCGCTTCTTCACCTCGCGCTCCAGATTGGCCCGGATCTCGCTGCGCATGGTATCCAGGTTGCCGTCAGCAACGCCCAGTGTTTTGGCGAAACCGGCGTCGACTTCCGGCAGCTTCGCCCCCGCCACTTGGCCCAGGGTGACCTCGAAAGTGACGGTTTTTCCCGCCAGTTCCTTGGCATGATAATCTTCGGGAAAGGTTAATTCAAACGTTTTGCTTTCCCCGGCCTTCATGCCGACAATCGGATCCTCAAAGTCTTTCAGCGTGCGGCCCTCACCCAGTACCAGCCGGTAATCCTTGGCCTGTCCGCCCTGGAATTCCTCACCGTTCAAGGTGCCGCGGTAATCTATCGTCACCTGGTCGCCGGAAGCGGCGGCGCGCTCCACCGGCTCATAACTCACACGCTGCTTGCGCAGGATTTCAATCGTCTTGTCCACTTCCGCATCGCCCACCACCACCTGCGGGCGCTCGATGGTGGCAGCGCTTATGTCGCCCACCGCCACTTCCGGATAGACTTCGAAAGTCGCCGTGAATTCCAGCTCTTTGGATTCGCCTTCCGCCGGCTTGGCTTCAATCCGGGGATAGCCCGCCACCTTCAAATTCTGCTGCTTGACCGCATCGGCAAAGCTCTTCTGCACCACATCGCCCAGCACCTCCTGGCGCACCTGGCCACTGTACTGCTGCGCCACTATCTTCATGGGTACTTTGCCGGGACGAAAGCCATCCATCTTGACCGTGCGGGCCATACGCTTGAGCCGGTTCCCCACTTCCGCATCCATGTGTGCGAGCGACACGGCCAGATTAAGTGTCCGCTCCAGCGGGCTGGTGTTTTGCGCAGTTGTTTCCATTTCCATTCCTCGTGATGTCTGTATGTCTGTTTCAAATCCGGTGTGAAAAGAGAGGCTCTAACCCCATACCTTGCAGCGCTGAAAACCAAATCCGGTTTTTTCGCCGCATAACCCTGTTATGCGGCCATCTGCCAAAATTTCCCGGAAATTTCCGGGAAAAGCCGGAGAAAACCGCCCGGCCACAGTATTTTTTGAAAGGGTGGGAGGATAGCATGAAACGCAAGTTTGCTGATAGTTATCAACAAAAAGACGCCGGAAAAACAGTCCGCTTCATGGCGCTTATCAGGGCACCCATACCCATGATGGAACGAAGTATGTAAATGACCTCTGTTTTGCGCTTGACCAAAGTACTTGCTGAAGTCGGCTTCGGCTGCCAGTAGGTTTGCCTGAGCGATTTTATCTGGATTGGTTAAGTTTGGCATCGCTTTGAATATTCTTTAATTGGCTTTGTGTGAGAGCATACAGTTCATCTTCAAGTTTTTTGCTGCTGGATTGACCCAGACGGTTTTGGGTAAGTCATTACGATCAAATGAGGACCTAAGCAAAGTTGGCCCGCCACTGGAACAACATTACGTCAACAATAGTAAATTGTCGTGCATTCCCATGCCAAGCGCTCACGTTAATTGTGCATTCATCTGTGTTCACTATAGCCAAAATATAAGCACCATGAAATTAGGGTCTTCGCTTAATTGTGTGGGTAAATCTTATGCATTTTAGATGGCAGGCAGCATATTAAGTGAATATTTTGAGTCGCAGATATTCTTCATCACGCAGTCCATACGCCCGGCACTGGATGGCGCGTATCTTGTTGTTCAGACCCTCGACGAATAATCCCAGCGAGACTTTGTTCTCCGGCTGGAAGTCAAGCGGCGATCCCATCCCAATGACGATCAATCATTTCGGCAACTTCTCGTACGGCTTCAATCGCTGCCACTTGAGGCTGGTCTTCCAGTTCACGAAGAAACGTCGCGCCCAGCCCTCACGCAGGTAGCTCCAGAGTTGGCAGAAGGACTCCTTGAGCAAGCAGGCGGTATTGAGCCGTTTGTTCGCCGTCAGCAAAGTTTCAGCGCCCTTCTGCCGTCCAGGCTGAGGTTCTCGCGGCGCGAGAGCAGGGTGTACTTCTGCCCCTTGATATAGCGCCGCTCGCGACCGGTGAGCCTGGCATATTCCGACTTGCGCACCTGATCCAACGCCTCCCCCAAATGGCGCATGACGTGGAACTTGTCGAACAGGATCGCCGCCTGCGGCGCCTTCTCGTTCGTCGCAGTGCGAAACGGCTTCCACATGTCCATCACTGCAAGACGGATGCTTCAGCCCCAGCCAGTCATAGAACTGCGCCATGCTCGCCTCGGAACGATCCTTCCCGCCAAACCAGATCGGTCGGCCGCGAATCAGGTCGCTCACCACGATACGGTAGGAGTGCCCTTTGCGAATCGAGATTTCATCGATGCCGATCGCACGGGGGGCGGCACCGCAGGCAGTCTTTTTTTGAGCGGCGAACCAATGTGATGACCCGCGCCTTGGGGTCGCCGAAGACACCCCGGACTTTCGCTTGTGGTCGAAAACCCGGGAACCGGTATGCGTCCAGAAGACGCTTGAATTTGGATGAAGCAGGCATCGAACAATCATGCCAAATTTCCAGGCATCTTCATATGCCCAGGATCACACGTTGGTGCGGGTTGCAGGTATGTGCATCCCCATTTTTTGCCCACACTATTCCGCGAAGACCCTGAAATTAAACCACCACAGACAATGGAGAAAAACATGAGACTTTTGTGGACTATCCTGGTTACAGCGCTGCTCGCCGCCTGTGCGGCCTACAGCGGCAGCGGACTCAAGCCTGGCGAGGCGAAACTTGAGGATGTGCAGCGAGTCATGGGGCAAGCTGCCATGCGCTGGCAAGATCCGGACGGTTCCATCCAGCTCGCCTATCCGCGCGGGCCGATGGGCTTCCACGCTTACATGGCGTATATCGGTGCGGACGGCAGGCTGCAACGTATCGAGAATGTGATGGACGAGAAGTCGTTTGCGCTCATTCGGGCGGGCATGACAAAAAGTCAAGTGGTCCGCATTCTGGGGCCGTCGGAGCCGTCCTGGACGATCTACTTCAAGGCGCGCGACGAACTGGTGTGGGAATGGCGCTATTGCGACGCATGGAATGAGGCAGCACGCTTCGATGTATTGTTCGACGGCGGCAAGGGGACGGTGCGTTCGACCATGAGCCAGACCGAGGCCCAAATGGGTCTTTGTCGCCAAGGGGGATGCTGGTGCGCGCACTAAATAGTTCCATGGCGGGAATAAAATGGCAAACTTGCCGGCACCGCACCGGTCGGTTCGGGTAATCAATCGTGCGGTAAAAGCCGGTAAGGGTCCATGACCACCGACTCGACCCTGGCACCAAGCAGGATGAGATGCCCTTCGAGCCGGTTGTCGCCGGTATCGCTGAATTCGAAACGATAGGTGCGGCGTATCGCCAGTTGACCCTGCGCGTTGCGCCCCAGCGCCAGCGTGGTGACGGAAACCGTGTCGTCGAGGAATTGCACGCCCGCACT
>JAJYXP010000025.1 GCA_021801705.1 Pseudomonadota bacterium
ACCCTGTCTCCCGCTTTCACCCCGGCTTCCTGCAGAATCGTCGCTTCAAACTTCGGCGACAGCATCACCTCGCCGTGGCCCAGGGGGATTTCCATGTCGGAAAAGGCCAGGCTTCGATGTTCTTCGGGCACGAAATCCTCGCGTCTGAGCTCGCGCAGCAAGTCCAGTACGTCCTGATCCAGCACATCCCAGGGGCGGATCTGCTGCTCCACCATGTTAAAACGGGCTTGTTCCACATCCATGACCATTCCCTCCGAAGTTTAGCCGATTCTAATACTTGCAATTATTTCACAATTCCCGTATTTTCACATCATTGCTGGGGGTCCGTGCCTCAATTATCCAAGGCCGGTGAGAAACACCCTTTGTACCTGATACGGACAATGCCGTCGTAGGGAAGCATTGTGACGACAATGCTCCTTGCGATTCACAAGGAGCACCTCATGAACGCCAACCCCATTTTTCTCGGCCAAACAGCCCGCGTCGACGAAGCCGCGGTGCAGCCCTTCGCCAATTCCCGCAAGGTGTACATCGAAGGCTCGCGCCCCGACATCCGCGTGCCGATGCGCGAGATCAGCCTGTCGGATACCCCCGCCAGCATGGGCGCGGAGGAAAACCCGCCGGTTTATGTCTACGACACCTCGGGGCCTTACACCGATCCCGAGGTCAAAATCGATATCCGCCAGGGGCTGCCGGCCATCCGCGCACCCTGGATCGGATCGCGCAACGATACCGAACCGCTCGCGGGCCCGAGTTCGGTCTACGGCCAAAAACGCCTGAACGACCCCGGCCTGGCAGAGATGCGTTTCAATCTCGGCCGCACCCCGCGCCGCGCCAAATCCGGCATGAACGTGTCGCAAATGCATTATGCGCGCAAAGGCATGGTCACGCCGGAGATGGAATTCGTCGCCATCCGCGAAAACCAGCTCCGCGACAATCTTTCCGGGCTGGTCACCCGCCAGCATCCGGGTGAAGATTTCGGCGCCTCCATCCCCAGGATCATCACGCCGGAATTCGTGCGCGACGAGATCGCCCGCGGCCGCGCCATCATCCCGGCCAACATCAACCACCCCGAGCTTGAACCGGTGATCATCGGCCGCAACTTCCTGGTCAAGATCAACGCCAACATCGGCAACTCTGCGCTGGCTTCCTCGATCCACGACGAAGTGGAAAAAATGGTGTGGGGCATCCGCTGGGGCGCCGACACGGTGATGGATCTCTCCACCGGCAAGAACATCCACGAAACGCGCGAATGGATCATCCGCAACAGCCCGGTGCCCATCGGCACGGTGCCGATCTACCAGGCGCTGGAAAAGGTCGACGGCAAGGCCGAGGATCTGACCTGGGAAATCTTCCGCGACACCCTGATCGAACAGGCCGAACAGGGCGTGGACTACTTCACCATCCACGCCGGCGTGCTGCTTTCCTATGTGCCGATGACGGCCAGGCGCATGACCGGCATCGTCTCGCGCGGCGGCTCCATCCTCGCCAAATGGTGCCTGGCGCACCACAAGGAAAACTTCCTCTACACCCATTTCGAGGATATCTGCGACATCATGAAGGCCTACGACGTCAGCTTTTCGCTCGGCGACGGCCTGCGTCCGGGCTCCCTGTATGATGCCAATGACGAGGCGCAGTTCGCCGAGCTGAAGACCCTGGGCGAGCTGACCAAGATCGCCTGGAAGCATGACGTGCAGACCATGATCGAAGGCCCCGGCCATGTGCCGATGCACATGATCAAGGAAAACATGGACCTCCAGCTCAAGCACTGCGACGAAGCGCCCTTCTACACCCTGGGGCCGCTCACCACCGACATCGCGCCCGGCTACGACCACATCACATCCGGCATCGGCGCCGCCATGATCGGCTGGTACGGCTGCGCCATGCTGTGCTATGTCACGCCCAAGGAGCACCTCGGCCTGCCGGACAAGGAAGACGTGCGCGTCGGCATCATCACCTACAAGATCGCCGCCCACGCCGCCGACCTCGCCAAGGGACACCCGGGCGCGCAGATTCGCGACAACGCGGTGTCGAAAGCGCGTTTCGAGTTCCGCTGGGAGGATCAGTTCAACCTCGGCCTCGATCCCGAAAAGGCGCGCGAATTCCACGACGAGACCCTGCCCAAGGATTCGGCCAAGGTGGCCCATTTCTGCTCCATGTGCGGGCCGCACTTCTGCTCCATGAAGATCACCCAGGACGTGCGCGACTATGCCGCTGCACAGGGCGTTTCCGAGAAGGATGCACTGGAAAAGGGCATGCAGGAAAAAGCCGTTGAATTCGTGAACACCGGCTCCAGACTCTACCAGAAAGCCTGAACATGGATCTGCTGCTTTTGCTCAAGGCCCTGATCCTCGGCATTGTCGAGGGCCTCACCGAGTTTCTGCCCGTTTCCAGCACCGGCCACCTGATCCTGGTGGGCGACCTGCTCGGTTTCAACGACGACAAGGGCAAGATGTTCGAAATCGTCATCCAGTTCGCCGCGATTCTGGCGGTGTGCTGGGAATACCGCAGCCGGCTGGGCGATGCAGCCGCGGGCTTACTGGCGGGTAAAGAGGAGGCGCGGCGCTTTGTGCTCAATCTGTTGGTTGCCTTCATGCCCGCCGCAATGCTCGGCCTGCTGTTCGCCAGCAAGATCAAGCTCTACCTGTTCAAACCGGTGCCGGTGGCGCTGGCCTTCATCGTCGGGGGGGTGTTGATCCTCTGGGCGGAGCGGCGCCAGCACACCGTCCGGGTCGAACGCGTCGACCTCATGACCTGGCGCGATGCGCTGAAGATCGGGTTGGCGCAGTCTTTGGCACTGATTCCGGGCACCTCCCGCTCCGGCGCGACCATCATCGGCGGACTGTTTTTCGGCATGTCGCGCCAGGCGGCGACCGAGTTTTCCTTCTTCCTGGCAATCCCGACCCTGTTTGCCGCCACGGCTTACGAGCTGGTCAAGTATCGCCATCTACTGAGCATGGACGACATCGGCCTGTTCGCGGTGGGCGGAGCGGCCTCGTTCGTCAGCGCCTTCTTCGCGGTGCGGGGGTTGCTGCGCTACATCAGCCGCCACGATTTCAGCGCCTTCGCCTGGTACCGCATAGGCTTCGGGCTGGTGGTGCTGCTCACTGCCTATACCGGCATGGTGAACTGGTCTGTCAGCTAACGGCCTGTTTCTGGACGAAACCGGCGATATGGCCGAGCAGCTCGTCTTCCTGGAACGGTTTTCCGAGGTAGGCGTTGACGCCTAGTTCCATAGCGTAGTTGCGGTGTTTTTCCGCGGTGCGCGAGGTGATGATGATGATCGGGATGTGCGCCGTTTTAGGGTCGCTGCGCACGTTCTTGGTCAGTTCAAAGCCGTCCATGCGCGGCATTTCAATGTCCACCAGCATCACATTGGGCAGCATGCCCTGCAACTGCTGCAAGGCATCCACCCCGTCCTTGGCGGTCACCACCTGATAGCCTTCCTTCGCCAGCAGGCGGCTGGTAATCTTGCGCACCGTCAGCGAATCGTCGACCACCATGATGGTAGGCGCGACAGGTGCCGTGGTTGCAGCATTTCGGGGCACTTCTGCAGCAGCAACACCTCCCTGTTGAAGCATGCGCAGCGCCAGCGGCACCGGATTGATGATCAGCGCGATCTGCCCATTGCCGAGCACAGTGGCGCCTGCGATACCGGGCACGCGGGCAAGCTGCGGGCCGATATTCTTGATCACGATTTCCTGGTTGCCGATGATCTCATCTACTTGAACAGCGGCACGCTGGCTGCCGCTGCGGAGCAACAGCGTCACGGCATAGCGCCGGGCTTCCGGCACATGCGCATTGTCCCCCAACAGCCGGGGCAGGTAGAACAGCGGGTAGCGATGGTTCAACCAGGCGATTTCGCCTTTCCGGTCAATCTCCTCCATTTCGGCGGCTTTGAACTCCTTCACCTGCTCCACCATTGCCGAGGGAAAGGCATAAATTCTTTCTGCCGCACGCACCATCACAGCCTGGGCCACGGCAAGGGTGAGCGGCAAATATATGGTAAAGACCGACCCGCCGCTCTCTCCGGGCAAGGCCTCGACGCGCCCGCCCAGGCTTGCGATCTCGCTGCGCACCACGTCCAGTCCCACGCCGCGTCCGGCAAGCTGCGTGACTTCCTCGGCGGTGGAAAAACCGGGTTCGAAAAGCATGTCGATCAGGCGTGCCGGCGAAACTTCGTCGTCCGCCCGTAGCCTGCCCGACTGTACCGCACGGCTGCGGATGCGAGCCAGATCGAAGCCGGCGCCGTCATCGCTCAGGATCAGCACGATTTCGTTGCCTTCCTGGCGCGCCTCGATACGGATCAGCCCGGCTTCATGCTTGCCGGCCCGCACCCGCCCGGCGGCGTCTTCCACGCCATGCACCAGAGAATTGCGCAACAGGTGCTCAAACGGTGCGGTCATCTTTTCCAGCACGCTGCGGTCCAGCTCCACCTGGCCGCCCTTGATCTCCAGACCGGCCTTCTTGCCCAGTTCCCTTGCGCTTTGCCGCACGATGCGATGGAGCCGGTCGGCAATGCTGGACAAGGGCACCATGCGGATATGCATCAGCTCCTGCTGCAGCTCGCGGTTCAGCCGCGACTGCTGCAACAGCGCGGCATCCGCCTCGCCCAGACTTTTCAGCAGGGTCTGCTGCACCGTGGCGACGTCGTTGACGCTCTCGGCCAGGAACCGGGTCAGCTCCTGGAAACGGGTAAAGCGGTCGAATTCGAGCGGGTCGAACGCCTCTGCCACGCCGCCCTGGCTTAACTGCGACTGCATCCGGCTTTCCGCCTGGATTTCAATCTCCCGCACTTGGTTGCGCAGGCGGATGACGTTTTGCGTCAACTCAAGCAGTGACTGCTTGAAACCCTGCATCTCTCCTTCGACGCGGGAACGCGCTATGCTGATTTCGCCCGCATCGTTAACCAGCCGGTCGAGCACCTCGGCGCGCACCCGGAGCTGCTGCGCAGCGGGCTTTGCGGGCATCGCAGCGGGCGTTATTTGCGGCTGGATTGCCGGCTGCGCAGCCTGCTCCCGCTCCTCGGCCGGCGGCGCCTCGGGTTTGGCCTGCAACCGGTCCAGCAAGCTGCCGATCCGGTCGAAATAGGCAAAAAACTCGTCGAACAAGGCAACAGTAGGGGCGCCGCCCTCCATGGATTCGATCACCCGGGTTTCCAGGTTGTGCACCAGGGCGCCCAGGCGCAAGGCGCCAGCCATGCGTGCGCTGCCCTTGAAGGTGTGCAAGGTGCGCTGCAAGTTTTGCGGCGCCTGCTCATCGGCCGGATTTTCCTGCCATACGCGTATCTGGGTTCCGGTCAGCGGATAAAGATCCTGCGCCTCCTCCAGAAACAGGGGCAGGATCTCCTGATCGATGTCGTCGCGCGAGGTCGGCATCACCACCGCCTGCGCCGCCAGATGCGCCACTTCGGCCGGCATCTCCGCCGGCAGGGGTGCGATGGGCTCAGCGGCCTTGGCAGCCATGCTGGCCGCTTCTTTTTCGCCGTCTACGCGTGACTTCTTGACCAGGGCCTGCAGCGAACGCATCACCTGCTTCGCGGGCTTGGGCAGCTTTTGTTCTTCGATCGCCTGCACCATCTTCTTCAGCGCAACGACCGCATCCCCCGCCACCTTGATTTGTTTAGCATTGGCCGGCCGGGGATGCTCCAGCATCTCCCTGAGCCATTGCTCGAGCTCAAAACTGAGCTCGGCCGGCGACGAGAACCCCACCGTGCGTGAAATACCGCACAGGGTGTGGGCTGCACGCATGAAATCTTCCCTGACCGGGCGTTCCGGCCGCTCCTCCAGGCGGGCAAGCTCCTCCTGCAGGGACAGGAGCCGCTGCCTGGCCTCATTCATGAACACATCGAACAGCGCACCGGGGACAGTGACGTCGCCAATCACTATTTCGGCTTCGGGTGGCTGCTCTGGCGCGGCCTCTTGCTCCGCCGCTGCCGCCTCCTCGAGAGCCGGAATCTCGCTCTCGGCAGCCACAATCCTATCAATGGCTTCGGTCTCTCCGCCCCCCCCGAGGACATGAGGCGGCAAACCGGCTTCTTCGGCCGGCCCGGTGACATCCGGCATTGCGGCTACAAGCGGAGCCTCTTCCCCGGCCGGCGGCCCGATTTCGTCCGCAGCCGCCGCCTCGGCCACATCCATGACCGGCAGCGCGAATTCTTCAACCGCAGTAACCGGGGATTCAGCCTCCATCTCCACGGCCTCTTTCGCGGGCTCGGGCACCGGCACCGGCTGGGCCGCACCCAGTCCGCTTTTCAATTTTTCCGCCAAAACCAGCAGGGCTTCCGCTTCAACCACTACCGCGCCCTCAGCCCGCAACAGGGCGGCCCACCGCTCGAAGTCGTTCCGCGCCTGCCCGATGAAATTCAGCAGCTCGGGGGTGGCCGCCATTTCTTCCTGCAGCCATTTATTCATTACCTGCTCGGCAGCCCACGCCACCTCCCCCAAGTCGGTCAGGCCGACCATGCGGCCACTTCCTTTCAGGGTATGGAAACCGCGCCGGATCGTGGTTAACGCCTCGCGGTTGCCGGGAACGGCGCGGCAAACCTGCAGATTTTCGCCGATTGTAGCCAGTACCTCGGTCACCTCTTCCAGATAGGTCGCGAGCAGTTCGGCGTCAACCGCCTCTTCGGAAGCGCCCAGCAGACGTTCCGCCTCTTTCGACTGAGCGCTATCAGGCGCCTTGGTCTTGGTCAGGGCGGCAACCGCATCCGCCAGTCCGGCGGCGGGCGCCTCCTGTCCCTCGCCGAGCAAGCGCCGCGCGGTCTCCGTGTGTTCTTTCAATCTCGCGTCGGCGATCAGTTCGGCGTCCTCAGCCAGGCCGGACAACGTCTTTTCGAGCTTCTGCCGCGCCATCAAATCTTCGGGATGCGCCTGCCACTCCCGGAAATTTGCCTGAACGAGGTTTTTTTGCCCTTTCAAGCTGGCCTCGATGCTTTCTTCGCTGGGCACTTCCTCGGCCAGCTCATCCGGCGGGGCCGCCGTTTCTTCCTCTGGCTCCCCCGTCAGACGGGAGAGAGATCGTCCGATAATTTTTTCCGCATCCGAATGCCCGTACTGAATCGCCTCGATGTAAAAACCCAGGCTGCTCAGGCCTTCAGCCAAGCTCTCCAATTCCAGGGGGCCGGGCTCATAGGCCGGATTTTGAAAATTGAGGATGCTGGCATGGCAGATGCCGAGCAGTTTGTCCGCTTTTCCCAGTTCGAGAATTTTCAGGGCACCGGAAATCTGCTTCAGGACTGGGTCGAGCAAGGGCAATTCATCCCGCTTGCCGGCATCCCTGAAGAATGCGTCGAGCACCTCTTCGATTCGCCGCAGGTTGGCCTGAATTTCCTGCACAACCTGCGCCATGAGCAGTTTTTCCTGGGCCTTGCGGATGATTTCGCCCAGATGGGGGATACCCGCAGCATCGACTTCTTCGGGATGGCCACTCAATACAGCCGACATCCGCCGGGTCTGGATTTCCAGTTGCTTTGCCAGTTCATCGCTGAACTGCGTGAAATTTTCCAGCACATTTTCCGCCAGCAGCAGTGCGGTGGCCATTTCTATGGCCACCGTTTCGTCGCTGCCATCATGACCAGACTGCGCGCCAGCAACCGCTTGCGCTTGTGCGAGCAGATCCTGCAAAGGGCGATTTTCCAGTGCCCGGCTTTTCTCGACCAGCAGGTTCAAAGGTTCCCGGAGATTTTTCAAGCTTTCTTCATGGCCCGTGGTGAACTTCAGCCAGGATTCCTTGACCGGCGCCAACAGCTCCTTCAACTCCCGCAACAGCGGCTGAAGACGGGAAAAGTCGTCACCACGACCCCTGGACGCGGCCGCCGGCAAGCATTCATCGAGGTCGAACGCGTGCTTGACCTGCTTGATCCGCTCGCTGACCGGCCGGCTGCATGCCACCCGGTACAGCACCTCGCGCAACAGGCGCTCCGCCACCTTGGAAGAGGGTTCGGCAAGTTTGCGGATCTGCTGGTCGATCCTGCCGAGCAAGCGCTTGGTTTCGGCGTCTGAACTCAAGCCCTTGTTGCCCAGGCTTTCGATCAGCGCACCCGTAGCCCACCAGAACGTCCTCTGTGCCGGCAAAGCCTGCGCCCGCTCAATTGCCAGAAGCGCCTCGCGCATCTCCGGCGTGCCCGCATTGCCTTCAGCATCGCGCAAAAACTTGAGCAAGCCCCGCTGGTAGCGCACACGTTCAGCCTTGGCCAGGGCAGGGAATTCGGTTTCGCTCACGGGGGTCGCGCCGGGATCTTTCGGTGCGCGCAGCGACAAATCCGGGAAAAACAGGTCGCTTTCGGCAAAATCCGTGGCCCCGCGCAATTCGCACAGGTTTTTATAGACCGGAAAAAGTTTGAGCGGCACATCCGCCTCGCCATCAAGCAGGCCGGAAAGATATTTGGAAAGCGCGGAAATTGCCTGGTTGATGCCCTCGATATGAGCCACAGCAGGCGCAATTTCCTGCCTCTCCAGAGCCGCCACCAGTTTTTCGATTTCTTCGCTGACGTGCGCCGCTCCCTCCAGGCCGACCATATTGATCGCCCCGGTCACTTGATGCAGGTGCGTCAGACAAAAGCGCAACGGGGAAAAATCACCCGGATTGCCGGAAAAGACAGCCAGTCTTTCCTTGGCCAGGTCCAGCGCCTGATCGATCTCTCCTTTGACCCAGGTCAGTGGGCCGATGTCCAGCTCTATGGCCATGCTTATCGCTTACCTATGCAAGTTTGAAGCCCGCCACCGAACCTTTCAATTCGGCAGCCAGTTCGGTCAACTGGCCGATGGATGTGGCGGTTTTCTTGGTGCCATCCGTTGTCTGGTTGGTGATGTCCTGAATGTCCCGCATGGTCTGGACAACCTTGCCGGCCGCTTCGGCCTGCGCCCGGGTCGCGTTGGAAATGGTGTCGATGAGTTCCGCCAGGCTGCGCGAAATCCGTTCGATCTCGGACAGCGCCTGGCCGGCTGCATCCGACAGCTTGGCACCCTCCACTACGCCCTGGGTACTCTGTTCCATCGCCGCCACGGCATCGTAGGTGTCGGTCTGAATCGTCTTGACGATGGCGCCGATCTGCTTGGTCGCCTCGCCCGAACGTTCCGCCAGCCGCTGCACTTCTTCCGCCACCACTGTAAAGCCCCGCCCCGCCTCGCCCGCCGAAGCCGCCTGAATTGCCGCGTTCAACGCAAGGATGTTGGTTTGCTCGGTAATGTCTGAAATCAGCTCCACGATCTCGCCGATTTCCTGGGAGCTTTCGCCCAGCCGCTTGATCCGTTTTGCAGTTTCCTGGATCTGTTCGCGAATCTCGTTCATACCGGAGATGGAGTTCTGCACCGCGGTGGCGCCCTTGTCTGCGGCATCAAGGGATTGCTGAGCCACTTTTGCCGATTCGGCCGCATTGGCGGACACATTGTTAATGGAGTCCGCCATCTGCAACACCGCCGTGCTGGTTTCCTCGATTTCCCGTGATTGCTTTTCCGTGGCCTGCAGCAGCATGTTCGAAGTCGTTTGCGCTTCCGCGGAAGCGCGGCCCACTTGTTCGGTCGCCTTGTTCACCTCCACCACCAGCGTCCGCAGTTCATCGATGGCAAAGTTGATGGAATCGGCAACCGCGCCGGTGATGTCTTCGGTCACACCGGCACGCACCGTCAGGTCGCCCTCCGCCAGATCGCCCATTTCGTTGAGCAGCCGCAGAATCGCCTCCTGGTTGCGTTTGTTTTCCTGCTCGCTCTGGAGAGCGCGCCGCTTGGCGTCATCCAGCATCACCTTGACAAACAGCACGGCAAAGGCCAAAACCAGGCCGCCGAAAAACACCGTCAGCATTACCTCCACCACACCGCTGCTGGCGTTTTTATTGTACCCGTCAGTCAGTTTGCGGGAGAGGTCGAGCATTTTGTCGCCGTCCCTGAACAAGGAACGTTGAGCATTTTTCGCCTTTACCACCCCGACGGCATTTTTCATGATATTGTCGGAATGCATGGCGAAATCCTTGAACCCATCATCGATCTCTCTCAGCATATCCAGCGCGGACGGGTCTTTGACAGGATTCAAGTACAGAGACTTGCTGCCATTGAGCAGACCGGTCAAGGTATTGCGGAAGATGGGAACGCCCTGGCCCCTCATGAACGCTTCATCAGGTTCGGCTTCGTTGCCGGTCAGCAGCGCGTTGGCGTTTTTCGTGATGCGCTCCGACAACATCGTCAACCGGCTGGCGTAATACACTTCGCGCGATCCGGCGCCAGACTGAAGCAACTGCTGCACCAGTTGATCGGTTTGATCGAACAGTTGTGCACTCCCCGTATTGAGACCGGCCACGCTATTGCTCAATGCAACCAGGCTTTTTTCTTGGGAGAGAATTTGTTGGATGTCCCGGTCCATCTCCTCCCACAGCTTGTTCATGTCTTTCAGCAGGGGCTGCAAGACGGACGCCGAGGCGGGCACGCCGTCGCCGCCCTGAGTCAGTTTTTTTATGTTCGCGAAAAAACGCTGATCGGCTTCCTTCAACTGCGCAAATGCGATCGGGCTGCCTAGTGCGGCTTGCTGCGCGCCTTTCGCGATCCGTTGCGACAGCATCTGCATTTCCGTTGAAATACTGGTGCGCTGCTTCAGGAAGCTCAAATTCACACCGTACCAGATCAATGGAGTGAAGGAGAGGAACACGGAGACTGCCCATGCGCCCCCCAGTATCTGCAGTTGCTTCTTCAAGGGCCTGTCGCCGATGAGGGGCAGGGTACGACCGGTATCGCCGGCGAGCTGCTGGAGCCCCTTCATCACCAAAGTGGTATTCAGCCCCAATACGGTCGTTGGCCCATCCTGCTCCGACTTTTCGCTTTTTCCCTTGAAAAGTTTAAAACCTGGCAGCTTGAATCCCATGGTCGATCTCCATCCCTAATTTATCTGCAGCGATTCCATATGCTATGGTGTCAGGCCCACGTTCAGAAACCGGGTGTGTTCGGTTAGCCCCTGCATGTTCAGCTCCTGCCACAGCTTACCGGTCTCATCGCGGTATTCGGCGGCGACCCAGGGAGGAAGCTCCTCTTCTTCCACCCCCGCAGGCTGCATCTGCTCCGGATTGCGCAAGCCCAGCATGCGGCTGACGACTATTCCGCAATTGACCGAAAATTTCTGGTGCACCAGAAGCAAGCGGCTATCCACGCCGAAGGATGCTGGCGCGCCACCGAGAAAATGGGAAAAGTCGATGATGCCGTAGAGATTGCCGCGAAAATTCGCCACCCCGCAAAACCAGGGCCGGGTCAGAGGAACAGGTGTCAATGCGGGGATAGGCAATGCCTCGCTGATATCGGACAGGTTGACCAGCCAGGATTTTGTGCCAATCTGGACGCCCAGCTTGGACGGATTGGCCGCGTCACCCACCGCCAGGCTTTGCAGCTTGGCCACCACGCTTTCCTGAAATTCACGCAAGCTGATTTTTTTCGCCACCTGTTACCCTTGTAAAGCCCCGGACCACTCTCCGAGGGGAGTATCAGCCGAGAGCCGCGATTTTCTTCAGCAGCTCGTCCTGATTCACCGGCTTGACGATGTAATCCCTGGCGCCCTGCCGCATCCCCCACACCTTGTCGGTTTCCTGTCCCTTGGTGGTGCACATGATGACCGGGATACCCTTGGTTTCCTCATCCTTGTTGATGGCACGGGTCGCCTGAAAACCGTTCAGCCCCGGCATGACCACGTCCATCACGATCAGGTCGGGTTTTTCCTGCTTGGCTTTGACGATTGCTTCCTCGCCGCTTTCGGCGATGATCACCTGGTAACCCTGTTTTTCCAGCAACCCGCCGAGGAAAAAACGTTCGGTAGGCGAATCATCCACGATCAGAATTTTTTTGATGGCCATTTTTTTCTCACTAAGAACTAAACATTATGCCGGGACGTGTACTGACCTACCGTTTTAAGCAGGCTTTCCTTGGTAAACGGTTTGGTCAAATATTCATCGGACCCCACCATTCTGCCTCGCGCGCGATCAAACAGCCCGTCTTTGCTGGACAGCATGATAACGGGGGTAAGTTTGAACTTGGGGTTTTTTTTGATCAGCGCGCAGGTCTGGTAACCATCCAGACGCGGCATCATGATGTCCACGAAAATGACGTCAGGCTGATGGTCGGCAATTTTGGACAGGGCGTCAAAGCCGTCCTCCGCCAGGATAACCTCGCAACCGGACTTCACCAGAAAGATTTCGGCGCTGCGGCGTATGGTGTTGCTGTCGTCTATCACCATCACCTTGATACCCGCAAGGGTTTGTGTCGCTCCGTTCACTGACCTCCCCAAAAGCTCATTTCCAAAACCGCCTTGCCCCATCCCTGCAGGCCGCTGGCACTGAACATACTTCCGGATACATATTTTTTTGTCATTGTAATACAAAACCTCCCCGGGTAAAGCCTCTTGATCAGCATAGCGGATCAATGGTTTGTTAAGTCGCTTCAATGTCGCGGGGAATCCTGCTCGGCATTTAATGTGCCCCAATTCGAGGGGCATTGCAATAGTGGTTCAGACCTCTGGCTCAGCCCCCTTTTCGGCAGCATTTCAGCAAAACGCGGGAGATTCCGCGGCAAATGGGGTAAAATGTGCTTTTGTTATCGATCGCACCGCGATTCTTGACTCTCCGCCCGAATTCCCGACATATCCCGTCAGCTCCCATGGCCAACACATCCGAAACTCCCCCCATCGTCCTCGCCTTCGCCGCCTCCGACCCAAGCGGGGGTGCCGGCCTGCAAGCCGATATTCTGACCCTGTCCAGCATGGGGTGCCACCCCGTATCGGTGATTACCGCCATCACGGTGCAGGATACCCTGGGCGTCGAAGACGTGCTGCCCATGGATCCCGAGTGGGTCGCCGATCAGGCGCGCTGCGTGCTGGAAGACATGCCGGTGTCGGTCTTCAAGGTCGGCCTGACCGGCAGCGCGGAAAACATCGCAGCCATCGCCGAAGTGGTGGCCGATTACCCCGATATTCCGCTGATCCTGGATCCGGTGCTGGCCTCGGGCCGGGGGGATGAGCTGGCGAACGACGACATGCTCATGGCCCTGCAGGAAATGCTCATTCCCCAGACCACCCTGCTCACGCCGAACAGCCTGGAAGCCCGGCGTATCGCGCAGCTTGACGGCGATGACGACGACCTCGACCTGGGCGAATGCGCCCGGCGCATTATCGAGATGGGCTGCGAATTCGTGCTGATCACCGGCACGCATGAAAATACCGCGCAGGTAGTCAACACCTTGTACGGCGAAAGCGGCATTCTGCGCAGCGACACCTGGCAGCGCCTGCCCGGCAGCTACCACGGCTCGGGCTGCACCCTGGCTTCGGCGATTGCCGCCTCCATCGCTCATGGCCTGGACATCCCCGAAGCCGTAAAGGATGCGCAGGAATACACCTGGCAGACCCTGAAAGCGGGTTTTCGCCCGGGCATGGGGCAATTTATTCCCGACCGCCTGTTCTGGGCGCGCGACGAAGAAAATGACGACGACGCTTGAAGCAAGGGGGCGACTACCCCTCTCCCCAACCTTCTCCCGCAAGCGGGAGAGGGGGCAAACGAGAAGTGCGCTTGTTTTGATTGGCGGGCTTTACGCCATCACGCCGGAGTGCGCCGATACCGGACGCCTGCTGCAACTGGTGGAACGCGCTTTGTCGGGCGGCGCGCGCCTGGTGCAATATCGCAACAAGCAGGGCGACACCGCATTGCGCCACGAGCAAGCCAGCGAGTTGCTGGCGCTGTGCAAGCGCTTCCGTGCGCCGCTCATCATCAATGACGATTTGCGCCTCGCCGACCTGAGCGGTGCGGACGGCGTGCACCTGGGCAAGGACGATGGCGGCATCCGCGAAGCACGCTTCATTCTTGGCCCCGGTAAAATCATCGGCGTGTCTTGCTATAATGACTTGCAGCGTGCCCGGGAGGCGCAGGAACAGGGCGCGGATTATGCCGCCTTCGGAAGTTTTTTCGCCTCAAGCACCAAGCCCGGCACGGTGATTGCGCCATTGAACCTGCTCCGCGAAGCGAAGCAAGACCTCCGCATCCCGGTCGTCGCCATCGGCGGCATCACCCCGGATAACGCCCATGTGCTGATCGAGTCCGGCGCGGACGCCCTGGCGGTGGTATCGGCCCTGTTCGACAGCGCGGATGTTCGCGCGGCGGCGGAAAAATTCAGCCGGTTATTTATTTAGCCACGGATTAACACGGATTACACAGATTAAAGACATCCACTAGTAATCAGTCATGATGAATTTGCGTGATTTTCTTGTAGGGCCGAATTCATTCGGCCAAATGTGCGAATGAATTCGCACCTACAAAGAACGTAAAGTCGTTTTAAGCTGACTGACAACTAGTCATGATATTTCGGGATTTTTATCCGTGTAATCCGTGGCCAGCATTGTTTTTAAGGATCAAGCCATGACTTCACGCAACCAGCAGCTTTTCGAGAAATCGCAACAGTTCATCCCCGGCGGCGTCAATTCCCCGGTGCGGGCCTTCGGTTCGGTCGGCGGCACGCCGCTGTTTTTCAAGCGCGGCCAGGGCGCTTGCGTCTGGGACGAGGACGACAAGTCCTATGTGGATTACGTCGGTTCCTGGGGGCCGATGATACTCGGCCACGCCCATCCGGACGTGATAAGAGCCGTACAGGAAACCGCCGCCAACGGCTTGAGTTTCGGCGCCCCCACCGCGCTCGAACTGGAAATGGCGGAACTGCTGTGCACGCTGCTTCCCGGCATGGACCAGGTGCGCCTGGTCAGCTCCGGCACCGAGGCCACCATGAGCGCTATCCGCCTGGCGCGCGGCTACACCGGACGCTCCAAGTTCATCAAGTTCGAAGGCTGCTACCACGGCCACGCCGATTCGCTGCTGGTAAAGGCCGGCTCGGGCGCCCTGACCTTCGGCCAGCCCAGTTCCGGCGGCGTGCCGGCGGAAACCGCGGCGCACACGCTGGTGCTCGCCTACAACGACAGCGCCGCGCTGAAAGAAACATTCGCCCAAATCGGCGATCAAATCGCCGCGGTGATCGTCGAGCCGGTTGCCGGCAACATGAATCTGATCGCGCCCAAACCCGAGTTTCTTCAGGCGCTGCGGGAACAATGCAGCAAACACGGCAGCGTGCTGATTTTCGACGAGGTGATGACCGGCTTCCGGGTCGGCCCGCAATGCGCGCAGGGGCTGTTCGGCATCGTTCCCGACCTGACCACGCTCGGCAAGGTGATCGGCGGCGGCATGCCGGTCGGCGCCTTCGGCGGCCGGCGCGATATCATGCAGAAGCTCGCTCCGCTCGGCCCGGTATACCAGGCCGGCACACTGTCCGGCAACCCGGTGGCGGTCGCGGCCGGTCTGGCCACGCTCAGGCTGGTGCAGACGCCGGGCTTCTTCGAGCAGCTTGGCGCCACCGCGCGCCATCTGACGGAAGGGCTCGCCAGCGCCGCCCGGAAAGCCGGCATCGTTTTTTCCGCCCAGTCCGTCGGCGGCATGTTCGGCGTTTACTTCCGTGCCACGCCCCCCACCAGCTACGCCGAGGTGATGGAGTGCGACAAAGCCGCTTTCAACCACTTCTTCCACGCCATGCTGGATAAAGGGATCTATCTCGCCCCCTCCGCGTTTGAGGCGGGCTTTGTTTCCGCGGCCCACGGCAAAGCGGAGATCGAAAAGACGCTGCAAGCCGCGGCGGAAGTTTTTGCGCAAATGTGAGGGGTGGCTTGCCGATTGTGGAATGAGGTATAATTATACTTGGTCTAAATCGTTGAGGAAATCATGCGTCCGGCACAGCTTTTAACCGTTCTTGATCGCGAGTTTTTAAGCGCGCGCGAAGGACATCACACCCCGGTGATGCTGTGGGGGCCGCCCGGCGTGGGCAAATCGCAGATCATCGCCCAGGTCGCGGCACGCCATGCCGCGCCCGTGATCGACATCCGCCTGTCACAAATGGAACCCTCGGACCTGCGCGGCATCCCGTTCCGCATCGAAGATCGCGTCGAATGGGCGGTGCCGTCCATGTTGCCCGACGCCAAACGGCATGGACCCAACGGCATCCTGTTCCTGGATGAAATCACCTCCGCCCCGCCCAGTGTTTCGGCAGCCGCCTACCAACTGATCCTTGACCGCCGTCTCGGGGCGTATGAGGTGCCCGAGGGCTGGGCAATTTTCGCCGCCGGCAACCGCCAGGGCGACCGCGGCGTCACCTATACCATGCCGGCACCGCTGGCCAACCGTTTTTCCCATTTCGAAGTCGAGGCCAATCTTGACGATTGGGTGGCCTGGGCCTATGCCAGCAATATCGACCCGCGCCTGATCGGCTTTCTGCGTTTCCGCCCCGAGCTGCTGTTCGATTTCGACCCGGCCCACAACCCGGTTGCCTTTCCCAGCCCGCGCTCATGGGAATTCGCCCATCGTGCCCTGCAAAAATTCGGCGACCACCCCGAATTGCTCCTGCCCACGCTGCAAGCCTGCGTCGGGCCGGCCGCCGGGCTGGAGCTCCATGCCTTTATCGGGAATCTTGAGCGCATGCCGGACCTGGACGCCATTCTGCGCGGCGAAGACGTGGCCGTGCCGCGCGAGGTGGATCTTCAATACGCTGTCGCCTCGGCCCTGGTGGGGCGAGCCACCCGCGCCGGGAACGATCCGGGCTCGCGCGAAGTTTACGGCCACATTCTGGATTACGCGGGCCGCTTCCCGCTGCGCGAGATGGGCATCATGCTGGTTTCCGACATGCACCGCGCCATCGGCCAGAACCTGTTCGCGGTGCCGCAGTTCTCCAAGTGGGCCAATGCCGTTGCCGACCTGATGCTGTATGAAATGTAATTTCAAAAAAAAGCCATTCACCACGAATGACACGAATGTTCACGAATGAACGCGAATGAAACACCCATTAACAACGGTTCATTCGTGAACATTCGTGGTCGTTATTCGTGTCATTCGTGGTTATTGTTTTTCCCTCGTGGTTGACAATTCATGTCCGACATCGAAACCAAGCTGGCGGCGGCCCGTACCCGCCTGATCCTGGACAAGCCCTTTCTCGGCGCGCTGGCGCTGCGTCTCCCCATGATCGCCGCCGACCCCAAGTGGTGCCAGACCACCGCCACCGATGCGCGCAGCTTTTA
>JAJYXP010000019.1 GCA_021801705.1 Pseudomonadota bacterium
GTCCCGGCAGAAGTTCGTGCCGCTGGTCGCCGATACGCACGATGACCTTGTGCCGATGGGGAAGCCTGAATTCGGATACTGCATTCGGGTCGAGAATGATCTCATCAAACTTCAACATCGTCCATAGTTGAATGCCGGTTCCCGGCAGTTGCCACGCGCGCGCCTGCCAGCCTTCATTCACCGGATAGGAAGGAAGATGGACGGTTCCCAGTACGGGCTCGCGGCCAGCGGCGGGAGTCCAGAGGAATGCGGGCGCAAAACCCTTGTTCGAACTGGTGTAGAAGCGATAGCCTTCCAGCACCAGCGGCGTCTGGTCGCCGATTTCGGCGTGCTGTTCCTTGCCGCGGGCATCAGTATACTGCACCGCATTGCGGGTTTTCCCGCGCTGTATGCCCGGGGCGTATTCGATGCTGAAGCCGTCGTTGGTAAAATGCACCCGGTCCAGCCCAGACTGGTGCCAGGGTCCGGCTTCGGATGCGGTCAATTGGCCATCGAATGATTCCCCTTCGGATAACTCGACATGTCCTTTCAGATAAGTGAGGCGGCCCGCCGCCACCAGTAAAACAATCGCAATCAAAGCCAGATGGAACAACAGCAGCGCGCCAGACCGGCGAAAGGCGGGGTTGGTCAGCACGGCTGCGATCAGGTTCAATGAGAGCAGCAGCAAAGGCAACACCAGCGCCAGTGTCGTGTGCTCTTCGCCGAGATAAGCGACCAGGATGCCGGCCGCAAAAAAAACAAGCGCCGCCAGCGTGAGCTTGAGCGACGCCAGCGCGCGGCATGCGCGCATCAGGGCGGGTTTGAGCACGTAGAGCCCATCCAGCCGTGCATCATGCAGCCCCCGGTGTTGGTGTTGTTGCTGGTGCTGCCCTGGCTGTTGGCGATGAGGTTGGCGCCGGTCTTGCCCGCCGAACCGCAATCCGACGCCGACCAGTTGCCGCTGGCTTTGAAATTGACGATCTTGTTTTTCGCCATGTAATAGTAGGGCTCCTTGGTGTAATAATACGCGCTGCCCGAGATGGCCACTTCCTTGCTGCCGCTCTGCCCGGCCTCTGCGCCGACGTCGTTCAGGTTGACCAGCAGCGATTTGTTCTTCCAGCCGTGCGGCACCGCCACGTGGCACCAGGTGCAGCGCAGCTCCTTGCCTACCCTGCCCACATGGTAGTTGTGCAGGTTGCCTTGACTTCCATAGAAGCCGCTCGTCCTGCCGCTATTGCTGCTGCCTGAATAGGCGGATTTCTGGTGGCACTTGAAGCACAGCAAATTGGCATTGCCGCCCGTCGCATCGGTCCATGCCCCCTTGAGCAGGAAATCATTGCCCGATCCATGCGGCCCCCACGGGCTGCCGTTGTCGCCGTTATCCGGAATCACCGACGTGGTCGATGAAACGTTCGAGCCATGGCAGTCGGAGCAATACATCGTGCTCGAGCCGACATTGTTGCCCCACGGCAGCAGAAACGAATTGGTGGTGATGTTGCGCGCCGCCAGGGAGCGGCCGGTATTGTTCATCACCGGGTGCCAGGAGCGATGGTTGTTGGTGTTGTAGGCGCTATCCGCCCCGGCATCCGTGCCCAGACTCAGCGGCTCGCCCTGATGCGTCGCCGGCGCCTGGAATTCCTTGGCCTGGTTGCTGTAGATCGTCAGCCCGTTGGTCCCGGACGGGGTGCCCGGCGAGCCGAGCGGCGGCCGGTTGCCGGTGGGATAGACATTGTTGTCCGAATAGCCGTAGTCGGAATGGCATTTCAGGCAAATCTGGTATTCCCGCGTCACATAGGTTGCGCTGGCGGCGGTATTGGTATTGGCGCCCGGATCACCCCGCTTGACCGTATAACCGGATGGCAGCGCATGAAAGGACGCCGACGCATAGCCCGGTTCCACGCCGAAGGTGCCGCGCAGCGCGCCCGACGCGATATTGGTGTGATTCATCGCGGTATCGGTATGCGGATGCGTGCCCACCCCGTCCGGCGCGCCGGTGATCGAGCCGGCCGGATTGCCGCGGAAATCGCGGAAATTCACCACCCGGTGCGGATTGTGGCAATCGGAGCATTCGGCATGGCGGTTGCTCAGGGTCGCCACCCCGAGCTTGGCGCGCGATTCGAGCAGATCCTTGCCGCACTGGCCGGTCGGCGTGGGCGTGTTGGCGCAATTGGCCAGCGCGCTGTCATTGAAATTGCCGCCGATGTCGTGCGCCTCGGTGCCCGCCATCTGCTCGGTCGACTTGATCGGCATGTGGCGCAACAGACTGAAATCGGTCTTGATGTCGGGAATGGCGTTGGCCGAACCGGCGGTATAGATCACCGCCGCGGACGCGCTGGTGGTGTGGCAGGTGTAGCAGGCCTCCTCCAGCGCCGGATTGCCGCCGGTTTTGGGCAAGGCGAGGCTGTCCGTGCCCTCGCGCAGCAAACGCCGCGCGCCCTGCACGGTATGCGTGTCGTGGCAGTTCAGGCAGGCCGCCTGCCACACCTGGGTGCCGGTCGCGAACTCGCGCTGTGCGGCGGCGGTCGCGGTATAGGCTTGCGTCGCCACCTGGCTGTTGGCGTGCGTCGAGTAGGCCCAGGACAAGCCCCCCTTGTCATGACAGGCCAGGCAGACGATATCGGTGGACTGGCTGAACGAGGCGCCGGGCTGTGCCGCCTGCAGGCGGTTCATGCGCAGGAACTTGGCGTTCGCATCCGCGGTGTCCTTCATATGCGGGTCATGGCAGGTCGCGCACTGCATCTGGTTGTTTTCCAGCGGCATCTTCGGCTTCGGGCTGACGCCCGCCTGGCGGTTGCCGACGACGGGATTGCCGGAGATCTGGCGCAGTTCGCCGTCAGCGCTGGCGAGGGTGTCGTTGTAGGTGAAGGAAATGGGGTGGTCGTTGGTCAGGTTGATGCCCAGGTTGCGCGTATAGCCGGTGGTCGTGCCGCTGCCGGGCGGCATGTAGGCCGGCGACGTGGCCACGCCGCCGATCGTCATCGCGATGGTGGGATCGCTCGCGCCATTGAGCACGTTGACCTTGTCGACCGCCATCGTGCCGTCGTGGCACGACAGGCAGAGCTTGGAGCTGCCGCCGGGCGCGGCCGCCATTTCCGCCGCGCTGGCCTCGATCGAGCTGGATGTATAGGGGGTATAGGTGGCCGTGGACAATTTGCGGTTCCACAGCGGCGACGGCACGGTGGTATCCGCGCTGTGAGGCGTATGGCAGAACACGCAAACCTGCGTTTCGGAGGCGGCCTTGAGGGTGCCGGTTCCGGTGACGGAGAGGTTGTGCGGGGTGTTGCGCACATCCGATATCTTGGCGGCCTGCACCACGCCCACCGCCAGCAGCACGGCAAGGCCGGCCGGAACCGCCCGGAAACGTTTATGCCACGGCATCATCCGCCTCCCAGGAATTGAAAAATGACGACACGCCCGTTGAACATGTCAGCCACATAGATCCGCCCCTGCGGGTCGCTCCAGACGCCCGCCGGCAGGTAAAACTGGCCAATTTCCTTGCCGGTGCCGCCGAGGGGCATGAGGAAGTTTCCCTGATCGTTGAATACCAGCAGACGATCATAATATGATTCTACTACATACAGGTTGCCGGAAGGATCGACCGTCATGCCCTTGGGGCGTACAAAATCACCCACCTTCAGCCCGCGCCGTCCCAGTGTGCCAACGAACTTGCCCTGCGCGTCGAACGTCTGCACCCGCGCATTCATGGTGTCGGCCACGTACAGCTTGCCGGCAGCGAAGACGAGATGGGTGGGGAAGTTGAACTCTCCGTCCGCTTCACCGCGGCGGCCGATTACTTTCACCAGATGACCATCGTCACCGAACACCTTGATGTCATGGGCGTAGGTGTCCGCCACGTAGATCAGCCCCCGTTGCGCATCCCGCGCCAGCCCCGTGGGGCGTTTCAGCACGTCCTGGCCGAACTCGCCTACGGGATTGCCCTCACGGTTCAGCCGGAACACGCCATGCAGCCCGGCATCCGTCACCAGCATTTCGCCCCGCGCGCCTGGCGCGATTCCGATCGGGGTCTCGAAGCGGGTGTTTTCACGCGCCATGTCCCAGACTTGCAGCGTTCCTGCCGGTTTGTCGAAAACGTACACCGCCTCACGGCTGGTATCGGTCACATAGATGCGGCCTTCGGCGTCCACCGTGCCGCTCTGCGGCCGTTGCAGCACAACCCGCTCAGTGCCGCCTCCGACAAGGCCGACCAGCCATTCGAATACTTTCACCGCGGTGCTGCGGGCTTCTTCGTTTTCGGGGCCGAAGTTTTCCTCCCCGGTCAATTGCCCCAGATAGCGGTAACGGGGTTTCTCCGGCGGCTCCGGCCATACCTTGGGCGCGCCCTGGCTCATGCCGGTGAGGCGGAACACAGTATGCGTTTCCGCACAGCCGGTCATGAGCGTCAAAAAGGCAAGGCCAAGCAGGGCGGTCAGCAGCGGGCGCAATTCATTCCCCTTTCGTATCCAAGGCCTGGGGGGCGATCAGCATGATCTGCACCCGCGCGTTCAGGCTGTCCGCCACGTAGAGCAGGCCCCCGTCCACCGCCAGCCCCGCGATATTATTGAAGCGGCCCGGCCCGGCGCCGGCGCCGCCGGTCGTGGCCACCAGTTGGCCGTTCCGGTAGACCTTGACGGTCTGGTCGAAATTGTCGCCCACGAACACCAAATTTCCACGGTCCGCGGCGATGGCTTTGGGGTCGGCCAGGGTGCCCGCGCCGAAGGCATAGCGGTAGGATCCGTCCCGCCCAAGCACGACCACCTGCCGGGCGAGGCGGTCCACCACGTAGATCCCGTCCGGCCCTTGCGCCATGGCGGTAATGGCGCGCACCCGCTGCGGCTTGATGACGGACAGCGCTCTGCCCAGATTGTTGAACGCGACGATTTGATCGTACAGGGCGTCGGCCACCAGCAACTGCCCGCTGCTTTCATCCACTGTGATGGAAATCGGGCGCCCCAGGTTGCCGGGCGAAATCAGCGGCGGGAGCGGGGTGCCATCCCAGGCGAAATGCAGCACCTGACCGCGGGCTGGATCGGTTACGTAGACAGACATGTCGGGCGCGGCGTAAACGCTCATTCCGGCGTCAGCAGCCAAGCTCGTGAATGGCGCCAGGGTTTGCTCGGCACGGCCGTAGCGCAAAACGCGGCGCAGGCCCGCATCCACCAGGTAGACGTCGTTGCCTCGGGCACTCACGGCGGTGGGGTGGCGCAGCGTGACGTAGCCCGAGCCACCATGCCGGGCGACATCCGGCAGCCCCCTCAACGCGCCTGAGTTGGCACCGGTCAGATCGATCCACGGCTGCAGCAATTCGTCCCGCGCCGACGTGCCGGCGGAAAAAACGCCGGTCAGCATCAAAACCGCAATGACGCCCAGTTTGACGAAAAAGTGCCGTTTCATGGCGCCATCCTGTCGCTCCCGGTTGAAAAATAAAACGGTCACCATCTGCCGGGACCCCCGGTGGAAGCTCCGCCGATGACTCCGCTTTGCAAGCCGGGCCGTCCGGTGTGGCACAAATCGCAGCGGTCCGCACCCCAGGCTATATTGTCATTGTGGCACATGCCGCAGAATTTGCCTTCGATGATGTCAGACATGAGCACAACGTTGTCACCGGCGCGCATCTTGAAGCCGAGCTCGGAGTGGCATACCTTGCACTGGAAGCGGATGCGGTGGAACCAGTGGGGGAATATCACCGGCCGGACTCCTTCCTTCTCCGAGTGCTTGTTGAACACAACATCGCCAAATTCGGCCCGGATGGGAAACGGGGCGAGCAGCATGAGCATTGTGAGCGCGATTGCGCTCACTCGCACGTACCGGCGAATGCCGTGTCGGATGTGCTTTTGCTGATTGTATCCCATGCCTTGTCCCATCTAACGCGCCTTGGCAGCCCCTCCGGGCACTGGACGGGGCTCGTTGTGGCAGCGCTTGCACTCGGTCAAGGGAAACGCCACCGCGCCATGGCAGCGGCCGCAGAATTCCCCCTGCAGGATGTTGAACATGTTGAATCCCGGGGTGGTCCCGGCTTTGGACTTGAACAGCCCTTCGTGGCAGTTGCTGCAATCCAGGAATTCGGAGTGCTGCTTGTGGGGAAAACGCACCATGGACAGCTCCGCGGTATTCTTCATCAGTACGTCCGGAGGCTCCTTCTTGTCGAGCACCTTGACCTTGGTCCCGGCGTAAATGTTGGTGCGCGGGTTGATCTTCCCCTGCTCCAGCGCCTTGACCCAGTTCACCTGATTGCCGGCCGTATCGGGAGGCAGTTTGGAGAGTGCCTCGGCGGGATTCTGCAACTGGTTCAGCGCAGTATTCGACGGATCGTGCAGGCCGTCCTGCGCCAGTGGCTTCCAGTTGCCGGCCCACGCCAGCCCCGCGCTGATGGCTATCGCCACCGCCATGACCCAGCTCCAGCGGCGGGCGGGTTTGACCCGCCGCTGCTCGCGCGATGTTCTGCCCATAGTCACCTCTTATCCCGGAATGAATATGCCGGCGCTGCGGATGGCGCGGACCAGTTCCTTGGTGGAGTCCTCCAGCATTTTTATACCAGCCTCGTAATCGCCTTTCTTGGCTTGTGCTTCCGCCATGGCGCGCAGATTTGCGGCCTGATCCAGGAATTTCTGCGTCATGGGGTTGATGCCCGATGCCCCAAATTTCTCCTCGAGCAATACCTTGACCAGCATCTTGTGGGTATCGTTGCGGTCTGTTTCGTAATGATATTCCTCTTCCTTGGTGGCAAAGCTCAGCGAGCGCACCAGGGTATCGCCTTCGCGCAGGCCGCCAATCGCCGTCTTGGCCGCCAGCAACGCCTGATCAAGCGTGGAGATGGCTTCGTCCAGCTTGTTTGCGGCGGCCAGCGTATTCGCCTGTTGCACCAGCCCTTCGATTTTGCGGCTTACTGCCCCTTCCTTGGCGTCCAGGTGCTTCTCGGTGCCGATGCGCTTTTGTGCTGCCAGCAGAGTTTTCACGCTTTCCATGCGGGAATCGAAGTCCCGCCGCTTTTTTTCACGGGTGACCTGTTCCGGCGCGGCCAGGCGCACGCCTTCGAACAGGGTTTTGGCCGCCTCGTCCAGCAGGCTTGTGCTCTTGCCATAGTCCTGCGCCTCGAATGCCTCGACGGCCTGGCGCCGAAGTGCGCGTGCCTTGTCGCGGCGCGCCACGGCCTCTGGATTGTGGCTGGCTTCGATCTGCTTCGCCGCCGACGACTTCTCGATCAAAGTCTCGACCGATTGCAGGCGCCGCCCCAACTGCTCCTTGTCTTCAGCCGCCCGGACTTTGACGGGAGGGGTAGGCGTGGAAACCGGTTCGGCGGCCATGGTTGCCTGGGCAATGCCCAGTCCGACGCACATGGAGAGCAGTCGTACAACAAAACATCGTTTCATGATTTTTCCGTTCCAAAACACGCGGGTATTATCCTCAAGTTTTCTTCAAAGCAACAATAATTTCGTAAGGTGCGCATGGCGCACCCTACGATAGTTCACTTTTGACGGCGAAATGGAATTACTCCGGCACAATCAGGCAGACTGTCCACAATGCGCGGCTTTTCCTTCGCCATCACTTCGCCTCTGTCTTGGCTGCCACCGGTTTCGCCTTGTCATGGCAACGGCGGCATTCGGCAACCGGGAAAGCGACCGTGCCGTGGCAGACGCCGCATTTTTGCCCCAGCATGATGGCCGCCATGCTGATCTGGTTGGCGCCTTTTTGCGGGAGGAAAATGGCAGGATGGCAGTTGGAGCAGTCCAGCCATTGCGTGTGCTGCTTGTGGGGAAAGCCCACGCCAGGCATGGAGCCTTTGACCTCGCGCACGATGTTAAGGTCCATGAGCACCGGTTTGGCTTTCGGGTCGTTGCGGTCCCAGCGTGGGTTGATCTTGCCTCCGTCCAGCGCCTTCACCCAGTCCACCCCGTTGCCGAAGTCGCCCTGGGATTTGGGCAGGCCGCCAAAGGATTCCAGCGGGGTCTGCAGCATCTGGGTGCCATCGTTGGCGGGATCGTGAATGCCATCCTTGTCAGGCGGCAGATGGCGTTTCGGCGCGACCCTCATCAGCCGGTTGAAAGGGTTGGCCTCGGATCCCGCGATTGCGGCCTGCGGCTGGGCTGCAGGCGCGGCGGCCGTCTCCGTTTTGGCCTCTGTTGCCGGCTTTCCCTTCGCCGGCTGGGCCGCAGTGGCAAGAGTACCCCATGACGCAAGCAGCAGCGCGGATACCAGAGTGAAGTGTGCTAATTTAAATGGACTGTTCATGTTGCCTCCTATTTCTTGCCGACCGGGGGTTTGGCCGGGTTTAGCAGTTCGTGCGACTTGCTTTCGTGTACTTGGGTCGGCGTGCCGGGCTTGCCGGAATGACACAGGTTGCAGTTTTCGACCGACCAGGCGATGGTGCCATTGTGACAGGCGCCGCAATATTGGCCGTCCATGATCTTGAGCATGTCGATATTGTTGCCGCCCGCCTTGAACTTGAACCCGAGGTCGGCGTGGCATACCTTGCAACTGTAGCGGACGCGGTGGAACCAGTGGGGAAATACCGCCGGGCGCATGCCTGCGGCGTCCGAGTTGTTGTTCATGATCACATCGCCGTACTCGGCCATGGCGGGCCGGGTATCGACGAAGGCTGTGGCCAGGACGAGCGTCCCGACGAACAGCATCCGTCCTATGAGTGTGCGTCTAATTAATGATGGCATTATTGTTTTCCTCCCTTTCGTTGATAAAAAGTTTTCTGGTGCATTATTGGGCTCCGAACGGCCTGTTCAGGCTGAACATGAGTAAGGATTGCGTGGTGCTGTTGTTGCTGCTGCTGATTTCCGATATGCGCGCGCTGAGCCGCAACTGGAGACGCCCGATGGAATAGTCCAGGCGGTTTTCCCAGGAGCGGGACTCCTGCTGCCGTGGTCCCGCAAATACCGGCAGGGGCATGTCGCCGTAAATCCGCAGTTCGGAGACAAAATTAAGGCGCGGTACACCGAAGGCGCGCTGATGGCGATAACTCAAGTCGGCGCTGGAGGTGGTGGTGGTAGTGACCGGCGTATCGGGCGTGGTGAGGGTGGTGACTGGCGCGTTGTAGTAAGCGTTAGGCATGATGCCGGTTTTCTGACGCACCGCCTGGAGGGTCAGGTTGCCGGTCCACGATGCATTGCGGGTCAGGCCCTCGTTGCGGGACGCCTGCAGGTTGATGAGCTGAAAGAAATCATTGGTGCCGCTCACGGCACGGGAATCGCTGGCGCTCAAACGCAAAAAGGTGTTTCTCTGGCCTTCCGCATGGCTCCATGTCAGCGAGCCGCTGTGAGACAGGCGCACAATGCTTGGAATGCTGGTGTCGAAATCCGACGAAGCGGTCTGATTCAGGTTCAGCCCCAGCGAGCCGACGCCGAGGCCCATACTGCGGTTCAGGCTATGTCCAAGTTGCAGCGCAACGTGCTGCCCGCTGTCGATAGGATCGATCCGATTGGTCACGGTGCCGGAGGCGAATCCGTTGTAGTTGAAGCTGGCGAAGTCGAACGTGTCCGACTGGTAGGTAATCCCGCCGGATTGATTGCTGGCTACGGTCTGGGTGCCATTGCTGTCGTTGACGTTGACGTTTGCGCTGCTGTTCAGCCGGATGTGTTTGGACAGTTCGTAGAACGCGCCCAGGTTGGCGTTGACGCTGCGCAGCGCGGAAGGGGTGGCGCCGTTGCTGCTGCTATTCAAGCCGAACAGCCGCGCGCTGCCGGTCACGGTGAGGGGTTTCTCGGCAGGGTGCCAGAACGCGGAGCTGCTCAACTGCAGGTAGCGGGTGTCGGTTTGTCCTTGCGCCAGGCGGTAGTTCGTCTGGCTCAGGTTGGCAAGATTTTCAACCGAGAGGGTGGGGTCCGGTATATAGCTATGGCGGACTACCAAGGTGTCGAGCATGGTGCTTTCGTGGGTTTGCTGGCGCTCGGTGTTGTTGATGTCGCCGTTTATCTGGAGTGTTTGCTTGGCTAGGCGCTTCGTCATTTCGAGGCGCAACAAATCCTGCTGGTCAGTGCCGAAGACCGCGCTTTCCCAAATGTTGCGGTCATAGCTTGCCATGTATTGGGTATCGCCTGTCAAGGTGCGGTAGCGTTGAGTCAGGCCGTAGCGGGTGCTTCGATAGGAAGAGTCGATTGCGCTGAGGCCAGTTTCCAGCCGGTTGTCGCTCCGGTCGAAATGCGCCTCGAACGGGAAGCGGCTGTATGGCAACAGGTTTAGGGTGGCATTGCCCGTGATGATATTGCTCGTCACTTTGTCCTCAGTCGTATTGGAACTGAAACTGGAACTGGAACTTGAACTGGTACGGGTACTGCTGAGACCCAGACCGCCGCCCACCTGGGCGAACCAGGGCTGCCAGATGAAAGAGTTGGTGCTGGCGTTTACCTTGGTTGTGATCGACTGCGACAGGTATTTTATTTCCCCGTAGGTTTCCTTGCGCAGGTCATAACCTATGTTTCCCCAAGTCCTGATGGGGGGGATTGCCAGCTTTAAATGGCGTTCGGCGGCGGGAGCGGCGGCAGCCGTTTCTTCGGCGGGACCAGCAGGCGCCGTTTCTTCGGAACGGACGGCGGTTTTCACGTTCGGCCCATCGGCAAGCTCGGTGACAGGTGATGTGTCGACCATTTGGGCTAATTTCAGATGCACCTGTTGGGCTTTGCTGTCCCCGTCATCGTAATTCGCTGTGTAATCTGGAGCGGCAGAAGCCGTTTCTTCGGCACGGCCGGATGATTTCCCGTTGGGTGCGTCAGCAAGCATGGCGACTAGCGATGCATCGGCCATTTGGGAAAGCTTAAGACGCATCGGTTGGGCGTTGTTGCCGCTGCTTTCCGAATCCGCAGCGAAGTCTGGATTGTCCGTAGCACCCTTGTCCGTTGCGCCATCCGGTGGGCTATCGCCGTTTCCATTGCCTGCGGCGTTGAGTCTGGCAGTGAGCGGTGGCGTCATCGTCCCCCCCAGGGGGATCTGGCTAGCGGGGAACGCCGGGCGCGGCCAACCGAAAGCCAGCGATACCGCCAACATGATGCAGATCTCCGGCTCGTATTTGCCGTTCCATTTTCCACCCACTTCACTCCTCGCATCCCGCTGCCGCGTGCGAACTCTTTTCAATTATCCCATAAAAAGCGGTTAAACCGCCAAGACGCCAAGTAATGGCGAAGAAAAAACAAGTTAGCCAAAACACCCGGTTAGTAATATGTAAACACCCTGTAACAACATGAAATTATTGAAAATCTTGGTGGTTGCGATAGCCGTTTTTATGATTATTTCTTTACAGCGTGCTCTCCGGCATCTGTGGTAAGGGGTAAGTAGCGCGATTCATCCACATGGACGGGCGTTTCCTTCCTGAGTCGTGCGATGAGCGACTTCCAGGCGCGCTCGCTTTGCTCCCGCAGCCACAGTTCGCGTATGCGTACTTTGGCCGCCTCGAAGCTGTTCAACTGCGGTAGTTTGCGCTCGCTCAGGCGAACTATGCCTACGCCTTCCAGCACCCTGATGGGGTCGGAGATGGCGCCCGGTTTGAGCTTGTCCACGGTTCCCTGGACCGTATCGGACATCATGCCCCGATGCATGTAGCCCAGGTCGCCCCCTTGCTCCGCTGAAATGTCACCGGATTTGGCGCGCGCCAATGCGGCAAAATCGGCGCCATCACGCAAACGCTTGACCAGCGCTTGCGCCTCTTCGCGCGCCTTCTCCCATGCGGCCGTGGGCGAGGACGGATCCACTTTGAGCAGAATATAGGAGAGCCGCAGTTGTTCGGGTTCAGTGAATTTGTCCGGATGGGCAGCGTAATAATCGCGCATCTGCTTTTCATCCGGGGGCGGCACGTTGCGGACAAGCTTTTCCAACTGGCTCAGCAGGCTTTCCTCTTGCAACCGTTTGGTAAGCGACTGCACCAATTGTGCGCGGTTCTGCTTATATTGTTCGTTGTTGCGGTAGCGCTGCTCGTACTGCTCGAGCGTTTTCTGGATCGCCGCATCGTCCGGTTTCAGGGCACGACGCCGGGCTTCGCGCAGCAGCAGCGCATTGGTGACCAGGGTTACGCCCACTTCCCGCTGCAGAACGGCGATCGCGCCCTCGGGCGGTTTGCCGTGATAAAACTTGCGGCGAGCCGCCCCGTCAAGCGCGATGTCGTAGTCCTGCTGGGTGATGACGATGCTTCCAACCTTGGCGAAAACCGGCGACACGCTGACGGCGGCACCGGGCGGGGGCGCGTCACCGGCAAAGGCGCCCATGCCGAACAGGGCGCCGGCGAGCAGCGCCAGGAGCGGTAGATGTTGCTTAGGTTTCACGTGCGGGGAGTACCTCTTGACATGTCGGTTGATGAATGTGTGCGGCGGGAGCCGGTATCAGGGCCGTATGCCGGGCACAATATGGACAAAAGAAGGGCCGGACGAGAATTCTGTCCGGCCCGCCTGTTCCCGGACGGGTTGTGCCGTCCGGTATGTGTGCTACATCCTTCTTACTTGGTATGGCAAGCCAGGCATAACGCGCTGCCGGCGTTGGACATACGCAGGAAAGTCGGCTGCGCGCTGGTGTGTGGGTCGTGGCAACTGGCACACTCTACGAAGGCTTGCGCACCGGTGAGGACTGCGCCGGCTGATCCATCCGGATTGACCGAGGCGGATCCGGTACGCGTGTAGAGCATCATGTCGGCCTTGTCGCGCGTACCCGATACGGTACCCGAGTCTACCCACCATACCGGCTGACCATTCAAACTTGCGTACTTCAGGGCTTTAAAATCAGCATCCTTTAGCGCGCCGGCGGCAATGTCGGCTGCCGTGTATGCTCCACCCGCCGGCATGCCGCCGCCATACTGTATGCCAATCGGATGGTCATTCCTCAAGTCCTGACCGATCCTGGTGATGCTCGTGGCGGTGCCGAGCACGCCGGCAGTCTGGCCCGTTCCGGCCCAGGCGCCTGCCCAGGCAGCACCGGCGGAATTATAGCCTCCCGAACCGGGCTGGTTGATCATGACGTTCATCGCCGTTGTGCCGTCATGGCAGGAAAGGCAGGCCAGCGACACCGAACCGACCGGCGCGGTTGCGCCATCCAGGCTGGTGGTGCCCAGGCTGTTGTAGGTGGTGTACGTGGTGGGGGCCGCCAATGCGCGGTTCCACAGCGGCACGACGGCACTGGTGTCGGAGCCGTGTGGCGTATGGCAAAACACGCAAAGTTCGCCGGTGCCGGTGGTGGGGGTGAATGTGGCTGTTGCGCCAGAGCCGGCAGGGCTGCTGAGATTGTGCTTGGTGTCGGCAATGCCGACCGCTGTCGCGGTCCCTTCCATCAGCATGCCGGCGGTCATGAGCGTTGCCGCACCGGCCAGCGCGGCGCCGATCTTGCGCGCCATTGTGCGTTCAACAAATATAGTTTTCATGGCATTAATCCTTCCTTGCTCAAGATAAAAAAGTATGTCGCGGCCGCTTTTGACTGCTAACACTAAGTAACTTACATCATATCTAAAGCATATGCCGTGCCAATATAAGCAACATATTGTTTTTCTAAGAAACATTTATCCCTGCCGAGAGCAGGTTTCCCATATTTGAGAATTAATTATAACAATATTTCTCAGTTATGAGAAGTTGTTGTTGCTTAACGTGTTCGCAATGGACTGGATGGCGTTTGCGGACAGGATTATTGGGATTTTGCCGGTTCAAGGCGTGGTGCGTTTGCCCGGTTCGGACGGTGTTTTTTTGTCCAGCGCCTTTTTGCCGATATAGCCATCGTCCGGCGCAAGGGCGGCGGGACGATAGATGTCCACCTTGCGGAAATATTGGTCCGCCACATAAACCCGCCCATCGTCATCCACCGCAATGCCGGAAGGAAGCATGTACCTGGCCGGCCCATCCACTTCCGAGCGGCTGCCGACGGCCAGCAGCAACTGCCCCTGGGGCGAGAAGATCTGGAAATTGCCGAAAGCGGTGTCCACTACATAGACGTTTCCGGCCTTGTCCACGGCGAGTCCCTTGGGCCGGGAGAATTGCCCCCCCTGGCGGCCGATGGCACCGAATATGCTGACCGGCGTGCCGTCGTCGCGGAACTTCTGAACGCGGAAATTGCCCCCGTCGACGACATATACCGAACCGTCCGGGGCGACCGCCGCGTCCACCGGCAAATTGAATTCGCCCGGCCCGGTGCCGCGCTTGCCGAAATCGAACAGATGATTGCCGGTTCGCGCGTCGAACACTCGCACGCGATGCTCCTCTTTCACAAGAACGCCCCCGAGGTCCACCACGTACACGCGGCGCCCGTCGGCATCGGCGGCGACGCCCGAGGGCCGGTGAAACCAGGTGGGGTCGCCTATGGAACGCAGGAATTTTCCCTCCCTGTCGTACACCATGACTTTCTTGGCGGAGCTGTCGACCACATAGAGGTTGCCCTGTCTGTCCAGGGTTAACCCGAGCGGAAGAATCAGTTGACCGGGATCATCTTCGCCGATCGTGAAAAAGCGCTTGGCGGGAATGTCGAACACCATCACCGCGTGGCTTGCCGAATCGCCCACGTAGAGGCGTCCATGGCGCACCGCAAGGCCGAAGGGTTTTGAAAGCCCTTCGCCCTGCGTCTGCTCCCCCGTGGCCATGCGCCTGAACCTGTCGGCGGACGACTCCTCGGGCTTGATATCCGCGCTGCTGTATAGCGAGCGTTCGTAGATGAACCTGGGCTCGTCGGGAGGGGGCGGGAATACGGGAATTGCCTGCTCTGCTTTCCGGGATTCCGGTACCGACATGCAGCCGCCCAGGACAAGGGCAGCGGCGAGAATCAGGGTGTTGATCAACGAAAATGCAAGAAGTCGCTTCGTCATCTTTGATTCCTTAAATTACGTCTAAACTTACGTCCAACAGTCCATCCGAACCCCGGAACAACCGGGGGATTGGAAGCAAAATTCATGCGAGCATGCGCGCCGAAATTTACCGGCTGGTGTTCTGCGCAGCACTGACTTTTTCTTCCGCTAAGGCTGGTTGCCAGTCAACTTAAAACGACTGTACGTTCTTTGCAGGTGCGAATTCATTCGCACATTCGGCCGAATGAATTCGGCCCTACATGGCTGCCTACCGCGGCGCGATATCCGCTGTTATGATACGCTTCACCGCTATTTATCACAATTACTGTTCGGTATGCCACGGCGGCATGGGCAACGGCGTGGTGTGTGGGAAATTGCATCCCCCACCGGATTGCATTTCACTCAAGGTTGCCGTTGCCTGTGCGGGGCGATTTTTCCATCCGCCGGGAAGGATTGGATAACGCAGGGAAAATATGGTACGCCACATCAAGTCGATATTTAAAAGCGGCGAGCGCCTGCCTTGGTGGCGGAGCCTGTCGGTCAGGCTGGGAGCCGGCGTACTGGCCGTGCTGTGCCTGGCGCTGGCCACCTTCGCGTTATTGCTTAACCATCTCGAGGAGCGCCGCTTTCTGCAGCGGCACACGGAGCACGCCGGACAGGCGGCCGCCATGGTGGCCCATTCGTTGTCGCAGCGCATGCTGGCGGGCGGCGACGCGGCGGTGTGGCGGGATGTGACGGACTTGTCCGAGGAGCTGCGCCGCGCCGTCGGCGCCGCCCGCATCCAGGTCTTGAGCCGCGAGGGGCGGGTCAGGACGGCGACCGGAACGCTCGAATCCCCCCGCCAGTATAGGCTGCAAGACAAGGAGTGCGCCCGGTGCCATGAGGGCGCCATGCGTTCGTTTCCTTCCGCCACTGAATTCCATGCCGCAGACGGCAGCCGCCTGCTGCGCGTCATCAGCCCGATTCCCAAGCAGCCTGCCTGTGTCCGCTGCCATAGCCAGCCCGAGACGTTCCGCGGCATGATCGCAATCGATTTCGATCTCGCGCCGGCGGAACGTGCGGCGGCGCAACGGAACTGGCTGATGCTGGCGATCTCCGCCGCCTCCGTCCTGGCGATGCTGTCCCTCGTCGTGTTGCTGTTGCGCTACCTGGTGCACAAACCCGTGCGCGCCCTGGCAGAAGCGGCGTCCGCGATCACAGGGGGAGACATGGGCACGCGGATCCCGGTGCGGCGGAGCGACGAACTCGGGCTGCTGGCCAGGAGTTTCAACCAGATGGCGGCGAAGATCGAAGAGCAGATGGAGGAGATGAAGCACTCCAATAGTGAGCTTGGCCTGCTCTACGCCATCATGGTGGAAGCCAGCCGCAGCCTGCACATGACGGATGTGCAGGCCATCGTGCTCATGATTCTGCGCGACCGGCTCCCGCTAAGCATGCTGGTGTTCTGCGTGGAAAGCGGCAAGGAAGGGTGGTGTTGCAGCGTGGCCGGATCGGGCGGCGATGAGCCCTACGTCTGCGGGACCGGGAGCATGGAGGAATGCCCGGCGCTGGCGCGCATTCCTCAAAAGCTGGTAGCCGATGCCTGCGCGCAGCGGATAGAAATGCAATATTCGATCGAGGGGCAATGGTATTTCGTGATTCCCTTCTTCGACGGCGAGCGCTTGACGGGGCTGCTGGCGGGCTACGGCTTTGCGGCGGAGACCCTTCCCATTCTGGACGACAAGCTGCTCCGCAATCTGTCGGCGCACATCGGGCTCGCCCTGGAGAATGCCCGCCACTACACAGATGCCATCACCGATGGGCTGACCGGTTTGCGCGCCAAGAACTACGGCTTTGCCCGCCTCAACGAAGCGATCCACTACGCGGAACGTCATGCGGTTCCGCTCGGAATATTGATGCTGGACCTGGATCACTTCAAGGCCGTCAATGACAACTATGGACATCAGGCGGGTGACCGCGTGCTGCGGGAAATCAGCGCGCGTCTGCTGAACCGGGCGCGCAAGTCGGACATCCTGGTGCGCTACGGCGGCGAGGAATTCATGATGATTCTGCCCGATGCCGATGCCGTGAAGCTGGCGGAAGCGGCAGAAGCTGTCCGGTCTTGCGTAGCCGCCTCTCCGGTCGTGATCGGCCAGGAGAATATCCCGCTGAATGTTACCGTCAGCGTGGGCGGCGCCTTGTTGCGCAGCGGCGAGAGCCGGGCCGAGGACATCATCGGACGGGCCGATCAGGCACTTTACCGGGCCAAGGAGTCGGGGCGGAACCGGGTGGTCATCGACGATGATGAGCGCGATGTTTCCCGTGCGGGCTGACCCGGAAAAAACTGTCCTCTGGCCAGCGCTTTTTTGTGTTGCGGATGGTTCGGTGGCAAACTAGCCGCTTTTCCAGCTATTTTCGGCCTTTTTCCGTGCGTCCTTTCGAGCTTTTTGTCGGTTTGCGTTACACCCGTGCCAAGCGGCGTAACCATTTTATTTCCTTTATTTCCCTGGTTTCCATGCTGGGCATTGCGCTGGGCGTCGCCGCCCTGATCGTGGTGCTTTCCGTGATGAACGGCTTTCAGAAAGAGCTGCGCACCCGCATCCTGGGGGTGGCGGCGCACATACAGATCAGCGGCGCGAATAACACCCTGGCCGATTGGCAACAGGTGTCGGCGGTAGCGGCCAAGCATCCCGAGGTAACCGGCGCGGCCCCCTATATCATGGCGCAGGGGCTGTTGTCCTATGATCAGACGGTGCAGGGCTCGGTCGTCCGCGGCATCCTGCCGGCGTTGGAGGAAAAGGTGTCGGATCTGGGCGGCAAGATGAAAGCCGGGCGGCTGGAAAGCCTGCGCGCCGGGGAGTTCGGCATCGTGCTCGGAGCCGAGCTGGCCAGGACGCTGGCGGTATCGCTGGGCGACAAGGTGGTGGTGATCGCGCCCCAGGGTCGGGTCACGCCGGCCGGCATCATGCCGCGCCTGAAACAGTTTTCCGTGGTGGGCATTTTCGAGGCCGGCATGTACGAATACGATGCCGGGCTGGCATTGATTCATCTGGATGATGCGGCAAAGCTTTACGGCATGGGCGACCGCGTTTCCGGCGTGCGGCTCAAGCTCAAGGACATGTATCGCGCGCCGCAGGTAGGGCGTGAGCTGTCGGCCCTGTTTGGCGACGATTTCTATATCAGCGACTGGACGCGGCAGCACGCCAACTTCTTCCGCGCCATCCAGATCGAAAAGAACGTGATGTTCATCATCCTGCTGCTGATCGTCGCGGTGGCGGCGTTCAACATCGTTTCCACCCTGGTGATGGCGGTCACCGACAAGCAGGCCGACATCGCCATCCTGCGCACGCTCGGTGCTTCGCCCGCCAGCATCATGAAGATTTTCATTGTCCAGGGCACCCTGATCGGGGTGATCGGGACGCTCATCGGCGTGGCCGGCGGCGTGGTGCTGGCGCTCAACATCGACGTGGTGGTGCCGGCGATCGAGCGGCTCTTCGGCGTGCATTTTCTGGCCAAGGACGTGTATTACATCAGCGAGCTGCCTTCCGACCTGCAATTGCCCGATGTCGCGGTGATCGCCGCCGTATCTTTTGTCCTCACCCTGCTGGCGACGCTCTATCCGAGCTGGCGGGCCTCGAAGACCAACCCGGCGGAGGCGTTGAGATATGAGTAAGGGGGCGGGAGTGAGGAGCGAAGTCAAAAGCGATGCGGGGGTTGTTACACCTCATTTATTACCCCGCACCCCTCTCCAACTGGAAAATTGCCAGCCTCGAATCGAGAAGGCACGCCTTGAGGCATCTTCCCAGCTTAACCCCGGTAGACGCGCGGATTTTGGCCAGTTCATGACGCCCCGCTGTACTGCGGATTTTATGGCGGGGCTTTTCGATTTGTCTAATTGCTCATCCATCCGGCTTCTCGACGCCGGTGCTGGGGTCGGGTCACTGACAGTCGCTTTTTTGGAAAAGGTGAGAAAATCCAAGCTACGGATATCTGATGTTTCGGTTACATTGTATGAGCTCGACGATCTTCTGGTTTCTTACCTTGCCGAGGAAATCGAGACTTATCGGCAGTTGCTCTCCGATGGCGGAATAAAGTTTTCTGCCGACTTGGTCCGAAGCGATTTTATTGAAAGCGCCATCAACCAAATTCAGTTCGGAATGGCAGAAAAATTTAATTTCGTCATCCTTAATCCGCCTTACAAAAAGATTAATAGTAATTCTCGCCATCGGCACTTGCTTCGTCAGGTCGGAATCGAAACGGTTAATCTGTATTCGGCTTTTGTTGCGCTAGCCTTGGCGTTGACGGACACTGGCGGCCAAATCGTTGCCATCATTCCCCGCAGCTTCTGCAATGGCCCCTATTACCAACCATTCCGTGAATTCATTCTCGCGCGCGCGGCGATCCGGCATATGCATCTGTTTGCCTCGCGCGACAAAGCTTTCAAGGACGACAAAGTATTGCAGGAAAACGTCATTATCCTGCTAGAGCGCGGCGGCCAGCAGGGTGACGTGACGGTTTCCACATCAACCGACGACAGCTTTTCCGACTATACGACTCATGTTTACCCGTTTGACCAAATCGTTTTTCCCGGTGTCGCCGAGCGCTTTATTCACGTTCCAACCTCCCCGGAACATAACTCCATGGCGCTGTCCCCGGTCTTTTGCTACTCGTTGGCGGACATTGGCGTCGAGGTGTCGACCGGGCCGGTTGTCGATTTCCGGGTTAGGGAGCATCTGCGCGAAATGCCGGAGACGGGTGCCGTTCCCTTGCTCTATCCCGGCCATTTCACCGGGCTATCCATCGAGTGGCCGAAGCCGGGGATGAAGAAGCCCAACGCGCTGATGCGCCACCCGGAAACCGACAAGTTGCTTTACCCGAACGGTTTCTATGCCGTTGTGCGGCGTTTCTCGTCCAAGGAGGAAAAGCGCCGCATCGTGGCGAGCATGGTTTGCCCGGATGTGTTCGACACGCCTCTTTTGGGTTTTGAAAACCATCTGAATGTTTTCCATCAGCGCAAGCAAGGTTTGCCGGAAGATCTGGCGCGGGGCCTGGCGGTGTTCTTGAACTCCACGGCAATTGACGAGTGTTTCCGCCGGTTTAGCGGGCATACCCAGGTCAACGCGACCGACTTGAGGCTGATGAAGTACCCTGGCCGTGATGCGCTGATTGCGCTTGGCCGCTGGGCGAAGGAGCAGGAAAATCTGTCGCAGGAACGGATCGATGCAAAACTGGAAAGCATGGTATGAGTGAACGCAAAAACATTGACGATGCGTTGAAAATCCTTGTTGCGCTTGGCTTCCCGCGTGCGCAGCAGAATGAGCGTTCCGCTCTTTGCCTGTTGGCCTTGGTAAATCTCATGCCAGGCAAGTCATGGCGGCAGGCCGATAACCCGCTGATCGGCATTACGCCGATGATGGAATTCAGTCGTGACCACTATGGGACGGCTTACAAACCGAACACGCGGGAAACGTTCCGTCGTCGGACGGTACACCAGTTTGTCGATGCCGGGATGGCGACTCCCAACCCGGACAAGCCGTCGCGTCCTGTCAATAGCCCGAAATTCGTTTATCAGATTGAACCGGAGGCGCTTGCCTTGCTGCGGACTTTTGGCACGAAGGCATGGGCGAAGAAACTGGCGGCATACCTCTCGATCCGTCAAACGCTAGTCGCTCGGTATGCGAAGGCACGGGATTTGAATCGCGTCCCGGTGAAAATCACATCCGGTAGCGAAATTCAATTAAGCCCAGGCGAACATAGCGAGCTGATCAAGGCGATTATCGAAAAATTTGGCCCGCGTTTTGTGCCAGGGGGCATCCTGATCTATGCTGGGGATACCGGCGATAAATGGGGTTACTTCGATCATACCCTGTTGGCCAGGCTGGGCGTGACCGTGGATGCACATGGCAAGATGCCGGATGTCGTAATCTATTATCCTGACCGTAATTGGCTGCTTCTGGTCGAATCGGTCACCAGTCACGGCCCGGTCAATGGAAAACGCCATGACGAGCTGGCCCGGCTGTTTGCCGGTTCGTCTGCCGGGCTGGTTTATGTGACGGCTTTCCCTTCCCGCGCGCTCATGGCCCGTTACCTCGGCGAAATTGCCTGGGAAACTGAAGTGTGGGTGGCAGAGGCTCCCTCTCACCTCATTCATTTCAACGGCGACCGATTTCTTGGGCCCTATGAGAGCTCCGATGGAGGGGTTACTTTATGAGTGAGGAGGCAAGAGTGATGAGTGAGGTAAAAAGCGGTGCGGGGGTTGTTGCCTCTCACCCCTCATACGACCTTTCATGCGCTTCAGCGCATAGAAAGTCGGAGCACCCTTGTGGTGCTCCCCTCACTCCTCATGGAACCGTCCTTTCCTGTACCGATCTGCACAAGGTTTTCCACCAGGGCAAGGTCGAAGTGCCGGTGCTGCTTGGCGTCAACCTGAAAGTCGCGCGCGGCGAACGGGTGGCGATCGTCGGTGCTTCCGGCTCCGGCAAAAGCACGCTGCTGCATTTGCTGGGCGGGCTGGACGAGGCCACGTCGGGTGAAGTGCGCATCATGGAACGCAACGTCCGGGAATTGAGCGAAGCCGAGCGCGGCCGGCTGCGCAATCGGTCGCTCGGCTTCATCTACCAGTTCCACCACCTGCTGCCGGAGTTTTCCGCGCTTGAAAACGTCGCCATGCCGCTCCTGATCCGGGGCATGAAGCCGGACGCGGCATATGCCCAGGCGGCGGAAATACTGAACCAGGTCGGCCTCGGACACCGCCTTGCCCATACCCCAGGCGAGTTGTCGGGCGGCGAACGCCAGCGCGCCGCCGTGGCGCGTGCCCTGGTGACTCGCCCGGCCTGCGTGCTGGCGGATGAGCCGACCGGCAACCTCGACCGCCATACCGCGGAAGGGGTGTTCGACCTGATGCTGGAACTGAACCGGGAACTCGGCACCAGCTTCGTCATCGTCACCCATGACATGGAACTGGCAGCACGGGCGGAGCGGGTGCTGCGTCTGGTGGACGGAGTGCTGGAAAAACAGTTCTGAGCGCTGAGGAAAACGCGCGCCTTCTCAGGATCTCACGCTCAGGACTTCTTTTATCATGCGCAGCAACATTCTCGCCTTTGTCCTCGGTGTCTGGCTGTTGCAGCAGCAGGCGGCGCTGCCGGGCCTCGCCTGGGCCGGCCTGCTGCCGCTGCTGTGGCTGTCGGGCAGGTTCGTGCCCGGCGGTTTCCCCCTTTTTAGATCGGTACTGGTCAAATTCGTTTTGTTCGGTCTCGGGTTTTTCTGGGCTGCGTTCATGGCGCAACAGCGTCTTGCCGATGCGCTGCCGTCAGCCTGGGAGGGGCGAGATGTGCAGGTTGTCGGCGTGGTGGCCGCATTGCCTGTGGCTACGGAGCGCGGCATGCGCTTCGAGTTCGACGTCGAGCGCGTAAAAACCCTCGATGCCGTCGTGCCGCGCCATATCCAGCTTACGGCTTACAGCAGCGGCTTCGGCAAAAAATCGGTGAAGGCCGCGCCACCCGACTTCCACGCCGGCGAGCGCTGGCAGTTGACGGTGCGCCTCAAGCGTCCCCACGGCAACGCCAATCCGAACGGCTTCGATTTCGAGGGGTGGCTGCTGGAGCGCAACATCCGCGCCAGCGGCTACGTGCGCCAGGATGAAGGCA
Source organism: Pseudomonadota bacterium (assembly GCA_021801705.1). Taxonomy (GTDB): domain Bacteria; phylum Pseudomonadota; class Gammaproteobacteria; order Burkholderiales; family Sulfuricellaceae; genus Sulfuricella. The sequence goes on from JAJYXP010000019.1 coordinate 22,348, forward strand.
ACCGCCGCCTGGCCGGGCGCGTTTACCGAAGCGGCTACCTGGTCGAAATGCTGCGCGAGGGCGTGGCGCGGCGGTTTCGGGATGTATTGGGCGAGCGTCCCTACACGGGCGTGCTCAAGGCCCTGGCTATCGGCGAGCAGAACGCCATTTCAGCGCAGCAATGGAAGGTGTTCCTGCGCACCGGGGTGAACCACCTGATGAGTATCTCGGGGCTGCATGTCACCATGATCGCCAGCCTGGCATACATTCTGGTATACGGCCTGTGGCGGCGCAGTTCATTTCTTACCTTGCGCCTGCCGGCACGCAAGGCCGCCGTCCTGGCAGGGGCGCTGACCGCGCTGGCCTATGCGCTGTTGTCTGGCTTCGGCGTGCCGACCCAGCGCACCCTGTACATGCTGTCGGTGGTGGCGGCGGCGCTATGGCTGGGGCGCGCCAGTTCAGCCTCTGCGGTGCTGGCGCTGGCCTTGCTGGCGGTGGTCGTATTCGACCCGTGGGCGGTGTTCGCTCCCGGCTTCTGGCTGTCGTTCGGCGCGGTGGGGGTGATCATGTATGCCGGCGCCGGGCGCCTCAAGCGGCCGCACTGGCTGCGCGAGTGGGGGAATGTGCAATGGGCTGTGACGCTGGGGCTGGTGCCGTCCCTGCTGCTCATGTTCCAGCAGGTGTCTCTGGTTTCGCCGCTGGCCAACGCATTCGCGATTCCCGTCATCAGCCTGGTGGTGGTGCCGCTGACCCTGGCGGGCGCTATTCTGCCGCTCGATTTTCCGCTGCTGCTGGCGCACCAGGTGATGGCGTGGTGCATGGCCGCGCTGGAATGGCTTGGCCGAATGCCCGAAGCGGTATGGCAGCAGCACGCGCCGCCGGTGTGGACGGTATTGGCGGCGGCGCTGGGCATACTCTGGCTGCTGCTGCCGCGCGGTTTCCCTGCACGCTGGCTGGGCGCGGCAGGGCTGGCGCCGATGTTCATGGTGCTTCCGCTGCCGCCCGGCAAGGGCGAACTGCGGCTGGCCGTGCTGGATGTCGGGCAGGGGCTGGCGGTAGTGGCGCAGACCCAAAAGCATGCGCTGCTCTATGATACCGGCCCGCGCTACACCGCCGATGCGGACAGCGGCAGTCGCATCGTCGTGCCCTATTTGCGCGCCGCCGGCATCAAGCGGCTCGACGGGCTGATCGTGACGCACGACGACAGCGATCACAGCGGCGGGGCGGTTTCGGTGCTGGATGCTGTCCCGGTCGGCTGGCTGGCTTCCTCGCTGCCGGCCGGCAGCCCGATTCTGCCCCATGCCGGAAAGTCGCTTCCCTGTTTCGCCGGGCAGTCCTGGGAGTGGGACGGGGTCCGCTTCGAGATGCTTCATCCAGGCTTGGAAAGCTACGCCGACGAGCGCCTCAGAAACAACGCGCGCGGTTGCACGCTGAAAATCACCTCGCCCTACGGCAGCGTGCTTTTGCCCGCCGACATCGAGCGCGAATCCGAGGCGGAAATTCTCGCGCGCAGCCCCGGCGCCCTGGCCGCCACGCTGCTGGTGGCGCCGCATCACGGCAGCAAGACATCTTCCACCGAGGCGTTTATCCGCCAGGTCAATCCGTCCATCGTGATTTTCACCGCCGGCTACCGCAACCACTTCGGCCATCCCAAGCCGGAGGTGGTGGCGCGCTACCGGGCACTGGGCAGCCGGCTCTATCGTTCCGACCGGGACGGGGCAGTGCTGCTGAGTTTCGAGCGGCAGAGCGGGGTAACGCTGCGAACCTGGCGCCAGGAGCGCCGGCGTTATTGGCAAGATTCTAATTGAGGTATGATTCTATAAACGGCTATTGGAACCGCCAAGACGCCAAGATCGCCAAGAAATGCAGCCGTTACAGGATGCTTGCTGATCATCCATAGTCTGATTCGGCTCACTCGGCCTTTTCTTCGCCATTACTTGGCGTCCTTGGCGTCTTGGCGGTTCAACTGCTTTTTATGGGATGAATCAGGTATGGTTTCAGTCACGACAAAGCACAAACCCCTGAACGGTGCCGAGCAGCCGGATTGCGCTGCCTGGACGGCATCCGCGTGCGCCGATTTCAGCCCGCAGGAGCAGGAGGCGCTGCTACGTGCCTGCGAGTTTATCCAGGAGCTTTACGCCGGCGAGCACGATCTCGTGAGCCATGCGCTGGGCACGGCAGCCATCCTGTCATTGCAGCGCATGGACTGTGAAAGCGTCGTGGCCTCGATCCTGCATGGAGTGGCGGATGTAGATCCCGACTGGTACACGAAAGTTGAAGAGCGCTTCGGCGCCGGCATCGCCCGGCTGGTGGACGGTGTGGCGCGCATGGGGCAGATCCGCGAATACGAGGCGCCGGCAGGCGGCGACAAGCGCGAGCAGGGCGCCCACATCGAGTCCTTGCGCAAGATGCTGCTGGCCATGGTGGAGGACATCCGGGTGGTGCTGATCAAGCTCGCCGAGCGCACCCAGGCGATGCGCGAGCTCGCGCATAGCGATGACGAGGAAGTCCGCCGCCATGTGGCGCGCGAGGTGCAGGATATTTTTGCGCCGCTGGCGAACCGGCTCGGGGTATGGCAGGTGAAATGGGAGCTGGAAGACCTCTCGTTCCGCTATCTCGAACCCGAACTGTACAAGAAAATCGCCCGGTTGCTGGACGAAAAGCGCATCGGCCGCGAAGACTACATCACCCAAGTGCGCGAATCGCTGCGGCTGGAGCTGGAGAAAAACGGCATCGGCGCCGAGGTGTCGGGGCGCCCCAAGCATATCTACAGTATTTACAAGAAGATGAAGCGCAAGAACGTGGATTTCAGCGAAGTCTACGATGTGCGCGCGGTGCGGGTGCTGGTGAACGACATCAAGGACTGCTACACCGCCCTGGGCGTGGTGCATGCTTTGTGGCAGCCGATCCCGGGCGAATTCGACGATTATATCGCCCACCCCAAGGGCAACGATTACCGCTCGCTGCACACCGCCGTGGTCGGACCGGAGGACAAGGCGCTGGAAGTGCAGATCCGCACCCACGACATGCATAATCACGCCGAATTGGGTGTGGCCGCGCACTGGCGCTACAAGGAGGGGGGCAAGCGGGACGCCGGCTTCGAGGAAAAAATCGCCTGGCTGCGCCAGATCATGGAATGGAAGGAGGACGTCCAAGATGCCGGCGAACTGATGGAGCAGTTCAAGACCGGGCTGTTCCAGGACACGGTCTACATCCTTACCCCGCAGGGCAAGGTGGTGGCGCTGTCCAAGGGGGCCACGCCGGTGGATTTTGCCTACCATGTGCACACCGGTCTGGGAGACCGCTGCCGCGGCGCCAAGGTGGACGGCAATATCGTGCCGCTCACCTATCCGCTTCAGAACGGCCAGCGGGTCGAGATCATCACCGTCAAGCAGGGCGGCCCTTCCCGCGACTGGCTCAACCCCAATCTGGGCTATGTCAAAACCTCGCGTGCCAAGGCGAAAATCCGCCACTGGTTCAAGCACCAGCACCATGAGGAAAACGTCGCCCAGGGGCGAGAGGCGCTGGAGCGCGAAACTCACCGGCTCGGCTTGCCCCTGGCCAATCTTGAAGCATTGGCGCAGAAGAACCGCTTCGCCAAACCGGACGATTTGTTCGCTGCCATCGGGCGCGGCGACATTACCGCCCGTCAGGTGATGGCTGCGGTGCAGGAAGAAGCCGGACAGAAAGTGGGCGAGGAAGAATGGCATTTGCCCGCGCCTCGTCCCGGTGCCGTGCAGCCGTCTTCATCCGGCGTGTTGATTTACGGCGAGGGCGGGCTGCTGACCTCGATTGCGAAATGCTGCAAGCCGGTGCCGCCGGACGAGATCGTCGGCTTCGTCACGCGCGGCCGGGGCGTGGCGATCCACCGCCTGGATTGCCCGAATATTCTGCATTTCGACGAGAGTATGCGCGACCGGCTGCTCAGCGCCAGTTGGGGTGTGAAAAGCGGCGGCCAGTACGAGGTGGATATCGAGGTTGAAGCGAATGACCGGCAAGGCTTGCTGCGGGATATTTCCGATGTGCTGACGCGCGAGAAGATCAATGTGACCGCAGTGAGCACCTTAAGCCACGGTCTTCAAGCCGGTATGCGCTTTACCGTGCAGATTTCCGACGTCGATCAGTTGAACCGGATTCTTGCCTTGCTTCGGGATGTGCCGGGCGTGTCTTGGGCCCACCGCCACAGCAGCCGCTAGTGTCTAATTGCACAAGTCTTGCTATATTCGGCCGGTCTTTGACGCGGCTGGCTTTGTCGCCAATCCTCGCCATAGAACGGCTATGGCTGCGGTTGCCTTCGCGCCATCCGCGCCAAATCCTCGGCCTCGATATTGACGCAGACTTATGCAATTAGACACTAGCTGCTGTGGTTGGGAGGTGTCCGGTAATATCGGGTAAAGCGAATCGGTTTCAGTGGGCAGCGGTGAGCAGCTGGTTTTTCATTCTTTCCAACTGTTCGGCGATTTCAAGAAAACCGTCATCCTTGGCGAATAGCGCGACGCGATCCCAGGAGTCGTTGCGGTCTATGGATTTTGCGGTCTTGCAGCTTGCGGGAATATGCTTGCGGAACTCATACAATATGGCTTCGGTTTGAATGAACAAGCGATGCATTTTTCACTCCTCCGTGTCGCTCCTCGGTTGATGGAAAAATTATTTCTGAGATCTGTTTTTCCCCCTATTTTTAAATATAGAGAACTTCACGGCGCTTTCAAGTATTTTCTTTATGTAAAATATATACATATTTATCAATGTGTTGCGATTTTTCAGTGAAAACATGAGCTGGAGCGTCAAGCACTGGCGCAGGCAGCGCATCCTGCGGCGTTCTGCACTGTCCGAGTCGGCTTGGCGCGCCGCCATTTCGGATTTGTCCTTGTTGCATGGCTTGCCGGGAGAAGATCTTGCGCGCCTGCGCGAACTGGCGATTTTGTTCCTGCACGAGAAGGAAGTCGTTCCGGTTGGCGGGTATTCCCTGGATGAAGACATACGCTTGAAAATCGCCGCCCAGGCTTGCCTGCCGATACTGAATCTTGGCCTGGATTATTACGACGGATGGGTGTCGGTGATTGTTTATCCGGATGAGTTTGTGCCGGAGCATGAGTCCGTCGACGAAGCCGGCGTGGTGCATGTCATGCGCGACCCGATGATAGGCGAATCCTGGGAGCGCGGGCCGGTCATCCTGTCCGGCTCCGATGTGGCACATTCCGGGGCATGTGATGGCGTCAACGTGGTGATCCACGAATTTGCCCACAAGCTGGACATGCTGAACGGGGCGCCGGATGGTTTCCCGCCGCTGCATGCTGGCATGGACCGCGCTTCCTGGACGCGGGATTTTGCTGCGGCATACGATGATTTTTGCGGCAAAACCTCTTCCGGCGTGGAAACGGCGATTGATCCGTACGCAGCGGAAAGCCCCGGGGAATTCTTCGCCGTGATGAGCGAGGCTTTTTTCGAGATCCCGCACGCGCTGCTGCTTGAATATCCTGCGATATACCGGCAGCTTGCAGCGTTTTACCGACAGGATCCGGCGGCCCGGCAAAACGCTATTTGAATACTGGCGCAAATTGGGTTAGAATGCGCTTCGTTTTTATTTAGGCGCGTAGCTCAGTTGGTTAGAGCATCACCTTGACATGGTGGGGGTCGTTGGTTCGAGTCCAATCGCGCCTACCAGCTTCCCGAAAAGTGCGGCCCTGCCGCACTTTTTCTTTGGTAGGATTGAAATGCCCGTAATTCGCTTGCCTGATGGTTCCGAGCGCAAATTTGACCAGCCGGTAACGGTGGCCGAGGTGGCCGCCAGCATCGGCGCCGGCCTGGCGCGCGCCGCTCTGGCCGGCAAGCTTGACGGCAGGCTGGTGGATACCTCTCATCGCATCGAATCCGATGCCGAGCTTGCCATCGTGACCGAGCGGGACGCGGAAGGTCTGGAGGTTATCCGCCATTCCACCGCGCATCTCCTGGCGCAGGCCGTCAAAACCCTGTTTCCCGAAGCCCAGGTCACCATCGGTCCGGTGATCGAAGACGGCTTCTTCTACGATTTTTCCTATAAGCGCCCGTTCACGCCCGAAGACCTGCAAGCCATCGAAAAGAAGATGGCGGAACTCGTCAAGGCCGACCTCAAGGTCGAGCGCAAGGTGCTGTCCCGTTCCGGCGCCATCTCTTTCTTCAAGGGTTTGGGCGAGCATTACAAGGCCCAGATCATCGAATCCATTCCCAGCGAAGAGGATTTGTCGCTCTACACTCAGGGCGATTTCACCGACCTGTGCCGCGGCCCGCACGTACCCTCCACGGCCAGGCTCAAGGTGTTCAAGCTGATGAAGGTGGCTGGCGCCTACTGGCGCGGCGACTCGAAGAATGAAATGCTGACGCGGGTGTATGGCACCGCCTGGGCGAAGAAGGAAGACCAGGAAGCCTATCTGCACCGCCTGGAAGAGGCGGAAAAGCGCGACCACCGCAAGATCGGCAAGCTGCTGGACCTGTTCCACACCCAGGAAGAAGCGCCGGGCATGGTGTTCTGGCATCCCAACGGCTGGACGCTGTATCAGGCTGTCGAGCAGTACATGCGCCAGGTGTTTCGCGATAACGGCTACCAGGAAATCCGCACGCCGCAGGTGGTGGACCGCTCGCTGTGGGAGAAGTCCGGCCACTGGGACAAGTTCCAGGCGATGATGTTCACCACCCACTCGGAAAACCGCGACTACGCGGTCAAGCCGATGAACTGCCCGTGCCACATCCAGGTGTTCAACCAGGGTCTGAAGAGCTACCGCGACCTGCCGCTGCGTCTGGCCGAATTCGGTTCCTGCCACCGCAACGAGCCGTCCGGTACGCTCGCCGGCATCATGCGGGTGCGCAATTTCACCCAGGACGATGCCCATATTTTCTGCACCGAAGCCCAGATCCAGGACGAAGTGGCGCAATTCATCGACCTGCTGCAACAGGTTTATGCCGAATTCGGTTTCAGCGACATCGTCGTCAAGCTGTCCACCCGTCCGGAGCAGCGGGTTGGATCGGACGCGGTGTGGGACAAGGCGGAAGCGGCGCTGGAAACCGCGCTCAAGCGCAAGGGCCTGGAATTCGAATTGCAGCCGGGCGAGGGCGCATTCTACGGGCCGAAAATCGAGTTTTCCCTGCGCGACTGCCTCAGCCGCGTCTGGCAGTGCGGCACCATTCAGGTCGATTTCTCCATGCCGGGCCGGCTCGACGCGACTTACATCGCCGAAGACAGTTCCAGGCAGGTGCCGGTGATGCTGCATCGCGCCATTCTCGGTTCGCTGGAGCGCTTCATCGGCATACTGATCGAGCATCATGCCGGCGCTTTCCCGATGTGGCTGGCGCCCGTGCAGGCGGTGGTGATGAACATCACCGATGCGCAGGCGGATTATGCCCGGGAAGTCGTGGCTGAACTCAGGAAGAGCGGCCTTCGGGTTGAATCGGACTTGAGAAATGAGAAAATAACCTATAAAATTCGGGAACATAGTTTGCAGAGGCTGCCTTACCTCCTGATCGTGGGGGATAAAGAGGTGGTTTCGAAACAAGTTGCCGTGCGTACCCGCAAAGGCGAAGACCTTGGCCAGATGCCGCTGGAAGCGTTGATCGGGCGGCTCAAGGACGAGGTGGCCAAGAGGGTGGTCGCGGCTTAATTATTTTTCAGACTGGAGTTTTTACTATCGCTCAGGAAAAGGAATCGCGAATCAATGGTGAGATCACTGCACCCGAGGTTCGTTTGGTCGGTATCGAAGGGGAGCCGCTTGGTATTGTTAGTTTGGCCGTGGCCATGGGCATGGCGGAAGAGGCCGAGATAGACTTGGTCGAGATCGCCCCGCAGGCCCAACCGCCGGTTTGCCGTTTGATGGATTACGGCAAGTTCAAATACCGCGAAAGCAAGAAACAGCACGAAGCCAAGCTGAAGCAGATACAGATCAAGGTCAAGGAAGTGAAGTTTCGTCCGGGAACGGACGAGGGGGACTATCAGATCAAACTGCGCAATCTGATACGTTTCCTGGAAGAAGGCGACAAGTGCAAAATCACGTTGCGTTTCCGCGGGCGGGAAATGGCGCACCAGGAGATCGGCTTACGGCTCCTCAAGCGCGTCGAGGCCGATCTTGCCGAACACGGCACGGTCGAGCAATTCCCGAAAATGGAAGGGCGTCAGATGGTGATGGTGTTGTCGCCGAAAAAGAAGTAAGTGCAGCGCAAAAACAAGTGGTGTTGAGGCTGTCAAGTTTCCCCGCAGGGGAGCGCCTGGCATCAAGCTAAAATAGTGGAGTTGAACATGCCTAAGATGAAAACCAAGAGCGGCGCCGCAAAGCGCTTCAAGTCTCTGGGAGGCGGGGGCATCAAGCGCACCCATTCCCATCTGCGTCACATCCTGACCAAGAAAACCACCAAGCGCAAGCGTCAGCTGCGCGGTACTTCGCTGGTTTGCGCGAACGACATGAAGTCGGTTCGCGCCATGATGCCCTACGCATAAGGAGACTGGAAAATGCCAAGAGTTAAACGTGGTGTAACGGCGCGCGCGCGCCACAAGAAAGTTCTGGAACAGGCCAAGGGTTTCCGCGGCCGCCGCAAGAACGTATACCGCATCGCCAAACAGGCGGTGATGAAGGCCGGTCAGTATGCTTACCGCGACCGCCGCCAGAAGAAGCGCCAGTTCCGCGCACTGTGGATAGTCCGTATCAACGCGGCGGCCCGCGAACTGGGTCTGACCTACAGCGTATTCATGAACGGCCTGAAGAAAGCCGCGATTGAAGTGGACCGCAAAGTGCTGGCCGATCTGGCAGTGTTCGACAAGCCCGCTTTTGCACATATCGTGGATCAGGTAAAAGCCCGCCTCGCGGCCTAAGCAGCAGTAAAGAAAAAGGAGGCTGAGAAGCCTCCTTTTTTGTTTGGGTGGTTTTATCCTGGAAAAAGCTTTTAACCACGAATTTACACGAATGAAACACGAATATTCACTAATATAATTCAGTATCGGTAGCTTAGTTTGGGTGGTTCACCTGCTTGGCGGCGCGAGGTTTGTCTCTGAAACTATTCGTGTTTATTCGTGAAAATTCGTGTCATTCGTGGTTATCGCCGTTTTTAGGCTTATTTGAAGATTCCGGAAATGCAAAACCTAGACGCAATCCTGAAAGAAGCACAGGCCGCCTTCGCTGGAATAGATAACCCGGCCGAACTTGAGCAGGTCAAGGCGCGCTATCTGGGCAAAAGCGGGGTTCTTACCGAACAGCTCAAACAGCTCGGCAAGATGCCGGCGGAAGAGCGTCGCGAAGCGGGCGCCCGTATCAACCAGATCAAGGATCAGGTCGAACTGGCGCTGAAAGAACGGCGTGAGGCCATCCAGAAGCACCAATTGCAGCAGCAGTTGGCGCACGAAGCGCTGGACGTCACCCTGCCCGGGCGGGGTTTGGGCGTGGGCGGGCTGCATCCGGTAACACGAACGCTCAGGCGCATCGAGTCGCTGTTTAATTCGATCGGTTTCAGCGTCGCCGAAGGGCCGGAAATCGAAAGCGATTTCTACAATTTCACTGCGCTGAACATTCCCGAGAACCATCCCGCCCGTGCCATGCACGACACCTTCTACCTGGACGAACGGCATGTGCTGCGCACCCATACGTCTCCGGTGCAGGTGCATTACATGCAGGAACACCGTCCGCCGCTCAAGGCCATCGCGCCGGGACGGGTGTATCGCTGCGATTCCGACGTGACGCACACTCCCATGTTTCACCAGGTGGAAGGGCTGTGGGTGGACGAGAAAGTGAATTTTGCCGAGCTCAAGGGCGTGCTGGCGGATTTCATGCAGCGCTTTTTCGAACGCGACGACCTCAAGGTGCGCTTTCGCCCCTCGTTCTTTCCCTTTACCGAACCTTCGGCGGAGATGGATATCGGCTGCGTGATGTGCGGCGGCGAAGGCTGCCGCGTATGCAGCCATACCGGTTGGCTCGAAGTGCTGGGCTGCGGCATGGTGCATCCCAACGTGCTGGGGCATGTGAACGTGGATAGCGAGAAATACCTGGGCTTCGCATTCGGCCTGGGCGTGGAGCGCCTGGCCATGCTGCGTTACGGCGTGAACGATCTGCGCTTGTTCTTCGAGAACGATTTGAGATTTTTAAAACAATTCAACTAGCCACAAAAAGGCACAAAAGGCACAGATTTTTTTGTGATTTTTGCGCCTTTTCGTGGCAATAATGTGCTATGAAATTTTCAGAAAACTGGCTGCGCACCTACGTTAATCCCGATCTCGACAGCGATCGGCTTGCACATGCCCTGACCATGGCCGGGCTTGAAGTGGAGGCGCTGGAATCGGTCGCCCCCGCCTTCGACAAGGTGGTGGTGGGCGAGGTGCTGTCACTGGAAAAGCATCCGAATGCCGACCGGCTCAATGTCTGCCGGGTGGATGTGGGCTCGGGCGAACCGCTGCAAATCGTGTGCGGTGCGGCCAATGTTCATGCCGGGGCGAAAGTGCCCTGCGCCATGGTCGGGGCGCTGCTGCCGAAGATGGCGATCAAGCAGGCCAGGGTGCGCGGCGTCGAATCCTGCGGCATGCTGTGTTCGGAACAGGAGCTGGGTTTGGCCGCAGTGAGCAGCGGCTTGCTGCTGCTGCCGGCCAATGCGCCGGTGGGCCTGTCGATCCGGGTTTATCTCGATCTTGACGACAAGCTGTTCACCCTCAAGCTCACGCCCAACCGCAGCGACTGCCTGAGCATCGCCGGCGTGGCGCGCGAGGTGGCTGCGGTGACGGGTGCCGGCCTGAAGGTGCCGCAGATTCCGGCCAGCCCGGCAGTTATTTCCGACCGGATGCCGGTCATGGTGAACGAACCCGCCGCCTGCCCCAGATATTGCGGCAGAGTGCTGCGCGGCCTCAATCCGGCTGCGCCGACGCCGGAGTGGATGGCACGGCGTCTGGCGCGCAGCGGGCTTCGCCCAATCAGCGCGATCGTCGACGTGACCAACTATGTGCTGCTGGAACTGGGGCAGCCGCTGCATGCCTTCGACCTGGCAAAAGTCAAAGGCGGCATCACGGTGCGCTTCGCCCGCCCTGGCGAACGACTGGAGCTGCTCAACCAGCAAAGCGTTGCACTGGATGCGGACATGCTGGTGATCGCCGACGACGCGCAGGCCCTGGCGCTGGCCGGTATCATGGGCGGGCAGTCGAGCGCGGTGTCGGATTCGACCGCCGCCATTTTCCTGGAAAGCGCTTTTTTCAGCCCGGATACGGTAGCCGGCAAGGCGCGCCGTCTGAACTTGTCCACCGATTCTTCCTACCGCTTCGAGCGTGGGGTGGATTTCGCCGCAACGCATATCGCTCTGGAGCGGGCAACCGGCTTGCTGCTGGAAATCTGCGGTGGCGCGGCAGGCGAAATGACCGAAGTGGCGGCCGCTTTGCCGCAACGGGATTCTATCCGGCTGCGGGTCGCCCGTCTCTGCCTGGTGCTCGGCATCGATCTCGGTGCAGAACAGATCAAGCGGCTGCTGCGCCGGCTACAGTTCGATTTTTCCGAGCAGGACGGCATATTCCTGGTGACGCCGCCGAGCTACCGCTTCGATCTGGCCATCGAGGCCGACCTGATCGAGGAGATGGCACGGCTTTATGGTTACGACAACATTCCCGCGGTGGCGCCCAAGGGGAGCCTGGACATGCTGGCCCAGCCGGAAGCCGAGCGGGGAAAAGACGCGCTGCAGGCAATGCTGACCGCGCGCGATTATCAGGAAGTGATCAACTACAGCTTTGTGGATGCGGCCTGGGAACACGATTTTGCCGGCAACGACAAGCCGCTGCTCCTGAAAAACCCGATTGCCGGCCAGATGGGGGTGATGCGTTCCACCCTGTTCGGCGGCCTGATCGATAACCTGCGCTTCAACCTCAACCGCAAGCAGGAGCGTGTGCGCTTGTTCGAGATGGGGCGCTGCTTTAATATGAACGTCGCAGCAGCGACACCGCGCCCCCCTCTCCCGCGGGCGGGAGAGGGCAGGGGTGAGGGAACAGCGGACACGAGTTCCGGTTTCGACCAGCCGGAAAGAATCGCCGCCCTGTGTTATGGTGCGGCCAAACCGGAACAGTGGGGCGAGCCTGCCCGCGCGGTGGATTTTTATGATGCCAAGGCAGATGTGGAAGCGCTGCTGTGGCCCGCCGTTCCTCGTTTTGAGGCGGCCCCGCATCCGGCATTGCATCCGGGCCAGAGCGCAAAAATCTGGCTGGAGGATGATTTCGTCGGCTGGATCGGCAGCCTGCATCCAAAGTGGCGGCAGAATTACGGTCTGCCTGCCGCACCGGTTTTGTTCGAGTTGGAACTGGCGCTACTGCTGCGTGCCAGGGTGCCAGCCTTCTTCGAGATTTCGAAATTCCCGGTGGTTCGCCGCGATTTAGCCGTGGTTGTTGACGAGGAGATCAGCACACAGGCTTTGCTCGATGAAATGTCGAAAGGCCTGCCGGAAATCGTGACCGAGCTGGCTGCTTTCGATGTCTATCGCGGCAAAGGTATTGATTCTGGTAAAAAAAGTCTTGCATTCCGGGTTCTGATGCAAGATACTCGGCAGACTCTAACCGACGAAGCAGTTGATGCGGTGACCGCGCAACTCGCTGAAGTTTTGGCTGCCCGCTTTGACGCGAAATTACGTAACTGAGGAGCATAAATGACGCTAACAAAAGCTGAACTTGCGGATTTGCTGTTTGAAAAAGTAGGTTTGAACAAAAGGGAAGCCAAGGACATGGTGGAATCCTTTTTTGAGGAAATCCGCCTGTCACTGGAAAATGGGGATGGCGTCAAACTGTCCGGCTTCGGCAATTTTGAATTGCGCCAGAAGCCCGAACGCCCAGGCCGCAACCCGAAGACAGGAGAAGAAATTCCGATTACCGCCCGGCGCGTGGTTACTTTCCATGCCAGCCAAAAGCTGAAGGCTTTGGTGGAAGAATCCTACAATCTAGGGGCCGCAAGTGGTGGAAACCGCAAGCAAGCCTGATTTGCCGCCGATCCCGGCAAAGCGTTATTTCACCATTGGTGAAGTGAGCGAACTGTGCGGGGTAAAGCCGCATGTCCTGCGCTACTGGGAGCAGGAATTTACCCAGCTCAAGCCGGTGAAACGGCGCGGCAACCGACGCTACTACCAGCATCATGAAGTGCTGCTGGTGCGCCGCATCCGCGACCTGCTGTACGAGCAGGGCTTCACCATCAGCGGCGCGCGCCACCGCCTGGAAGAAGGCGGCGGGCGGGAAGCGCCTGAGGTCGAATCCCTTGCGTCACCTGCCGGCGAGAGCGTCGATCTGGCGCTGTTGCGGCAGGAAATCAAAAGCGTGCTGGAATTGCTCCGTCTCTAGCCGATTCAAGAGGTTTCGGCTATAATGCCGACTTTCGGGGCGTAGCGCAGCCTGGTAGCGTACTTGCATGGGGTGCAAGTGGTCGGAGGTTCAAATCCTCTCGCCCCGACCAATTATTTAAACCTGAAGCGGGGTGGCCGGAAAAGCTTCCCCGCTTGATGACTTCACAGGCTAACCGTAAATACCAACGATGCGGATTTTGTTGAGTAACGATGACGGTTATTTTGCTCCCGGCCTGGCCTGCCTTGCCGCTACACTTTCCTCTCTTGCCAATATAACCGTTGTTGCACCCGAGCGTGACCGCAGCGGTGCCAGCAACTCGCTGACACTGGATCGGCCGCTTATTCTCCGGCGTTCCCATAACGGTTTTTACTACGTCAATGGCACGCCCACCGATTGCGTTCATCTTGCCGTGACCGGCATGCTCGACGAGATGCCGGATATGGTGATATCCGGTATCAATCACGGTGCCAACATGGGCGATGACACGGTCTATTCCGGTACTGTGGCGGCAGCGACAGAAGGCTTTCTGCTCGGCATCCCCTCCATCGCGGTGTCTCTGGTCAGCAAGGGGGGCGGCAACTTCATTACTGCTGCGCGCGTGGTGGCGGATATCATACGCCATCACCAGGAGCGGCCCTTTAAACAGGCTGCGCTGCTCAATATCAATGTGCCCGATTTGCCTTACGATGAGTTGAAAGGACGGGAAATTACGCGGCTCGGCAAGCGCCACAAGGCGGAACCGGTAGTGAAGTCGGTCAACCCGCGAGGAGAAACGGTGTATTGGGTCGGTGCGGCAGGTGCAGCGCAGGATGCCGGTTCCGGTACCGATTTCGGTGCCGTGGCGCGCAGTCTGGTATCGGTGACGCCGCTGCAGATTGATCTCACCCACTACGGCCAGGTGGACGCGATCAGGGCGTGGCTGAACCCATGAGCGCAAAACTCAGCGGCATCGGCATGACTTCCCAGCGCACCCGTGCGCGTCTGGTGGAGCGCTTGCGCAACCAGGGCATCAAGGACGAAGTGGTGCTCGAAGCGATGAGCTCGATTCCCCGCCATATTTTCGTCGACGAGGCGCTGGCTAGCCGGGCCTACGAAGACTGCTCCCTGCCGATCGGTTTCGGCCAGACCATTTCCAATCCCCACACTGTAGCGCGCATGTCCGAGCTCTTGCGTGGCGGCGGAGTGCTGGGTAAAGTGCTGGAGATCGGTACCGGCTGCGGGTACCAGACTGCCATTCTGTCGCGCCTGGCGCGTGAGGTGTATTCCGTCGAGCGGATTGCGCCGCTGCTGATGAAAGCACGGGGGCATCTGCGTGAGGTCCGTGCGCCCAACGTCAAGGTCAAGCATGCCGATGGCTCGCTGGGCCTGGCCGAGTTGGGGCCGTTCGACGCCATCATCATGACCGCGGCCGCCACCCATGTGCCTGAAGCATTGCTGCCCCAGCTTGCAGTGGGGGGGCGGATGGTTTTTCCGATTGGAACCGGCGAGCAGCGTCTCTGTCTGATCGAACATACTGCCCAGGAATATCGGCAGACAACGCTGGAAACGGTGAAATTCGTGCCCTTGCTGCCGGGATTGGTATGACCAGTAGTAAATCCGACTTCAGGCGCCCCGGCGCGCTCTGGCTGCTGTCCCTTGCCTTTGCCCTGCTGCTGAACGGGTGCGCGTCGACCAAGTCGACAGCGCCGGTGATCGAACGGGCCAGCCAGACGAAAAAGGCAATGCCTAAAAGTAAAGTGGCAAGCGATTGGCGCCCCCAGTCCTATACCGTGCAGAAGGGCGACACTTTGTATGGCATTGCCCTGGAACATGGTTTTGACTACAAGGAAGTGGCGGAGTGGAATGGCATCGAGCCGCCCTACATCATCCGTATCGGGCAACAGTTGAAACTGGCGTCCGCTACGCAATCAACGGTGGTTGTCACGCCTTTGAAAAGCGCGATGGGGGTGGAGGAAGTCCGGTCTTCAGGCGAAGAAGGGATGTTGAAGACGCAGCCCAAGGCAATCAAGCAGCCTTATTCCCCGCAAGGGGATTCCGATCCGCTACGGGCTAAAGCCCGTGCGGAATCGTATGCCCCACAAGGGGACTCCGACTTTCTACGCGCTAAAGCGCGTGAAAGATCGTATGCCCCGCAGGCGGAAAAATTGCCGGCCCAGGCTGAAGCAGCCCCGGTCAAGCCGGTGCCGGTTGAGGAAATTGATCGCCCCGCCGAGAAGAAAGAAGATGCTTCAGTCGACGATGACGAGCGGATCGAATGGAACTGGCCCGCTGCCGGCAAGGTGATCGCCGGATTCAATGAAGCTTCCGGTACCGGGAAAGGACTGGATATCGGCGGGAAAAGCGGCCAGCCGGTTTTTGCCGCCGCGCCGGGCAAGGTGGTGTACAGCGGCAGTGGCTTGCGCGGCTATGGAAAGCTGGTCATCATCAAGCACAGCAAGATCTATTTGAGCGCTTACGCGCACAATAACCAGATTCTTGTAAAAGAAGGGCAGAATGTAACGAAAGGCCAGAAAATTGCCGAGATGGGCAATTCCGATGCCGACCGGATCAAGTTGCATTTCGAGATCCGGCGTTTCGGCAAACCGGTTGACCCGATGAAATATTTGGGGTCTGTTAATGAATAAATGTTACTCGCGTAACATTTGTTCATTAACAGACTCTTACAAAATGACAGGCCATCATGAGCGATGATATTTACCCGGAAGAAGATGAGCCCTTGAGCGATGGGATCGCCCTTCGCGACGAGGAGAACGTTGATGTCGCCCTGGGGTTGAATGATGTGCCCGGCGAATATCAATGCGATCCTACGCTGCTTTATTTCAATGAAATCGGCCAAAATGCCTTGCTCACCGCCGCTGAGGAGTACACCCTCGCATGCCGGGTTAAACAGGGGGACTTCGATGCGCGTCAGCGCATGATCGTGTGCAATCTTCGGCTGGTGGTGAATATCGCCAAGCATTACGTGAACCGCGGCCTGGCATTGCTGGACCTGATCGAGGAAGGCAATCTGGGATTGATGCACGCGTTGGAAAAATTCGACCCGGAGCGCGGATTCCGTTTTTCCACCTACGCGACCTGGTGGATCCGGCAGAATATCGAGCGTGCCATCATGAACCAGTCGCGCACCATACGAATCCCGGTGCATGTGATCCGGGAGATGAATATTTGCCTGCATGCGTTCCGGCACCTTGAAGCCCACAAGGGTGGCGAGCCCAGCGCCGACGAGGTGGCCCACCTGCTGGGCAGGCCAGTGGACGAAGTGCGCCACGTGCTGAATCTGAACGAACGCATGGCTTCGCTCGATACGCCGCTGGACATTGATCCGACGCTATCCCTGGGTGACGCGATTCCCGACGAGAATAACCTGTCGCCCGAGCTGCTCCTGCAGCACACCGAGCTGGAAGCATTTGTCCGTCTCTGGCTGGATGAGCTGGGCGACAAGCAGCGCTGCGTGATAGAGCGTCGTTTCGGCCTGAACGGTTGCGAAATTCATACCCTTGAGGAAGTGGCCGACACGCTCGATATCACCCGCGAACGGGTGCGCCAGATACAGGTAGAGGCATTGCACCTTTTGCGCCGTATTCTGAGGCGCAAGGGAATATCGCGCAGCGACGCGCTGTAACCCCCTACATCCGCGAGGAGCGTGCGCCCTGGCTCGCCAGATAAGTCATGATGCGTAGCGCCATGCCATGCAGCGGCACTATTTCATCCACGGCGCCGCTGAGGATGGCTTCCTTGGGCATGCCGAACACCACGCAACTGGCCTCGTCCTGGGCGAAGTTGTAGGCCCCGGCCCGTTTCATTTCCAGCATGCCTTGCGCGCCGTCCTTGCCCATACCGGTGAGGATTACCCCGATCGCGCTCTTTCCCGCTTGCAGGGCGGCGGAACGAAACAGTACATCTACCGAGGGCCGGTGAAGATTGACGGGCAGGCCGCCGGATAATTCGCAGACAAAGTTCGTGCCGCTACGTTTCACCAGCAGGTGGGAATGACCCGGCGCGATGTAGGCATGGCCGGGCAGGATGCGGTCGCCATTCTCCGCTTCTTTCACCGTGATCTTGCACAGATTGTCGAGCCGCTGGGCGAACGATTTGGTGAAGGCTTTCGGCATGTGCTGGGTGACGACAATGCCCGGGCAGTCCGGCGGCAGTTGACCAAGGAAATCCTTCAGGGCTTCCGTGCCGCCGGTGGAAGCGCCTACGATGATCAGCTTCCCCGCGTATCTGGAGCCATCCGGGCTCGTTGTTCCGGCAGCCGTGGCGATTGCATCGGGATTCGGCGTTCTGATCATTTTACTTGCGGCGCATCGTGGCATCGGGAGAGGCGCTTATCCGTGGAAAGCATGAAGCGTGGCCTGGGGCGTCAACTCATAAACGGTCTTGCCTTGCGATTTGAACAGGTCTGCAGCGTGATAAAAGCTTTCCGAGTGGCCGGCGAACAACAAGCCTTCGCGGCGCAGCAGAGGGACGAATTTTTGCAACACCTTGTACTGGGTGGGCTTGTCGAAATAAATCATTACGTTGCGGCAGAAAACCGCATCGAACGGTCCGCGCATCGGCCAGGTGGCATCAAGCAGGTTGATTCTTCTGAAAGTGACCATGTCACGCAGTTCCTGGCGCACCATGGCAGTGCCTTCCTGGGCGCCGGTGCCTTTGACGAAGAAACGCTTCACCTTGTCCGGCGGCAGTTTTTCCAGGCGTTCCAGGGGATAAATGCCGGTCTGGGCTTTTTTCAATACCTGGGTATCCAGGTCTGTCGCCAGAATGTGCACCGGCGGCGTGAAGCTATCGAACAGCTCCACCATGGTCATGGCCATGGAGTAGGGCTCCTCGCCGGTTGAGGAAGCTGCGCACCAGAGCGAAATCGGGTGCTGTCCTTTGTATTTTCTGACGTGTTCGGCCAGGATCGGGAAATGGTGCGGTTCGCGGAAAAAGGAAGTGAGGTTGGTGGTGAGAGAATTGGTGAACGCCTCCATTTCCGTGATATCGCCTCGCTCCAGGCGGGCCAGGTACTCGGCGAAACTGCTTATTCCGGTTGCGCGCAGGCGCCGTGCCAGGCGGCTGTACACCATGTCCTGCTTGGCCGGGGAGAGCGCGATGCCGGCGCGCTCGTGGATCAGCTTGCGGATACGCTCAAAATCCTGTGTTGTGAATTGAAATTCGCGCGAGGTGGAGGTGTTCGGATTTGTTGCCATTGTTTTGGATAAATGCCTAAAGTAGTGCTGGCAGAAGTTAGCATTGCATTATATATCCAAGCTGGCCCAAGCCCGCAAGTCGCTTGCAGCGATCGATGAAGCCATCGCCACGCGAGATTCAGTCTGGCCGGAATTATGCCGTGGAAATGCTGCTTTCCCTTGTGTGCAACGACACTTTTCCCCATAATCACATTAATAATCAAGAATAAATCTTTTCCCTGGACAAAAGACAAAAACCAAGGCGAGTAGCTAAAAAACGTGAAAAAATTGGGTCCACAATCCGCAACCCCGCCGAAAATTCGCTTTTCCAGCAGCTTCGGCGGTCTTCCATTGAGCCTTCATTGGGCAAGAAATCCGGCTTGCCTCCCCGCTTCATGGCTCTATCAGCGGGCAACCCCATTCTTTCTGTTGACGGTGTGGCCGGTGCAGGGCTGACCCATTCGCTCGGTGAGTCCGGATGACTTTGGAATGGAAAATAGAGAGGAAAGTTTGTGAAAAAAAGTCCGCTTGATCTTGTTTTCGGCATAAAAGGTGCTGAAAGAAAGATAGGCGCCACCACCGCTGCCATTCTGGTGTTGATCGTGCTGATTACCGGGGCCGCCTTTTATTTTAAGCTGTTCCACCAGTTGAACGCTCAGCTCGAAAGCCATATGACGGGGATGGTGAACGACAAGGAAAACTTCATCAACAGCGTGATTGAGACCGAGGCAGGGACGATGAGCACTCGCTCGCAGTGGCCTGGCCTGCGCGAGTTGATGCTCGCGGTCAATGCCGGTACCGCCGGCAAGAACGATTTGCGTGAAATCGACGCCATTCTGGAAAACATCATGCTCAGCCGGGATGTGTCGGCGATCGAATTGTCCGATGCGCGCGGCAGGGTTGTCAGCGCTGTTGGCGAGTTTATCCGGGAGCCGGCCATGACGGCGGTGCTGCGTCATCCGGAAAATACCACCCTGCTCTGGAAGGACTCGTATTATCTCCGGGTTGCCACCCCGATGTGGGAAAACGGCACGCTCATCGGCACATTGAACACGGAAATTCCCTTGCCGCGCATGACCAGGGCGCTTCAGGCTACCCACTCAATGGGTGAAAGCTCGGAGTTCATGATATGCGCCCCGCTACCACAGGGGCGGATGAGGTGTTTTCCCAACCATCACCGTCCGTCCGGTTTTGAAATGCAGAGCCGCATCGACGGCATGGCGCTGCCCATGAGTTATGCGCTGGAGGGTAAAAGTGGCGTGGCCACGATGCTCAACCAGCAACGGGAAAAAGTATTTGTCGCTTACCGGCCGGTCGGAGACAGCGGGCTGGGCATAGCTGCGAAGATCGACAACGACGAACTGACAAAACCGATTCGGGAAGAGCTGCTGTGGACAGTTCCCTTCCTCGCCGCGCTGGCGGCGCTGGGGTTTGTCCTGCTGCGCTGGCAGGTGGGGCCGCTGGTGCGCGAGGTGGTCAGTTCCAGAACTCGCGTACACGCGATCATGGACAACGCAGCAGACGGGATAATTACCATCGACGAGCGCGGCATCATCGAGTTGTTCAGCGTCGCGGCGGCGCGTATTTTCGGCTACCCGGATTCCGAGGCTATCGGCAAGAACGTCAGCATGTTGATGCCGGAAGCTTATCGCGGCAAGTTCGATGCGGGGAGGCAAAATCATCTCCCCACCGGGGTGGCCAAAGTGATAGGGCGCGGGGAGCAAGAACTGCGGGGGCAGCGCAAGGACGGCAGCGTATTTCCGATGGAAATCGCGCTGGGCGAAATGA
The DNA here is from genome assembly GCA_021801705.1 of Pseudomonadota bacterium. Taxonomy (GTDB): domain Bacteria; phylum Pseudomonadota; class Gammaproteobacteria; order Burkholderiales; family Sulfuricellaceae; genus Sulfuricella. The sequence goes on from JAJYXP010000019.1 coordinate 42,592, forward strand.
TGCTGAATGGCAAGCGCAGGTCCATCTTGTCGGTGCGCGATATCAGCGCGCTCAAGCTGGCGGAAGAAAAGGTGCGCAAGCTGTCGATGGTGGTGGAGGAAACCGGCAACTCGGTGATGATCACCGACCGACAGGGTGTCATCGAGTACGTCAATCCCGCATTCAGCAAGCTGAGCGGCTATCTTCCCGAGGAGGTGTTGGGCAAATCTCCGGCTTTTCTTCAATCCGGCCTGACTCCGCCGGATTATTACCAGCAGATGTGGGAGACCCTGCGGGCCGGGCAGGAATGGCGCGGCGAGATGCTCAACCGGAAAAAAAACGACGAGTTGTTCTGGGAGTCGGAGGTGGTTTCGCCTCTGAAGGACGAGGCGGGCGAAATCACCCATTTCGTCGCCATCAAGGAGGACGTCACCGAACGCAAGCGCCAGGAAGAAAAGCTGCGCCTGTGGGAACGCGCAATCGAATCCAGCATCAACCCCATTCTCATTACCGATGCCACTCTGCCGAACCAGCCGCTGATCTATACTAACCCGGCGTTCGAGCGCATTACCGGCTACAGTCAGGAGGAGGTGTTGGGGCGAAGCTGCAGCTTCCTGCAGAACGAGGACCACGAGCAGCCCGGAATTGATGAGCTGCATCAGGCTATTAGCGAGCAGCGCGAGGGGCGCTCTGTGCTACGCAATTACCGCAAGGACGGCAGCATGTTCTGGAACGAGCTGCTGGTTGCGCCGGTGCGCGACGAGAAAGGCAAGGTTACGAATTTCATCTGCGTCCAGAACGACATCACCGAGCGCATGCGCTACGAAAGCCAGCTCGAACGTCAGGCCAATTACGATACGCTCACCGCGCTGCCCAATCGCAACCTGTTCCATGACCGGCTCGACCAGGCGCTGACCTACGCGCATCGCCACGATAGCGGGCTGGCGGTGCTGCTGATCGACCTCGACCGCTTCAAGAATATCAACGACAGTCTCGGCCACACGGCCGGCGACATCCTGCTTCAGGACGTTGCCACCCGGATCGCCGGCTGTGTGCGCGAAGGCGACACCGTGGCGCGTCTGGGCGGGGACGAGTTTGTCGCGATCCTGTCGGAAATCGCGGCGGAAGAGGACACCACGGCAGTGACCCGGAAGATACTGGAGGCCTTGGCCGAACCCTTTACCATCGAGGGCCGCGAGCTGCACGTCACCGGCAGCATCGGTATCGCGCTCCACCCCAAGGATGGCGATGATGCCGAGACCCTGCTGAAGTGCGCCGATGCCGCCTTGTATCGTTCCAAGGATCTGGGGCGCAACATGTCCCAGTTCTTCAACGTCGAGATGAACGCCAAGGCGATGGAGCGGCTGATGCTGGAAGGCGGCCTGCGCCGCGCCCTGGAGCAGCGGGAGTTTCTGCTGCACTACCAGCCGCGGGTGGATTTGCGTACCGGGGAGATCACCGGCATGGAGGCGCTGGTGCGTTGGCAGCACCCCGAAATGGGGTTGATTTCTCCGCTACGGTTTATCCCGGTGGCGGAAGAGGCCGGATTGATCGTGCCGCTCGGCGAATGGGTGCTGCGTACCGCCTGCGAGCAGAACAAGTCATGGCAGCGCGCCGGGCTCAAGCCCGTGTGCGTTGCGGTCAATCTGTCGGCGCGCCAGTTCAGGCATCAGGACCTGGTTCAGGTGGTGGCCGGGATCCTCAAGGAAACCGACCTCGATCCTTGCTACCTCGAACTGGAAATGACCGAGAGCCTGATCATGCAAAATGTCGAGGAAACCATCGCCACGCTTACCCGGCTCAAGGCGATGGGCGTGAAACTGTCCATCGACGATTTCGGCACCGGCTATTCCTCCTTGAGTTACCTCAAGCGCTTCCCGATCGATATGCTCAAGATCGACCAGTCGTTCGTGCGCAACATCACCACCGACCCCGACGATGCGGCGATCGCCAAGACCATCATTTCCATGGCGCATGACATGCAGTTAAAGGTGATCGCCGAGGGGGTGGAAACCGGGGAGCAGAAGTCTTTCCTGCGCCTGCGCCATTGCGACGAGATGCAGGGTTATTTTTTCAGCAGACCGGTTCCGGCCGGAGAGTTCGAGGTGCTGCTGCTGGAGCGGCGCTGCCTCCAGATGGACGACGCCGTTGCGGTTTTGAGTCAGCGCACCCTGTTGTTGCTTGATGACGAGGAAAACATCCTGACTTCGCTCACCCGCCTGCTGCGCCGCGATGGCTACAAGATACTCAAGGCGACCTCGGCCAGTGCGGCTTTCGAGCTGCTGACGGAACATCCGGTTGGCGTCATTATTTCCGACCAGCGCATGCCGGAAATGAGCGGCGTCGAATTCCTGCGCCGGGTCAAGCAGATCTATCCCGAGACCGTGCGGCTGGTGCTGTCGGGCTACACAGACCTGAAGAGCGTGACCGATGCGATCAACGAGGGCGCAGTGTACAAGTTTCTCACCAAGCCGTGGGACGACGACCTGTTGCGCGCCAATGTACAGGAAGCCTTCCAGCGTTACGATCTGGCTCAGGACAACCGCCGCCTGAATGAGGAAATGACGCTGGTCAACGAGGAGCTGAACCGCGCCAAGCGCGAACTGGAGCGGCGTGTCGAGCAAAAAACCGGCGAGGTGTTGCAGAACATCGGCGTGCTCCAGATTTCGCAGGAAATCTTCGAGTATTTGCCGGTGGGCGTGATCGGCGTGGGCAATGACGGACTGATCGCGGTGGCCAACCGCAAGGCGGACGAGTTGTTCGATGGGGAGAGCAAGGGGCCGCTGGTCGGATGCTACGCCACGGACAGACTGCCCGGCGCCATGGTCGAGAGCCTGGGAGAGGACGGCGAGCACCGTCCCTACCGGCTGGAAAACGGGCGCGATGTGTTATTCTGGAGCCGTTCCATGGGCGCCTCGTCCGGCTCGGAGGGGCGGGTGCTGGTGATAGTGCCGGGCAAGGGAGATGATGACTGAAATGACTGCCAAACGTTTTTCCCGTGATCAGCTTGAGGCCGGAATGGTGCTGGCGCAGGATGTATGCGACGCGGCCGGCGGCCGTCTGCTGGCGCGGGGGGCGGAACTGTCGGATGCCACCATCGCTGCGCTAGCACGGCGCGGTATCGAGCATGTCATGGTGGAGGCGGAAGAAACCCTCACCCCGGAGCTGCGCGCCGCAAGAGAAGCGGAAATCCGCGCGCGGGCCGGGCATCTGTTCCGCAAGGCCGGCAACGACCCGATGCTGCTCAAGCTGCGCGCCACGCTGCTGCAGTACCGGCTGGCCGGGCTGGATTGAGGTAATTCCAGTGCATTCAATACAGCAACAACCTGCAATAATCTTTCACCGCAAAGGACGCCAAGGAACGCAAAGGAAATGCAATCAGGCCGGCGTGTTGAAGGTATCGGTTTTTCCTTTGCGAACCCTTGCGTCCTTTGCGGTTACTGCTTTTGATCGGGAAGTCGGATAAAGCATGGGTGCGTTGACGATAGAGCAGGTAATCAGGGTAGTCCAGCAGGTACCCTCGCTTTCTGCGGCGGTGCACGAGATTCTGGCGAGCTTCGACAAGGAAGACGTCGAAATCGCCGAGCTGGTGCAGAAGCTGAGCCACGACCAGGGCCTGACGGCGCGCGTGCTGCGCGTGGCGAATTCGCCTTTTTATGGCCTTTCCAGCAAAGTCGGCTCGGTCGGCGAAGCGGTGGTGGTGCTGGGTTTCCACAATGTTCGCTCGCTGGTGGCGGCAGCCGGGATCATCAATCAATTCCCGGTGGCGGAGGGGAAAGACGGTTTCGACCGCCTGGCTTTCTGGCAGCACGGCATCGGCACTGGCACATGTGCCCAGGTGCTGGCGAAAAAGCTCGGCAGGGATCAGGCGTTGGCGTTCACCGCCGGGCTGCTGCACGATATCGGCAGGCTGGTGCTGGACGTCTATTTCCGCGAGGATTTCACGATGGCGGTGGCGCGTTGCACGGCCGAAGATGTAAGCCTGCTCGATGCGGAGCGTGCCGAGCTTGGGCTTGATCACGGCATGGTCGGTTACGAGCTGGCCCATCGCTGGAAGTTTCCGCCCTCGATCCAGCAGGCGATTCGCGACCACCACCAGCCTGAACGCGAACCTGCCGCCCTGACCGACCTGGTGCACGTGGCCAATACGCTGTGCCATGCGCTGGATATCGGTAATTCCGGCAACGAAATCATGCCGTCCCTGTCCAGCGCGGCATGGACGCGCCTCGGCCTGGATTGGGAAACGATGCCGGCGCTGATGGCCGAGATCGAACTGCAATATGCAGGTATGCACCTGCTTGTGAGTGAATAAGGCTTGCCATGTTATCGGATAAGGTGACCACGCTTTCCTGGATTTATCAGCTCTACCGGCTGGGGCAGACTATCGATCTGCGCGACAAGCCGCAGCAGGCGCAGCATGCGGTTTTGCGGCACATCGTCGAGGGCTTCGGCGCCGACTGCGGTTCGCTGGCACTGGTTGACGAAGACGGGCAGCATTTAAACATAGTCGCCGGGATAGGCGTGCCCGATCACGTCATCGGCAGCAAGATCGAACCGGGTGGCGGCATTCTGGGCTGGGTGGTGAAGGAGGGGCAGGCGCTGCTGCTGAACGGCGATGTCTCCAGCGACCCGCGCTTCAAACTTTCCGAGCCACGCAACGAATCGGTCCGGCCCCGCTCGGCGATGTGCTGGCCGCTGACGATCGAGAGCCGGGTGATCGGCGCGCTCAGCATCAACCGGCACGACGACGATGAGCCCTATGCCGATGCCGACCTGGAAAGCGGCGCGGTGGTGGTGAGCCTGGTCTCGGTGGTAATCGAGAACACCCGCCTGCATATCGACCAGCAGCAGCGCATCGCGATGCTGTCGAAAATGAACGACGAGATCCGCCGCGCCAACAAGCGCCTGGAAGATGCCCAGAACCAGTTGCTGCAATCGGAGAAAATGGCCACGATCGGCCAGCTCGCTGCTGGCGTAGCGCACGAGATCAACAACCCGGTGGGTTACATCAACTCCAACCTGGGCTCGCTGCAAAAATACATCAAGGACATGTTCACCATGCTCGATGCCTACGAACAGGCTGAGCCCTTGCTCACAGCCAGCCCGGAAACCATGCGGAACATCCGTGTCCTCAAGGACAAGCTCGATATCGGCTACCTCAAGGAAGACGTGGTGGCCCTGATGAGTGAATCGCAGGAGGGTATCGCGCGGGTAAAAAAAATCGTGCAGGATCTCAAGGATTTTTCCCACGTCGACGAGGCCGAATGGCAGTGGACGGATATTCGCAAGGGTCTGGACAGCACCCTCAACATCGTGTGGAACGAGATCAAGTACAAGGCCGAGGTAGTCAAGGAGTACGGCGATCTGCCGGAAGTGGAATGCTTGCCGTCGCAACTCAACCAGGTGTTCATGAACCTGCTGGTGAACGCGGCGCATGCCATCGAGGACAAGGGGATTATTTTTATCCGCTCGGGCCACGAGAACGACCGGGTCTGGATTGAAATCGCCGATTCCGGCAAAGGCATCCCGCCGGAGAACCTCAACCGGATTTTCGACCCGTTCTTTACCACCAAACCGGTCGGCAAGGGTACCGGGCTTGGCTTGTCGCTTTCATACAGCATCATCCAGAAACATCACGGCCGCATCAATGTTTCCAGCGAGGTGGGGGTGGGGACGATTTTCCGTGTTTATTTACCGGTTAAGCAACCGGAGAAGAAAGCAGGTCAGTAATGATGGAAGAAACTTTGATCAAGGCCTTGCAAGCGGATGTGCCTGCTGCGTTTCTGTTCGTGGGCGACGAAGCCAATCTACTTAGGGAACCGCCGATTTATTCGTCGCACCGGCGAAAGCCGGTGTCCAGTGCTTTGAATTTTCTAGATTCCGGCCTTCGCCGGAATGACGATTTGTTATTTAATCAGCGCTTCCTTAGTGCGCTGAAAGGCATCTTTGCCCCTTTCTTCACCACCAAGCCCATCGGCAATGGCACCCGCTTCGGGATAAAGCTGCCCATCGGACGGGAAAAGAGCGCATGACCCTGAAGGCCAAGTTGATCGGGCTGACCCTGCTGGCCATGAGCGTCATCGGTTTGATGGCGGGCATGATCGTGGACATGGCACGAACATCGTCGAGCACCATTTCCCATGTGTTCAACGAAGAAATGGTGCCCGCCCTGGCTCTGGGCGCCATCGATACCTCCCTGCGCCGGATTCATAACCGCATATTGGGCACGCTCACGGATTACTACCCTGTCGAAGGATCGCGCCTCGCCCTGGCCGAGAGCAAGGAGACAATTCAGGCCAACTGGAACCTGATAAAGAAAGCCCGGCTGGACGCGGAGGAGCGAGAGCGGATCCGGCGTATCGAAGAGTACTTGCCCAGGCTATGGGATTTCATCGCGGAACTGGATAAAGTCTATCGACAGGAAGACCTGGTGGCGCTCAAGGCATTGCAGGATGCGCGCTGGACCGAGATTCACATCAACCTCATCAAGCCCATCCAGTATCTGCACCCCCATTTCGCGGCCCACGCCGCCGCAGCAGCCAAGTCGGGCATTGAGGAAGGCAGGAAGCACGAGCAATGGGCCATTGTCGCAGCAGTCTCGGGCACCATGCTGATGCTGCCCCTGCTGGCATGGATAACCCTGCGCATCAACGCCGGAGTAAAGACCTTGCAGGAAGGCCTTGACCGGTTGGCTCGCAATCAGTACCGGGAAGACGTCCCGGTAACCAGCAACGACGAGGTGGGAGTCATGGCTTCGGCGCTCAACAGGACTGCCGCGCAACTGCGCGCGGACCGGGAAGAGATCCTGGCCTTGAAGAATCGCAACGAGCTGATTCTCGATACCATGGGCGAGGGTCTGTACGGCACGGATGCCCGCGGCATCATCACCTTCATCAATCCCGCCGGCGCCGCCATGACCGGATGGTCAGCGCCGGAACTGATCGGCCGGCCCGCCCATGCCACGCTGCACCATACCAGGCCTGACGGGACGCACTATCCCCGCGAAGAATGTCCCATGTATTCCACCTGCCAGGATGGCAAGGTGCATCAGGCGGACAACGATGTTTTCTGGCGCAGGGACGGGACGCCGATAGACATACATCTGGTCAGCACCCCCATTCTGGAAGAGGGCCGCGTAACGGGCGCCGTGGTGGTGTTCAGCGATATCTCCTTGCGCAAGGAAGCCGAGCGGGTCATCGGGGAAACCATGAAGGAGCTGCGCAAAACCAACAAAAAGCTGGAGGAGGCGCAGAACCAGTTGCTGCAATCGGAGAAGATGGCCACGATCGGCCAGTTGGCGGCAGGCGTGGCGCACGAGATCAACAACCCGATCGGCTACGTTCATTCCAACCTCGGCTCGCTCGACATGTACATCCAGTCTCTCCTTGGCGTGGTCGCCGCCTACGAGTATGCGGAAAGCGCCATCGCCGACGTCGAGGTCTTGTCCCAGGTGCTGGCCGCAAAACGTGGGGCCGACCTCGAGTTCCTGCGCAAGGACATCGCGGCCCTCATGGCTGAATCCCGCGAAGGCATCACGCGGGTGAAAAAAATCGTGCAGGATCTCAAGGATTTTTCCCACGTCGACGAGGCCGAATGGCAGTGGACGGATCTCCGCAAGGGCCTGGACAGCACTCTCAATATCGTGTGGAACGAGATCAAGTACAAGGCCGAGGTGATCAAGGAGTACGGCGAACTGCCGGAAGTGGAATGCCTGCCGTCCCAGCTCAACCAGGTGTTCATGAACATGCTGGTGAACGCCGCCCACGCCATCGAGCCCCCGGCCACATCTCCCGAGGGTAAAGAGCGGGGCACCATCACGCTGCGCTGCGGCGCCGAGGGTGAAGAGGTGTGGGTGGAGATCGCCGATACCGGCAAAGGCATACCACCGGAGAATCTGAACCGGGTTTTCGACCCGTTTTTTACCACCAAGCCTGTGGGCAAGGGCACCGGTCTCGGGCTGTCGCTTTCCTATAGCATTGTTCAGAAGCACCATGGCAGAATCAGCGTTGCCAGCGAAGCGGGCAAGGGCACGACCTTCCGCATCTGGCTGCCGATTAAGCAACCGGAAAAGAAAGAGTAAAAATTAATATATAGCCGCAAAAAGGCACAAAAATCACAAAATATTTATGGCCATGAATCATGGAAGATGAAATCAGAGAATTATGCAATACGATTCGCGAAACCAGCTTCGCGATTCATGGGTATTTGCGGCATGGCCATCAGGAAAAAGTTTACGAAAATGCGTTAGCCAATCGGCTCAGAAAATTGTCGCTGGATATCAAGCAGCAATATCCGTTGCAGGTCAGTGACGAGGATGGCACTTTGCTGGGCAGCTACTACGCCGATTTGTATGTGGACAACAAATTGGTGGTGGAGCTGAAGGCATGCAGTATTCTGACTGGTGAGCATGTGGCCCAGTTGTTGGGGTATCTTCGAGCCACCCGGATTGAGCATGGACTGCTGATCAATTTTGGTTCCCCCAGGTTGCAGATAAAAAAATATATTCTGGATAAAACGGAGAACTGAGCTTTATGGTACTGGTAAAGATTTTTGAGCGTTTTGCGCCTTTTTGTGGCTATGTGTTGATATGAGTGAGACCGTGACTGAACAGTTGAAATCCGCTGAACCGGTGCCCGCTGCTACGGAGGCGGCCACGGTGTTGTTCGTGGACGACGAGGCCAATATCCTGAACTCGCTGAAACGGCTGTTCCGGCCGCTGGGCTACCGCATCCTCACCGCCGAGAGCGGTGCGGACGGGTTGCAGGCGTTCGAGCAGAACAGGATCGATCTGGTGATTTCCGACATGCGCATGCCGGAAATGAACGGCGCTCAATTTCTCGAGCAGGTCAGGGCCAAATGGCCGGATGCGGTGCGCATCCTGCTGACCGGCTATGCCGACGTCACTTCGACCATCGCCGCCATCAACAAGGGAGAAATTTACCGCTACATTTCCAAGCCCTGGGACGACAACGATATCCTCCTGACGGTAAAACATGCCCTGGAACGAAAGAATCTGGAGCGCGAGAAGGAGCGGCTGGAAGCGCTGACGCTGAAACAGAACGAGGACCTCAAGGATCTCAACGCCAACCTCGAGGCCAAGGTCAGGGAGCGCACCGAAGAGGTGCGCCAGACCATGGGTTTTCTCGAAGTGGCGCACAAGCAGCTTAAGGGCAGTTTCCTTACTTCGCTCAAGGTGTTCTCGAATCTGATGGAGCTGCGCGAAGGCGCGATGGCCGGCCATTCGCGCCGTGTGGCGGACTATGCCCGCCGTCTGGCGCAGCGTCTGGGGCTGCCTGAGAACGACGTGCAGGACGTGACGTACGCCGGGCTGCTGCATGATATCGGCAAAATCGGTTTGTCCGATCGCCTGTTGAACAAACCTTTTTCCGCGCTGACTACCGAGGAGCGTGCCGAGGTGGTCAAGCACCCGGTGACCGGCCAGGCGGCACTGATGGCGCTGGAAAACATGCAGAGCGCCGCCAAGCTGATTCGTAGCCATCACGAGCGTTTCGACGGCCTGGGTTTTCCCGATGCCCTGGTTGGCATTGCGATTCCGAGAGGGGCGCGCATCCTGACGGTGGCCAATGATTACGACGCGCTGCAGATTGGTTCCTTCATGAGCAAGAGCCTGACGCCGGTCGAGGCGCGCGAGTTTCTGATCGAGGGTAAGGGCACGCGCTACGACCCGAAGGTGGTGGATGTCTTCATCGAGATGCTTGGCGGTGTCGGCGTTTCCGCGGAGGCGAACCCCGAGGTGTACGTGCCGTCGTCCAAGCTGCAATCCGGCATGGTGCTGGCGCGCGATCTGGTTTCGGCAGAGGGCTTGCTGTTGCTGTCGAAAGAGTATGTGCTGGACGGCCCGTTGATCGAACAAATCCGCAGTTTTGAACAGACTGAAAATCGGCCGCTTGAGATATATGTGCGCGCCGGAAAGGAATGATATGTACCGCATCATGTTGGTGGATGATGAGCAGAACATTCTCAATGCACTGCGCCGTCTGTTCACGTCTTCGGCGTTCCACGAGGCGGGGGGTGAAAAATACCAGGTGGAGACTTTCGTTTCCCCCAGGCTGGCCTTGCAGCGCGCCGGGGACGGGGTAACGTTCGACCTGGTGATCTCGGACTATCGCATGCCGGAAATGGATGGCGTGGTTTTCCTCAAAGCGTTCAGGCAGGTCCAGCCCCATGCCGAGCGGCTGATCCTTTCCGGTTACGCCGATCTGGAAGCGCTGGTCGGGGCGATCAACGAGGCGCAGATTTTCCGCTTCATCGCCAAACCCTGGCACGACTACGAACTGAAATCGGCAGTGGTGCAGGCGCTGGCGCATCGCGATCTGCTGCGGGATAACCAGCGTCTTGCCGACCAGGTGCGGCTGCAGAGCGGCACTATCTCGAAGCAGGAAATGGCGCTGCGCCGCCTGGAAGAAGAGTCGCCGGGGATCACCAAGGTGCACTGGGGGGAGGACGGTTCGGTGATTTTCGACGATGCCGAACTTTCCGACAGCGCCGCACAGGAAGCCGACAAGTGGCTGAAATCGACGAAGTAAACCGCAAGATCACGCTCAAGCTGGTTTACTACGGCCCGGCGCAAAGCGGCAAGACCACCAATCTGATGCGGCTGCACGATCTGCTTGCCCCCGATCTGAAAGGGGAGGTCATGACCCTGGAAACGCAGAACGACCGCACCCTGTTTTTCGATCTGCTGCCGCTCGGCTTCAGGACGCCGTCCGGATGGCTGGTGAAACTCAAGCTGTTCACCGTGCCGGGCCAGGTGGCCCACGATGCCACCCGCAAGGCGGTGCTGTCGCGCGCCGACGGCGTGGTGTTCGTGGCCGATTCGCAGCGGGCGCAGTCGGTCAATAATGCGGAGGCGTTCCAGAACCTGGAGGAGAACGTGCAGCGCGTCGGCCTGGATTTTGCCAGTGTGCCGCTGGTGGTGCAGTTCAACAAGCGCGATCTGCCCGAGGCGCAAATCCTGTCTGAGGAAGAAGTCCGCGCGCGCTGGGCGCAGGCGCCGTGGCCGCTGGTCTTCTCCTCGGCGCTGATTGGCGAGGGCGTGAAGGAAACTTTTGCCCGGCTTCTGGAACAGGTGTACCCGGTGCTGGATAAGTTTTGCGCCTTGCAGGAAAGCCATGGCGTCGATCGGCAATCCTTCGTCGCCGCAGTGACGGGGGGCTGAATTGGAACTCGATCCGCACACCTTCGACCGCGAGTTCGACCTCGCCGAACTGCTCGCCGGCATGCCTCTGGCACGTATGGCGCAGATTCTCGCAACGCTGCTCGACGGCGAGTTCCGCCTGGTGACGGTTGGCGGCCAGCTCATGCTGGGCCGTGCCGAACCGTTCGCACAACCGGGCCGCGCCGCGATCCGGCATGACCTCGAAACGCTCGGCCACCTCGAATCGGCGAGTGCCGGCGAGGCCCGTCTTTCGGCCGCAGCCGGCATGGTGGAGCTGGTGCTGCAACTGTCGGCGCGCTACCGCATGGCGGCCGATCTGCACACCGAAACCGTGCAGGAAGACTACGCGGCGCTGCAGCATCAGCTTGCCGCCCTCAAGGAGTCGGAGGCCCGCTACAAAACCCTGTCGGAGGAGCTTGAGGAGCGCGTCAGGCAACAGGTCGAAACCCTGGAAACCGCACAGCGTCAGCTCTACCAGGCGGAAAAACTGGCCTCCATCGGCCAGCTTGCCGCCGGCGTGGCGCATGAAATCAACAACCCGATCGGCTTCATTCGCAGCAACCTGAGCACGGCGCAGCAGTATGTGCGCAACCTGGAGCGCCTGGCTGCCCTGATGAAGGCGGGCGATATGGCGCAGTTTCAGGCGGTATGGAACGAGGCGGACATGGCGTTCGTGACGGAGGATTTCGCCGCCTTGCTGGGCGAGAGTGTTGCAGGCGCCGACCGTGTGGCGAAAATCGTTGCCGACCTCAAGGGTTTCTCCAACGTGGACCAGACCGAGGAGGAGATCGTCAACCTCAACGATAATCTGCGCTTTGCCTGCAACGTCGTCGCCGGGCAGATCAAGGATAAGGCGGAACTGGTGCTGGAACTGGGGGGGTTGCCCAGGATTCTGTGTCTGCCGGGGCACTTGAACCAGGTGTTTCTCAACCTGCTGCTCAATGCCGTTCAGTCGCTACCGGACCAGGGCCGGATCAAGGTGTGCAGCGATGTGCTCAACAATGAAATCCGCATCCGCATCAGCGATAATGGTTGCGGTATCCCGGAAGGCAACCTGGACCGTATCTTCGACCCGTTTTTTACCACCCATGAAGTGGGCAGCGGCACCGGGCTTGGCCTGACGGTCTGCCGCGACATCGTGCAGGCCCATGGCGGGCGTATCGGGGTGGAAAGCAAGGCCGGGGCGGGAACGACATTCACGGTCTATCTGCCGATCGGATGAACCTGAAAAACATTGGCCACGGATTTACACGGATAAAGCAGTTTGTTGTTTAATCCGTGGACATCCGTGTTAATCCGTGAAAAAAACCGTTTTTAGTTAGAATGAAAACATGACCAGTTATTCCTCACTTTTTACCGGCACGCCAGGCGGCGAGCAGCCGCGCCAGCCCGAGCCGGCCAGCCCGGCCGTTTACCGCATCCTGCTGGTGGACGACGAGCCGAACGTGCTCAAGGCGCTACAGCGCGTGTTCCGCCAGGAGAATTATGAGATCGTCCTCGCCAGCAATGGCCAGGAGGCCATCGAGCAACTGAGCAAGGACGCGTTCCACCTGATGATTTCCGATTACATGATGCCGGGCATGACCGGTGCACAGGTGCTGAAACAGGCCAAAGCGATCCAGCCCGACATGATCCGCATCATGCTGACCGGCCATGCCGATACCGGCGCGGTGATGGGGGCGATCAACGAGGGTGCGGTCTATAAATTCATCCTCAAACCATGGAATGACGACGATCTGCGCGTGACGGTGGCGCTCGCGCTGGAACAGTTCGACCTGATCCGGAAAAACCGCTTGCTGCAGCAAGAGAACAAGAAAAAAACCAACGAAATCAGTGCGCTGTCGAAAATGGCGGTGACCAACCGCAGCCAGCTTGCGATTATGCTCAACAAGCGCAATCTGCTCAGCAGCCAGCAGGTACAGGAACTGCATCGCCTGCAGCAGTCGCACAAGGAGCCCATCCTCAAGCTGCTGCTGGAGCGCGACTGGGTGCCGGAAGAAATCATCCGCAACATTCTGCGCAAGGATTTTCTGGTCGAAGAGGTTGCCCTGGGCGAGTTCCGGGTCGATCCGGCGATAGCCTCCCTGATTCCGCACAGCTTCTGCGAGCGGCAGTGGGTGGTGCCGCTCAAGCAGGAAGGCCGGCGCCTGGTGCTTGCGGTGGCTGATCCTATGGATTCCGGTTTGGTGGACGACCTGCGTTTTGTTTCCGGCCTTGAAATTCAGGCGGTGATGGCGGATGTGGCGGCGATAAAGGCCAAGATCGCCGAGGTTTACGGCAGCGAGGAGCAGCCTTCGTTCGAGGATCTGGAAACGCTGGTTTCCACTGTCGATCCTTACGAAGGTATCGAGATCGTGATCGACGAGGAGGAAGACCAGCGTTCGCTCGACGAATTGCTGCGCAGTACCGAGGAGCCGCCCGCCATTCGCCTGGTCAATGCCATCATCCTCGAAGCCATCCGTCTCGGCGCTTCCGATATCCACATCCATCCCCGCACCAAGAGCGTGGTGGTGCGGCTCAGGATCGACGGGGTGCTCGCCGACAAGATTCACATCCCGCACCAGATTCACGCCTCGCTGGTGTCGCGTCTGAAGGTGATGTCCGAGCTCGACATCAGCGAGCGCCGCCGCCCCCAGGATGGCCGCATTACGGTGAAAACGCCGCTGCGTGTCGTCGATTTGCGCATCTCCACCCTGCCCACCATCAACGGCGAAAAAGTGGTGATGCGCATCCTCGACCGCAATTCCGCGGTGAAGAGCATCGAGGGGCTCGGATTCTCGCCGGCCGACCTGAAAAAAGTGCTCAACATGGTGGACAAGCCGCAGGGCCTCATCCTGACCACCGGCCCCACCGGCAGCGGCAAGACCACCACCCTGTACGGCCTGTTGCAACACAAGGCCGACCCCGGCAAGAACTACGTCACCATCGAAGACCCGGTGGAATATTATCTCGACATGGCCGGGCAGGTGCTGATCAAGGAAAAGATCGGCCTGTCTTTTCCCGTGGTGCTGCGCTCGATCCTGCGCCAGGACCCGGACGTGATCCTGATCGGCGAGATCCGCGATCTGGAAACCGCCGAGGTGGCGCTTCACGCTGCGCTCACCGGGCATCTGGTTTACTCGACCCTGCACACCAATTCCGCCGTTGCGACCATCGCCCGCCTCTTCGATCTCGGCCTCAAGCCTTATGTGCTGGCCACCGCGCTCGAAGGCATCATCGCCCAGCGTCTGATGCGGCGCATCTGCGACGACTGCCGCGAGCCGGTCGTTCCCGCGCCGGAATTGCTGGCACGGCTCGGCCCCCTGTTTGAAGCGGCGAAGATCACTGCCTATCGCGGCAAGGGGTGCGCCAAATGTCACGGCATCGGCTACCGCGGGAGAATGGGGGTGTACGAGGTGCTGGAGCCGGATGAAGAAATGCGCGACCTGATCGCCAGCGGCGCCAGCATCCTGGAAATGACGCAGTTGGCCCGGCAGATCGGCGCCACGCCGATGATAGAAGATGCACGGGATAAGGTGAATGCCGGGCTGACCACGCTGGAAGAAGTGCTGCGCGTGCTCGGGCCGCAGTAGAATAGCCACGAAAAGGCACAAAAATCACAAGAAAAAACTTGGGGCGTTGTGCCATTTTTGTGATTTTTGTGTTTAGGGAACCGCTGAATCATTCACCAAAATCCAACTCCATCCCCTTCGAGGGGAGGGAATAAATCAGCGGTTCCTTAGATTTATTTTGTGAGTTTTGTGCCTTCTTGTGGCGGAAACCATGCTCAACTGGAATCAAATCGATACCGTCCTGCTCGACATGGACGGCACCCTGCTCGACCTGCATTTCGACAACCATTTCTGGCTCGAGCATGTGCCGCTGCGCTATGCCGAGAAGCACGGGCTGAGCCATGAGGCGGCGCAGGATGCGTTGGCGCCGCGCTACCGCAAGGTGGCGGGCACCATGGACTGGTATTGCGTGGATTACTGGTCGCGCGAACTGGAACTGGACATCGCCCGGCTCAAGGAGGAGGCGGAACACCTCATTGCCGTGCATCCTCACGTCACCGGTTTCCTCGCGGCGGTCCGCACCAGTGGCCGGCGCACGGTGCTGGTGACCAACGCCCACCACAAGAGCCTGGCGCTGAAAATGCGCAAGACGCGTCTGGATGGGGATCTGGACGCGGTGATCTGCGCCCATGACTTCGGCGTGCCCAAGGAGCATCCGGAATTCTGGGGCAGACTCCAGTCCGTGGAGCGCTTCGATCCCGCCCGCACGCTGCTGGTGGACGACAGCCTGCCGGTGCTGCGTTCGGCGCGGAATTATGGCATGGCCCATCTGCTGGCGGTGCACCGGCCGGATACGCGACAGCCGGAGAAGGATGTGGAGGAGTTCCGGGCGATTCGCAGTTTTCAGGACATCCTGCCTAAAACAACTTAGCGTGTAGGGTGGGCACGCCTTTGTGCCCACGCGGTCAGTTATTCCGCGTGGGCACAAAGGCGTGCCCACCCTACACTACTCAGCACTCAGGATCAGCGCGGCCGCCACCTTCCTGCCTTCACCCGCGAGGATGTTGTAGGTGCGGCAGGCGGCCGGGGTGTCCATCACTTCCACGCCGATTTGCGCCAGGGTGAGCATTTGTGTCAGGCGCGGATGGGGAAAGCGCAGGCTGCTTCCGGTGCCGAGCAGCACGATTTCCGGTGCCAGGGCCAGGATCGCCGTAAAATGAACGTCCAGAAGCCCCTCGAAGTCCGGCGGCGGCCAGGCTTCGACGACCTGATCCGGCAGCACGATCAGGCTGCTGTGATAGCGTCTGTGGTTGACGGCGACATAATCGCGGTCGTAGGCGGTGAAAAGGTTCAGGCCGGCGTGGTCGGCCAGTTGGAATTTCAAGGCGGGCCTCCAATTGCGGGACACGGGGCGGTCGGGTAAGATTATACCTTTTAAGCGCATTCCATGCAGCGACCAGGCCGCCAGCGCAAAAAGGGGCTCGAAGCCATGCAACCGGTACTCAAATCCGCCAAGCTCAACAACGTCTGCTACGACATTCGCGGCCCGGTGATGGCGCGCGCCCGGCAGATGGAGGAAGACGGCCACCGCATCATCAAGCTCAATATCGGCAATCCGGCCCCCTTCGGTTTCGAGGCGCCGGAGGAGATTCTCCGGGACGTGATCCACAACCTGCCCAACGCCTCGGGTTATTCCGACTCCAAGGGCTTGTTCGCCGCACGCAAGGCGATCATGCACTATACCCAGGAGAAAAAGATCCGCGACGTGCAGATGGAGGATATCTATATCGGCAACGGCGTGTCGGAGCTGATCGTGATGGCGATGCAGGCGCTGCTCAACAACGGCGACGAGGTGCTGGTGCCGACCCCGGACTATCCGCTGTGGACGGCGGCGGTGACTTTGGCGGGCGGACATCCGCATCACTACATCTGCGACGAGCAGAGCGGCTGGTTGCCGGATCTGGACGATATCCGCGGCAAGATTTCACCCAATACGCGGGCGATCGTGCTGATCAACCCCAACAACCCGACCGGCGCGCTGTACCCGGTGGAGTTGCTGCAGGAAGTCGTGGAAATCGCGCGCCAGCACCAGCTCATCATCTACGCCGACGAAATCTACGACAAGGTGTTGTACGACGGCAATGTCCACACCTCGATCGCCTCGCTGGCGGACGATGTGCTGTTCGTCACCTTCAACGGCCTGTCGAAGAATTACCGCGCCGCCGGCTACCGTGCCGGCTGGCTGATCGTTTCCGGCGAGAAGCGCCATGCCCAGGATTACATCGAGGGGCTGACCATGCTGGCCTCGATGCGGCTGTGCTCCAACGTGCCCGCCCAGTACGGCATCCAGACCGCGCTGGGCGGCTACCAGAGCATCAACGACCTGGTTGCGCCCAGCGGCCGTCTGTGCCGCCAGCGCGACGTGGCCTGGAAGCTGCTGACCGAAATTCCCGGGGTATCCTGCGTCAAGCCGCAGGGCGCGATGTATCTGTTTCCCCGGCTAGACACCAAGATGTACCCGATCGCCGACGACCAGGAATTCATCCTCGAACTGCTGCTCGAGGAGAAGGTGCTGCTGGTGCAGGGCAGCGGTTTCAACTGGCCGAATCCCGATCATTTCCGGGTGGTGTTCCTGCCCAACGTGGACGATCTCACCGATGCCATCGGCCGCATCGCGCGCTTCCTGGAGAATTACCGCAAGCGGCACGGGACGTGAAGTTGAGGATTTGATAAAAGCCGACCACGAATGGCACGAATGAACACGAATAAAGCAGGTTCATCATTCGTGCCAATTCGTGAACATTCGTGCCATTCGTGGTTAATTGAATTTAGGAAAAAGAAATCAATATGAAACCCATCAACGTAGGACTGTTAGGCTTGGGCACCGTCGGCGGCGGCACGCTCACGGTATTGCGGCGCAATGCCAAGGAAATCACCCGCCGTGCCGGGCGCGATATCGTGATCAGGATGGCGGCAGTGCGCGATCTGGAGAAGGCGCGCAAGATCGCCGGTAGCGAACTGGAGATTACCACCGACCCCTATGCCGTGGTGAACAACCCGGAAATCGACATCGTGGTGGAGTTGATCGGCGGCTATACCCTGGCCAAGGATCTGGTGCTGAAAGCGATTGCCAACGGCAAGCACGTGGTGACGGCGAACAAGGCCCTGATGGCCGTGCACGGCAACGAAATTTTCCAGGCGGCGCAGGAAAAAGGCGTGATGGTCGCCTTCGAGGCGGCCGTGGCGGGCGGCATTCCGATCATCAAGGCGTTGCGCGAAGGCCTGACCGCCAACCGCATCGAATGGATAGCCGGCATCATCAACGGCACCACCAACTTCATCCTGACCGAGATGCGCGACAAGGGCCTGGCGTTTGACACCGTGCTCAAACAGGCGCAGGAACTCGGCTACGCCGAGGCCGACCCGACCTTCGACATCGAGGGCATCGACGCCGCGCACAAGCTCACCATCATGGCCGCGATCGGCTTCGGCATCCCGATGCAGTTCGACAAGGCCTACACCGAGGGCATTTCCAAGCTGACCAAGGAAGACATTTCCTATGCCGAGGAGCTGGGCTACCGCATCAAACTGCTCGGCATCACCAAGCGCACGGACAAGGGCATCGAGCTGCGCGTCCATCCCACCCTGATTCCGGCCAAGCGCCTGATCGCGAATGTGGAGGGCGTGATGAACGCGGTGCTGGTCAAGGGCGACGCGGTGGGCGCGACCATGTACTACGGCCGCGGTGCCGGCGCGGAGCCCACCGCCAGCGCGGTGGTGGCGGATCTGGTGGACGTGACCCGGATGCTGACCTCCGATCCTGAGCAACGCGTGCCGCATCTCGCCTTCCAGCCCGATGCCTTGTCCGACGCACCCGTCCTGCCGATCGAGGAGGTGCGCACCTCCTATTATCTGCGGCTGCGCGCCCTCGACAAACCCGGCGTGCTGGCGGACGTGACGCGCATCCTCGCCGATCTGGAAATCTCGATCGACGCCATGATCCAGAAGGAGCCGCCGGAAGGGCAGGAACAGGTGGACGTGATCCTGCTCACCCACCAGACCGTGGAGAAGCACATCAACCGGGCAATCTCCATGATCGAGGCACTGCCGACCATTTCCGGCAAAGTGACGCGGATACGCATGGAAGAACTCAGCGCATGAAATACCTCAGCACCCGCGGCGGCATGCCGCCCAAGACCTTCACCGAAATCCTGCTCGGCGGCCTCGCCACCGACGGCGGACTGACCGTTCCGGAAGCCTATCCCAGGCTGAGCGGGGAAGACCTGGCGGCGATGCGCGGCATGCGCTACCGCGAGCTGGCGTTCGAGGTGATGCGCCGTTTCGCCGACGACATCCCGGCCGCGGACCTCAGGGCGATCATCGACAAGACCTACACCGCCGAGGTGTTCCGCAGCGACGAGATCACGCCGCTCAAGACGCTGGAGCCGGGGCTGCACATCCTCGGCCTGTCCTACGGCCCGACCCTGGCGTTCAAGGACGTGGCGATGCAGCTCTTGGGCAACCTGTTCGAGTATGTGCTGGCGAAGGAAAATACCGAGATCAACATCCTCGGCGCCACCTCGGGCGACACCGGCAGCGCGGCCGAATACGCCATGCGCGGAAAAAGAGGAATCAGAGTGTTCATGCTCTCGCCGCAGGGAAAAATGAGCCCGTTCCAGACCGCCCAGATGTTCTCCCTGCAGGACCCGAACATCTTCAACATCGCCGTGAAAGGTGTGTTCGACGACTGCCAGGACATCGTCAAGGCGGTCTCCAACGACCTGGAGTTCAAGGCCAAATACAAGATCGGCGCGGTCAACTCGATCAACTGGGCGCGCGTGACGGCCCAGGTGGTGTACTATTTCAAGGCCTATTTCGCGGTGACCAAAAGCAACGACGAGGAAGTGTCGTTCTCCGTGCCTTCCGGCAACTTCGGCAACGTCTGCGCCGGCCACATCGCCCGCCAGATGGGCCTGCCGATCCGCAAGCTGATCGTCGCCACCAACGAGAACGACGTGCTGGACGAATTTTTCCGCACCGGCGTCTACCGCCCGCGACCGGAAACGCAGCACACCAGCAGCCCGTCGATGGATATCTCCAAGGCGTCCAACTTCGAGCGCTTCGTCTACGACCTGGTCGGCCGCGATCCGGCGGTGGTGAAGGATTTATGGAAACAAGTGGACGGCGGAGGCAGTTTCGATCTGGGCAAAACGCCTTTCTTTGCCAAGGTTAAGGAATTCGTCATGGAATCCGGCGTGAGCTGCCATGCCAACCGCCTGGAAACCATACGTCATATGTACCGGCAGTACGGCGTGATGATCGACACCCACACCGCCGACGGCGTCAAGGTGGGGCTGGAACACCGCGAGCCCGGGATTCCGCTGGTGTGCCTGGAAACCGCGCTGCCCGCCAAGTTCGAGGAAACCATCCGCGAAGCCCTGGGTCGCGAACCCGAGCGTCCCGCCGAACTGGTTGGCCTGGAGAAGCTGCCGCAGCGCTTTGAAGTCATGGCGGCGGATGCGGAAGCGGTGAAGCGCTTTATAGTTACCCACTCCTGAAAATAGTCCTGAGTTCCGAGTGCTGAGTCCTGAGATGAAGGCCATCGCGCAGCGATTCAATGGACTCAGGACTTTCTACTCAGGACTCAGGACTTGGCACAATGACCAATCTCATCCTTCTCGTTGCCTGCTTCCTCTTCGGCATGGCGCTGCGCCGCGGCGGGCGCATGCCCGACAACGCTCCCGCTGCGCTGAACAGCTTCGTCATCCACATCTCCCTGCCGGCGCTGGTGCTGCTCTATATCCACGACATCCGTTTCACGCCCGCACTGGCCTATGCGGCCGCCATGCCCTGGATGCTGTTTGCCATGGGCGCCGGGTTCTTCTGGATGGCCGGCCGGATGCTCAAGTTGCCGCGCGCGACCGTCGGTGCCCTGATGCTCACCGGGGGGCTGGGCAACACATCGTTCATTGGCCTGCCCATGATCGAAACCTTTTACGGGCACGAGGGAATCGCGACCGGGATCATTGCCGACCAGTTGGGCTCTTTCCTGGCCCTGTCCACGGCCGGGGTCATCGTTGCCGGCCTGTATTCCTCCGGTGCGCCGGACGCCAGGGCGATCGCGCGCAAGATCGTGCTGTTCCCGCCTTTCATCGCATTGGTAGTCGCAGCGGTGCTGATCCCAGCGGATTATCCGTTATGGTTCTCAACTGTCCTGAAGCGCCTGGGCGACACGCTGGCGCCGCTCGCACTGGTGTCGGTGGGTTTCCAGTTGCGCCTGGGGCATTTGGCGGGCAATGGCCGCAACCTGGCTCTGGGGTTGATGTTCAAGCTGTTTCTCGCGCCGTTGCTGCTGTATTTCCTGTTGGTGGGCGCGCTCGGCGGACACGGGCTGGTGACGCAGGTGACGTTGTTCGAGGCCGCCATGGCGCCCATGATTACCGGCGCGATCGTGGCCATCGAACATGATCTCGACCCCCCGCTCGTCGGCCTGATGGTGGCGGTGGGGATAGCCCTGTCCTTTATTACGCTGACCGCCTGGTGGTGGATGTTGCGGGGCGTGTAAATGCCGCGCCTGTCCCGGATGCTCTGTTTTGGAAGGCGGGTTCAGGAGCCAGTCATGTTGAATTTGCGTGATTTTCTTGTAGGGCCGAATTCATTCGGCCAAATGTGCGAATGAATTCGCACCTACAAAGAACGTACGGTCGTTTTAAGTTGACTGTCCGCTAGGTGACGCGGTTCTGAGGCGTACCGGCTACTCTTCCTGGTTTCGATTACTTTCGTCCGGAAACAGTGATGTAGTTGCAGTTGGTTTCATGGATGGCGAGCGCGCCGAGCAGGCCGGCCGCGGCAAAGCCCAGCATGATGCCCAGACCAATCTGGTAGTTGAGTTCCGAATAGACGCGTGCGCCTGCCAGCAGCCTTCCGTCCCAGCCCTGATCCATGGCCCAGCCGACGAGGGGCTGCAATATTGCCGCGCCGAGGAAGGAACCGGTATTGATGACGCTGGTTGCCATGCCGGACAGAGCGGGTGGGTTCACCTCCTTGATGCTGGCCCAGGTCAGGGTGAAGCCCGAGGCGCCCAGGCCCATTGCGGCAAACAGCAGATAGCTCAGGCCGGGCGGCATGTGCCAGCCGAGCACCAGCGGCAGCCAGCACAGGACGTACAGCGCGATGCCGCCGACGATCACCGGCAGGCGCCGGCCGAGCCGGTCCGACAGCATGCCGGACAGCAGCGCTCCGGCCGCGAAGGAGAGCAGCAGCAGCGTGGTGTGGTTGGCTGCGACGGCGCGCTCCATGCCGTGCACGTCGTGCAGGTAAGGGATGGCCCACAGTCCGGCAAAGGCGAACAGGCTGCCGCCGATGCCCAGGTTGGGCCAGAAGCCGGGCCAGGTGGCACGGTTTTTCATGACCTTGAGCAGGCCGTCGTACCAGTGTCCGTGATGGCGTGGGTGGGCCTCCTTGCCTTCCAGTTCGCGCATGGTCGGCAGGCCGGCCTCGCCCGGATGGCTATGCACCAGGAACCAGACCAGCACGCCCAGGAGCAGGGAAAACAGGCCGACCGCAACGAACACGCTGCGCCAGGAGGTGATCGTCACCGCCCACACCAGCGGTGCGCTGGCAAGCACCGAGCCGAGGTTGCCGAGCAGGATCGACAATCCGCCGACGGTGCCGAAATGCCGGTCATGAAACCACACCGAATTCAGCTTCAGCAACGAAATAAACATGGCGGAAACGCCCAGGCCGACCAGTACCCGTCCCGCCGAAGCAAGCGCGAGCGTATCGGACAGGCCGAAGAGTATTGAACCGGTGCCGGCGACCAGGGCGCCGATGGCGACGATTTTTCGCACTCCCAGGGTATCGGCCATTACCCCGATCGGGATCTGCATCAAGGCGTAGGTGTAAAAATAGGCGGCTGCCAGGGCGCCCAGCGCCGTGCCGCTGGCAAGGAATGACCGCTGCAGGTCGCCGGAGATGGCGGCGGGCGCCATGCGGTGGAAAAATGCCAGCATGTAGCACACCGCCACCAGGGTGTAGCTGGTCCAGCGCAGGCGACGCATGCGGGCGTGTATGTGTTTGGTCATGGCCGAATTTAGTGTTGTGTTTCACGCTGTTTGTAACAGGATGGCCGGTTTAGCGCAAGCGGGTATAAGAGTGAGAGCATGTCCGCTTTATGTTCGTAATGGTTGCGTAGCATTCGAGTTAATAGTTATCTATTAGATATAATTCATATATAATCTGCCGAACGCATTCACGAGCGGTTTTCTGGAGTAGTGCGTGTCCCTACAATGGATGTTTTTTATCGGAGAGTAAGCATATGAAAAAAACTTTAATTGCCACGCTGCTGATGGGACTTTTCGCCGCGCCGTCTTTTGCCGCGGACGCCGTCAAGATCGCAATTACCGGCCCCTTCAGCGGCGGTTCGGCACCGATGGGCACCTCCATGAGGGATGGTGCCAAGCTCGCGATTTCCGAGATCAACGCGGCGGGCGGCATCAGCGTCGGCGGCAAGAAGATGAAAATCGAGGCGATCGAGCGCGACGATGAAGGCAAGAACGAGCGCGGCGCCCTGATCGCCCAGGAACTGGCTTCCATGGGCGATCTGTCGGGCGTGATCGGCACCGTGAATACGGGTGTCGTGCTGGCGGGCGACAAGCATTTGCAGGAAAAAGGCATCACCAAGATCATCACGCCCGCAGCCGGTTCCGCTTCCATGACCCAGTGGAGCAAGGCAGGGGTGAAGGATCTGTCGATTTTCCGTTTTGCCGCGAATGACGGCATCCAGTCCGCCATGGTGGTGGAAGAAGCCATCAACCGCAAACTCACCAAAGTGGCGATCCTGCACGACGCCACCAATTACGGTGTTTCCGGCCGTGACGACCTGCTGGAGCAAATCAAGAAGCAGGGCAACAAACTGCATGTGGTCGCCACCGAAAAATACAACATCGGCGACAAGGACATGACTGCGCAGTTGCTGCGCGCGAAAGCCGGTGGCGCCCAGGCAATCCTGCTCTGGGGGATTGGACCCGAGATGGCCGCCCTTGCCAACGGTATGGCGAAAATGGGCATGAAAGAGCCGCTGATCGGCGGCTGGACCCTCTCCATGTCCAACTTCATCGATAACGCAGGCAAGAGCGGCGATGGCGCCCTGATGCCGCAGACCTTCATCGAGGAACCGATTACGCCCAAGGCCAAGAGTTTCATCGAAGGCTACCACAAGGCTTATGGGGTCAGCCGCATCCCATCCCCGATGTCTGCCGCGCAGGGTTATGACGCCGTTTACATTTTTGCGGCTGCCGTGAAACAGGCGCAAAGCGACGATACCCGCAAGATCAAGGAAGCGCTTGAGGATCTGAAAGTACCCGTGAAGGGCGTGATCGCTACCTGGCTACACCCCTACACCAAATGGGATCCCGCCAACGAGCAGACCCATGAAGCTTTCCGTCGCGATCAGGTGGTGATGGGCATGGTGAAGGATGGCCGCGTCGTTTTCGCCAATGAGGCCGAGAAACAACGTCTCATCAAAAGCGCAACGGAAGTGAAGAAAGGTAAGTAAAGCTGTGGAAGGGGGGATCCCCCTTCCCCTGCCCACACAAAGCAAGCGCCATGGAATCAATAATTATCGCCCAGATGGCTGTGAGCGGGGCCTTCATGGGCCTGGTTTACGCCCTCATCGCCTACGGTTTCCAGCTTACTTACGCCACCAGCAAAAGCATCAATTTCGGTCAGGGCGAGCTGGTGATGGTTTCGGCTTTTTTCAGCCTGACCCTCATTACCATGGGCTTGCCCTACTGGCTGGTGGTGCCGGGCGGCCTGTTTTTCGGCGCGATCCTCGGCCTGTTCGTCGAGCGTGCCGGGGTACGCCTTGCGCTCGAGCAGAAAAGCGAGGGCTGGATACTCCTGACCATCATTATCGGGCTGTTCGGTTTTTCTGCGGCAGAGAATATCTGGGGAAGGGACGATCGCCCGTTTCCCACGCCCATTTCATCCGACTCGATCCAGGTTTTCGGTGTCAGCATTACTCCGCTTGAAATCTCCGTGGCCATCGGCGTCCTCGCCGTGATGGGGCTGATCGAGCTGTTCAAGCGCAAGACCTTGCTGGGCAAGGCGTTTGAGGCCGTCTCGGCGGACCGTGATGCCGCCGAACTGATGGGAGTTTCGGCCACCCGGACCATCATGCTCTCTTACGGCTTGTCCGGGATGGTGGCGGCGATGGCGGGAATTCTGGTCTCGCCGATTACCACGGTGGGTCCTACCATGGCATCCGCCCTCATCCTGAAGGCTTTTTCGGTTGCGGTGGTCGCAGGCCTTGATTCCGGTTTCGGCGTGGTCCTGATCGGTTTGTTCCTGGGCGCCCTGGAAAGCCTGGCGAGCTTCTATATCGGCAGTGGCTGGCGCGAAGCCCCCGGTTTGATTTTGCTCATTCTTGCCTTGGCCGTGCGCCCGAATGGCGTCTTCGGCAGGGCCAGCATCAGGAAAGTCTGACCTGAATTCTGGGTGCCGCTCGCCGGAGTGAATCGCATTCTGCGGATATGCAGGTTGGGTTAGGCGAAGCCGTAACCCGACAAACCGAGCGTTGAGTTACGCTTCGCTAACCCAACCTACATGATCCGTGTTTAATCTGTGAAAATCTACGTAACCTGAGGGGGATGATTCTATGTTCAAGTTATTCTTGCCAGGGTACTAATCGAAAACTGACCGACCATGTGGAAACGCCTGTTA
>JAJYXP010000034.1 GCA_021801705.1 Pseudomonadota bacterium
AACCGGTGGACAATCTCGTCATTCCGGCGAAAGCCGGAATCCAGAAAAATCAACAACCTGGACACCGGCTTTCGCCGGTGTGACGGTTCAACTCATCCATGCTTTTCACCGTGACTGACTACTAGTTCAAAACCTTTTTGAACCGCGTCCTCCGCGGTGAAATCACATAAACAACCACGGCGCCTCAGCCTTGCGCCGTTCCTCATAAGCCCTGATTTTGTCGGCGTTCTGCAAGGTCAGGCCGATATCGTCCAAGCCATTGAGCAGGCAATATTTGCGGAAAGCGTCCACACCGAAGGAGAACACCTCACCCGCCGGGGTCGCCACGGTTTCCGCCTCCAGGTCTACCGTCAGCCGGTAAGCTTCCTGAGCTGCGGTTTCCCGGAACAGCAGATCCACCACATCGGCATCCAGCACAATGGGCAGGATGCCATTCTTGAAACAGTTATTGAAAAAAATGTCGGCAAAGCTGGGCGCGATGACGGCACGGAAACCGTAATCGAGCAGCGCCCAAGGGGCATGCTCGCGGCTCGAGCCGCAGCCGAAATTCTCGCGCGCCAGCAGTATCTGTGCCCCCTGGTAGCGCGGCTGATTCAGCACGAAATCGGGGTTGAGCGGACGTCCGCTGCAATCCTGCCCCGGCTCGCCGTGGTCGAGATAGCGCCACGCATCGAACAGGTTCGGGCCGAAACCGCTGCGCTTGATGGATTTCAGGAACTGCTTGGGAATGATCGCGTCGGTATCGACGTTGGCGCGGTCCAGCGGCGCCACCAGACCCTCAAGCCGGGTAAATTTTTCCATTTACTTCACCGCCTTCTGAATGGCTTCGCCACCCTTCTCGATATCCTGGCCGATCCCCTTGACGGTGTGGCAACCCGTCATGCTCACGCTCACGACAACCGCGACAATCGCGGCCAGCACCACCACCTTCACGGCGATCAAAGCGGCAATTTTCTTTGGACTCACATCACACCTCGCTCATTAGGACCTGTTAAATATTAAGTGTTACATTTAATATTTAACAGGTCCATAGTTCGCGCACATCGACGAAATGCCCTGCAATTGCCGCAGCCGCAGCCATTTCCGGGCTCACCAGATGCGTCCTGCCGCCTGTCCCCTGCCGTCCCTCGAAATTGCGGTTGGAAGTGGAAGCGCAGCGTTCGCCCGGCTCCAGCCGGTCGGCGTTCATTGCCAGGCACATCGAGCAGCCGGGGTCGCGCCACTCGAAACCGGCATCGATAAAAATCCTGTCCAGCCCTTCCTTCTCGGCTTGCTGCTTGACCAGGCCGGAACCGGGCACAACCAGCACCTGCCTGACGTTTGCCGCCTTGCGCCTGCCCCTGGTGACCGCCGCGGCGGCACGCAGATCCTCGATGCGGGAATTGGTGCAGGAGCCGATGAATACCTTGTCCACGGCAATATCGGTAATCGGCGTGCTGGCCTGCAGACCCATGTAAGCGAGCGCCCGCTCCATGCCGGAACGCCTGACCGGGTCCGCTTCGGCGGCCGGGTCGGGCACCTTGCCGTCCACCGTGACCACCATTTCCGGGGAAGTGCCCCAGGTCACGTTGGGCTTGATGGCGGAACCGTCCAGCTCGACCTCCGCATCGAAATGCGCGCCTTCGTCGCTCACCAGGGTGCGCCAGTTAGCCACCGCCTTGTCCCACAACTCGCCCTTGGGCGAGTACGGGCGGCCCTTGACGTAATTGATCGTGGTGTCGTCCACCGCCACCATGCCGGCGCGCGCACCCGCCTCGATCGCCATGTTGCACAAGGTCATGCGCCCTTCCATGGACAGCGCGCGGATCGCCGGGCCGCCAAACTCGATGGCATACCCCGTCCCGCCTGCCGTGCCGATCTTGCCGATCACTGCCAGAGCGATGTCCTTGGCAGTCACGCCCTTGCTCAAGCGCCCTTCCACCCTGACCAGCATGGTCCTGGATTTCTTCTGCAGCAGGCACTGGGTGGCCAATACATGCTCCACTTCGGAAGTGCCGATGCCGTGGGCCAGCGCGGCGAACGCGCCGTGCGTGCTGGTGTGCGAATCGCCGCACACCACCGTCATGCCGGGCAGGGTCGCGCCCTGCTCCGGGCCGATGACATGGACGATGCCCTGGCGCACGTCGTTCATCTTGAATTCGGTAATGCCGAAACTGGCGCAATTGTCGTCCAGGGTTTCCACCTGCAACCGGGAAATCGGGTCGGCGATGCCGGCCTTGCGACCGGTGGTGGGCACATTGTGGTCGGCCACCGCGAGGTTGGCGCTCACCCGCCACGGCTTGCGCCCGGCCAGGCGCAGTCCCTCGAAGGCCTGCGGGCTGGTCACTTCGTGCAACAGATGGCGGTCGATGTAAAGCAGCGTGGTGCCATCCTGCTCGGTGTTCACCACATGGGACTGCCACAATTTGTCGTAAAGGGTCTGTGCGCTCATTGCCGGAAAACTGTAAAAAACGGAAATTATGGCATATTTAGCGCCAAACCGGATAGTTGCCAATAGGAAAGTGTCGCGAGGTGCGCGAACGGCACTCCACGCTTGCTTACAACCTCAGCTTCCACGCCACCAACCCAAACGCCCCCAGCGCACACAAGGAAGCCAGGGTAAACGTCACATCCGGCCCCAGCGTTTCCCAGGTCATCCCGCTGTACAGCCCGCCCAGCGTCCCCCCCGCCCCGAACGACAGTCCGTTGTACAGCGCCTGGCCCTTGGCCTGGTGCCTGCCCTTGAAAAAACGGTGCACCACCTCCACCGCCGCAGCGTGGTAAGCGCCGAAAGTGGCTGCATGCATCACCTGCGCCGCCACGATCACGGACACCCAGGCCACGCCCCAGCCGATCATCAGAAAGCGCAGCACGGCAAAAGCGAAGCTTGCCAGCAGCACCTGGCGCAGCGTGACGCTGCGCAGCAGCCGCGGCATCCACAGGAACACGCCGATTTCGCACACCACACCGAGCGACCAGAGCAGGCCGACGCTGCTCTTGGCATAGCCGTGGTCCACCAGGTAAATGGAATAGAAGGTGTAATAAGTGCCATGTGCCGCAGCCATGAGGAAACCGGCGCTGATGAAAGCCGACACCTCGGGGCGGCGAATAATGTGCCAGATCGGCAGCTTGTCGGTGTGGTGGGGCAGCACCTGCGCTTCCGGAATCTGGCGCGAGAACAGCAGCAGACCAGCCATTATCCCCAGCACCGCCCACGGCAGCCAGCGGATGGAGACGAAATCGAACAGGTAGCCCAAGCCGACCACGGCAACGATGAAGCCGACCGAGCCCCACAGCCGGATGCGACCGTATTTGGAAGTTTTTTCGCCGAGATGGCTGAGGGTGGTTGCCTCCACCAGCGGCAGCGAGGCGCTCCAGAAAAAGCTCATCAGCGACATCACCACGAACAGCCAGGCAAAGCTGGTGCCGAAGAACACCCCGATATAGCTCGCCAGGCTCAATGCCACGGCAAGCTGGACGATCGCGACGCGCTTGCCGCTGCGGTCCGCCGCCCAGCCCCAGATATTGGGCGCGAAGATGCGCGTCACCTGCAGCAGCGACATCAGCAGGCCGATCTGGAAAGCGTTGAACGCCAGAGATTTGAGGTAAAGTCCCCAGAATGGGGCCATCGCGCCGACGAAGGCAAAGTAGAAGAAATAGAAGCCGGACAGGCGCCAGTAGGGAATATTGTGCATTCTTTAAAACTTTTACCACAGAGACACAGAGACACAGAAAAAGGCAAGATCGGAAGGGGTTACTTTTCGAACCCCTGTGTTAGGGAAGCGCTGATTAATTCTGTTTTGTCGTTCCCGCGCAGGCGGGAACCCAGTTAAATCAAGGCACTGGATCCCCGCCTGCGCGGGGATGACGAATTAATCGGCGTTTCCTTAGGGGCTTTTTCTCTGTGTCTCTGTGGTTAACTTTTTTCCGCTTTTCCTGGAATCCGTGGCGTAGCGACCGCCACGTCCGCATTCTGCGCCCGGTGGCGCAGGGCGTGGTCCATCAGCACGATCGCCAGCATCGCCTCGGCGATGGGGGTGGCGCGGATGCCGACGCAGGGGTCGTGGCGGCCGTGGGTCTCCACCATCACCGGCTCGCCGGCCTTGTTGATGGAGCGGCGCGGGATGCGGATGCTGGAGGTGGGCTTGATGGCGAGGTGGGCGACGATGTCCTGTCCAGTGGAAATGCCGCCGAGTATTCCGCCGGCGTGATTGCTCAAAAAGCCCTCCGGCGTCAGCTCGTCGCCGTGTTCGCTGCCCTTCTGCGCCACCGAAGCGAATCCGGCGCCGATCTCCACGCCCTTGACCGCGTTGATGCTCATCAGGGCGTAGGCGATCTCGGCGTCGAGCCGGTCGTACACCGGCTCGCCCCAGCCCACCGGCGCGCCTTCGGCAACCACGGTGATTTTCGCGCCGACCGAGTCGCCCGCCTTGCGCAAGGAATCCATGTAGTCTTCCAGTTGCGGGGCAAAGCTCGCATCGGCAACAAAGAAGAGGTTTTCGCCCACATCGTCCCAGCTCTTGAACGGCACCTCGATCGGGCCGAGCTGCGACAGGTAGCCGCGTATCGTCACGCCGTAGCGCGCCTTCAGCCATTTTTTCGCCACCGCCCCCGCCGCCACCCGCACCGCCGTCTCGCGCGCGCTGGAGCGTCCGCCGCCGCGGTAGTCGCGGATGCCGTATTTGTGCCAGTAGGTGTAGTCGGCATGGCCGGGACGGAAGGTCTCGGCGATATTGCCGTAATCCTTGCTGCGCTGGTCCTCGTTGCGGATCAGCAGCGCGATCGGGGCGCCGGTGGTCCGGCCCTCGAACACCCCGGAAAGAATTTCCACCGTGTCCGACTCGCGCCGCTGGGTGACGTGGCGCGAGGTGCCGGGCTTGCGCCGGTCGAGCTCATGCTGGATGTCCGCCTCGCTCAGTTCCATGCCGGGCGGGCAGCCGTCCACCACGCAGCCGATCGCCGGGCCGTGGGATTCGCCGAAGGAGGTGACACAAAAAAGTTTGCCGATGGAATTGCCGGACATAAGAAAACCCGCTTGGATTAAGGGAACAACGAAAGTTTATCACAGGTGGAAACGGCCTCGCTGCCGATTCCCCGCCCCCCCCCTCGTAGGAGCGACCTCCCGGTCGCGACCAGCGGTGCTAAGCGAAGAGCGCGGGCGCTAACTAGAGACAGTCGCGACCGGGAGGTCGCTCCTACAGGAACGCCGCATCCCATAACGGATAATCGCCCAGCCGCTCCACCAACCCGGTGCGCAACGGATTGGCGACAACATAACGGGACACCTGGACGATATCCTCTTCGCGGCGCAACGCGTGGTCATGGTAGCCTGTCTGCCACACCTTTCCGCTTCCTCCGAGACACCGGTTGATTCTACGGGCGGAAAAGCTCTTAACCGATTTGATGAGCGGTGCAAGAGGCATGTTCTCCCCCATGGCAAACAACCAGTGGAAGTGATCCGGCATCACCACGAACGCAAGCGTTTCCGAGTCTCCGGCAAGATCGTGATAACGCATGGCATGAACGACCTCCCGCCCCAAGCCGATATCGGCGAACAGCGTCCTCCGCGCCTCGGTAACCGCCGTCACCAGATAAACGCGCCCCGTCTCCGAGTACCGCCCCTTGCGCAAATCCCTGCCATGCGACTCCCGCCCCATAAGATTCCCCCTGTAGGAGCGACCTCCCGGTCGCGACCGCCTCCATCAGCAACCACCCTGCCCCGCTTGGCACTGCTGTTCGCGACCGGGAGGTCGCTCCTACGAGACGGTAGCATTTCGATTATTTTTATTCCAGAAAATCCCGCCGGACATGGACTACATTTAAACAATACACGCCGCTTATCCCCATGAAAATCCACCACCTCACCGTCGAAGACGCGATCCGCAGTCTCAACAGCCGCCCCGATGGGCTGTCGGCACGCGAAGCCGCGCGCCGGCACAGGGAATACGGACCGAACCGGGTCGAGCGGATCGGGAAGGAATCGCTCGCGCTGCGTTTCCTCAAGGAGTTCACCCACTTTTTCGCCCTGATCCTGTGGCTGGCCGCCGCGCTCGCCTTCGTTGCCGAATTCAGCGACCCCGGCAAGGGCATGGCGGCGCTGGGCTGGGCCATACTCGGGGTAATCCTGGTCAACGGCCTGTTTTCCTTCTGGCAGGAATACCGCGCAGAGAAGGCTCTGGCGGCGCTGGAAAAGCTGCTGCCGCACCAGGTCAAGGTGCTGCGCAGCGGCATGGCCGAGCTGATTCCGGCCGCCGAACTGGTGCCGGGCGACATCCTGATTTTGCAGGCAGGCGACGACATCCCCGCCGACTGCCGCCTGATCGAGGCTTACGGCGTCAGGGTGAACAACGCCACGGTCACCGGCGAATCCCTGCCCAAGGCGCGGAATACCCTGCCGTGCAAGGAAGAGGACATTCTCCAGGCGCGCAACGCCCTGCTCGCGGGCACCTCGCTGGTTTCCGGCGAAGCCAGGGCGTTGGCATTCGCCACCGGCGCGCACACGGAATTCGGCAAGATCGCCCATCTCACCCAGACAGCCGGGGAAGCGCTCTCGCCGCTGCAGCGCGAAATTGCGCGCCTCTCCCGCCTGGTGGCGGCCCTGGCGACCCTGCTGGGCGTGATATTTTTTCTGGCCGGCCAGTTCGTCGGACTGAGCTTCTGGGAAAGCCTGATTTTCGCCATCGGCATCATCGTCGCCAACGTCCCCGAGGGGCTGCTGCCCACCGTCACGCTGGCGCTGGCCATGGCCACCCAGCGCATGGCCCGGCGCAATGCCCTGGTGCGCCACCTGCCTGCGGTGGAAACGCTGGGCTCGGCCACCGTGATCTGCACCGACAAGACCGGCACCCTCACCCGGAACCGGATGGAAGTGAAGGAAGTTTTTCTCGCCGGCGAGTTCCGCGCTGTCGCCGAGCTCTCCCGGAACAGGGACGTAGGGCAAAGCTGCCGCCGCTTCCTCGAAACCGCGCTGCTGTGCCACAATCTCCAGGAAACCGAAAGAAATGGCGCCGCCGAACTGCTCGGCGACCCGATGGAAATCGCGCTGGTGGGCATGGCCCGGCAGGCGCTGCCGGAAGCCGCCATCTATCCGAAGGTGGATGAAGTGCCCTTCGACACCGACCGCAAACGCCTTTCCACCCTGCACCAAACCCCCGATGGACTCGCCCTCTACACCAAGGGCGCACTGGAAACGGTGCTTCCCCTGTGCACACGGGTGCAGATAGGCGCGGAAACGCTGCCCCTCACCCCAGAATTGCACAAAAAATTTGCCGCTGCCCAGGAAACCCTGGCGGAAAAGGGGCTGCGCGTGCTCGCCTTTGCCTGGCGCAAGACAGAAAACAGGGAAAAAGACCCGGAGCACGACATGACCCTGCTCGGCCTGGTGGGGCTGGAAGACCCGCCGCGTCCGGAAGTGCCGGACGCAATCCGCAAATGCCATGAAGCCGGCATCCGCGTCATCATGGTCACCGGCGACCACCCCCACACCGCTCGCGCCATCGCCAGAGAAATCGGCCTGCTCAGGAGCGATGCGCCGGTCATCATCAGCGGCGACGGGCTGCGGCGGATGTCCAGCATCCAGTTGCAGCTCGCGCTGGACGCGCCGGAAATCATTTTCGCCCGGGTCGGCGCCGACCAGAAGCTGCGCATCGTCAGCGCGCTGCAAAAAAAAGGGGAAACCGTCGCGGTCACCGGCGACGGCGTCAACGATGCGCCGGCGCTGAAAAAGGCCGACATCGGCATCGCCATGGGGCTTTCCGGCACCGATGTGGCGCGCGAATCGGCCGACATGGTGCTGCTCGACGACAATTTCGCCAGCATCGTCGCCGCCATCGAGGAAGGCCGCGCGGTGTTCGAAAACATCCGCAAGTTCCTCACCTACATCCTCACCTCCAACATTCCGGAAATCGTGCCCTACCTCGCCTTCGTCCTGCTCAGGATTCCGCTGCCGCTGACCATCATTCAAATCCTGGCGGTGGATCTCGGCACCGACATGCTGCCCGCTCTCGGTCTCGGTGCGGAAAAGCCGCATCCCGGCGTGATGCGGCAGCCGCCGCGCGCGCACCGCGAACGCCTGCTCAACTGGCCGCTGGTGGCGCGCGCCTACCTGTTCCTCGGCATGCTGGAAGCTGCGGCGGCGATGGCGGCGTTCTTTTTCGTTCTCCACAACGCCGGCTGGCGCTACGGCGAAACGCTTTCCCATCTCGACCCGCTCTACCTCCAGGCCACTACCGCCACCCTCTCCGCCATCATCGTGATGCAGGTGATGAACGTCTTTCTCTGCCGCAGCGGCAGGGAGTCGGCGTTCCGCCAGGGGCTGTTCGGCAACGGCTTGATTCTGTGGGGCGTCGCCGCCGAGATCGCGCTGATCCTGGCCATCGATTACACGCCGTGGGGCAACCTGATGTTCGGCACCGCGCCGGTCGGCCTGGATGTCTGGCTGTTCGTCATCCCCTTCGCCTTCGCCATGCTGGCGCTGGAAGAAGTGCGGAAATGGGCAACGAGAAAATATATACTAGTGTAGCGCTTCATTCTGTTTGGAGCTTATCGCCTTACTGCTCAGACATTTGTAGGTCGCCCTTCAGGGCGACATGTCGGGCTGAAGCCCAACCTACCTGGGTAAGCAGGTAAGTACCGGTAATTCGGAAGCACTACTCTAGAGCCATGAAAGCCAACGATCAATTGCGCGAACTGCTGGCGGCCAAGCAGGAAGGCCTGCGCCGCAAACAGGCGAAAAACCCTCCCAGCAAGCTGGCCGACAAGCGAAGCCGCTGGCAGCGCTTCAGCCGCTTCGGCTGGGACAAACGCCAGGGTTAGTCTCTTACGCCTGTAATCGTGACGTAAGGGCACTTTCACCGCAGAGGCGCAGAGACGCCGAGAAAATCACACAAGGGTTTCTTTGTAACCTCTGCGTCTCTGCGCCTCTGCGGTGAAGATTTTTTCAGGAGAGAACATGAAAGCCATATTGATGACCGCCGCCGGCGGCCCCGAAGTCCTGCAATCCACCGAGCTGCCCCTGCCCGAACTGCCCAGCCCGGCGCACCTGCTGGTGCGCCTGCACGCGGCCGGTATAAATCCGATCGATACCAAGCTGCGCAGGAACGGCACCTACTTCCCTGACAGGCTGCCCACCGTGCTGGGCTGCGACGGGGCCGGCACGGTGGAATCCGTGGGCGCTTCGGTCAGCCGCTTCAAGCCCGGCGACGCAGTGTATTTCTTCAACGGCGGCATCGGCGGGGAGCCCGGCAATTACGCCCAGTACACCACGGTCAGCCAGGACTGCGCCGCCGCCAAGCCGAAGAATTTATCCATGGTGGAGGCCGCCGCCGTGCCGCTGGTTCTGATCACCGCCTGGGAATCGCTCCACGACCGCGCCCAGCTCAAGTCCGGCCAGAGCGTGCTGATCCATGCCGCCGCCGGCGGCGTCGGCCATGTCGCGGTACAGCTCGCGAAAGAAATGGGGCTGCGTGTCGCCGCCACCGTCAGCAGCGAGGAAAAGGCGGCATGGGTCAGCCGGCTCGGCGCGGAGCGGGTGATACGCTACACCGCGGAAGATTTCGTCCAGGCCGCTCTCGACTGGACCGGGGGCCGCGGCGTGGACGCGGTGCTCGACAGCGTGGGGGGCGACACCTTCTGCCGCTCCTTCGCCGCCATCAGGGTCTACGGCAGGATCGTCACCCTGGTGCAGCCCGAGTGCAGCCCCGCGCAGCTCAAGGTGGCGCGCAGCAGATGCCAGAGCATCCACTATGAACTGATGCTTACCCCTTCCTTCCTCGGCATGCCTGAAGCCCGCGGCGCCCAGACACGCATTCTGGAAGCCGGCGCGCGGCTGATTGAAGACGGCAAGCTGAAAATCCGGGTCAGCCAGGCCCTGCCGCTGGAGCAGGCGGCCGAAGCCCACCGCCTGATCGAGGAGGGGCATACCACTGGCAAGATCGTGTTGCGCATCGATTAAGCTTTTAGCTTCCGGCTAGTAGTCAGTCACGGTGAAAAGCATGGATGAGTTGAACCGTCACACCGGCGAAAGCCGGTGTCCAGGTTGTTGATTTTTCTGGATTCCGGCTTTCGCCGGAATGACGAGATTGTCCACCGGTTTCAATATGACTGACTACTAGTCCTTTAGTACTATTGTGGGCTGGCGGGTGCGGTGCCAGTATCGGTTCTTTTCGTGGCCCAAGGAAAAACCGATGCGTACGCTTTTCGCCTCCATCCTGTTCCTTCTCGTGTCCGCGGCAGCCTGCGCGGCAGGCGGTGCGCCAGCCATGGCCAAAGTCCAGCCGGTCAAACTGGCTCCGCATTCCTACTATATCCAGGGGCTGGCCGGCGAGGCCTCGACAGTCAACCAGGGCTTCATGTCCAATGCCGGCTTCGTGGTCACGTCCGACGGCGTCGTGGTGTTCGATACGCTCGGCTCGCCGCCGCTGGGGGCGGAAATGATCAGGCAAATCCGCAAGATCACCAGCCAGCCGATCCGGCGCGTCATCATCAGCCACTATCATGCCGACCATATCTACGGCCTCCAGGCATTCAAGGCGCTGGGCGCGGAAATCTGGGCGCACAGGCGCGGCCAGGAATATCTCGCCTCCGATGAGGCGCAATCGCGCCTCGCCCAGAGGCGGAAGACCCTGTATCCGTGGGTGGACAAAACCACCCGGCTGGTGCCCGCCGACAAATGGCTGGACGGCGAGACCGGTTTTGAAATGGGCGGCTTGCATTTCGAGCTGGTTTACGTGGGGCCGGCGCATTCATCGGAAGACATGGTGATGCTCGTCAAAGAGGACGGCGTGCTTTATTCCGGGGACATGGTGTTCAAGGGCCGCGTGCCCTATGTCGGCAACGCCGACAGCAAGGCCTGGCTGGAAGCGCTCGGCCGGCTGCTGGAACTGAAACCGAAGATCATGGTGCCGGGGCATGGCAAGGCGTCGGCGGATGCCACCGCGGATCTCGTCTTCACGCGCGATTACCTGATCTATCTGCGGGACACCATGGGCAAGGCGGTCGCCAACATGGAACCGTTCGAGGAAGCTTACGCCAAAACCTCCTGGAAGGAATTCGAGCATTTGCCGGCATTCCAGGCAGCCAACCGGGTCAATGCCTATAACACCTATCTCCTGATGGAGAGCGAAGGGCTACAGACAAAATAAGCAAGGCCGCAAGCACCGCCGGTCGCGTTCTGCCGTTTTATTTCAATCCGCGCAGCAATTCCATCCCCCAGCCCACGCCGAAGCCGTTGACGTCGCTTGCCACCGCGCCCAGGCCGCCCTTGCAGTTGCTGGCGGAGAGGTCGACGTGCAGCCACGGCCGGTCTTCGATGAAGCGCTTGAGGAAGCGCGCCGCCAGGATATGGTCAGCCTCGCCCTCCATGGTGCACTGCTTGATGTCGGCGATCTGGCTTTCCAGCCCTTCCTCGTAGTCCGCGTCGAGGGGAAAGGCGCATACCCGTTCGCCGGACTTTTTCCCCGCCGCCACCGCCTGCTCGGCCAGCGGCTCGCGGTTGGAGAAAATGCCGCTGTAACGCGCCCCCAGCGCCGTTGCCATGCTGCCGGTGAGGGTGGCGAAATCGACGATCAGGTCGGGCTTCTCGCGCGCCGCCAGGGTCAGGGTGTCGGCCAGCACCATGCGGCCTTCGGCATCGGTGTGGACGATCTCGATGGTGGTGCCGTTGAGCGCCGTCACCACGTCGTTCTGCTTGTAGGCCCTGGGGCTGATGTGGTTCTGCGCCAGGGCCAGCCAGCAGTCGAGATTGAGCGGGAGGCCGGCGCGGCTGGCCGCGAGCAGGATGCCCAGGCTGACCGCCGAGCCGTTCATGTCCTCGTGCATGCCGTGCATGTAGCGGGCGGGCTTGAGATTGTGGCCGCCGGTATCGAAGCAGATGCCCTTGCCGACCAGCGCCACGGTTTGCCTGGCTTCGGGATGGCGGTAGCGCAGGTGGACGATGGCGGCGTCGTCCTCGCTGCTGCCCTGGGCCACGGCGACAAACGCCCCCGCGCCCATCTTGCGCAGCTTCTTCATGTCGTATTCGGTGCATTTCCAGCCGTTTTCCCCGGCCAGCTTGCGGATACGCTCGCGGTACAGGCCGGGGGTCAATTCATTCGCGGGCAGCATGGTCAGCGACCGCGCCAGCACATTGCCCTCGGCCTGGGCGCGCCGCAGGGCAAAATCATCCTCTGAGCGGTAGCCTTGCAGCGTGATTTTCTGCAGCGGGCGGCGGTCGTCCTTCTTCTTGCGCTGCGGCAGCATGGCGCTGTTGACCAGGGCGGCATAAACCGCGGTTTCAGCCGCCACGCGGCGCTCCTCATCATTGCCGGATACGGCGATAGATAACTCCCTGGGATGTTCGTCCAGCAGGGCTTGAAGCGCCTTGCGCATCAGCGTCTGGCGCTCGAATGGCGTTTGCTTGAGATCCGTCATGGCCCAGACCGCCATCGCGCCCTGCTCCAGGTCGCCGCTCAAGGGTGTCTGGGCGAGTTCTTCCGGCTTCATGCGGCGTCGTGCCAGACGCGCGCGCAGGGCGCCGCCACCTGGCATATCATCGGCCAGAGTTTTCGCTTTCGGCATGACGAACAGCACGTGGGAGGCTTTGGCGAGCGCGTTTTCCGGCATGGGCGATGGGTTTTGCACAATCTTGATCATTTCAGCTCCGAATTCCGTCAAATCCAAACCTTTATTATCGCCGCAATTTGGCGATCAATTAAAAAAATTGATTCACATTCCTGCGCGTGTACAAGATAATAGGCTGCTCACCGAATTCCAAAAATCTCAAGAAAAGATATAAGACTTACAGAAAGAAATATTTTTATGCTGTTTATTCAGGAGATTAAAAATGTCTGAAACTCCGGACATCGATCAGCAGGAGACGCAGGAGTGGCTGGAAGCCCTCGACGCGGTTCTGGAACGCGAAGGCGCCGAGCGCGCCCACTTTCTGCTGGAAAAACTGACCGAAAAGGCCCGCCGTTCCGGCGCGCACCTGCCTTTTTCCGCCAACACCGCTTACCTCAACACCATTCCGGTGCAGCAGGAAGACCGCCATCCGGGCGATCTTGCCATGGAGCGCCGCATCCGCGCCCTGATCCGCTGGAATGCCATCGCCACGGTGATGCGCGCTAACAAAAAGGCCCCCGGCGTGGGCGGCCACATCGCCAGCTTCGCTTCCGCCGCCACGCTGTACGAAGTCGGCTTCAACCACTTCTTCCGTGCCGCCGACGAGAAACACGGCGGCGACCTGCTCTACATCCAGGGCCACCTGTCCACCGGCATCTACGCCCGCGCCTTCCTCGAAGGCCGCATCACGGAGGAGCAGATGCTCAACTTCCGCCAGGAGGTGGACGGCAAGGGTTTGTCCTCCTACCCGCATCCCTGGCTGATGCCGGATTTCTGGCAGTTCCCCACGGTTTCCATGGGCCTGGGGCCGCTCACCGCCATTTACCAGGCCCGCTTCATGAAATATTTGCAGGATCGCGGCATCGTCAACACCGAGGGCCGCAAGGTGTGGGCCTTCCTCGGCGACGGCGAGACCGACGAGCCGGAAACCATGGGGGCGCTTTCCCTTGCTTCGCGCGAGAAGCTGGATAACCTGGTTTTCGTCGTCAACTGCAATTTGCAGCGCCTGGACGGCCCGGTGCGCGGCAACGGCAAGATCATCCAGGAGCTCGAAGCGGATTTCCGCGGCGCCGGCTGGAACGTCATCAAGGTCGTGTGGGGGCGCCACTGGGACCCGCTGCTGGCGATGGACAAGAACGGGCTGCTCAGGAAGCGCATGGAAGAATGCGTGGACGGCGACTACCAGAACTACAAGTCCAAGGACGGCGCCTACGTGCGCCAGCATTTCTTCGGCAAGTATCCCGAGCTGCTGGAAATGGTCGCCAACATGTCGGACGACGACATCTGGCGCCTGAACCGCGGCGGCCACGACCCGCTCAAGGTCTATGCCGCCTACTCTGCCGCGATGAAGCACACGGGGCAGCCCACCGTGATCCTGGCCAAGACGGTGAAGGGCTACGGCATGGGCGAATCGGGCGAAGGCCAGAACATCACCCACCAGGTGAAGAAGATGTCGGAGGCCGCGCTCAAACAGTTCCGCGACCGTTTCAACCTCCCCATTTCCGACGAAAAACTGGCCGAGGTGCCGTTCTACAGGCCGGCCGAGGACAGTCCGGAAATCAAGTACCTGCGCGAGCGCCGCATGGCGCTGGGCGGCTACCTGCCGGCGCGGCGCAAGGCCGCCGAGCCGCTCGCCGTGCCGGACCTCTCCGATTTCGAAAGCCAGCTTTCCGGCACCGGCGAGCGCGAAGTTTCCACCACCATGGCCTTCGTCAGGATCCTCTCCGCCCTGCTCAAGGACAAGGCGATCGGCAAGCTGATCGTGCCTATCGTGCCGGACGAGGCGCGCACCTTCGGCATGGAAGGCATGTTCCGCCAGCACGGCATCTATTCCTCGGTGGGCCAGCTTTACGAGCCGCAGGACGCCGACCAGGTGATGTTCTACAAGGAGGACAAGCGCGGCCAGATCATGGAAGAAGGCATCAACGAAGCCGGCGCCTTCGCCTCCTGGCTGGCGGCGGGCACCAGCTATAGCAACCATGGCCAGGCCATGATCCCGTTCTACACCTTCTACTCGATGTTCGGCTTCCAGCGCATCGGCGACCTCGCCTGGGCGGCGGGCGATGCCCGCGCGCGCGGCTTCCTGATGGGCGGAACGGCCGGGCGCACCACCCTGAATGGCGAGGGCCTGCAGCATGAGGACGGCCATAGCCACATCCTCGCCTCCACCATCCCCAACTGCGTCGCCTACGATCCGGCCTACGCCTACGAGCTGGCGGTGATCATCCAGGACGGCCTGCGCCGCATGTACAAGGAACAGGAAAGCGTCTACTACTACATCACCGTCATGAACGAAAACTACGTTCATCCGCCGATGCCGAAAGGCGCCGAGGAGGGCATCCTGAAAGGGATGTACCTGCTCAAGCGCGGCGCGGCGAGGAAGAAGATGAAGGTGCAGTTGATGGGTTCCGGCACCATCCTGCGCGAGGTGATCGCCGCAGCCGATCTGCTGGAAGCCGATTTCGGCGTCTCCTCCGACATCTGGAGCGTCACCAGCTTCAACGAGCTGCGCCGCGAGGGCCTCGACGTGCAGCGCTGGAACCGGCTCCACCCCGAGCATCCGCAGCGCCTGACTTATGTCGAAAAATGCCTCAAGGACGGTTCCGGGCCCGTGGTGGCTTCCACCGACTACATGAAGGCCTACGCCGACCAGATCCGCGCCTTCGTACCGCGCCATTTCGTGGCACTCGGCACCGACGGCTTCGGCCGCAGCGACAGCCGCGAAAACCTGCGCCGCTTCTTCGAGGTGGACCGCTATCATGTCGCGCTGGCGGCGCTCAAGGCCCTGGCCGACGAAGGGGTCATCCCTGCCGCCAAAGTGGCCGAAGCGATCGTCAAATATGGGATCGACCCCAACAAGCCGAATCCGGTGACGGTGTAACATCCAAAACAATAACCGCAAAGGACGCAAGGTTACGCAAAGGAATCCCGCTTGTTTTACCTCGCGTCCCTTCGCGTCCTTCGCGGTAAAGAAATGGGTTTAGGAGAATAACAGTGTCAAATATTAAAGAAGTCCGCGTCCCCGACATCGGCAATTTCGACTCGGTCGATGTGATCGAGGTGCTGGTCAAGGAAGGCGATATCGTCAAGGCGGAAGATGCGCTGATTACGCTGGAAAGCGAAAAGGCCACCATGGACATTCCCGCGCCCTGGAGCGGCAAGGTCACGGCCGTGCGCACCAGGGCCGGCGAAAAGGTTGCCGAGGGAACCCTGATCCTGCTGATGGAAGTTTCCGAAGCGGACGCTCCGCCGGCAGCGCCGGAAAAACCAGCGCCAGCCGCCACACCCGCCGCGCCGCCACCCGCACCGGCTCCCGCCGAGCCGGTCAAGGCGGCTGCTCCGCCCGCGCCCCCTGCCCCGGCAGCAGTCACCGAAAGCGGCGAAGCGGCGGCGAAAGTGCACGCCAGCCCGTCGGTGCGCGCCTTCGCCCGCGAACTGGGCGTCAGCCTCGCCCTGGTCAACGGCTCCGGTCCGAAACGCCGCATCCTGAAAGAAGACGTGCAGGCCTTCGTCAAGGCCGA
>JAJYXP010000051.1 GCA_021801705.1 Pseudomonadota bacterium
AGTTATGCTTGGCGGCCATAGCAGCTTGGACCCACCTGATCCCATCCCGAACTCAGAAGTGAAACGAGCCCGCGCCGATGATAGTGTGGATTACCCATGTGAAAGTAGGTCACCGCCAGGCTCCTTACAAGACAGACCCCCTCAGCGCAAGCTGCAGGGGGTTTTGTTTTTTTGTGTGTTTGGCACATGTGCTAACATGCGCCAATAGCAACCTCATCCCGTAATCAATGCCGTGAAACCCTTAACCTTTGCCATACTGCGTCTGCTTTCCGACGGGGAATTCCATTCCGGAGAGGGGATGGCCAGGCAGCTCAACGTATCTCGCGCCTCCGTCTGGCAGGCCATGCGTTTCCTTGAAGAGGCGGGCGTGTCGGTGTTCCGGGTTCCCGGGCGCGGCTACCGGCTGCGTGAAAGCCTGCAGTGGATCGAGCGCGAAAAAATTCTTGCTGCATTGGGCGAAAAGGCTGAGTTGTTCGAGCTGGACCTTGTGGACAGCATCGCCTCGACCAACAGTCTTTTGCTGCAGAAAGCTGCGCAGGGAGCGGCCCACGGCAGTTGCGTGGTGACCGAGATGCAGACAGCGGGACGGGGGCGGCGTGGGCGGGAATGGCATGCCAACCTGGGCGGCAGTCTTACTTTTTCCTTGTTGTGGCGTTTCAATCAGGGCGCGGGGTTTCTTTCCGGTCTGAGCCTGGCTGTTGGCGTCGCGTTGATGCGGGGCTTGAAGCATGCAGGCGTTTCGGGCGCGGGCTTGAAATGGCCTAACGATGTGCTGTACCAGAACCGCAAGCTGGCGGGGATCCTGATCGAAGTGCAGGGCGATATGCTGGGGCCGAGCGCGGCGGTGATCGGTATCGGCCTCAATCTCAAACTGTCCGAACAGGTGCTGAACCGGATAGATCAGGCTGCGGTGGATGTCCGCTCGATCAACGGAAAGATGCCGGATCGCAACGTTCTCCTGGCACAGTTGCTGCTGCATTTGGCCGATGTCCTGAAAGAATTCGAGGACGAGGGCTTTTCGCGGCTGCGCATGGAATGGCTGGCGCATCATGCCTTCCATGAGAAACCGGTACGGCTGATATTGCCTGACGGCAGCCAGCATGAAGGAAATTTCCTCGATGTGGCCGAGGATGGCGCGTTGCTGGTGCATACAGCGGCTGGCAGGAAGCGCTTTACCTCCGGCGAGGTCAGTTTGCGTGGGACAGCATGATACTGGCGGCCGATGCGGGAAATACCCGGATTAAATGGGGGCTGCACGATGGTGGTGTCTGGCTGGAGAAAGGGTGGTCAAATACTGCCGATTCTGCCCGGTTGAGTGACGCCTGGTCAGGGATTTCGGCGCCGGGGCAGATTGTTGTGTCGAATGTTGCCGGGCCGGCAGTGAGGAATCAGATAGAGCTTGCATGCAAGCGCTGGCCGGTCGAAATCCAATGGATCAAAGCAACTGATTGTCAGTGTGGCGTGCGCAATGGCTATGAAAACTTCTCACAACTCGGCAGTGACCGCTGGGCTGCACTGATTGCTGCGCGCTCGATGCTGCATGAAGCTTGCATCGTGGCCAACGTGGGCACGGCGATGACGGTGGATGCCCTGTCCTCGGATGGCGTGTTTATGGGCGGGATAATCGTGCCCGGCCTGATGGCAATGCGAAGTGCGCTGGCTGAAAGCACCGCCGCCATCGAGGTGTCTGGGGGCAGCTTTAAGGCCTTTCCCGGCAATACTGCCGATGGGGTATACACCGGTGCTCTTTCAGCCATGGCGGGGGCTGTTGAACGTATGGCGGAGGAATTACACAGGGCACAAGGACGGCTGCCCTTGCGTGTTCTCAGCGGCGGTGACGCGGAATCCTTGCTGCCACTGCTGTCAGGGAATGCAATGATGGTGGATAATCTGGTACTAGAGGGGCTGATCAGGATCGTACTGGCATGAAGTGGATATTCGCAATACTTCTGGTTATCAATATTTTGTTTTTCACCGCGATGAATCTGGGTGGCAGCCACGGCAGGGAAACCATGCGTGGGCACGATCCGGTCAAGGCGGAAAACATCAAGCTGCTGGCAGAGCCGCCACAAAAGGCTGATCCGGCATCGGCGCTGTCGAGCATTCCGGACAAGCCCGAACTTTGCCTGGAATGGGGCCTGTTTTCGGGGGATAACCTGAGGCAGGCGGAACAGGCCTTGGAAACATTGCAGCTAGGCAGCAAGCTTGTCCAGTACAAAACCGTCAAGCCGGACGGCTATTGGGTTTACATCACGCCGCGCAGGACGCTGCAGGAGGCACAAAAAAAAGAAGAGGAGCTGAAGAAGCTGGGCGTGCCGGAAAGCTTCATCATTCGTGAAAATTCGAAGTGGCAGTATGCAATCTCTCTGGGTATTTTTGCCACCGAGGAGGCCGCTCTGAAATTCCTTGAGCAGTTGCGTGAAAAGGGTGTGAAATCAGCCGTGGCCGGCGCCCGCAACCAGGCGACCGATGTTGCCTCCTTCCAGATCAAAGATATGAGCGAGACCATAACAGCAGCCGTGACGAAGTTGAAGCTGGATTTTCCCGGCAGCGAACTGAAAGCCGTGGAATGCAGGAAACCGGAAGTGGAAATTAAACCTGAAAAAAAGCGATTAACCACGAATTTACACGAATAGAACACGAATGTTCACGAATAATCAAAGAATTAACGAAATTCACCTGATTCACCTGTTTGGTGAGACGATATTTGTTGTTAACTATTTGTGTTCATTCGTGAACATTCGTGTCATTCGTGGTTAATTACG
This sequence comes from Pseudomonadota bacterium, assembly GCA_021801705.1. Classification (GTDB taxonomy): domain Bacteria; phylum Pseudomonadota; class Gammaproteobacteria; order Burkholderiales; family Sulfuricellaceae; genus Sulfuricella. The sequence goes on from JAJYXP010000051.1 coordinate 2,766, forward strand.
GTTTTAAGGTTAAATGATCAAAAAAGCGATATTCGGGTTTGCGGTGGTGCTCGGCAAAAAGCTGCTCGCCAAGCTTGCGCGGAAGGCGGCAGGCAAGGTTGCTGCAAAGGTACGGAAACGCTAAGGGAACAGCTTGCCGGGGTTGAGAATCCCGTTGGGGTCGAATGTTTGTTTGATCCGTTTCATCAATACCATGGTGGGGCTGTCAATTTCCCGCCCTACATAGGCGCGCTTCTCGCGGCCCACGCCGTGCTCTCCCGAAAGCGTGCCGCCCAGTGCCAGTACCAGGCTGAAAACCTCATCCAGGCATGCTTCGGCCCGCTGTATTTCATCCGCATCGTCCGGATTGACCAACAGGTTGACGTGGATATTGCCATTTCCGGCATGACCGAAATTCACGTTGGCGATGCGATATTTCCGGCTCAGGTTTCCCAGGCCCTGCAGCAGTTCGGGCAACATCGAAACCGGCACCACGATATCCTCGTTTATTTTTTTAGGGGCGATGTCGCGCAGCAGCGGTGACAGCGCCTTGCGCACCGCCCACAGGGCACCCGGGTCGGCTGTGGTTTCCGCCGTGATCAGGCCGTCATTGCGGCATGCCCGGCGGATGGCGTGCGCACTCTCGGCAATTTCGCTCTCCCCCCCATCCACCTCTATGATCAGTATGGCACGGGAGTTTTCCGGCAGCATGGCCGGGTGCCGGCCGCGAATCAGGTCGAGCGCCGCGCTGTCGAGAAATTCGAGCGCACTCGGGATATGCGCTTGAGCCATGATGGCGGATATTGCCTTGGCGCAATGGGCGATGTCGGCATAGTGCGCCGTGATACCGCCCACGGCCCGGGGTAAGGGCGTGAGCTTGAGGGTGGCTTCGGTGATCACGGCGAGAGTGCCTTCCGAGCCGACGATGAGCCGGGTGAGGTCATAGCCGACGACGCCCTTGGTGGTGTAGCAGCCGGCCTTGATGATTTCGCCGTTGCCGGTCACCGCCTTCAAGCCCAGCACATGGTCGCGGGTGACGCCGTATTTCACCGCATGGGGGCCGGCCGCGCAGGTGGCGAGGTTGCCGCCTATGCTGCAGTAAGCACTGCTGGAAGGGTCGGGCGGCCAGAAAAAGCCATGCTGGCGCGCAGCTTCCTGGATTTCCTGGTTAAGGACACCAGGCTCGGCAATGATCACCCTGTTGGCGGGATCGACCCGGATGATCTTGCGCATGCGTTCCAGGGATAAAACCAGTCCGCCCTTTTCCGCCAGGCTGCCGCCGGCGGTGCCGGTGCCTCTTCCGCGCGGCGTGAGCGGCACGCGGTATTGGTTGCAGAGCAGGATGAGATCCCGCACCTGACCGGTATTGAGCGCGAACGCGACCGCCTCGGGCGGGAAAATCTTGCGGCTGTTGTCGTAGGCGTAAGCATAGCAATCCACCGGGTCGGTGAAAAGGTTGTCCGTGCCGACTATGTCATGAAGTTGGCGGAGAAAGTCGGCGGGGAGCATTAACCTGGAAACAGCAATACACCACGAATGACACGAATATTCACGAATGAACACGAATCGTTAAAGAAAGGCAGGGCTTCACGAAACCAGGAAATCGGATAGCCCATCTTAATTCGTTGATTATTCGTGAGCATTCGTGTTCAATTCGTGTAAATTCGTGGTTAATCGTTTTTTTGGTATCAAAGACTGCGAATCTTGGCGAGGGTAGCCGTGGTGGAACGCTGATGCAGGAAAGGAATCGAATGGACTGTCCCGCCCCAGCCTTGCACTTCGCGCGCGCCGACGATGTCTGCCACGGCCCAGTCGCCGCCTTTGACCAGCACGTCCGGCTTGCATGCGAGGATCAGGTCGAGCGGCGTATCCTCCCCGAACCAGGTGACGAGACTCACGCTTTCCAGTGCCGCCAGCACTGCCATCCGGTCTTCCTGGGTATTCACCGGGCGGCCGTCGCCTTTCCCCAGCCTTTTTACCGAGGCATCGGAGTTCACCCCCACGATCAGGCTGGCGCCCAAAGCCCGCGCCTGTGCCAGATAGGTGACATGGCCGCGGTGCAGAATATCGAAGCAACCATTGGTAAAAACCAGCGGGCGCGGCAGGGCGGCAATGCGCTCAGCCAGATTGCCGGGTGTGCATATCTTGTTCTCGAACAGAGGTGCAGGCATGTTCATTTATCAAAAATAAAACACTGACCGCAAGGGACGCAAAGGAAAGGCCTAGTAGTCAGTCATATTGAAACCGGTGGACAATCTCGTCATTCCGGCGAAAGCCGGAATCCAGAAAAATCAACAACCGGGACACCGGCTTTCGCCGGTGTGACGGTTCAACTCATCCATGCTTTTCACCGTGACTGACTACTAGATCAAGACATGCCATGATTGCTTTTCCTTCGCGAACCTTTGCGTCCCTTGCGGTGAAAGATTTTTAGGGTTGTTGGATTTATAATTAATCAAGATATTCGAACAGCTTGACCACCTTCTGCACGCCGCTGGTGGTACGGGCGATTTCCACCGCGCTGTCCGCTTCCTTGCGGGTCACCAGGCCGAGCAGATAGACCACGTTGTTTTCCGTGACGACCTTGACGTGGTTAGTCTGGAATTTTCCGGCCTCCACGAAACGTACCTTTATCTTGGAAGTCAGGTAGGAGTCGTTGCTGCGGGAGGTGTAGGCACTGTTGCCGGCGATGATGGTTTCGTTGAGGACGTTGCTGACATTGGGGACGCCGCGGACGATTTTTTCAGCTTCCTGCTTTGCGGCTTCGCTCGGAACCTCACCGGTCATCAGGACGGTCCGGTTGTAGCTGGTGATGTTAATGTGAGCCGTATCCTTGAATTTTTCGTCGAGACGATTGGAAGCTTTCAGCTCGATGCCCTGATCCTCGATAAAAGTGCCGGAAGTGCGGCGATCCTCGGCCATAAGAACACCCGTTCCCGCGCCGGTTGCAACGATCGGGAAGCACCCTTGCAGGTTGATGACGGAAAAGGCCATAACAATCAGATAGACATAACTAGCCATACTACGGCTAGTCCCCCTCACCCCAACCCTCTCCCTGCACCCGCAAGGAGTGTCCCCGCCGGGTGCCCGCCGCTTTGCGGCGACCTCGGCGAGACAGGAGAGGGGGCAATGGTTCACCTTCGGTGTGTTTTTATGGTTTGGCATTTATTCAACTCCTAGTAAAAGACAATCAACGGCATCGCACAGGCAGTGGATGGCCGTAATATGGATTTCCTGAGTATGCGCGGTGCGGTCGCCGGGGGCGCACAGGTGGATGTCGCCCGGCATCAGGGTTTCGGCCATTTGGCCGCCGCCTCTGCCGGTCAGCGCGATCACGTTCATGCCGCGCTCGTGTGCGGCGTTGACTGCCTGGATCACGTTGCGGGAGTTGCCGCTGGTGGATATGGCGAGGAGCAGGTCGCCGGAGTGCCCCAAGGCGCGCACTTGCTTGGAAAAAACCTGGTCAAAATGGTAGTCGTTGGCGATCGATGTAAGCGTAGAGGCATCGGTGGTGAGGGCGAATGCGGCGAGTCCCGGCCGCTCCATCTCGAAGCGGTTGAGCATTTCCGCGGAGAAATGCTGTGCGTCGGCCGCCGAGCCGCCGTTGCCGCAGGCCAGTATCTTCCCGTCGGCCAGCAGGCATTGCACGACACGTTCGGCTGCATCGGCAATCGGAGCGGCGAGCAGATCCAGCGCCTGCAGCTTGAGGTGGGCACTTTCGGTAAAGTGGTGGCTGATTCTGCTAATAAGATCCATGCTGTTCAAGATTTCTGAATTAACCACGAATGGCACGAATGTTCACGAATAAGCACGAATGTCAAAATGCGAAAATGGCTGCAGTGGTTGTCATGGCCGCAAAATGAATTATTCGTGTACATTCGTGATTATTCGTGTTATTCGTGGTGAAACGGTTTTTGGGGTGATCACTCGCCAAAGGCATTCCTGATCCACTCGATGTCATTATCCCGCAGGCTGCGCAACAATACCACATCGAAGCGGCAGGCGGGGAGGGTGCGCAGCTTTTGCAGATAATGCCGGGCGGCGAGCACGAGCCTGTGCTGTTTTCGTGCGGTGATGCTGGCGCCTGCGCCGCCAAATGCTTCGGTGCCGCGCAGCCGGACCTCGACGAAAACCAGCGTGTCGCGATCGCGGCAGATCAGATCGATTTCACCAAAGCGGCAGCGGTAGTTGGTCTCGACCGGTAGCAGCCCCCGCCGTTGAAGGTAGTCCGCAGCAAGTAGTTCAGCCTGGGCGCCAGCGTTACTTTTGCTCACCGGTTTTGTTCTGATCAGCGTATTCGGTTACCAATGCCTCTCCCCGCTCGAACTGCGCGACGGTCATTTCGCGCTGGAACTGATGTGCGAAGAGGCTGATCTGGCCGGTGACGCCGTCCAGTACACTGCCTTCCGGCACGTGCCGCTGTTGCGCCATCAGAACGGCGAGACGAAAAGCATCGATGCCCAGGGCGTAAAGACGCTCCTGTTCGATGCTGAAGTTTTCCGCGTGCGGGTATATCATCACGGCAGGGTTATCCGGTTGCAGAAACCAGGGCATTTCGACAAACTGAACGCCGTTCAGGTCGACATTCCGGTTGATCTCCCGATTGCCCGCGTAAATCATGGAAATGGCGTAGGTTGGCGTGTTCGCGTCCAGATAGGGGCGGATCAGACGGCCCAGGTCGGCGTCGGCGGCGAGAAATATCATGTCCGCAGGGTGCTTGATTACCTTGTCGTGCAAAGCGGGTAACTGGATGCGATCGGCAGAAACGTTTGCCTGGGCAACAAGCTTTCCGCCCAGGCCGCGCCACGCATCAGCAAACGCCTGCTGCACCCGCTTCGCAAGCATGGTATTGGCGGTGACAGTCAATGCGGTGCGTCGGCCTTCATTGAATGCGAGACGTGCAATCTGGCGCGCTTCGCCTTCCGCGGTCAGGCCGAACAGATAGAAATTTTCAGGGAGGGGTATATCCCCCTCCGGAAAGTTCAGGGCCAGGGTTGGCACGGAAACCAGGCCGCTTTTTGCCAGTGCGGTCACGGCATTTCGCGTCAACGGTCCGACCACGATTCTGGCTCCGGCTTGCAATGCTTGCTGATATGCGGACAAAATGTCCTCAACCCGGTCCCCGGTGGGATAGGTTTGCAGCGGCAACACGGCGGGTATCTGTATGAGAGAAGCTGCGATTGCCCCCTGTTTGACCGCTTCGGCAGCTTGCCCGAAAGACGCTGAATTGAGCGGCAGCAGGAGTGCGATATGTGGTGTCTGCCCCCCTCTCTGTGGCGTTGTAATAGCCTCCGGCGGCAGCGCCATCGCCAGCGGGAAGGTTTTTGCGACCGGTGCCTCGGTTTCCGGGGTGGGTGCCGCCGCTGCCGCGGCAGGCGAGGGCTTCGCCCGGGGTGCGATGGCGCGGGCATCGCTGACCGGCGCGGGGTTGGTTGCCGTGGCGCACCCGCCGGCCAGGGTGGCAAGAAACAGGATGAGTAGAAAGGTGGCAATACGTTGCATCAGGAAAATAACCCAGCAAATAAAAACATATTATATGTAGTTGCCACGCCGATTGGAAATCTGCAGGATATTACTTTGCGCGCACTCGAAATCCTGCGCAATGTCGACGCGATTGCCGCCGAGGATACCCGCAATACCACCCGCCTGCTCAACCATTTCTCCATCGCTGCCAAGCTGGTTGCGCTGCATGAGCACAATGAATATCAAGCCGCCGCCAGGCTGATCGAAATGCTCCAGTCCGGAAAATCGGTGGCGCTGGTGTCCGATGCCGGCACCCCGGCGGTAAGCGATCCAGGCGCTTATCTGGTCGCCAAAGTGCGCGAGGCCGGCATTCGCGTTGTGCCTATCCCGGGGGCGAATGCGGCGATCAGCGCTTTTTCTGCGGCGGGAATCACCGCGCCGCATTTCCTGTTCTACGGTTTTCTGCCGCACACCGCATCTGAGCGCAAACGCGAGCTCGCAGCGCTGAAGGCTACGCCCCATACCCTGGTGTTTTACGAATCGCCCCACCGCATCCTGGCCAGCATGGCCGATCTGCGGGAAGTGCTGGGCGGCGCGCGCACGGTCACCATCGCGCGCGAACTGACCAAGATTTTCGAAACCATCCATACCTGCATGCTGGAAGATGCGCTGGACTGGCTGGAAGCCGACCCCAACCAGCAGAAGGGCGAATTCGTACTGCTGGTGTCGGGGGCGGAAGTGGTGCAGGCCGAGGGGGTGGGCGAGGAAGCGCAACGCATCCTGCAACTGCTGCTGGCGGAAATGCCGCTGAAACAGGCGGTAAAGCTGGCCGCCGAGATCAGCGGCGAGAAGAAGAACGCGCTGTATGATCTGGCGTTGCAGTTGAAACGGGGGAGTTAACGCTGAACAGTAGGCGGTGCGGGGTATTCCCTCTTCGCATGCCACAACTTTCCACTCACGGCCTGCCAATTCCCGCGAGTATTCACCTCGCATCCTGCACTTCGTTAAAGATTTCGGTCAGGTCGTTTTCCCAGCGCATGAACAGTGCCTTGAGCTCGGGGTCGGGGAAGAATTCGGCGAGCACGCCGGGGCGGTTGGTGACCAGAATGGTGTTGTCCTTTTCGGCGAAAATCGCCACATTGAGCGGCAGGTAGGGAATCAGTTCCGGGTGTTTTTCGACGAGCTGCGCCACCTCTTCCGCTTTGCCGTAGAAAACCACTTTGTAGTTGTCCGTTTTGTAGCCGATTTTAGACAGGCCGATGTCAACGTTCTGAACGCGCGTGACCTTGTAGCCCCAGTCGGAAATGGCGTTTTGCAGCGCCGACATCGTTTCGGGGAAGGGCTGGCTGGAGCGGATCATGAGCAGTTGGTCGGCGCCGGCCGCGGCGGCCAGGCCGAGCAGCAGGGCTGCGATCAGGAGCCGTATCGCTTTGTTCATATCGCCGCTTCCTCCATGATTGCCAAATAGCGCTTGGTCATTTCATCGCAAAGGGCATTAAGCTCGGTGTTGTTGAATATTTTGCTCAGGCGTTTGGGATTGACCGCCATCATTTTGACTTTCCCGTTTTGTTCCACCACCGTGATGCGGCACGGCAGGAACAGTCCGACGCGCGGGTCCGTCGCCAGCGCCGTGTTCAGCATGCTGAAGTTGCAGAAATAGATGATGTGCTGCCGCGGGTCTTCCTGGTCCTGCGGCACCAGGCCGGCAGTGAGCCGCTGTTCGCGGATGTAGATGAAATTGTTCGAGACAACCGCCCGCTTCACGTTCTCGATGGTGGCTTGGAGGTCATAGGGGGAGTCCATTGTCAGCACCGCCTGTTCCGTTTCCAGCACGGCGGCAGTTTGCGTTTTAGGAGTTTTCTCGAAGCCGCGAATAAAGCTGACGATGTCGTCGATGTCCTTTTGTTTTGCCTTCTTGCCGAGGAAGTGGTTCATCGGTGTGCCATAGCGCCCTTTCAGCAGGGTTTCCTTGATCATGGCGTCGCTGGCGGCAGCGAGGAAGCCCGGGTTGTTCAGCGCCGGGGCCATGATCTGCTGGTCGCGCGGGCGCGAGAAAGTGACGCCGGTGCCTTGCCCGCCCTCGCCGTCGGTGCCGTGGCAGCTTGCGCACAGTTTGGCGAAAAGCCGGCGGCCGTGTTCGGGGTCGCCCTTGATGGGCTCAGCCGGGAACGAAGGAGTGCGCGCATCGTACATCTGTGGGCTCTGCGGCTGCTTCGCGCCCCATCTGCGCATAAAGCGGACGATGGCGTCTATTTCGGCGTCGGACAGCCCCGACGCCGGCATTACCCGGCCGGGGCGTCCCAGACGGATGGTCTTGTGCAAATATTCGTCGCTCACAGTGGCCTGGAACGAAGGCAGCGAGAGCGGCACCCCGATTCCGCTCTCGCCTTTTTCGCCGTGGCAGGCGGCACAGTTCCGGGCATAAAGTTCGGCGCCGTCAGGCGCGGCTTGCGCCTGAACGCCGTCGGCCAGGGAGATGAAAATCAATGCGATGATGCGGTGCCGCATGGAATTCGCTCTGAATTTAAATTGCATGTTTGAAATTATAACCTCATCGACCGGGCAGGTCGATTATATGGAAGCGGCGTATAATGTGCATTTCTGTGCCCTCTGGCGGCTGCCCACGATGAATAAATTGACTCTCGCCCGTCCCGATGACTGGCATTTGCATCTGCGCGACGGCGCGCAGATGCGGGCGGTGTTGCCTGATACCGCGCGTCGCTTCGGCCGCGCCATCGTCATGCCCAATCTCAGGCCGCCGGTCACAACCACTGCGCTGGCGGCAAGCTACCGCGCGCGCATACTTGCCGCGCTGCCACAGAGAGCCTGTTTTGAGCCGCTGATGACCCTTTATCTGACGGACAATATGGCGCCGGCGGAAATTGCGCTCGCAAAGGAGAGCGGGTTTGTGCATGGGGTCAAGCTCTATCCGGCGGGCGCCACGACCAATTCCGATTCCGGCGTGACCGATCTCGGAAAATGCGCAGCGGTGCTGGCGGAAATGGAGAAACAGGATTTTCCGCTGCTGGTGCACGGTGAAGTGACCGATCCCGACGTGGACGTATTCGACCGCGAAAAGGTGTTCATCGATTCTATCCTTTCGCCGCTTGTGCGGCGTTTTCCCGGTCTGCGCGTGGTCTTGGAGCATGTCACCACGCGCGACGGTGTCGAATTCGTCAAGGCCGCATCCACACGCGTCGCCGCCACGATTACAGCGCATCATCTGCTGATGAACCGCAACGCCATGTTCGCCGGCGGCATCCGGCCGCACCATTACTGCCTGCCGGTGCTGAAGCGCGAAGAGCACCGCCGAGCGCTGGTCGAGGCGGCCACCGGCGGCAGCCCGAAATTCTTCCTCGGCACCGACAGCGCGCCCCATGCCAAGGGCGCCAAGGAAGCGGCCTGCGGCTGCGCCGGCATGTATACCGCCCACGCCGGGATCGAGCTGTACGCCGAGGCATTCGAGGCGTCGGCTGCGCTGGACAAGCTGGAAGCCTTTGCCAGTTTTTATGGGGCGGATTTTTATGGCTTGCCGCATAACACCGACACCATCACGCTGGTGAAGGAAAGCTGGGCAGTGCCGGACGCGGTGCCGTTTGGCGGGGAAACGCTGGTGCCGTTGCGGGCGGGCGGCAGCATCGCCTGGAAGTTTGTCGGCTAGCAGCCTGTCGGACTTGAAGAATCGAAGCGAAACGGGTCAAGCAGGCAAGCCGCGCAGCGGATGCTCGCAAAATTCGGCTGGGCGAGGACAGATTTTGCCGGTTTTGCAGGTCAATCGTCATTCTATTGGCCAAGAAAGCGGTGAAATATGGACGCCCGGGCGGATTTGCAGCCGATTTCCTTTAACTCCGACAGGCTGCTAGGATTGTTGCGCTTGCCGGGCGTCGTGCACGCGCACGGCTGTTCCGGCGCCTGCCGCGATTGTGGCAAATGTTCCAGCGCCTTCTCGATAAGGGCTTTGCTTTCCTCGCCGTGCGTGCGGTACAGGCTCAACAAATGCACGGCTGTTTCCTGCCACAGGCGCGCGCCGCGCTGGGCTTCATCCGCCAGCCGGTTCTGGCTGCCGCTGGCTAGCCAGTGGCGGTAGGCATCGAGCAGTTGGGGGAACAGCTCGCGCCGCATGCCCTTGAAATTGGCAAAATAGAAATGCAGCGAAGCCGAGTTTCCGCTTTCCAGCAGGGCGGGCAGGGTGCTCAGGCAATCCGCCAGGTGATCGCGCACCGCGCGCGCCATGATTTCCGCCCTGGAGCTGGACACGGCCAGCAGCAAGTCGGACCATTCCGCACCCAGGATCTCTCCGGCCCGGCCTTCGCCCAGTTCGTGCAGGATGACGGCATCGATTTCATTGTCGGTCATCTGCTCCAGGGCTTGCTCGGCATCCTGCTCGAAAGCGTAGTGGGCTACCGCCCGCGTCATGGCGCTTTCCTGCTTGCGCCACTGCCATTCCTCGATGCGTTCCCACAGCAGGCGGCGCAGCGATTCGCGCCGGATGAGTATGGTCGTGTCCCGCAGCATGGCCGGCGGCGCGGAAAGGTCGCGGGCGAATTCCTTGTCCGCCACCAGCACGGTCAGATTCCCGCGTCGTTCGGAGCGCCCGAGCGAGCCGAGAAAGAAGTGCGGGGCGAGATGGCTGCCGTAGCCGCCGCCGTAGATCAGCCCTTGCGGCAGCAGTGCGCGGTTGATGGCTTCGCTGTCGAAGGGCGCGTATTCCTTTTCTCCCACGGGAACGGGCACGAACCCGGCTGATTCCAGTTTTTCCCATAACTGTTCGCGCTGTTCCAGCCAGTGTCCGAGCTCGTCCTTGGGCAGGCTGGCGCTGAACGGGTAGCCCTTTTCCCAGCGGTAGTATTCGCGCATTTTCAGCAGGTAGGTGCACATGGTGTAGCCGCGCGCATGGGCGGCATCGGTGATGTGGCAGTTTTGCTGGACTGCGGTGCGCAAGGCTTGCAGCGAGTTGTCCATGGCGATTCCATTTGTGGGATGAATGATAACCTACCAAATTGGTCGGGAATTATCAAGTGTAACGTGGTATAATAATTATGAAGCTGGCCAGGCAGTCGCTGCGCGCGCAAGCGCGGAGAGGAAAGTCCGGGCTCCATAGAGCAGGATGCCGGTTAACGACCGGGGGTCGCGAGGCCATGGAAAGTGCCACAGAAAATATACCGCCGATGGCCGCATGGCTTGACGCCCGCAAGGGCGTCAAAGTCACCCAGGAAGAGCGGGTGCGCAAGCATCTGCTTTGAGAGGGGCGGATCAGGCAAGGTTGAAATGGCGAGGTAAGAGCTCACCGCGCTTCCGGCAACGGAAGCGGCAGGGTAAACCCCATCCGGAGCAAGACCAAATAAGCAGGCGTTAACGCTGCTCGCCGAGCCTGCGGGTAGGTTGCTTGAGCGCACGGGCAACCGTGCGCCTAGAGGAATGACTGTCCACGACAGAACCCGGCTTATCGGCCAGCTTCACCCCAATCAAAACAAGTGCCTTCACCATTGCCCCCTTCTCCTTTATGCCCTTTAGGGTACTCCGGGAGAAGGTTGGGATGAGGGTTGCCCCCACCTCCTTGCCCACTCCTCAGTTTTACCCCTCAAAGTCCTAATAAGTTACTTTCGGTATTTTGCGTATCTATTTATTTTTTAAGGATATTGGTTTTCCATGATTTTTCAATTAACTCATTGTCACAAAAGAGAAAAAGCCTTGACTACCTGCTTTTTTTTGCCTATAGTGGGAAACAGTGGTGAAAAGTGGGAATTTGTGGGGTTCACGCTTCGTCAATCTGACATAAAGGGGTGTCATGTTTCGCGGTGCAACAGCTTTGAATCTCGATGCGAAGGGGCGCCTGGCAGTACCGAGCAAGCATCGCGACGCCTTGCAGGTGCAATCTGCGGGACGGCTGGTGATGACCGCGCACCCCCATCGCTGCTTGCTGCTATATCCGCAGCCCGCCTGGCTGCCCATCGAAGAAAAAATCAATTCGTTGCCAAGTTTCGATCCCGTGGCGAGCTCCTGGAAACGTCTGCTATTGGGGCATGCCGAGGAGCTGGAGCTGGATGCATCCGGCCGTCTGCTGGTTTCCCCTGTGTTGCGTCAGCTCGCCGGGCTGGAGAAGCAGGCCATGCTGGTCGGCCAAGGGGGCCATTTCGAGCTGTGGAGCATGGAGGGCTGGCGCGCTCAGATGGAGCAGGCGCTGATGCCCGGCAATGCGCTCCCTGCCGCGCTGGAAAATTTCTCGTTGTGAACGGTGGCTTCAGCCATAAAACAGTTTTGCTGCGCGAGGCGGTCGATGCGCTCAACATCCGCCCGGACGGCGTGTATGTGGACGGCACTTTCGGCCGGGGCGGCCACAGCCGGCTGATACTGGAAAGATTGGGCAGGTCGGGCCGGCTGATCGCGCTGGATCGGGATTTGGCCGGCGTGGAAGCGGCCCGCGGAATCGCCGACCGGCGTTTTAAGATCGTGCACAGCAGTTTCAGCCGTTTGCGCGATGCGCTGACGGATTTGGATGTGGCGCGGGTTGATGGCGTGCTGCTGGATTTGGGGGTTTCCTCCCCGCAGCTGGACGAAGCGGCGCGAGGCTTCAGTTTTCGTTTTGATGGGCCGCTCGATATGCGCATGGATACGAGCCATGGGCAGACCGCCGCGGAATGGCTGGCTGGCGCACCTGAACAACAACTCTGGGAGGTGATAAAAAATTATGGTGAAGAACGGTATGCTAAACAGATTGCAAGGGCGATTGTTGCGGCGCGATCAGGGGAGCCCATTGTCACTACTCGCCAACTTTCCCAGATCGTGGCAAAAGCGTTTAAAAGCCGCGAGCCACATCAAGACCCGGCGACGCGCACCTTTCAGGCTATACGGATTTACCTCAATCAAGAGCTTGAGGAGCTGTCGTTAGTGTTGCCTCAGTGCGTCGAGATTCTGGCGCCATTCGGCCGCCTGGCGGTCATCAGTTTCCATTCCCTGGAAGATCGGGTGGTCAAGCGTTTCATGCGCGATGTGGCACACCCTTCCTCTTTGCCGACCAAGCTGCCTGTGCGCCATGCGGAGCTGCCGGCACCCCGGCTGCGGCTGGTGGGCAAGGCCGTCCGCCCTTCGGCGGAAGAAGTCGCTGCCAACCCGCGGGCGCGTAGCGCCGTGATGCGCGTGGCGGAGCGGACGGAAGCGCCATGACCAAGTTCAACCTGGCCCTGGTTCTGGTCCTGGTGGCCTGTTCCCTGGGGGTTGTTACCGCCCAGCACAAGGCGCGAAAAATTTTCATCGAGCTGCAGCAGGAACAGGAGTTGGCAAAAAAAATGGAGGTGGAGTGGGGCCAACTGCAACTGGAGCAAAGCACCTGGGCGATGCACACCCGTATCGAAAAAATTGCCGCCGCCTACCTGCAGATGCAGGTGCCCGATGCGTCGCGCATCCAGGTGGTGCATCCGGCGGCAACCAGGGCAGGGCTGCCATGAGCCACGTCATGCACGGCGCCCGGCCCGGAAGCGGCGTACCGATGCTGAAGCTGCCCGCCGGGCGTTCGCGCATTCTGATCGGGCTCCTGCTGGTGTGGTTCCTGGCCTTGATCGTGCGCGCGTTTTACTTGCAGGGGTTGGATAACGATTTCCTGCGGCAGAAAGGGGACGAACGCTATCGCCGGGTGATAGCGCTGACCGCGCACCGCGGCATGATCACCGACCGCAACGGCGAGCCGCTCGCGATCAGCACGCCGGTGGAGTCGGTGTGGGTCAGCCCGAAAGATTTCGAGATCACCCCGGAACGGATCCGGCACCTGGCGAAAATCCTGGAAATGAAGGAAGACGATGTGAAGGGGCGCTTTGTACAGAGCCAGCGCGACTTCGTCTACCTCAAGCGCCAGGTGCCGCCGGAAAC
>JAJYXP010000072.1 GCA_021801705.1 Pseudomonadota bacterium
CCGATGAGGAAACCACTGACTGGAGAGCCGTGTGCGGGAGAACCGCACGCACGGTTCGGAGGGAGGGGAGGGCGAGCGCCATTCCCTACCCCTATCGAGATTGTCCACCGGTTTCAATATGACTGACAACTAGGTTCATAGCCGATATGCATAAACATCATTCCCTTTCCCGACCCATCCCCGGAGCCCGCATCCTGCTTGCGGCGGCGCTGCTGTTCGCCGCCACCGTCCAGGCCGCGCCGTTGCTGCGCTGCCAGGTCAGCTACAGCGGCGAAACCCGGACGCTGGAGGCCGCGCCCGTCTCCGATCCCTACAGCGTCGAAGCCAGCGACATCGGCGGCCGCTTCCGTTTCAAGGCCGTGGTTATCGGCGACGGCCGCCGCATCGACTACATCAAGCTCTATACCTACTATCAGGCAGAGCGCCAGCCGGTACTGTTGCACGAAGCCAAGTATCTCCCTCCTTTCGCGGCATCGGGCGCCCCTTACGCCCTCACCGGATTGAACTATCTCTACTCGCCTGATCTGGGGCGCGAGCTCCAGTACGGTTGCGCGCTCGACGGGGTGCATCCGTGACGCGCCATCCGTTTCGCCACCTCGCCCGGCCTTTTATCCTTGCCGCCGCCTGCCTGGGGCTGGCCGTATTCGAAGTTCTCCCCGCCCATGCAGAGCCGGAGCGCGCCGTCACCCTCGCGTTCGCCGGCGATATCGTGCTGGACGGCCTGCCTGGCAAGGCCATCGAACAAGGCCGCGACCCCTTCGCCTCCTTCGCCCGGATACTCGACAGCGCCGACCTGCGCATCGGCAACCTCGAATGCGTGGCCGCAACCGTCGGCGAGGCGGAGGACAAGATTTACACCTTTCGCGCCCATCCGCGCACCCTGGTCCCGCTCAGGCGCCACTTCGACGCCGTCTCGCTCGCCAACAACCACTCCGGCGATTTCGGCCGGCCCGCCTTCGGCGAAATGCTCGATCTGCTCGGCAAGCAGGGCATCCTGCGCTTCGGCGGCGGCCGCAACCTGCGCGAGGCGCACGCCCCGCTCATCGTCGAACGCCATGGCCTGAGAATCGCCCTGCTGGGCTATGATGAATTTCTGCCGCGCAATTTCGAAGCCGATTACGACGCCCCGGGCGTGGCATGGAGCGAGGACGAACAGGTGGTGGACGACATCAGGAATGCCCGCGCCGTTTACCGCGCCGATGTCGTCATCCCCTTCATGCACTGGGGCTGGGAATACGAGCGCTCGGCAGGCATGCGCCAGCGCCAGCTCGCTCGCGCCATGATCGATGCCGGCGCGGACGCGGTAGTCGGCGGCCACCCGCACGTCACCCAGGATGTCGAGCACTACAAGGGCAAGCCCATCATCTACAGCCTGGGCAACTTTCTCATGGACGGTTTCGAGGACGAAGACACCACGACCGGCTGGGTACTGCTGCTGGAACTGGACCGGCACGGCGTGCGGCGCTGGGATACCCGCGTCGCACGCCTCGACAGCGAAGGCATTCCTCACCCCGCGCCGGAGGCGAAAAGCCCGTGCTGGAAAAGAGGGCTGGCGGAAGTGACGCAGTGCGGAAACCGTTAGCCCGACGCCTGCCGCCCCGTTTTCTTTTGTTTCCGGGGTTTTTCCCCGCCATGAAAAGAAGTAAAATCAATCCCTTTCAAATTTAACTTGCTGCAATAATGCCGACCTTTCAGGAAATCATCCTCACGCTGCAACACTACTGGGCCGAGCGCGGTTGCGTGCTGCTGCAGCCCTACGACATGGAAATGGGCGCCGGCACCTTCCATACCGCCACTTTTCTCCGCGCGCTCGGACCGGAGCCGTGGCGCGCCGCCTACGTGCAGCCTTCGCGCCGCCCCAAGGACGGGCGCTACGGCGAGAACCCCAACCGCCTGCAGCATTACTATCAGTACCAGGTGGTGCTGAAGCCCTCCCCGGACAATATTCAGGAGTTGTACCTCGACAGTTTGCGCACTCTGGGCATCGACCCGACCGTACACGACGTCCGCTTCGTCGAGGACGACTGGGAATCGCCCACCCTCGGCGCCTGGGGCCTGGGCTGGGAAGTGTGGCTGAACGGCATGGAAGTGACCCAGTTCACCTACTTCCAGCAGGTCGGCGGCCTCGATTGCAAGCCGGTGCTGGGCGAGATCACCTACGGCCTGGAGCGGCTGGCGATGTATTTGCAGGGCGTGGAGAACGTGTTCGACCTGGTCTGGACGCCGGGCGTGACCTATGGCGACGTCTACCACCAGAACGAGGTGGAGCAGTCCAGATACAATTTCGAGCACAGCAACGTCAACTGGCTGTTCGAGCAGTTCAACATGTGCGAGTCCGAGGCCGGGCGCCTGATGGAGGCGGGCTTGCCGCTGCCGGGTTTCGAGCAGGTAATGAAGTGCTCCCATGCCTTCAACCTGCTGGACGCGCGCGGCGCGATCTCGGTCACCGAGCGCGCCGCCTACATCGGCCGGGTGCGGGCGCTGGCGCGGCAGGTGGCGCAAAGCTATTACGATGCGCGGGAAGCGCTGGGTTTCCCGATGCTGAAACACCAGGAAAAATAACCGCAAAGGCGCGAAGACGCAAAGATTTCAATTCTCTTTAATCTTTAGCGCCTTTGCGCCTTTGCGGTAAAAATGTGAAAAAATTATGCAAGATACCTTACTGATCGAACTGCTGACCGAGGAACTGCCGCCCAAATCGCTCAATACGCTGGGGCAGGTTTTCGCCTCCGGCATTTTCGAGGAACTGAAAAAACGCGGTTTCGTCGCGGACGGGGGCTTCACAGCTTACGCCACGCCGCGGCGCCTGGCCGTTTCGGTTGAGGGCGTGCAGGATCGCCAGCCCGACCAGAACCTGACGCGCAAGGGGCCGGCGGTGGCCGCCGGTTTCGACGCCGAGGGCAAGCCGACACCGGCGCTGGCAGGCTTCGCCAAATCATGCGGTACCGATGTGGCCGCACTGGAAAAGCACAGCGACGGCAAGGCGGAGTTTTTCGCGTTCCGCTCGACCAGGGCGGGCGAGCAACTGGAGCAGCACCTGGCGGGGATCGTCGAGGGCGTGCTGAAAAAGCTGCCCATCCCCAAGATGATGCGCTGGGGCGATTCCGACGTGCAGTTCGTGCGCCCGGTGCATGGATTGGTCATGCTGCACGGCGACCGGATCGTGCCCGGCGAGGTGCTGGGGCTCTCAAGCGGCAACAAGACGCTGGGCCACCGTTTCCTGAGCAAGGGCGAGATCCTTGTCTCCCGCGCCGACCAGTATGAACAAGCCCTGCAGGAGCAGGGTTCGGTGATCGCCGGTTTCGACCGGCGCATGGATGCGATCAAGGCGGGGCTGGAACAAGCCGCCGGCGAGGCTGTTCTGGCCGAGCACGAGGCGTTGTTGCCTGAAGTGGCGGCGCTGGTGGAATACCCGGCGGTGTATGCGGGCAACTTCAACCCCGAATTCCTCAAGGTGCCGCAGGAGTGCCTGATCCTGTCCATGCAGCAGCACCAGAAGTATTTCCCGCTGCTGGACAAGGGCGGCAAGCTCCTGCCGCGCTTCCTGCTGGTGAGCAACCTCAAGACCGCCGACCCGTCCCATATCATCCACGGCAACGAGCGCGTGCTGCGCGCGCGCCTGTCCGACGCCAAGTTCTTCTTCGAGCAGGACCAGAAAACCCGGCTGGATGCGCGGGTGGAGAAACTCGGCAACGTGGTCTATCACAACAGGCTGGGCACCCAGCTCGAGCGGGTCAACCGCATCAGGAAGCTGGCGGGCGAGATTGCGCGCCGCCTCAGCGCCAGCGCCGAGCTGGCCGAGCGCGCGGGATACCTGTGCAAGGCCGACCTGCTGACCGACATGGTGGGGGAGTTTCCCGAGCTGCAGGGCATCATGGGGCAGTATTACGCGCTGCATGACGGCGAGCGCGATGAAGTGGCGCATGCCATCGAGGCCCATTACCACCCGCGCTTCGCCGGGGACGCCTTGCCGCAGGACAATATCGGCGCGGCGGTCGCGCTGGCGGACAAGCTCGATACCCTGGTCGGCATTTACGGCATCGGCCTGGTCCCGACCGGCGACAAGGACCCCTTCGGCCTGCGCCGCCATGCCCTGGGCGTGCTGCGCATCCTGGCCGAGTCGTCGCTGCCGCTCGACCTGGTGCAGTTGCTGCAGCAGGCGAAATCCCTGTTCCCGGCGGAAATGCTGGCGGACAGCGTGGCGGTGGACGTCCACGGCTTCATGCTGGAGCGCTTGAAGAATTACCTGCGCGACAAGGACTTCGCGCCGGACGAAATCGAAGCCGTGGTGGGGCAGGCACCCACCCGCATCGACCTGGTCGTGCCGCGCCTGGAGGCGGTGCGCGCATTTCGCAAAATGCCTGAAGCCGCAGCACTGGCTGCGGCGAACAAGCGGATTCAGAATATCCTCAAAAAAACCGCAGCACCCGTTGGCCAGGTGGATATTGCGTTGCTGCAGGAAGACGCCGAAAAGGCGCTGTTCGCGGCGGTGAACGAACTGGCACCGGGCGTGGTCTCATGGGTGGGCAACGGCGGCTATACTGAAGCCTTGACCGCTCTTGCCGGCGTGCGCGCCGAGGTGGACACCTTCTTCGATAAAGTGATGGTGATGGCGGAAGAACCGCTGCTGCGCAACAACCGCCTGGCCTTGCTCAAAAGCCTGGGCGAGTTGATGAACCAGGTGGCGGACATTTCAAAACTGGCGGCCTGACGGGATACAACTATGCCCCAACTTAAACTGATCATTCTCGATCGCGATGGCGTGGTGAATTACGACAGCGATCAGTTCATCAAGAGTCCGGACGAGTGGCGGCCCATACCCGGCAGCCTGGACGCGATCGCGCGCCTGAACCAGGCCGGATTCAAGGTGGTGCTCGCGACCAACCAGTCCGGTGTCGGCCGCGGCCTGTTCGATATGGCCATGCTCAACACCATCCACGACAAGATGAACAAGGTGCTGGCCCAGGCCGGCGCGCGCATCGACGCGCTGTTCTTCTGCCCCCACGCCGCGGAGTCGGATTGCGGCTGCCGCAAGCCCAAGCCGGGCATGTTCCAGGAAATCGGCGAGCGCTTCAACATAAGCCTCGCCGGCGTGCCCTGCATCGGCGACAGCCTGCGCGACCTGCAGGCCGCCGCGGAAGTGGGCGGTCAACCTATCCTGGTGCTCACCGGCAAAGGCAGGCTGACCCAGGAAAAAGGGAGTATTCCGGAAAATACGCTGGTTTTCGCAGACCTCAGCGAAGCGGTCAAGTATCTGATCCAGAAGAGCGCATGATTTTGATAAATCAGTTTAACCACGAATTTGCACGAATGTTCACGAATATTCACGAATGCCATAAAGGGTCAAGTAATCAGACGGTCGCTGATGGAGCGAGCCAAACGGGCTGCACTCTCCCCGATTTTATTCGTGTTCATTCGCGTTCATTCGTGCCATTCGTGGTTAAAGTACTTTTTGAATGATCTGGGTTCGCTCCTTCATCTTCGCGCTGGGGATGTGGATTTTCACGCCGATTTTTTTCTTCGCCGCCTTTTTTTCCCTGCCCTTCGACCCCATCACACGCTACCGGGTCATCGCCCACTGGGCGCGCATCATGCTGCGCTGGCTGAAGCTGACCTGCGGACTTTCCTACCGCGTCGTCGGCCGCGAGAACATTCCCTCTTCCCAGGCCGTCGTGCTGTCCAAGCATCAGTCGGCATGGGAGACCCTGGCGTTCCAGGATATCCTGCCGCCGCTGGTCTGGGTGCTGAAAAGGGAGCTGCTGCGCATCCCTTTTTTCGGCTGGGCGCTCGCCATCGCCAGTCCGATCGCGATTGACCGCGGCGCCGGCCGCGCGGCATTGAAACAGATCCTGGAGCAGGGCAAGGACCGTCTGGCGAAAGGCTTCTGGGTGGTGGTCTTTCCCGAGGGCACACGCGTCAGGCCAGGCGAGAAGGGCAAGTACAATATCGGCGGCGCCTGGCTCGCCACACACAGCGGCGTTCCCGCGCTGCCGGTGGCGCACAACGCCGGCGAGTTCTGGGGCAAGAACGGTTTTATCAAGCGCCCTGGCGTGATCACCATCAGCTTCGGTCCGCCGATCGACTCAAAAGGAATCAAGGCCGACGAGTTGAATGCGCGGGCGGAAGCCTGGATCGAGGAAGAAATGGCACGCATCGCCGCCGGAAAGGCGTAGCAGTGGGTTTCTTCGCCAAGCCGCGTGCCGCCAGCGAAACCCGCACCATCCGGCTCGACGGCCAGGAAATCGCCTATCTGCTCAAGCGCAGTCCGCGCCGTGCCACCATCGGCTTGCGTATCGACCACCGCGGCCTCACCGTGAACGCGCCGCAGCGGGCTGCCCACAGCCACCTGGAAAAAGTGCTGCGGGAGCGCGCCGGCTGGTTGCTGGACAAGCTGCGCGAGTGGCAGGCGCGCCAGCCGGCGCCATTCGCCTGGCAGCACGGCGAGACCCTGCTGTTTCTCGGCAGCGAATTGAATTTGTGCCTGGCGGAAGGCGCCCGGCGGGCGCAACCCCTGCTGGAGGATGACGCCCTGGTGGTGAGGCTGCCCGACCTCGCGGATGCGGCAGCGGTCAGGCGCAAGCTGGAGCAGTGGTACCGCGCCGAGGCGCAGCGCCATTTTCTGCAGCGGCTGGCGCACTACGCCGGTCGCATGGGCCTGGCCCTGCCGTCTCTCGCCTTGTCCGGCGCGCGCAGCCGCTGGGGCAGTTGCAACTCGCGCGGCGAGATCCGCCTCAGCTGGCGCCTGATCCAGGCGCCCATCAGCCAGATCGACTACGTCGTGGTGCACGAACTGGCCCATATCCGGGAGCTCAACCATTCACCCCGCTTCTGGTCCATCGTGCGGGAATATCTGCCCCATTACGAAGCGGCGCACCGGGCGCTCAAGGCCAGCGGCGAGCGTTACCATCGTTTCTAGGAGGAAAACCATGAGAATTCTGCATACCATGATGCGCGTCGGCGACCTGGATAAATCCATCGCTTTCTACACCGATGTGCTGGGCATGAAACTGCTGCGGCGCAAGGATTACCCGGACGGCAAGTACACCCTCGCCTTTGTCGGCTATGGCGAAGAATCCGAGGGCGCGGTGATCGAGCTTACTTACAACTGGGGCGTGTCGAGTTACGAATTGGGGACGGGTTACGGCCACATCGCCATCCAGGTGGACGACATCCGCAAGACCTGCGAGGAGGTGGCGGCCAGGGGCGGCAAGGTGGTGTACGGCCCGGCGCTGCACGGCGGGTCGACGTGGATTGCCTTCGTCGAAGACCCGGACGGGTACAAGATCGAGTTTATTGAGCGGTAGGCAGAATCGCATGAGGTGTAAGGTAGGGTGTCAATAAGCGAAGCGCATTGCACCGGATGTTTTGCGAGTTGTGCGACAAGTTGCCCATCCCTGCGAACCCCATTTCATTCGGCGCAATAACGACTGCGCCCTACGTGGGCTCGATTGAACGTTGGACCCTCGTGGGAAACTGAAAAAAGCAATCCCCAAACTTCGTCCGATTTACGATGGTTTTCGTTACAAACGTAACGACCCGCCCAGATGCCGCTGTTACCTTCAGGCAGCTTTGCTGCCAAAGATACCCCTCAAAAGTCACTGAGGCCACTTTGTCCCCCTTTAGTTCTTGAATAATTTTCCGCTCAAGTTTTTCGGCATATTTCACACACTCGCTGGCAACTTGCCATTTTTCACGCTGCAGAACTTTGTTGACCAACTCTTGATCAACTTTGACTATTAACTTATATGATCCATAAACCCAACTACTACGGCGGGTTACGAACGTTCTGATAAACTTGTATTTTAAAGAATGTGGCGCAGCAACAGCGTCAATATTCATTTCGTTAGCTTCGAGTTCATCAATGCATCGACCGATCTCGTCTGTCTTCTGCTTGGCGCACCTCTCCTGAAACTCTTCAAGCTGCGGTCGCAGCAGTTCGCGAATACTCATTCTCTGCCCTCCAATTCTCAACTGCGATTGATACGCTTAGTGCGGTGCCCGACGGTTATCACCGTGCCATCGACACTGGAAATCAGGTAAGCATCGAGGCAACGCTCCAGCTGCGTCAAACCGTTTCGCCGCATCAGATTCATTGCGAAGCGCTTACTCTTCCTGTCAAAGTAATGAACCTCCCCGCCTCGGTGGTCACTTTCAACTGCCCCAAAGTCGAGCAGCCAATCAATAAGGAATGCAGGAATTCCCCGTTGCTGAACCCTCGTCTGCGCATGTCTCGAAACCATCATCACCCTCCCAACATGGCACCAATTCACTTGGCATACCAAATCATATGGCAATCAGGCCGAAAAATAAATTATTTATATTATAATAATCAATATGTTATGTATTCTATGTGTGGAATATAGGATAGCTTGGCAAGCTACTAAAATAGTTACGGATTAGCGTTACCTAAAGGCTACTAGTAACGAACCCAGAAGGTCTCTGACATAGATAAGTTGATGTCGAAATCTAACTTAGGCAGCGAGTAGCCTCGATGGAGTGAAGCGGAATCCGGGGAAAAGGGGTACTGCATAAGGTGCGCTACGCGCAGATGATTAGGTGCCGGGGGCTGCCCGGCAGCAGGTTACTTTATTTTGCTTGCCCAAAATATAAGTAACCAAACAAAAGGGCACCCACCCGCACCGGCCCTTCGGGCTACCCTCGATTTTCCGAAAAGATCGGGCGGCTGCGGAACTCGCGCTACGCGCTCAGACAGTCCTCGCCGACGACCCCCGATCTTTTCGGAAAACCGAGGCGGCGCAGAGGGGGAACCGGGTGGTGTGCATAGTAGGGTTGATCCCCTCCACTTCCGCCCCTCTCTCCAACTCTCTCCCGGAGGGAGAGAGGGTAATGGTTCCTTCCCCTTCAAGGGGAAGGTTAGGATGGGGATGGGGTGATTGGTTTCAGCATCCCCTTTTCTGCCGCCGAGTAGCGCAGCCAAGCCGGGGGAAGTCGGCGAGGACTGTCTGAGGCCTGAAAGGCCGAGTTCCGCAGCCGCCCGGCTTGGCGAGCAACGCAGGGAACCCGCAGCGTAGCGGAGGGCGGCGGAATGGGGTCGCCTTTTCTTCGGTTACCTTCTTTTGGCGAAGCAAAAGAAGGAACCAGCCGCCGGGCTGCCCCCGGCAATCAATCTAACGCGAAGCGCACAAACCCACGGTACTAAAGAATTTTGGCAATGAACCCGCTGGGCGAGAGTACGGGGTGTTGTGCGGATAAGCTGAGCAGATCGCCATCGCCGGAAACAAGGCAGTCGGCCTTGCTGGCAATCAAGGTGGCCAGGATGGGGGAGTCGTTCGGGTCTTTTGGCACGTCTGCGGAAATTCCATCGATGTTGACGATATCCGCTTCGAAGCGCAGCAGGCTAATATAGCGTGCGATTTTTTCTTCATCCCAGCGGATGCGGCGGCTGATTTTGGGATACGACAATACGCGGGAAATTTCACTCAACATCGGTTCGGACAGGATCAAATCGAACTGCCCGCTACGCCATGCCGCAACGATCCTGCCCGGAATGCTCTGCGGAATCATCAGCCCGGATATGAAAACATTGCTATCCAGGACAACCCGCATCAGTGCTTCCTTGCCGCCGCAACAGCTTCGGCGATTTCCGCTTCTGCCAGTGCCGCATCGGTATCCTTGTAGGCGCCTGCCAATTCGGTCGTGAGGCGGTCGAATTCGCTCTTGAGCAAACGGATTTTCTCGAAAAGGTTTACGTCCACCATCGCGGCCACGGGTTTGCCGCCTTTGGTGATCAGCACCTGGTCGTGCCGGTACTGGATTTCATTGAGCAATTCCCCTAGGTTTTGGCGAACCGTCATTGCTGTGGCTTCTTTGATCATGTCAATTACCTCGATTGATATGGTCATGCCACTATAGCATGATTAAACTATGGTTCGTAGGGGGGCGCGTGGACGCTACATTTTTTGGGAGCAGTGGTTCGCAATCGCCACGAACTCCGCCACCCCCAAATTCTCCGCCCGCAATCCGGGATTTATCCCCAGCGCCGCAAATCCTGCATCGTCCAGGTAAGCTCTCAGCGTATTGCGCAGGGTCTTGCGCCGCTGGCCGAAGGCGGCGGTGACGATGGCGCCGAACAGGGCCTCGTCCTGCGCGGGGTGCGGCAGTTGGGCGTAGGGGATCATGCGCACGATGGCGGATTCGACCTTGGGTGCCGGGTGGAAGGCGTCCGGCGGCACGATGAACAGCAGTTCCATCGCGTAGCGGTATTGCAGCATCACCGACAGCCTGCCGTATTCCGGCGCGGAGGGCGCGGCCACCATGCGCTCCACCACTTCCTTCTGCAGCATGAAGTGCATGTCCATGATGTTGGCGACATATTCGCTCAGGTGAAACAGGATGGGCGTGGAGATGTTGTAAGGCAGGTTGCCGACTACCCGGATGCGCTCGCCCAGCGAAGAAAAATCGAACTTCAGCGCGTCGCCGGCATGGATGGTCAGCCTGGCCTTCGGGTAGTTATTCTCCAGCCGGGCGATGATGTCGCGGTCTATTTCCACCACATGCAGGCGTGGCAGGATCTTGAGCAGGGGGTCGGTCAACGCGCCCAGGCCCGGCCCGATTTCCACCATGATGTCGTCCGGCTGCGGGTCGATGGCGCGGACGATGGACTGGATGATGCCCTGGTCGGTGAGGAAGTTCTGGCCGAAGCGCTTTCTTGGGATATGTCGCATGACAAGCTACCACAGAGACACAGAGACACAGAGATAGAACAGATTATGCATTTTCCTCTGTGTCTCTGTGTCTCTGTGGTTGAAGGTTGTTTTTCACCAGTTCCAGCGCCAGTTCGATGGCGGCCGTGAGGCTGCCGCTTTCTATCCTGCCCGTGCCGGCAAGGGACAGTGCGGTGCCGTGATCCACCGAGGTGCGGATGATCGGCATCCCCAGCGTGACGTTGACGCCGCCGCCGAAGCTGGCATATTTAAGTACCGGCAGGCCCTGGTCGTGGTACATGGCGAGCTGGCAATCGGAACCGGCCAGGCTGGTCCGCGTGAACAGGGTGTCGGCGGGCAGCGGCCCGACGAGGTCCATGCCTTCCGCGCGCAAGGCTTCCAGCACGGGGGCGATCACCTCGATTTCCTCGCGCCCGAGGTGACCGCCTTCCCCGGCATGGGGATTGAGCCCCGCCACCAGGATGCGCGGATGGGCCAGACCGAAGCGCTGGCGCAAATCCCGGTGCAGGATGCGCAGGGTCTGTTCCAGGCCGGCGCGGGTGATGGCGGCGGCAACGTCTTTGAGCGGCAGGTGGGTGGTGACGAGCGCCACCCGCAAACCGCCACCAGCCAGCATCATCACGACTTGCGGCGTGCCGGTCTGTGCGGCGAGAAACTCGGTATGGCCGGTGAAGGGGATGCCGGCATCGTTGATCACGCCCTTGTGCAGCGGGGCGGTGACCATGGCGGCAAAGGTGCCGGCGAGGCAGCCTTGTGCCGCCGTGGACAAGGTGTCGAGCACGTAGCGGCTGTTGGCGGGGTTCAATGTCCCGGCCACGGCGGGTTCTGTCATGTCGCGGTGCAGCACTTCCAGCACGCCGGCCTGGTCCGGCGCGGCGGAGGCGGGGGAAAAATCCACCAGTTCGAGCGGCAGGCCCAACTGCCGGGCGCGGTCTGCAAGCAGGTTGCGGTCGGCTATGACGACGATGCGCGTTTTGCCGGGATGCTGCGCCAGCATCACGCACAAGTCCGGGCCGATGCCGGCCGGTTCGCCTGCGGTAAGGGCGATGGTCGAATGTAGGGCCGAATTTATTCGGCCGCTGTGCGAATGAATTCGCACCTACCGGTCTTCGAGGCGGTATTCGACGAATGCCTGGTCGCGCAGTTGGCGCAGCCAGTTTTCGTAGGCTTCGTCGGCTTTGCGGGCGCGGATTTCCTGGCGTGCCATGAGGTTTTGACGTTCCTTGCTGACATCTTCGGCGCGGCGCTCCAGCACCTGGATCAGGTGCCAGCCGAAGGGTGATCTGACCGGAGCGCTGATTTCACCCGGCTTGAGGGCATTCATCGCGCGCTCGAATTCCGGCACCAGGTCGCCCGGGGAGACCCAGCCGAGATCGCCGCCTTTCGAGGCGGAGCCGTCTTCGGAGTGCAGCCGGGCCAATTCGGCAAAATCCGCGCCGTTGTCGAGGCGCTCCTTGAGCTGTAGCAGGCGGTTCCTGGCATCGGTTTCCGAGACGATTTCACTGGTTTTGATCAGGATGTGGCGTGCATGGGTTTTCTGCACGATCAGCGCGCCGCCTTTGCTGCGTTTGTCGAGCAGCCTGAGGATATGGAAGCCGTTCGGGCTGCGCAGTACGGCGCTGGTTTCGCCCGGCTGCATGGCGCTGACAGCTTCCAGGAACAGAGGAGGAAGACGGCTGGCGGTGCGCCAGCCGAGCGCGCCGCCCTGCAGTGCGTCCGGCGCATCGGAATAGCTTGCCGCCACCTGGGCGAAGTCCGCCTTGCCGAGTTCAGACAAGGCCTTTTCGGCATGCGCGCGCCTGGCCTGGACCTGCTCGGGGCTGGCCTGCTCCGGCACGCGAACCAGGATGTGAACCAGATTGAATTCATCTTCTCCGCCGGTTTGGGCAGCGTGGGCGCTGAGGAAATTTTCCACCTCGCCCTCGCTGACGTTGATGCGGTTGTCCACTTCGCGTTCGCGCAGCCGGCTCAAGATGATTTCGTCACGGATTTCCTCGCGGAATTTGGAGAAGTTGACGCCGTCCTTCTCCAGGGTGGCGCGAAATGCTTCCGGTGTCAGGTTGTTTTCCTGGGCGATGCGCTGCAGGGTTTTGTCGAGTTGCAGGTCGTCCACGCGGATGCCGGTTTCCTTGGCAAACTGCAACTGAACCCGGTCGGTGATCATGCGCTCCAGCATTTGTTTTTCCAGCACCTCCCGCGGTGGCAGCGGCGTGCCCCGCTTTTTCAACTGCTGCAGGACGATGTGCATCCGGTCATTGAGGTCGAACTGGGTGATGACTTCGGTGTTGACCACGGCCACGATCCGGTCCACCAGTTGCGCACCGGGCGCGGTCTGCGCCTGATCGGGCTTGCTTTCCGCGGCCGGTGCGGGAGCAAGGACAAAAAAAGCCAGCAGGATGGCCAGCAGGCTGTTAACGGACACGGCGGCGATGTTCATCATCTGGTGTGGTGCCGCCGCCGTGTCCGTCCCCTCTCTCCTACCTCTCCCCCAGGGGGGGAGAGTGATAAGGTGTCGCTTCGCGACGGCAACATTAGCGGGGTTGAGTAAGGTCGTTTTCATTGGAGATTTCAGTCGTTTTGGTATAGCCATAAATATTGCGTTTGAGCACGTCCAGCGGATTAGAGCCGATCGAGCCGATGCCGTTCAATTCCAGTTGGAAGAAAATCGAGTTGCTGCGTTCCGCGGTGGCGGTGGCGAAACTGTGCACGACCGCCCTGAACGCCCAGCAGCCTGCATTGTATTCGAGCCCGGCCAAGCCTTCCAGCATCTTGCTGTCCAGCATCGAATAGTTCCACCGGGCCAGTCCGTTCCAGCGGCCGGCCAGGGGCCACTGTGCGGAGGCGTCGATCTGCTTGAGGCCGAGAGGGGTGATGACGGTGCTGTTCGGCGTGTAGCGGTAGCTGAGGTTGAGTATTTTTCCCGGTGCGGGCAGGTAGCGGCCGGAGAGCGAAAAATTGCCGGTTTGTTTCAATTGAGGATCGTACTGCCACAGGCTGTTGAGGGTTAACGCGTTCGTGAGCCTGCCACCGACGGAAGCCAATATGTCGGAGTATTTTCTGCTGGGGGGCACCCCGCCCGGCAGGGTGACCTGGGGCAGGCTCAGGTAATAGCGTTGCGCGATCGTGCCGTTCACACGCTCGATACCGTTCTGCTCCATGAAGCGGGAAGATACGCCCAGCGTGACCTGGTTGGCGTCGCTGATCCGGTCGCCGCCGGTAAACCGGTTCTCGCTGAATATCTGGGGAATGCCAAATCCGAAGTCGCCTGTATCGAACAACGGGATCTGGCTCTGGTCGCGGTAGGGCGTGCGGACGTAATATATGCGCGGCTCCAGCGTTTGCTGGTAGCTCGATCCGAAGAAGCTGGTTTCGCGGTCGAAATACAGGCCGCTGTCAACGCTGAAAACCGGCAGCGATCGGGTGATATCCGGTGGTGCGGCGGCGCTGGTGCTATTGTCGAAGCTATAGCGTGTGCTGTGCAACCCGATCTTCGGCGTCAGATACCCGTAAAACCGCGTTATCGGCAGGCTGACGCTGGGATACAGGGTGAAGCGCCTGCCATTGACCAGGCTGGGGTGGGAGAAGTTGACCAGTTCGCTGTTCAGCGCCAGGCTGGCTCCCGGGCCAAGGTCGTTTCCGTTCCAGTTGACCATGCGGGCCCCGTTCAGCAGCATCTGGGTGCGGCGGTAAGGGGTGACGATAGGCGCAAGCGGATCCTGCAGGGTCTGAAAGCTTTGCGAACGCGTAGCGAAGTTCCAGCCGTTGCCCGCATAGGACAGTATCCCGTCACGCAACAGGTTGACCTGGGAGGTGACGCCGATGTGGGTGCTCAGGTCGCGGAAGTAATTGTCGTCGGACGCTTTCTCCAGGGTGAGCGCTCCGGACCAGCCGCGGCCCAGATTGTGCTGGTGCCGCAAGGACATGAAATTGCGGTCGATGCCCGCCAACTGGTCGTTGGGCAGCATTTCGAGGTTCAGCGAGCCGGCATATTTCGGATCCAGGTAGCGGAATTCGTTCTTCAGTTGCAGCCCCCGCTTGGTCAGGAAGCGCGGTGTGAAGGTGTCGTCGAGGTTGGGGGCGATATTCCAGTAATAAGGCAGGGAGAACTCCGCGCCGCTTTTTCCGCTACTGCCGAAGCTGGGGCTGAGAAAGCCCGATTTGCGCTCGCTGTTGAGGGAAAAATTCATCCATGGCATATATAGGATCGGTACCTTCATGAAATCGATATAGGCATGGTGCGCCGTTCCGAGCTGTGTGGTGCGGTCGATTTCGAGGTCGTGGGCATGGATGAACCAGTCGTCAGACCCGGCCTGGCAGGTCGTGTAGCGCGCATCCTCCATGCGGTATTTGTTTTCGCCCTCGAACAGCAGTATTTTGGCATCGCCGCGCCCGGCCGGTTTTTGCTGATTCAACTGGAATACGGGCTGTTGCATGAAACCGGTCTTGTCCCCGGTCTTGAGCTTCAGTTCCGGCCCTTCGGTGATGTCCCCCTCCTGGTCGATGCGCACATTGCCTTGGGCGTAAATCTCGTCGTCGGGTTTGTTGTAGCGCAGAAGGTCGGCGGTGACGACCTGTCCCCATTGCCGCAACTCGGCCTCGCCGATGGCCTCGGTCTCGAGGCCGTGATGACCCTGAATGAGCGTTGCGTCGATGAAAGCCGGTGTGGACCGGGTGCCGGGAGGCGGCGTGAGCGTCAGTTTCCGGCTCGGCTTGAGTCGCAATGGCGCAGCATCTTCAGTGGCTGTGGTGACATCTGCGGGGGGTAGCGCTACGCCGGTTTCCGCCTGTGGTTGCGAGCTCAGGGGCTCGGCTGAGTGTATGGGCTTGCTTTCGGCTTGTGGAAGGGGCTCAGTAGCCTGCGGCGCCGGCCCATTCCCAGCGGTAGCGGGCACGGCTTGCTGCTGCGGCTGATCCTTGGTGGCCGGTTGCAGCAGGCCGGGGTCGATCTGGAAAGACGGCAGATTGAGCGCGGCCTGGGCCGCGGCTGGAAACAGGCAGAGCAGGGCGAGTGTGAGTGGAGCCGGCCTGAGGTCATGGAAAAGTCCCGCCGCATGATGCGGCGGCTTTTCACGGAAAGGTTTTTTCATGTTCTATGTGTTAAGGCAACGCCCGGTCATCGCCCAGCGGCGCGAATCGAGGTCATGTTGTGCACCCGTTGTTATTCTAAAAACCGCCAGTTAGCCACGGATGAACACAGATAAAACAATTCGTTGCGGCAAGTTTTCTATTCATCCGAAACGTGCTTGGGACGAGAAAGGCAACTCCTTGATAATCCGTGCATATCTGTGTAAATCCGTGGCCGAACTGCTTTTATAGGATTATTCGAGCCGGTATCGGTGATAAAATCGCACAAATTCGCCATTAACGCAATGCGAGATTAACTTTGCGAGACTATCGTGGACCGTTCTGAATTACTCGAAAACTGGCTGAAACAGCAAGTTCCCGGCATCCCCCATACGCTTGCTCCGGCCTCGGCGGACGCCAGTTTCCGGCGCTACTTCCGGGTCAGCCTGCCCGACCGCTCGCTGATCGTGATGGATGCGCCGCCCGAGCATGAGGATTGCCGGCCTTTCCTCCATGTGGCGGCATTATTCCGCGACGCCGGCGTTCATGTCCCGCATGTCCTGGCGCAGGATCTGGAGTCGGGCTTCCTGTTGCTGACGGATCTGGGCAATACCACCTATCTGGATGCGCTGAACGGGAACGAGGCGCTGGCGGACCCGCTGTACCGTGCCGCGGCAGCGGCTCTGGTCAAGATCCAGCTCGCCAGCCGCCCGTCTGCGCTGCCGGACTACGACGAGGCGCTGCTGCAGCGCGAAGTGCAGTTGTTTCCGGACTGGTACGTGAGCAAGCACTTGCGGTCGGCGCTGAGCGGATCCCAGGCGGAAGCGCTGCACGGGGTCTTGGCCTTGATCGTGCGCAACAGTCTGGCGCAGCCAAAAGTTTTCGTGCACCGCGACTACCATTCCCGCAATCTGATGGTGAACGGGGATGAGCCCGGCATCCTGGATTTTCAGGATGCGGTGTACGGACCGGTGACCTATGATCTGGTCTCGCTGTTCAAGGATGCCTATATTCAGTGGGAGGAGGAGCGGGTGCTGGACTGGGTGATCCGCTACTGGGAAAAGGCGAAGAAGGCCGGTCTGCCGGTCGCCTCGGATTTCGCCGGGTTTTACCGCGATTTCGAATGGATGGGCGCGCAGCGCCACATCAAGGTGCTGGGCATTTTCGCCCGCCTGTATCATCGCGACGGCAAGGATGGCTATCTGAAGGACATGCCCCTGGTGATGGCTTACCTGCGCAAGACCTGCGAGCGCTACCGCGAATTGCATCCGCTGCTGAAGCTGCTGGATGAGGTTTAAGGCAGTGCTGAGTCCTGAGTTAAAAGTCCTGAGTCCGTTGAATCGCTACGCGATGGATTTCACTCAGCACTTAGGACTCAGGACTCAGCACTTGGGGTTCGAATGAAAGCCATGATCCTCGCCGCCGGGCGCGGCGAGCGCATGCGGCCGCTCACCGACCTGACGCCCAAGCCCCTGCTCATGGCGGGCGGCAAGCCGCTGATCGTGTGGCATATCGAAAGGCTGGCGCGGGCCGGCTACCGGGAACTGGTGATCAACCATGCCCATCTCGGCGGGCAGATCGAGGCCGCCCTGGGCGATGGCAGCCGCTTCAGCGTCCGCATTAGCTACTCCCGCGAGGCGGAAGCACTGGAGACTGCGGGCGGCATCGCCTATGCGCTGCCGCTGCTTGGCGAAGCGCCGTTCCTGGTAGTCAACGGCGATATTTTCTGCGACTATGATTTTGCTTCCCTGCCGACCGAATTGGGGCGCTTGTCGGCGCACCTGATCTTGGTGGACAACCCCGATCACCATCCCGCCGGGGATTTCGCGCTGCGGGAGGGCAAGGTGCTGGACGAGGGCGAGCGCAAACTCACCTTCAGCGGCATCGGCCTCTACCGGCCGGAGCTGTTTGCCTCCGTCGCCCGCGGGGCCAAGGCCGCGCTTGCCCCGCTGCTGCGCGGGCAGATGGCGGCCGGGCGCGTCGGCGGCGAGCATTTTCGCGGTTTGTGGATGGACATCGGCACGCCCGAGCGGCTGCGCCAACTGGATCGGATACTGTGAAACACAAGCCAGCCACGGATGAACACAGATGAACACGGATAAACCTTAAAACCGTAATTAACCACGAATGACACGAATGTTCACGAATGAACACAAATAGTTAACAAGAAATATCGTCTCACCCAACAGGTGAATCGGGTGAATTTCGTTAATTCTTTGATTATTCGTGAACATTCGTGTGCTATTCGTGTAAATTCGTGGTTAATCGCTTTTTTCAGGATAAAACCTCCCATCAAGAATTCGTGTTAATCCGTGGCTAAATGTTTAGCTTCCGATTCGTGAACATTCGTGTCATTCGTGGTCAAAGATTTTAAATGATTGAACTCAGCACATATCAGCAGCGTCGACACCGCCTGGCCGAACAGATGCAGGCGGGCGTCGCCGTCATCCCCACCGCCCCGGAACGGTCGCGCAACCGCGACAGCCAATATCCTTACCGTTTCGACAGCTATTTCCACTACCTGACCGGTTTTGCCGAGCCTGATGCAGTGCTGGTGCTGGTTGCCGGGGAAACGCCCGGAAGCATCCTGTTTTGCCGCGAGAAGAATGCCGAGCGCGAGGTCTGGGACGGATTCCGCTACGGCCCCGAGGCGGCGCGCGACGCGTTCGGTTTCGACGAAGCGCATCCCATTGCCCGGCTGGACGAGATGATGCCCAGGCTGCTGGCCGACCAGCCCAGCCTCTTCTTCCACCTCGGCGCCGACAGCGCATGGGATGCGCGGGCGGTGGGCTGGCTCAACGCCGTCCGTGCCGAAGTGCGCAACGGCGTTGTCGCGCCGGCGGCAATCCGCGACGTGCGCGTGCTGCTGGATGAAATGCGGCTGATCAAAGATGTTGCGGAAATCGCCACGATGCGCCGCGCCGCCGAAATTTCCGCCATGGCGCACCGCCGCGCCATGCGGCACGCGCGGCCGGGGCGGCACGAATACGAGATCGAGGCCGAACTGCTGCACGAATTCCGCCGCCAGGGCGCGCAGGCGCCGGCCTATTCATCCATAGTCGCGGGCGGCGGCAATGCCTGCGTGCTGCATTATGTGTCCAACGGCGGCATGCTCAGGGACGGCGACCTGCTGCTGATCGACGCGGGCTGCGAGCTGGACGGCTACGCCGCCGACATCACCCGCACCTTCCCGGTCAACGGGCGTTACAGCGCAGCGCAGAAGGATGTGTATGAAGTGGTGCTGGCGGCGCAGGCGGCGGCGATCGGTGCCGTCGCGCCGGGCGCAAGCTGGGAAGATCCGCACCGGGCGGCACTGAAGGTGCTGGTGCAGGGCATGATCGACCTGGGTCTGTGCACGGGGAGTGTGGACGGGGTGCTGGAATCGGGCGACTACAAGCGCTTCTATATGCACAAGACCGGCCACTGGCTGGGCATGGACGTGCACGATGTCGGCGACTACAAGCGTGGCGGCGAATGGCGCAAGCTCGAGGCAGGCATGGTGCTGACCGTCGAACCCGGCTGCTACATCCGCCCCGCCGGGGATGTGCCGGAACAGTTCTGGAATATCGGCATCCGTATCGAGGACGATGTGGCGGTGACCGAACAGGGGTGCGAGGTGTTGACCGCGGCGGCGCCCAAGACGGTGCGGGATGTCGAAGCAGCGATGGGGGCGGCGGCATGAGCAGGGAGCAGGTTCACGGCAAACCCTCACCCCCACCCCTCTCCCAGAGGGCTAATCTATGCGCACATCTTTGCAAGCTGTTGATTTTACTCCCCTCCCCCGCTTGCGGGGGAGGGGTTGGGGGAGAGGGAAAAAGGGCATGTTAATCAACCAATTCCCTCTCCCTAGCCCTCTCCCTCGCACCCGCAAGGAGTGTCCCCGCCGGGATTGGCAGCAAGCTGCTCAATCCGGCGAGACGGGAGAGGGGACTTGTGTGCATAGATTAGCCCAGAGGGGGAGGGGAGCCGTTGCCCTCTCCCCCTGTGGGGGAGAGTTGGAGAGAGGGCCAGCCGGGATGCGACCGGCCGCGATTGCCCCACAAGGGGACTCCGATCCGCTATGGGCTGAAGCCCATGCGGAATCGTATGCCCCACAAGGGGACTCCGACCCGCTACGGGCCGTGAAACCGGCTCGTGCGGGATCGTATGCAGCCGGACGCCGACACGAGGAAACTGGCGCCGGCATGGCGGATAAGGAGGCG
Organism: Pseudomonadota bacterium; assembly: GCA_021801705.1. Classification (GTDB taxonomy): domain Bacteria; phylum Pseudomonadota; class Gammaproteobacteria; order Burkholderiales; family Sulfuricellaceae; genus Sulfuricella. Next base: position 19,952 of record JAJYXP010000072.1, read on the forward strand.
GCGGCATGAGCGAGCAACTGGATTATGACGTGATCATCGTCGGGGCCGGGCTGGTCGGCGCATCCTTCGCCCTGGCGATGCGGGATAGCGGCCTCAGGCTGGCCCTGGTGGAAAGTGCCGTAGCGCTGGAGCCGTCTCCGGAATGGATCAACCGGGTGTATGCCGTCAGTCCGGGCAGCGTCGAATTCCTGCACGAAATCGGCGCTTGGCCGCATACGATTCCGCATGGGCTTCAGCCCATAGCGGATCGGAGTCCCCTTGTGGGGCATACGATTCCGCATGGGCTTCAGCCCATAGCGGATCGGAGTCCCCTTGCGGGGAAGTTCGATGCCGGCCGTATTGCCCCGGTGCGGAAAATGCACATCCATGGCGACGACGGCAAGGCTTACCTCGAGTTCGACGCGCATCGGTCCGGCCTGGCCGAATTGGCCGTGATTGCCGAGGCGCGCTGGATGCAGTTCGGGCTGTGGCAGGCGCTGCAGCGCCAGGACAATCTGGCGCTGTTTTGTCCGGCCCGCTGCGCGAGCCTCACGCTGCAGGACGAGATCGCCGTGGTGCGGCTGGAGGACGGCAAGGCGTTGCGCGCCCCCCTGGTCGTCGGGGCGGATGGGCGCGATTCCTGGGTGCGGTCGCAGGCGGGGATGGATGCCGAGCCGGCGCCCTACCGCCAGATGGGGGTGATCGCGAACTTCGAAACCGAGCTGCCCCATCATGACGCCGCCTGGGAATGGTTCCGCGGCGACGGTGTGCTCGCGTTCCTGCCCTTGCCGGGCAACAGGGTGTCGATAGTGTGGACCGCGTTCGATGAGGTCGCCGCGGAACTGATGGCGCTGCCGCCGGACGAATTCTCGCAGCGGGTGCAGGCGGCAGGCCGCGATGTGCTGGGCAAATTGCGCCTGCTCAACAAGCCCGCTGCCTTTCCCCTGCGGCTGCTGCACCTGGAGCATCTGGTCAAGTCCAGGGTGGCGCTGATCGGCGATGCCGCCCATAATGTCCATCCGCTTGCCGGGCAGGGGGTGAACCTCGGCTTCCAGGATGCAAGGGAACTGGCCAGGGTGCTGAAGGATCGCGGCCCGCAGCCGGACTGCGGCGATTATTTCCTGCTGCGCCGCTACGAGCGGGCGCGCAAGGCGGATGTCCTGGCGATGCAACTGGTCACCGACGGGCTGCAGAAACTGTTCAACAATCGCAGCCCGGCGCTCAAACTGGCCCGGAACTGGGGTCTTTCGCTCACCGGCGGCATGTCCTGGCTGAAGAACAGCCTGGTGCGGCATGCCGTGGGGCGCCATCTCACTTGATACTTTTTTATTACCCTGAAGGAAGCATGATGCGTTCAAAACTGATGGTCTGCCTGTTGTCGGCATGTTTCATGGCAGGCACGGCACTGGCCGACTCCAAGCCCGGCGCGGATGAAATGGCGGTGAAAAATGCCGTCCAGAAACGTTTTCCCGATATCAGGATCGACAGCCTGCAAAAAACCCAATACGGTGGCCTGTATGAAGCCATATTGGAGGGAAACCAGATTTTCTACACGGACAAAAACGCCAATTTCGTTCTGGTCGGCAACCTGATCGACGCCAAGACCCAGCGCAACGTGACCGAGGCGCGCATGCGCGATCTGATGCGGGTGAAGTTCGATACGCTGCCGCTCGAATCGGCGATCAAACAGGTGAAGGGTAACGGCAGCCGCAAGCTGGCGGTTTTTTCCGATCCGGATTGCCCTTACTGCAAGAAGCTGGATGCCGAACTGGCTAAAATCACCAACGTGACGGTGTATACGTTCCTGTACCCGATTGCGAGCCTGCATCCCAATGCCGGAGAAAAAGCCAAGGCGGTATGGTGCTCCGCGGATCGCGCCAAGGCATGGGAAGATCTGATGCAGAAGGGAACGGTGCCGCCGGCTGTGGCCGCAAAGTGCGATACCGCGCCGCTGGCGAAGATCGCCGAACTGGGCGGCAGGCTCAAGGTCAACGGCACGCCGACGATGATTTTTGCCGATGGCATGCGTGTTCCCGGCATGGTTCCGGCGGCCCGGCTGGAGAAATTACTTAATGGGGAAAGGCCGCAGCAATGAAAGATTTCTGGAACGAACGTTACAGCGGAGAGGATTTTTTCTATGGCACCGAGCCCAACGCTTTCCTGGCCTCGCTGTCGCACCTGATCCATCCCGGCCAGAGCGTTCTGGCCGTGGCCGACGGCGAGGGCCGGAACGGTGTCTGGCTGGCGCGGCAGGGCCTGGAGGTGACGGCGGTGGATTTTTCCCCGGTAGCGGCGGAAAAGGCAAGCAAGCTGGCCGCGCAATCCGGCGTGCAGGTGCATCACGAAATCAGCGACCTGTTTGACTGGAATTGGGGCGAGAACCGCTTTGACGCGATCGTGGCGATTTTTATCCAGTTCGCCGCGCCGGCCGAGCGCCGCAAGCTGAACGAACTCATGCGGCGCGCGCTGAAACCGGGCGGGATCCTGATACTGCAGGGCTACCGGCCGAAGCAACTGGAATACAAAACCGGCGGCCCGTCCAGCCTGGAGAACCTGTACACCGCGGAAACCCTGCGCGAGGAGTTCTCCGCCATGGAAATTCTCCACCTGCGCGAGCATGATGAGGAAATCTGCGAAGGGGCCGGCCACTGCGGCATGTCGGCACTGGTGGACATGGTGGCGCGCAAGGGATAAAAAGCGCAAATAAACCCGGATTGTCCAATAGACCATCAATGCGTCATTCCCGCGAAGGCGGGAATCCAGTTGATCCTGAAAAAAGCGATTAACCACGAATTTACACGAATAAAACACGAATGTTCACGAATAATCAAAGAATTAACGAAATTCACCCGATTCACCTGTTTGGTGAGACGATATTTCTTGTTAACTATTTGTGTTCATTCGTGAACATTCGTGTCATTCGTGGTTAATTACGGTTTTTAGGTTGATTGAAAAATTCCCGCATAGCGGGTCAACAATGAGGTTTTGTCTGCTTCGCGGAGTGTTGTTCTTGCTGGATTCCCGCCTTCGCGGGAACGACGGGGCTAATGGACAATCCGGGACAAAAACGGCTCCGCTGGGAGCCGTTTTCTTGCCGGTAAAGCGGTTTACGCTCAGGCTGGCTGGCAGGATTCTTCCGTGCAGGCATGTTTTTTCATGCGGTAAAGCAGCGTGTAGCGGCTGATTCCAAGCAGTTTTGCCGCCCGCGTGCGGTTTCCCCGTGCTTGCTCCAGGGCCTGCAGAATAAGATCGCGCTCGGTCTGCTCCAGATTCAGCGGGGTAGCGGCAACCGGTGCGGCAGGGGCCGCGAGTTGGCCGCCACGGATGTTAAGCGGCAGGTTTTCCACCCCCAGCGGTTCGCGCTGGAATCCGCACAGTATCGTCAGGCGCTCGCACAGGTTTTTCAGCTCGCGCACATTGCCGGGCCAGGCATGGGCTTTGAGCGCCTTGATCGCTTCAGGGCTGAAAGAAACGGCCTGCAGGCTGTGCTGCCGTGCAGCCATTTCAATGAAATGCGCCACCAGCAATCCGATGTCTCCGGCGCGCTCGCGCAGCGGCGGCACTTCCATCGGCACCACCTGCAAGCGGTAGAACAGGTCGGCACGGAAGCGGCCGAGCTTCACCATTTTTTCCAGATCGCAGTTGGTCGCGGCGATGACGCGCACATTGGCCCTGATCGGCTGGTCGTAGCCCAGCGGCAGAATTTCGCCGTTCTCCAGGAAACGCAGCAGCTTGGTTTGCGCCGTCAGCGGCAGTTCGCCGATTTCATCCAGGAACAGCGTCCCGTTGTGGGCCGCCCGCACGATGCCGTCACGGTCCGCGAGGGCATTGCTGAACGCACCGCGGCGGTGGCCGAACAGCTCAGCCTCGACCAGGTTTTCCGGCAGGTTGGCGCAGTTGACGGCGACGAACGGCCGGCTGGCCAACGGGCTGTGGGCGTGCAGGAAGCGTGCCAGATTTTCTTTTCCGCTGCCCGATTCGCCGCTGATCAGCACGGTCGCATGGGTGGCGGCGACCAACTGTGCGGTGTTCAACAGTTGACGGAAGACCGGGGAATTGCCGATGAGCGAGAAGTTATCCATATGCGCAAGTATAAAAACCCCTTTTTCTTACGTCAAATATCCTTTCTATTGTTGTTCTTTCTATTGTCCGCTCGCCGTTTGAGGTCGGCGTGTGCGAATTCGCACGACTGTGCCAGATGGCGCCCGGTTGATTTTTATCAACCGACTGATTCTCATGTATATTTATGCTGGAACGAAAGTTGCTTAAGAAAAACGCTTCGATGTTTTTCGAAAAAATAAGCACAACATGAATGTGCTGGTTTGCGGCAAGTTTGGATATTGTTCTTAAAGGGGTGTTTAAGTCGTGATGCATAAAAAACCATGGTTGCCGCGCTTGGTCGCGGTTGTCTACGCCGGCGTGGCGGTTCCGGGATTCTGTGCCGATGACGCGGGCCAGAAGGCCGACGCGCAATTGCAGGAGATGGTGGTGCGCGGCGAGAAACCGGCGGTGGACCGCAATCTGCCCGCTGTCTCCGAAGGCGTCACGGCGGAGGAGATGATGGAGTCCGTCAACGTGGTCAACACGGAAGACGCGGTGAAGTACCTGCCCAGCCTGCAAATCCGCAAGCGCTACATCGGCGACCGCAACAGCATCGTCGCCTCGCGCTCGTCCGGTACGCTGGTCAGCGCGCGCTCGCTGGTCTATGCCGACGGCCTGCTGCTGTCCAACCTGCTCGGCAACAGCTACAATTTTCCGCCGCGCTGGAGCCTGGTGTCGCCCGAGGAAATCGAGCGCATCGATGTGATCTATGGCCCCTATGCGGCGGCCTATCCCGGCAACTCGATGGGCGCCACGATCCTGATGACGACGCGCCTGCCGGAGAAATTCGAGGCGCATGCCAGGGTGCAGGGCTTCTGGCAGAACTTCAGGCTCTACGGCACGGACAGCGATTACAACGGCTTTCAGACCAACGCCTCGCTGGGCAACCGCCAGGACGACCTGGCCTGGTTCGCCAGCTTCAACCACCTGGACAGCCACGGCCAGCCGATGACTTTTGCCACGCTTCCCGCCGCCACGTCCGGCGCCGGCGGCACGCCGGTCACCGGCGCATACCGGGACACCAACCCGAACGGCGCCGCGCGCGTGGTTCTGGGTGCGGCCGGCATCGACCACTCGGTGCAGGACGCTTTCAAGGTGAAGTTCGCCTATGATTTCTCGCCGGCGCTGCGCGCGGCCTACACGCTGGGCTACTGGCGGAACGATTCCGATGTCACCGTGCAAAGCTATCTGCGCGACGCCGCCGGCAATCCCGTTTACAGCGGCAACGTCAATATCGACGGCTTCAAATACACTGTGGCGGCGAACGCCTTCCAGCCGGGCAAGCGGACAGAAGAGAACTGGCTGCACGGCCTGACGCTTAAAACCCAAAGCGACAAGGAGTGGAACTGGGAAGCCGTTGCCAGTTGGTACGGTGTCGGCACGGACGAACAGCGCTCGCCGTCGGCGGCATTGCCGGGGGCGCAGAGCGGCGGCGCGGGACAGATCGCTCTCAACGACGGCACCGGCTGGCGCACGCTCGACCTCAAGGCCGACTGGCGGCCGGGCCTGGACCAGGGCAGGCACGAGGCGAGCTTCGGCTACCATTACGACCGCTACACGCTCGACAGCCGCGTCTACAACACCGCCGACTGGCTGTCCGGCGGCACCACCACCCGCGTCAAGGCCTACGCCGGCAACACCGAGACCCAGGCGCTGTTCGCCCAGGACGCCTGGCGTTTCGCGTCCGACTGGAAGCTTACGCTGGGCGGACGCTACGAGCGCTGGAACGCCTTCGGCGGCGCCATTTCCAACTCGGGCACGACGCTGGCTTACGCTGCGCGGACGGAGGATTATTTCTCGCCCAAGGCCTCGCTCGCCTGGCAGGCCACCTCCGACTGGCTGCTGCGCGCCTCGCTCGGCAAGGCCTACCGCATGCCGACGGTAAGCGAGCTGTTCCAGGGCAGCATCAGTTCCGGCGCCATCGTCAACAACGATCCCAATCTCAGGCCGGAAAAGGCCTTGTCCGGCGAGCTCAGCGCCGAGCGCAGCCTCGGCAACGGCCTGCTGCGCCTGACCCTGTTCCAGGACGATGCCGAGGACGCGCTTTATTCCCAGACCAACATGACGGTATTTCCCACCGTCACCAATATCCAGAACATCGACAAGATCCGCACGCGCGGCGTCGAGGCGGCTTTTCAGGGGAAAGACGTCGGCCTGCGCGGCCTGGATCTGTCCGGCAGCATTACCTACGCCAATTCGGAAATCCTGAAAAACGACAAGTTTCCCGCCAGTGCCGGCATGCAGCAGCCGCGCGTGCCGGACTGGCGCGCCGCCGCCGCCGCCACCTGGCACCAGGGAGATCTGCTGAGCTACACGCTGGCGGCGCGCTACAGCGGGCGGCAGTACGGCACGCTGGACAACACCGACGGCTATCCCAACACTTACGGCGGAACCAGCCGTTTCTTCGTGGTGGATGCACGGGTGAACTACAGGCTCGCCAAACAGTTTACCGCCTCTGCCGGCGTGGACAATCTGAATAATTGCAAATACTACGCGTACCATCCCTACCCGCAGCGCACCTTCCACGCCGAGGTGAAATTTGACTACTGAGGCGGCTCAGGCCTGCGTCTTGCCGCAGGCGGGGATGTTCTCGAAACGGCGCCGGGCAAGGTCCGCTGCGCATGTGTGGACGGTCCACCGCGTCCATAAGTGGGCAGGTCTGCTCGCCGCTTTGTGGCTGGCGGTGCTGGGGCTTACCGGCTTCTTCCTCGATCACCGGGACTGGCGCTGGATGTCGCAACCCGTGATGCCGGCGGCCTGGCTTGCGGCCCCTGTGGCGGAGAAGAGCCTGTCCGGAGCAATCAGCCTTTACCAGGTGAACCCGCAAAACGCGCTTGCGCGGCTTGCCGGCGGGCTGCGCGGCTTGTGGGCAAGCGCGGATGGGGGGCGGAAGTGGGCGCCCGTCCGCTTCGAGGGTCTGGGCGTGCAGCCCCAGGTGCTTGCGATCGTTCCCGATCCCGGCCTGCGGTGGCAACGGCTGTGGCTGGCTACGGATGACGGCGTCTGGCTTTCCGCCGATGGCGGACACCGCTTTGCGCGTTATGCCCTGGCGGGACAGAGGGTGACCGCGCTGACGCCGTCCGGTCAGGCGGGCATGCTGGGCGTGACCGATCGCAGCCGGGTGTTTCGTCTCGCTACAGAGGGCTCCCAACCGGTTGCCTGGCTCGATCTGCAACCGCTTGCCCCGCATCTGCTGCCGGCCAATGTCGATCTTTCCCGGTTCGTGCATGACTTGCACTTCGGCCGCGGTGTTTTTTCCGGCGCCGCCTCGCTGCTGCTCAACGATCTTGCCGCGATCGCCCTGGTGCTGTTGCCGCTCACCGGCCTGCTCTACTGGGCCATGCCCAAACGCTGGAAACGGCGGCGCCGCAGCGGGCGCGAAACGCCGGCCCATGTCAGGGTGCGGAGCATACGCTGGCTCTACCGGCTGCACGGGCCGCTGGCGGGCGTCGCGGCGCTGGTGCCTATCGTCTATCTGGCTCTGACCGGAATACTGATCGACCATGGCAAGGAGCTCGGCCCCTGGATGCGCGCCGTCCCGCTCGTCCGCGACTGGCTGCCGCCGGTATACAGCATGAGCGGCTGGCAGGGGGAGATTTACGCTGTCGCGGGCTATCCCGGCGCAGCGGATACCTTGAGTATCGGCACCCGTGCCGGCCTGTTCACCAGCACCGACGGCGGCCGCACCTGGTCGCGTGAGGCGGGGGTGAACGGCTTCGTCTGGATGATGCGGCGGGCGGACGACAGCCTGTTCATCGGCGGCATGGGCAGCCCGAGTTACGTCAAGCGCGATGGCGGCACCTGGCAGCGGTTGCAGCAGGCGGGGCACATGCCCTCCGACGCGAGTGTTTTGCCGGGCGGAGGCTGGCTGGTGAAAACCCGTCACGGCGCCAGAATGACCGGCGCAAGCGGGAAAATGCCGGCGCCGATGCCGCCTAGCCCCGACGCCACCTGGTTTGATATCATCGATGGCTTGCACAGCGGCTTGCTGATCCACGGCCAATGGAAATGGATGAACGATCTGTTCTCCGTTGCAGCCGTGCTGCTGGTGCTGACCGGCATACCGCGCGTGTGGCGCAGGGGAAAGCCGTCTTTGGGCCGCCGCACGAAGAGGTAATTATTCATCCTTGCTAAAAAAAGCATTGGAACCGCAAAGGCGCAAAGAACGCAAAGGAAAAACAATGTGTTATCGGAATCTACCCAGTCACCGGATAGGTGAATACCCGATGGATTTTATGTCCTTGTTTTGCGAGTTGGGCGATAAAGCCGCCCATCCCTGCGAACCCCGTTTCTTTGCGCCTTCGCGTCTTTGCGGTTAATAAACTGCGATTTTTAGGTTCATTGGTACAAGCGATGCCACAGGCTGGAATTGACCGGGAATGGCTGCGCTGGCTGCCCGCGCTCGGCCTGGTTGTTCTCCTGCATGTGATGGCATGGTGGGGATACACCCATTTCAGGAGCGAACCCGTTCCGCCCAGACCCTTGCCGGTCGTGCTGGTTACGCTGCTGGCGCCTCCCGCGCCGCGCATTGCACCGTTGCAGCCGCCAGCGCCTGAAGTGGCGCAGCCGCCGAAGCCTAAATCCATGACGAAAGAGGTGCCCGCGCCTGTTCCGGCACGGATTGCCGAAGCCGTTGCGGAACAGGCGCCGCAGCAGGCTCCGCCACAGGTTGCGCCGATTGCGCCGCCGGTTCAGCCGGCTCCCGCGGCACCCCGGCTTGCCCCCGAACCGGTGCTGGAGTTGCCGCGCTATAATGCCGCCTACCTCAGCAATCCGCCGCCGGCCTATCCGTTTGCGGCGCGTCGCCGCGGCATCGAAGGCACGGTGCTGGTGCGCGCCGAAATTTCGGCCGGCGGCGCGTGCCTGCGCGCCGGGCTGAAAAAATCCAGCGGCAACGGCATGCTCGACCAGGCGGCCGTGGATGCGGTGAAGGAATGGCGCTTCGTACCGGCCAGGCGCGGCAGCCAGGCGATTGCCGCCTGGGTGGAAGTGCCGATCACCTTTAAACTCGAAAACAATTAGGATCGCTCATGCTGCATTTTTCCTCATCGGATATCGTGACCGCCACACTGTGGGTTCTTGCCGCCTTTTCGGTCGCCACCTGGACGCTGATCGTCGTCAAGGGCTGGATGCAATGGCGGCTGTCGAAGGAGAACAGGCAATTCAGCCGGGCTTTCTGGAATGCGAAGGGCTTGATCGAGGCGGAAAAATCCGCCCGCAGTGCCGAAGGTCCGCTGGCACGTCTCGCCCATGCCGGGTTTAGCGCGTTGCGCAATATGCAGAAGGGGGACGAGCAGGATTTGCAGCACAGCGGCGACCAGCAGGATATTCTGGAGCGCTGCCTGCGCAGCCAGGTGCAGAAGGAGCAGAACCGCCTCGACAGCGGGTTGATGGTGCTGGCCAGCATCGGCTCGACCGCGCCGTTCGTGGGTTTGTTCGGCACCGTGTGGGGGATCATGCACGCGCTGCAGGATATCAGCAGGAGCGGCTCCGCCGGTCTGGATGTGGTGGCCGGGCCGATCGGCGAGGCGCTGGTCGCCACCGCACTCGGCATCGCCACCGCGATCCCCGCCGTGCTCGCCTACAATTACGGCCTGCGCCGCACCCGGCTGTATGTGGCGGAACTGGAAGATTTCGCCACCGACTTCCTGCATCTGGCGATGAAGTCCGGGTTCAGGGTTGAATAAATTTGAAAAATTCAATTCACCACAGAGACACAGAGGCACAGAGAAATTCAAACGCTTTTCAACGTAAGGGTTTCGGGTTCCCTCTGTGCCTCTGTGGTTCAATCACTGCCGGATAACAGGATACGTTCATGGCCATGCACACCCGTTCCGAACAGACCGCGATGAGCGAGATCAACGTCACGCCCCTGGTGGATGTGATGCTGGTGCTGCTGATCGTGTTCATCGTCACCGCGCCGCTCCTGATGCAGTCAGTCAAGGTGAACCTGCCCAGGACCGCGGCGGTATCGCCGATGCAGCAGATGCGCACCATCCGGATGGCGATCGACGCACGGGGCGGGGTATTCATCGACCAGCGCCCGATCCGCTTCGAGGCGCTGGAAGACGAGCTGAAAAAAATCGCTGCCCGGGACAGCGATCCCCAGGTGCAACTGCGCGCCGACGAGAGCGTCCGCTATGGCCGCGTGGCGCAAGTGATGGCGCTGTTGCAGCGTGCGGGCATCACCAAGCTGGCTTTTGTCACCTCACCGGCAAACCATGCCGGCCTGGCGGATAAACAGCGCTAAGGTCGTCCTAGTTGTCAGTCAACTTAAAGCGACTGTACGTTTTTTGTAGGTGCGAATTCATTCGCACATTTGGCCGAATGAATTCGGCCCTACAAGAAAATCACGCAAATTCAACATGACTGACTACTAGGGTACCTCTATAAATCGTGGTTCCCTTTAGCGTGTTCTCGCGACTGTCCGATTTTTATTATGGCCGCAGCCGTTTATACTGGCGGCGGCATGATCGAATCCAATCCCAACCCGATGGAAAAATCTGGCGACATTGACGCCGCGGGCCGGCTCGTGCTGGCGCTGGGTGCTTCCGTCGCGCTGCATCTGGCTTTGATGTTTGGTGTCCATGTCAAGGCCATTCAGCAGGCGGGCGGGCCTCGTCCGGCACTGGCGGTGCGGATAGAGCACGCGGCTCCGGGAGGCGAGGGCGCCGCCGCGCTCTCCGCCGCATTGCCGTCAGGCCCGGTTCAGGTAGAGGAGAAAGCGCCTGCCGGCAGCGAGAACGACGAGCCGCAGCCCGTTGCGGCCGCTTCGCCTGCCGCGGAGCAAGCCGCGACTGTATTGCCTGCCGTGGAGATTCCCTTGCTCGAGGATCCCACCTGGTATCCGGCCAGGCAGGTGGACGTGCATCCCGCGCCACTCTATCCGGTCAAGCCGGACTATCCGGACAAGGGCGCGGAGCAGGGCGTGGAGGGCAGCGTTGTCGTGTTGCTGCTGATAGACGAGGCCGGCGTGGTGAGGGATGTTTCGGTGGTGGAGGCTGATCCCGAGGGGGTTTTCGAGGAATCCGCGCTGCAGGCATTTCGCGCCGCGCGTTTCACGCCGGCGCAGAAGAATGGCCGGGCGGTGAAAAGCCGGGTACTGATCCGGGTGACCTATGAGTTGCTGCGGCGCGCCAAGCCGGTAATGGGTCAGCCGCCGCTGCCTGCCGCCCCCTGATTGTTTCCGGCGGTGCCGTTTTGCGGCAGCGCGTAAGCTTTCGGCAGCAGCACCCACATTTTGCCGCTTTGTTTCATGCCGCCCGCCTGCTTGCCGGCATCTTTGCCAAAGCCCCAAAAAAAGTCCGCCCGCACCACGCCCCTGATCGCGCCGCCGGTATCCTGCGCCAGCATCAGGCGGTTGAGCGGTTTCGCGCTGTTCGGCCAGGTGGTGGCAAGAAACACCGGCGCGCCGAGCGGGATATAGCGCGCGTCCACGGCGATGCTGCGCCCGGCGGTAAGCGGCACGCCCAGGGCGCCGAGCGGGCCGTTCAGTCCGCCCGGCAGTTCGCGGAAGAACACGTAGCTGGCGTTGAGATTAAGCAGTTCGGGCAGTTTGTCCGGGTTCTGCTTGCCCCAATCCTTGATGCCTTGCATCGAGGCCTTTTCCAGCGGCAGGTCGCCGCGCTCGACCAAAGCCTTGCCGATGGATTTGTAGGGGTAGCCATTCTGGTCGGCATAGCCCACGTTCATGGTTTCGCCGCTGGGCAGCCTGATTTTTCCGGAACCCTGGATCTGCAGGAAAAACAGTTCAACCGCGTCATCCACCCAGTAAAGTTCCTTGCCCCTGAGCGGCGCGGCGCCGTTCTCGATTTCGGCACGATTGTAATAAGGCACCACCCGGCGGCCATCGATCCGGCCGCGCAGCCGCATGTTTTTCAGCTCGGGGTAAACTGAACCCAGGTCCACCACCAGAAGATCGTCCGGCACGCCGTAAAGCGGGTAGCGGTAGCGCCTGGAGGGAGTGCGGCTGCCATTCAGCAAGGGTTCGTAGTAGCCGGTGACCAGCCCTTCGAAACCGCCGTCGGGCTGGGTGGCCTGATAGGGTGCGAAGTATTGTTCGAAGAACTCGCGCAGAGCCTGGTTGTTCGAGGGAGGCAGCGCCGCCGCCGCGGTACAGGCCGGTTGCCAACCCGGCCGGCTGTGCAGGGCCGAACAGCTTTGTTTGAATGCGTCCCAGGCGGCGGTCAGGTCTTCGTCCCGCCAGCCGGCAACCGCTTCCCAGCCAACGGGCTGGAGCGGCGGCATGGCTGCCGGCGGGGCGGCGGGAACGGTTGGAGGCGGTGTGACGGGAGGGGGAATCGCTACCGGTTTTTCAATTGTGGCGCAGGCGGAGACCGCCAGCGTCAGGAACAATGCGAGCAGGTTTTTCATAGGATGAGAGACGGTTGATTCCGGAAAAACATTTCGGCCACAGATTTGCACAGATAAACACAGATGTTCATTAAGAGCTTGCTTGTGCCAGGTGGTTCACCTATGTGGGTGAGTAGATTCTCCGGCAAGCTGTTTTTGGCCTGATCCGTGTTTATCTGTGGCTGGTAGTCAGTCATGTTGAATTTGCGTGATTTTCTTGTAGGGCCGAATTCATTCGGCCAGATGTGCGGATGAATTCGCACCTACAAAGAACGTACAGTCGTTTTAAGTTGACTGACAACTAATTGACTAGCCTTTTGGTTAATGCAATACGCGCGGCATGTTCAAGGTGAATTCGGCAACCGGTGCTTCGAACTTGGTGCCGTCTTCCGCCACCATTTGATAGCTGCCGCGCATGGTGCCGACCGGCGTGGCGATCACGCAGCCGCTGGTGTACTCGAAGCCTTCGCCCGGTTTCAGCAGGGGCTGTTCCCCGATCACGCCCAGTCCGCGCACTTCCTGCTCCTGGTCGGTGGCATCGGTAATGAGCCAGTGGCGGCTGATCAACTGGGCGGTAATGTTGCCGGTGTTGGTGATGGTGATGGTGTAGGCGAAGACGAAACGCTCCGATTCCACGTCGGATTGATCGGGGATGTATTCAGCTTGCGCTTTTACCGTGATTTCGTATTTTTTGCTTTCAGCCATGCGGCTATTCCACACGAAATTGCCTTCTCTGGCAAGTACGATAGACCCGTTGCCACCAATTGAGATAAAATTCATGCTTTTGGTTTATTTGAAGGAAGTGCCATGCCCCAATACAGAATTGCGCCGAGCATCCTGTCCGCCAACTTCGCCACGCTGGGCCTGGAGGTGGACAATGTTCTCGCCGCCGGCGCCGATGTCGTTCATTTCGATGTCATGGACAACCATTACGTGCCCAACCTGACCATAGGCCCGCTGGTGTGCGAGGCCCTGCGCAAGCATGGCGTGACCGCGCCCATCGACGTGCACCTGATGGTCAAGCCGGTGGACCGCATTATCCCCGACTTCGCCAAGGCGGGCGCCACCTACATCACTTTCCACCCGGAAGCTTCCGAGCACATCGACCGCACCATCGGCCTGATCAAGGAAAGCGGCTGCAAGGCCGGCCTGGTGTTCAACCCGGCGACCCCGCTGGACGTGCTGGAATACACCCTGGACAAGCTCGACATGGTGCTGCTGATGTCGGTGAACCCCGGTTTCGGCGGCCAGAAATTCATTCCCTACGTGCTGGACAAGGCACGCAAGGTGCGCCAGATGATCGATGCGCGCGGCCTGAACGTGAGCCTGGAAATCGACGGCGGCGTTGGCCCCGGTAACATCCTGGAAGTCGCCAGGGCAGGCGTGGACACCTTCGTTGCCGGTTCGGCCGTGTTCGGCGCAGCCAAGGACAGCGACCCGCACCGTTACGATTCGATCATTGGCGCGATGCGCGCTGAATTGGCGAAGGCTTAAAAGCATTAACCGCTAAGGACGCGAGGGTTCGCAAAGGAAAACCCATTTTATGGGTTACCTCGCGTTCCTTTGCGTCCCTTGCGGTGAAAGAGGTTTTCATTGAAAAATATTTTCCCATTGGCCGTCAAAGCCGTCGTCATCGACCTTGACGGCACGCTGCTGGACACCGCGCCGGACATCGCCGAGGCGGCGCAGCGCATGCTGCGCGATCTGGATATGGCGCCAGTCGATCTGGAAAAAATCCGGTCCTACATCGGCAACGGCATCGCCAACCTGGTGAAGCGGGCGCTGACCGGCGAAATGCACGGCAAGCCGGACGACGCGCTGTTTGCCCGAGCGCTGCCGCAGTTCGAGAAGCATTACGACGAAGTGCTGTACCGCGAAACCCGGCCTTATCCTGGCGTCATGGAAGGGCTGAATGCCCTGCGCGATGCCGGTTACACCCTGGTCTGCATCACCAACAAGGCGCAGCGCTTCACCCTGCCGCTCTTGGCGGCGATGGGTATGAAGGATTATTTCGACCTGATCCTGTCCGGCGACAGCCTGCCGCGCAAGAAGCCTGATCCCCTGCCGCTGCGTTATGCCGCGATCTACTATGAGGCCGAGCCCAAGGACCTGCTGCTGGTGGGCGACTCCCTGAACGACAGCCAGGCCGCCCGCGCCGCCGGTTGTCCCGTGGTCCTGCTGCCTTACGGCTACAACGGCGGCAAGGACGTGCGCGAGCAGGATTGCGATGCGGTGATCGAAAGCCTGCCGGAAGTGCTGAAGCTGATCAGAAAGGCAAATTAACCGCAAAGGACGCAAAGGTTCGCAAGGGAAACCTAAAAACCATCATGGCGAGACACTATTTTCAAGCTTTGTGGCCGCACATTGCTTTTGTTAAAGCCTTCCCTTGCGAACCTTTGCGTCCTTTGCGGTGAAAGATTTTATGACTGAACACGAATTCAACGCCCTCGCCGCCCAAGGCTACAACCGTATCCCGCTGGTCAGGGAAACCCTGGCCGACCTCGATACGCCCTTAAGCGTTTATCTCAAGCTGGCCAACCGGCCCTATTCCTATCTGCTGGAATCGGTGGTGGGGGGCGAGCGCTTCGGGCGCTACTCCTTCATCGGCCTGCCGGCCAGGATCAGGATCAGGGTGCGCGGCCACAGCGTGAGCGTGGAAAACGACTGGGAAGTGCTGGAACAGGTCGAAACCGCCGACCCGCTGCAATTCATACAGGATTACCAGTCCCGCTTCAAGGTGGCGCACCGCCCCGGCCAGCCCCGCTTTTGCGGCGGACTGGTGGGCTATTTCGGCTACGACGCCATCCGCTACATCGAGGCCAGGCTGGCAAGCAATACCAAGCCTGACGCGATCGGCGCACCCGACATCCTGTTGCTGCAGTCGGAAGAGCTGGCGGTAGTGGACAACCTCACCGGCAAGCTTTACCTCATCGTCTACGCCGACCCGGCCGAACCTCATGCCTACGCCAGGGCGCAGGCGCGGCTCGACGGGTTGCACCGCCTGCTGCGCCGCCCGGCGGAGATTCCCGCCGTGGTGCCGGGCGCCCGTGCCGAGGCGGAATCCGAATTCGGCGAGGAAGCCTTCAAGCAGGCTGTTGAGCGCGCCAAGCGCTACATCTTTGACGGCGACATCATGCAGGTGGTGCTGTCGCAACGCATGTCGCAGCCCTTTTCCGCCTCGCCGCTGTCGCTTTACCGCGCGCTGCGCTCGCTCAATCCTTCTCCCTACATGTTCTATTACGATATGGGCGAATTCCAGGTGGTCGGCTCCTCGCCGGAAATCCTGGTGCGGCTGGAAGAGGACACCGTCACCGTGCGCCCGATCGCCGGCACCCGGCCGCGCGGCAAAACCCGCGAGGAAGACGAGGCGCTGGCAAAAGACCTGCTGGCCGACCCGAAGGAACTGGCCGAGCACCTGATGCTGATGGATCTGGGCCGCAACGATGCGGGCCGCGTCGCCCAGACCGGCACGGTCAGGGTGACCGAGAATATGCAGATCGAGCGCTACTCCCACGTCATGCACATCGTTTCCAACGTCGAAGGCAAGCTCCAGTCCGGGCGCAATGCGATGGACGTGCTGCGCGCCACCTTCCCGGCGGGCACCGTGTCCGGCGCCCCCAAGGTACGGGCGATGGAGATCATCGACGAACTGGAGCCGAGCAAACGCGGCGTTTACGCCGGCGCGGTGGGCTATCTCGGCTTCAACGGCGACATGGATCTGGCCATCGCCATCCGCACGGCGGTGGTCAAGGGCGGCACGCTCTACGTCCAGGCCGGCGCCGGCATCGTCGCCGATTCCGTGCCCGACAGCGAATGGACGGAAACCCGCAACAAGGCGCGCGCCGTGCTGCGTGCGGCGGAGCTGGCGCTTAGTGGATTGACTGGCCAGAATGACTGAAATTCCTTACCGCAAGGGACGCAAAGGTACGCAAAGGAATTCGGTTAAGGTTTCCTTCGCGTACCTTTGCGTCCTTAGCGGTGAAAGGGTTTATCTATGCTTTTGATGATCGACAACTACGACTCCTTCACCTACAACCTGGTGCAGTATTTCGGCGAACTCGGTGCGGACGTGCGCGTCTACCGCAACGACGAAATCACCGTGGAGCAGGCCGCCGCGCTCAAGCCCGACCATATCGTGGTTTCCCCCGGCCCCTGCACGCCCAGCGAGGCGGGCATTTCGGTGCCGCTGATCCAGGCATTCGCCGGCAAGGTGCCGGTGCTGGGCGTGTGTCTGGGCCACCAGAGCATCGGCCAGGCCTTCGGCGGCAAGATCGTCCATGCCAGGCAGCTCATGCACGGCAAGACCTCGATGATCCATCACCAGGACAAGGGCGTATTCAAGGGCTTGCCCAACCCGTTTCGCGCCACCCGCTACCATTCGCTGGTGATCGAGCGCGAGAGCCTGCCGGAGTGCCTGGAGATTACCGCCTGGACCGAGGACGGCGAGATCATGGGGGTGCGCCACAAGACACTGCAAGTCGAGGGAGTGCAGTTCCACCCCGAATCCATCCTGACCGAATATGGCCACGAGATGCTGGCCAACTTTCTGAAAGAGGAGAGGCGGTAGACCCCTCTCCCCTTGCGGGAGAGGGTTGGGGAGAGGGGTGGTGAATGTCGGCGAAATTGACAAAAGTTGCACGCCTGCTGCGGAAAAGCTCAACTGACACCGAAAGGTTGTTATGGCAGCACCTACGGGCTGGTCGATTTTGTGGGCATAAATTCAAAAGACAGCAACCGCTCGGCAACTATGTGGTCGATTTTGTATGCTTCGAGGCCAGGCTGATTATAGAACTGGATGGCGGGCAACATGCAGATCAAGCGGATGCTGATAAAATTCGCGGCCAATGGTTGAATGGCCAAGGGTTTCGAGTCTTAAGATTCTGGAACAATGAAGTATTAACGAACTTGGAGGGGGTTATGCAGTGCATGCATGCGGCGCTGTCACCCTCTCCCCGGCCCTCCCCCGTCAAGGGGGAGGGTGAAGGCCATCAAGGATGCTCTATTCCTACCCTCTTTGCGGGGGCGGGGGGAGAGGAGGAAATATAATGACACCGCAAGCCGCATTAACCGCGCTGCTCGAAAAGCGCGACCTCACCCGCGACGAGATGCTGTCGGTCATGCATCAGATCATGGGCGGGGAGCTGACCCCGGTGCAGATTGCCGGCATCCTTGTTGCGCTGCGTGCCAAGGGCGAAACCGTGGCCGAGATCGCCGCCGCTGCCGAGGTGATGCGCGAGCTCTCGACCAAGGTGCCGGTCGGTGCCGAAGCGCACCTGGTGGATACCTGCGGTACCGGCGGCGACGGCGTTCATACCTTCAATATCTCCACTGCCTCCGCGCTGGTTGCGGCAGCGGCGGGCGTGAAAGTGGCCAAGCACGGCGGCCGCTCCGTGTCCTCTACCTGCGGCAGCGCCGACGTGCTCGAGCTGCTGGGCGTCAACGTCAACCTCACTCCCGATCAGGTGGCGCAATCCATCCACGAAATCGGTGTCGGCTTCATGTTCGCCCCCAACCACCACAGCGCGATGAGATATGCCGCGCCGGTACGGCGCGAGCTGGGCGTGCGCACATTGTTCAACCTGCTCGGCCCGCTCACCAATCCGGCCGGGGCAAAAAACCAGGTGATGGGCGTGTTCCGCAAGGATTTGTGCTATCCGCTCGCCGAGGCGCTGAAATCGCTCGGCGCGAACCATGTCATGGTGGTGCACGGCGGCGACGGCATGGACGAGATCACCATCACCACCGAAACCCATGTCGCCGAACTGAAGGATGGGGGTGTGATGGAATACGCCGTCGACCCCGAAGCCTTCGGCATGAAACTCGGGTCGGCCGATGAGCTCAAGGCGCACGACCCGGAACAGGCCAAGGCCAGGCTGCTGTCCGTGCTGGATAACGCACCGGGCGCCGCGCGCGACATCGTCGCCCTCAACGCCGGTGCCGCGATCTACGTCGGCGGCGTGGCGCCGACGCTGGAGGAGGGGGTGAAGAAGGCGCTCCAGGTGATTGCCAGCGGCGAGGCCAAGGCCAGGCTGGAACAGTTGATTGCTTTTTCCAATCGATTTAAAACAACTTGAACCGCAAAGGACGCGAAGGTACGCAAGGGAATGCAAGATCAAGAAGAACGGGTCGGCAAGCAGATAATAGCTGAGGCCATGAAGGTTCATAGTGCTTTGGGCTGCGGGTTGTTGGAAAGTGCATATGAGGTGTGCCTTGCCTACGAATTGGAGAAAAATGGGCTTGAGGTTAAACGGCAAGTAGCCCTTCCGGTTGTATATGATGGTTTAAAGCTCGATGCCGGCTATCGGCTTGATTTGCTGGTTGGTGATTGCGTTATCGTTGAATTAAAGGCGGTTGAAAAGTTGGCGCCCATTCATACTGCCCAGTTATTGAGCTATCTAAAATTAAGCGGCCATAAGCTTGGTTTTGTTTTGAATTTCAATGTCATCCATATGCGTGACGGCATCAAGCGGATCGTGAATGGTTTATAAGTTTTCCTTTGCGTACCTTCGCGTCCTTTGCGGTGAGTTATTTTTTCCTGTGCGTTCTCTGCGGTGAGATCTGAACATGTCCGACATCCTGCAAAAAATCCTTGAAGTAAAGCAAGCCGAAGTCGCCTGCGCGACGGCAAAAAAATCCTACGCCGCCATCCGCGCCGAGGCGGAAGCCATGCCGCCCGCCCGCGATTTCACCGGCGCCATTCGTGCCAAAATCAACGCGGGCAAGCCTGCCGTGATTGCCGAAATCAAAAAGGCCAGCCCCTCCAAAGGCGTGATCCGGGAAAATTTCGATCCGGCCGCGATAGCGAAAAGCTACGAGCAGCACGGCGCAGCCTGTCTGTCGGTGCTCACCGACGTGCAGTTTTTCCAGGGCAGCAAGCAGCATCTTGCCGAAGCGCGCGCCGCCTGCGCTCTGCCGGTGCTGCGCAAGGATTTCATGATCGATCCCTACCAGGTGTGCCGGGCACGAACGATAGGCGCCGACGCCATTCTGCTGATCGTGGCGGCGTTCACCCTCTCCCCAGCCCTCCCCCGTCAAGGGGGAGGGGGCAAAACCCCCTCTCCCCTGGTGGGAGAGGGCTGGGGAGAGGGGGGGGGCGAATTTGACCTCGCCAAAATGCGGGAACTGGAAACCCTCGCCCACGAACTCGGCATGGCGGTGCTGGTGGAAAGCCACGATGCCGCCGAGCTTGATCTGGCGCTTGAACTCCAGACCCCGCTGATCGGCATCAACAACCGCAACCTGCGCAGCTTCGAAACCCGCCTGCAAACCACCCTCGACCTGTTGCCGCGCATCCCGTCCGACCGCATCGCGATCACCGAAAGCGGCATCCTCCGTCCAGCCGACGTCCAGTTCATGCGCGGCCACGGCGTCAACGCCTTTCTCGTCGGCGAAGCCTTCATGCGGGCGGAGGATCCGGGGGTGGAGCTGGGGCGGCTGTTCCGCTAAGCGTAAGCGTTCGCTTTGTATCTGTTGCCGTTTCCGAGTATTATTAAGTAATATTTTGGAGGTATTATGGCTGCGGAAAGAATGTTCACTGCCAGTGTCAAACTGGAACCCGATTTGAAATCCCGTTTGCAACACTTGGCCGAAGCGCGTCGGCGCAAAACCCACTGGCTGATGCAGGAAGCGATCCGCGAGTACGTCGAGAGGGAAGAAAAGCGCGAGCAGTTCCGGCAGGACGCCCTCAGGGCCTGGCGGGAATTTCAGGAAACCGGGCTGCATGTGACGGCGGACGAGGCCGATGCCTGGCTCGCCAAACTGGCGGAGGGGCAAGTCGCGGAACCGCCTGAATGCCACGTTTAGTCTGGTCACCGCCAGCGCTGAAAGATGTGCAACGTGTTTGGCGATTTCTGGCCGACAAAAACATGGATGCTGCCAGGCGGGCGGTGAATGCCATCCGTGAGGGCGTCAAGCCAATTGGCCAGCACCCGGAAATTGGACGGCCGGTTGATGAGATGCCCCCGGAGTTCCGGGAATGGCCGATCCATTTTGGTGATAGCGGATACATCGCACTGTACCGCTATGATGGCAAAGGCGCGGTGATACTGGCGGTACGCCACCAGAAAGAAGCCGGGTTCTGACCGGCGAAGGCCGGCCCTTAATCGTGGTTTGTCCCCTTATTTTACGCATGAAGCGTGCCGCGTGAACATAATTCGTGGTCTGTCCCCTATTATTCTGTCCCCTATTATTCCCTATTATTCCGGTTAAGCTCTGTATCTCAGATAAAGCCCGTTGCGAAAAAACAACACATTTCCCCCCGGCGGCGAGAAACACGGCGTTTTTCTCATCCATTGCTTGGCATCCGCAGCGCTCTTCATGATAATGAAAGCGTCCAAAAGGACATGGCTCTGCAGAGCTTGGCTCTATTTAACCTACTCAAGGAGAGTAATACATGAACAAGAAACTTCTGGCTTTGGCAGTTGCTGCCGCTCTGGCCCCTGCCGCAGCGATGGCCGACAGCGGCAACGTGACCATCTACGGCGTCATGGACGCGTCCTACGACCTCACCGACAACGGCAATGGCGCTGCCACCGCTGGCGGCGCTGTCGTCAACGGCATCCGCGCCAACAAGATCTCCAGCAACAACTCTCGCCTCGGCTTCAAGGGCAGCGAAGATCTGGGCAACGGCCTTTCCGCCGTGTGGCAGATCGAAAGCACGATCGCCGTTGATACTGGCGCCAGCTCGCTGGCGACCCGCAACACCTTCGTCGGTCTGAGCAGCAAGACCGCCGGCACCGCGATCCTCGGCCGTCACGACACCCCTTACAAGATGTCCACCCGTGGCTATGACTACTTCAGCGACGGTCTGGCCGACAACCGCAACTTGATGGGCGCCGGCATAACCAAGACTGGCTCCTTTTCCGGCGGTTCCTTTGACGGCCGTCCGAACAATGTGGTCGCTTACATGTCCCCCAACATGAACGGCTTCAAGGCTGCCGCCGCTTACGTGGCTGGCGCTGAAGATGTCGCCACTTCCGGCGACAAGAAGGGCGATGCCTGGTCCCTCAGCGGCAACTACGCCAATGGCCCCCTGACCGCTGCCCTGGCCTATGAGCGTCACAAGTTGGGTGGTCTTCTCACCGGCGACTTGGCTGCCACTTCTGCAGCTTTGGTTGACAAGACCGAAAAGGCATGGAAACTGGGCGTGGGTTACAGCTTTGGCGACCTGATGGTGAATGGCGTTTACGAGAAAATCAGCGACGATTTCACCACTTCCAATGGTCACAAAGCTTACACCCTGGGCGCCAAGTACAAGATCGGCAGCAACGATCTTAAACTGGCTTACATCAAGGCCGGCGACCTGGATGGCGGCCAGACCTCTACCGGTGCCAAGCAGTGGGCCCTGGGCGTGGATCACCACATGAGCAAACGCACCAAGGTCTTCGCCCAGTACGTCAAGCTGAGCAACGACACGAATGCCAAATACGGCCTGACCGGTGCGAATCCGACTGGCAAGGTGTCCGCAAAAGGTTACGATGCTGATCCGTCCGCCTGGTCCTTCGGTATGCGTCACGTCTTCTAATTTCCTGCCGGCTTTGCCGGCTTGAAGTTTGAAGATAGAAACGGGCCTCTTCGGAGGCCCGTTTTTTTATGGGGGGCAATGGGGGACAGCCTGGTAGGGTGGGCACGTTTTTTGTGCCCACGCGGAATAACTCCGCTCAGAAATAATAGGGGACAGACCACCATTTCTTTGATTACCAACAATAGGGGACAGACCACCATTTCTTTGATCATCCATCGCATTTTCCATGCGACACCATGCCTCGACGCGCCCGTATAAAGCTCGAGAACACGCCGGTTCATCTGATCCAGCGTGGCAATAACCGCACAGCTTGATGGCGATTACCAGTTCTATCTTCATCATCTGGCTGTGAGTAATTGTGGTCTGTCCCCTATTCGGGGGCACTATTATCGCTTTACACTATAGAATTGATATGGTGCAATACACCCCATGAGCGCCACCGAACTTTACCGGCTCAAGGAATCCTATGGCAGCGGTTTTATTGAGATTGTGATCTGGCGGGTACCTCGCCCGGTATCGCCTTCTGAACATCCTTACAAGTATCGGCTGGTCTATGTGGTAGACGGCGATAGAGTAGTAGGTTACGACAACGAACGCGGCAAGGGCGACCACAAGTATCTGGGCGACCGGGAAGAATCCTATTGCTTCGAGAGTCCGAAACAGTTGATGGCCGACTTTATGGCTGACGTCAAGGGAGCTGAAAAATGAGCGAACGAATTTTGAATGTGAAAGTGGGCGAAGGTATTGAGACTGGCCTGGTCCATGCCGCCCAAGTCATGGAGGCATTGGATCGCGGCGAGAGGGTTGCACCCTATTTTGGCGTTGGCTTTGACGACATCAGCCAGATGTTCGCCGTTTTCACCCCCAGACGGTGGGATTTGCTCGCCGCCTTGCGCGAGGGAGGTCCCATGACCATCGCCGAACTCGCCCGGAGGGTAAATCGCGACTACAAGAACGTGCACGGTGATGTGGAAAAATTGATTGAGTGGCTGGCCGTGGAAAAGAACGAACATGGTCGCGTCCATGCACCCTACGCCGAAATCGTGGTGGACGTACGTTTGCCAAGCCGTCGGGCTGCTTAACGACCTGACAATAGACAATAGGGGACATAGACAATAGGGGACAGACCACCATTTATTTGCTATATTTGACCATCCATCCATTTTCCATGCGACACGATGCCTAGCCTGGTAGGGTGGGCACGTTTTTTGTGCCCACGCGGAATAACTCCGCTGACCGCGTGGGCACAAAGATGTGCCCACCCTACTTGGCTAAAGGGGGGGCTTTACCAGGAATTGTTGGACGATTGGAAGCTTTGTGCGGATCGACAGCAGCCGAAGCCGATTCCGCCATTGAGATAAGGAGCCGTCATGGAATGGGATGTTGTTGAGGTAAAGCCGGAACCCGGCATGAGGTTGCAGGTCCGATTCGCGGACGGAACTCGCGGAGTGGTGAGGTTCGAGGAAGGCCACTTGACCGGCGTATTCGAGCCGTTGAAAGTGCCGGATTTTTTTAACCAGGCGTTTGTTGATGGCGGTGCGGTTGCATGGCCGGGTGACGTGGATTTGGCGCCGGACGCGATGTACCATGAAATCAAGCAGCGTGGGGAATGGGTGCTGCGGTAAATGGCGACGAGCCTTATTAACACAACAACACAATAGGGCACACAATAGCCAGCGTAGTGGTTGAACTATCCGCCATTGGCGTATACAATACTATCCATGGAATTCATTGAGACTCCGACCTTTACCCGCATGGTTACAACGCTGCTGTCCGACGATGAATACGGGGAACTGCAAAACGAACTGGTGGAATATCCCGAGCGCGGCGATCTCATCAAGGGTGGCGGCGGTATCCGCAAGCTGCGCTATGCCGTGCAGGGGGCGTGGCAAGAGTGGTGGGGTTCGGGTGATTTACTACTGGGTCAAGGACAGCCACCTGATTTACATGCTGGTGGTGTATCCGAAGTCGAAAAAGGACGATCTGACCGACAAGGAAACCACCATTCTGCGCGAATTTGTGAAGGAGCTATGAGCATGGAAAAGACACTGTTTGATGACCTGGTGCAAAGCCTGAAAGAAGCCAAGGACATTTCCAAAGGCAAGGCCAAGGCTTCGCGCCGCTTCGAGATCACGCCGCCCGATGTAAAAGCCTTGCGGGAGCAAATCGGGCTGTCGCAAAGCGAGTTTGCGCGGCTGATGCGGGTCAGCATCAAGACGCTGCAAAATTGGGAACAGCACCGCCGCAACCCGACCGGCCCCGCTGCTGCGCTACTCAAGATCGTATTGACGGCCCCGGACGTGGTGCTCAAGTCGTTGCACGCCTGACCGTCTCGAAACTCGACGATGAGCCCGCGAACAATAGGGGACAGACCACCATTTATTTGCTATATTTGACCATCCATTTTCCATGCGACACGATGCCTAGACGCGCCCGCATAAAGTTCGATAACACGCCGGTTCATCTGATCCAGCGTGGCAATAACCGCACAGCCTGCTTCTTCGCTGATGACGATTACCAGTTCTATCTCCATCATTTGGCCGAAGCCTGCCGCGAGGAAGGGGTGCAACTGCATGCTTATGTGCTGATGACCAACCATGTCCATCTGCTGTTGACTCCACAACTCGGCGAAGGGCCATCACGGGTAATGAAGCGTCTGGGGCAACGTTATGTTCAATATGTCAACCGCACCTACCGTCGTAGCGGGACATTATGGGAGGGGCGCTTCCGTTCTTGTCTTGTTGAAGAGGAAACTTATTTGTTGGGCTGTTGCCGTTATATCGAGCTTAATCCGGTGCGCGCGGCAATGGTGGTTCATCCGGCGGACTACCCATGGTCCAGCTACCGCGCAAATGCGCGGGGAGACGCTAATTCCCTGATCACGCCTCACCCGATTTACCAGGCGCTTGGAACGGATGAGTTGCAACGCCAAGCTGCATACCGAGAGCTTTTCCGCTATCAACTAGAGCAGGGGTTGGTGGATGAAATTCGCGCGTCTACCAATGGCGGATTTGTGCTTGGCGGAGAGCGATTTCAGAAGGAAATCTCTGCGGTGCTTGGGCGGAGAACATGGCGGGGGCGCGCTGGACGCCATGCTGCGGCGAAAGATGGGGCAGAGTGACATCTGGGTGATTGAGTAATGGTGGTCTGTCCCCTATTTGATGCCCTATTTGATGTGCCTATTTGTGCTATTTGTGTGAACCAGTCCTTCGGTATGCGTCACAACTTCTAATTTCCCGCCGGCCAGTCCGGCTTGATTTGTGAAGATTGAAACGGGCCTCTTCGGAGGCCCGTTTTTTATGGTTGACGACAATTTCTTTTATGGCTAGACTTGACTAATAAATTAGCTAAGGAACTGCTATGTCTACCCGAACTGTTAATATCCACGAAGCCAAAACTCATTTGTCGGAACTGCTGGCGCTGGCGCTGGCGGGCGAGGAGGTGGTCATCGCCAAGGCAAACAAGCCGATTGCGCGCCTGGTGCCGCTAGAGGCGCCGAGAAAGAAGCGCATATTTGGCCTGCATCGAGGGGAATTCGGCATCAGTAGTGATTTTGATGAGCCGTTGCCGGATGCGTTCTGGCTGGGCAATGGAGCAATATGAATCTGCTGCTGGATAGCCATGTTTTTTTATGGCTGATGAATGAGCCTGAGAGGGTGCCGGACCAAGTCCTGACCATGTGCGAGAATGCCGAAAACACGTTGTATTTGAGTGTTGCGAGTGTCTGGGAGTTGCAAATAAAACACGCTCTCGGCAAATTGACTATGCGGCAGCCCTTGAAGGTGATATTAGATGAGCAGCAACAAAGCAACAGCATGGAAATTTTGCCGATCAAACTGACCCATCTGTGGAGATTGGCCGATCTCCCGCGTATTCATAACGACCCCTTCGACCGACTTCTCATTGCCCAGGCCGTTGTGGAGGATATGCACCTGATTAGCGCTGACCGGGTGTTCTCGGATTACCCAGTCAGGCTTGTCTGGTAGCCGGTACCCTGTAGACCGCAGCCCCCTCTTCCCTCGTCTCGCCGTGCTCGTTCGCTCATCTGGTGCTTCCGGATGAGAATTAGTTGGCGGCTTTCCCGCGCAAATTTTCGCAACCCTTGCGGTTGCCAAGGTCGCAGCTTCTTTGAAAGCTATCCATAGCCTCTTTTTTTCTGTTCTGGGCAAGCAGAACGAAGCCACGGTTCAAGATGGCCTGGCTGTTCCTGGGGTTAAGGGTTAGCGCTTTGTCGTAATCGTTCAGGGCGTCCTGAGTGCGCGATTGGGCTGCATAAATGTTCGCGCGGTTGATGTAGGCGTTCTCCTGGGCGGGATTGAGGCTAATCGCCTTGCCGAACTCCGCAATTGCTTCCTGCAATCGGCCTGAAACCATGTAAATGCCGCCCCGGTTGACATAGGCATCGGCAAGATCCGGGTTGTACCCGATGGCCTTGTTGTAGTCCTGCAATGCATCCTGATGCCGCCCAAGGATAATATGCACATTAGCGCGATTGTAATAGATTGCGCCGTTTTCCGGCTCAAGCCGGGCGGCGCTGTCCATGTCTGCAAGCGCATCTCTACCGCGACCCAGTTGGGTGTTGACGATGCCTCGGTTCATGTAGGCCTGGGCGAGTCTTGGGCTGAGTTCGATGGCTTTGTCCAGATCGCTCAACCCGTCCTGCGGCTTGCCCAGCCGTGAATAGGCGAGGCCGCGGTTTACATAGGCTTCCGCATTCCATGGGCTGAGTTGTAGGGCGCGGTTGAAATCATTCCAGGCCTCGACAGGACGGCCGGTTTGCAGAAAGGCGGTGCCGCGGTTCAAATAAGCACCGCTGGAATCAGGTTTCAGCGCAATGGCTTTGCTGTAGTCCTGCGGCGCTTCTTCAAGGCGGTTTTGCCTGAAATTCACGATCCCGAGGTTCAAGTAGCCATCAGAATAATTTGGATTGAGAGCCACCGCCTTTTTGAAGTCAGTTTGTGCTTCCGGCAGGCGGCCAGATTCAAGATGGGCGAAGCCGCGGTTGTTATAGCTTCTTTCGACCCCCAGCAGTTTCTCGTCATGGTTTTTGGTTTTTTGCGGCAGCGTCGGACCATAGCTTTAAATTATCTGAAAAACTGTCGAGCCTGTTCCATGCAAGAGCAGCAATTACCAGGCACAGCGCGGAAAGCAGGGTGACAGCGGTTTTCCTGGGTGTTGTGGCGAGAAACGGGAGCAGCGCCACAGGCAATCCGCTCATCCAGAGATAGCTTCTGTACAGAACGAAAGGTTCCTGAATTCTTACCGAGGAGAGCTCTGTCAGAAAAAGTATCCAGGGGAACAACATTCCAAAACCGATCAGCCCTTGCCGTCCCCTCTTCAGCAGGAATCTTGCCGCAACTGCCGGATAGGCGAGAAATGCGATAAAACCTGCCAGTTCCGGCCAGGACAGGAAGTGGGTGGCGAAAGACTGGCGAATATCCACTGACATCCAGCCGGTATAGGGAACAACCCAGAGCAAAAGGTATTTGAAGAAAAGAAAGCCCTGAGTGATAACGCTCAAGGGGTAGGCGTTTTCGATATTGAGACCCTGCTGGTGCTCGCTCAACTGTGACAGCATTCCCGCCGCAAAGGGCTCGTAGGGGGCACCCAGAACCCCTTAGAATGACGAGCAGGCCAATGCCGAGGTACAGTGTGTATGGGAGCCACAGTTTTTTGCCAGGGAAAATGAGGGTTTTTGCAGCAGCAGCGTGAGGGCCAAAGCAACGCCGGGAAGCATGACGCTGTGTTCTTTCGAGAAGACCGCCAGGAAATAGAATAGTGCCGATCCAATGAACCACTTGGTCTTGTTCCGGTTTAATCCCTCCATGTAGCAAAGGAGGGCGGCAATGCCGAACAGCGTTGCCATGATGATGCTGCGCTCCATCAGATATGCGACACCATAAACAGCGATGGGGTGTAGCGCAAAAAGGAGAGAAGCAAAGAAGGCCGGCCAGCGTGGCTGAAGCGCGGGATTTTGCGGCCGCTCAGCGGCGGAGAGCAAGCGATAGAAAAAAACGAACAGGATAATGGCGGTCAGCGCATGCAAACTCAGGTTGCCGACGCGGTACCAGAACCAGTCCAGCCCGAACAGGTTGTACGTCCAGCCGAAGGATGCGTAGGAAAACCATCTCAGGTCAAAATGGAACAGCGAGGAGCCATATTGTTTCAAAGTGGTTTCGACGAAAAAAGGCTTGTCATCGAAAATCAGGGGGTTCCACAAGAAATGTCCATACAGCAGGATGGTTGCGGCAATCAGGAGCAGCGCGAGGAATAAATTGGCGGCGACGCCGTTGTTCGCCGTCAGCGTGCGTATCCTTTCCGTCAGGGTGGGGGTTGAGTATGCGGCGAGAGGGTCGTAGTTGCTCGTGGTCATGGGTAACGATTTTCTGCGTTAAATTAGCAAAGACAGGAAACCTGGCCGATAGAATAAAATGACGTTTATTTTAACCTAATTGTTGCCCATTGTAGTTTCCGCAGCCCTGCCCTTGCTCGAACAACAAAAAACGGGGTCTACCGTCGAATTTGCAGATGACGTCCGTCAGCGTGAAGCGTTGATCTCTCTGACGGGAGGCCGGCTAGTAGTCAGTCATATTGAAACCGGTGGACAATCTCGTCATTCCGGCGAAAGCCGGAATCCAGAAAAATCAACAACCTGGACACCGGCTTTCGCCGGTGTGACGGTTCAACTCATCCATGCTTTTCACCGTGACTGACTACTAGCCCTTCACCGGGATATCCCAGTCGCCCTCGAAGAAATGCACGCCCAGCGGGGTTCTTGCTCTTTCGGCCAGTTCCAGTTCTTTCAGTTCCTGATTGTCATCGAGGACTTCCGGCTCGCCCTGGTAGCCCACCGCAATCATCGCCATGCAGGCGAATTCCTTGGGTACCTTGAACGTGCTGCGCACCTTGTCTTCGTCGAAGCCGCCCATCTGGTGCGCCATCAGGCCGGAGGCCACGGCCTGCAAACACAGGTTTTCGGCGGCGGCGCCGGTGTCGTACTGGCCCCAGCGGTTGGGGTTGCCGTTCTTGCGGAACTGGCTGTTGGCGGTGGCCAGCACCAGCACCGGGGCGTTTTTCACCCAGTTCTGGTTCCACTCCCCCAGGCAGTCGAAGGCTTTCTGCCAGGCGGCGGCATCGCTGTTCCTGTCCCACACGATGAAGCGCCATGGCTCGTCGCCGAAGCAGGAGGGCGCCCAGCGCGCTGCTTCCAGCAGCGAAACGATCTGCTCGCGGCTGACTTTCTTGCTGGCGTCGAAGGCGCGGCAGCTCCAGCGTCTGGCGATGAGGTCGTGTACGTCGACCTGGGTCGAGGCGAATTTGTGTTGCATGGCGATTCCTTTATTTAAGAAAAGCAATGTCAGCCACGGATTACCAAAAGTAGGCGCCTCTGGGCGACACGGATTGGCACGGAAAAATCCGTGTGCATCCGTGTAAATCCGTGGCTGACAGGCCTTATGGGTTTATGTCGAGAAACGGGTAGTCGGTATAGCCCTTTTCGTCGCCGCCGTAGAAGCTGCTCTGGTCGGGCGTGTTGAGCGGGGCGTTCCTGGCGAAGCGTTCGGGCAGATCGGGATTGGCGATGAACGGCACGCCGAAGGCCACCAGGTCGGCATAGCCTGAAGCAAGCGCAGTCTCGGCGCGGGCCTTGTCGTAGCAGCCATTGGCCATGTATGGCCCTTTGAAACAGCGGCGCATTTGGGCGAAGTCGAAATCCGGTTTTGGTTCGGAGCCGAAGCTGAGTTCCATGCCGTGCAGGTAGGCCAGCCCGAACGTATTCAGGGCGGATGCCATGAAATCGAAAGTTTTCTGCGGGTTGGAGTCGTGCATGTCGTTGAAGCTGTTGATCGGCGAGAAGCGCACGCCAACGCGGTCTGCTCCCCACACGCCGGTGACGGCCGCGGTCACTTCCAGCAGCAGGCGGCTGCGGTTTTCCAGCGAGCCGCCGTAGGCGTCGGTGCGCCGGTTGGAACCGTCGCGGATGAACTGGTCGAGCAGGTAGCCGTTGGCGGCATGGATTTCCACGCCGTCGAAGCCCGCCGCCATCGCGTTCTGCGCCGCCTGGCGGTAGTCCGCGACGATGCCGGGCAATTCGCCGGTTTCCAGCGCGCGCGGCGTGACCAGGGGTTGCCAGCCGTTCGGGGTGAAGGTCTGGCTCGCCGGCAGGATGGCGGAAGGCGCAACCGGCAGGATGCCGCCCGGCTGCAGCGAGGGGTGCGAGACCCGGCCGCAGTGCCAGAGCTGCAGGAAGATTTTTCCCCCGCGGCTGTGCACCGCATCGGTGACCTGCTTCCAGCCCGCGATCTGTTCCGGGCTGTGAATGCCGGGGGTGGCGAGATAGCCGACGGCGGTGGGGGAAATCTGCGAACCTTCGCTGATGATCAGCCCGGCCGAGGCGCGTTGGCGGTAATACTCGATATTCATTGCCTGGGGCACATTGCCGGCGCCGGCGCGGTTGCGCGTCAGCGGGGCCATTACGATGCGGTTGGCGAGGGTATGGGGGCCCATTTGCAGCGGCGTGAAAAGATCGGTGGTCATGTGTTATCCCTGTTAGATAAAAAACATATTAGCCACGGATTAACACAGATAGACACAGATGTTCACGGATTCTCAATGAACGTTGCACAAATGGCTGCCATTTCGTGAAATGTAAGAGTAACTTTCAATGGGTTTTTATCTGTGTCTATCTGTGTCGCCTAGAGGCGCCTACTTTTGGTAATCCGTGGCTAATCGCCCTTTGTTGGGTTTATGGTCAGGCCAGATCGAACAGCAAAATTTCTGCCGCACTGTTAGATTCTAGACGAATTTTGTTTTCACCCTCGATGCGCGCTCCGTCGCCCGCTTCCAGCGCCTCGCCGTTGAGACTGGCCGCGCCGCGCGCCACATGCAGGTAGGCGCGGCGGCCCGGCGGCAGGACATGCTCGGCCGGGTGCCCGGGGTCGATCAGGCCGGCGTAAAGTTTTGCATCCTGGTGTATGGTCACCGAGCCTTCGCTGCCGTCGGGCGAGGCGACCAGGCGCAGCTTGCCGAGCTTCTCGGCGGCGTCGAAAAACTTCTGCTCGTAGCTCGGCGCGATGCCGTTTTTCTCCGGCATGATCCAGATTTGCAGCAGATGCACCTCCTCGCTGGGCGAGGCGTTGAACTCGCTGTGACGGATGCCGGTGCCCGCGCTCATGCGCTGCACCTCGCCGGGCCGGATCACGGTGCCGTTGCCCATGCTGTCCTTGTGTTCCAGCGCACCCGCCAGCACATAGGTGACGATCTCCATGTCGCGGTGGGGGTGGGTGGGGAAGCCGCCGCCCGGCGCCACCCGGTCGTCGTTGATGACGCGCAGGCTGGAGTAGCCCATCTGCGCCTGGTCGTGGTAGTCGGCGAAGGAGAACGTATGCCATGTGTTCAGCCAGCCGTGGTCGGCGTGGCCGCGTTCATGGGCTTTGCGGATTCTGATCATGGTGGTCTCCATCTCAATCGCAAAAAGATTAAAACGCAAAGGCGCAAAGGGCGCAAAGTCAAGGCCTTGAAGTTGCGGGCGGCACGATCACAACCTGCGGGCTATGTTGCCGTCCAAGTTTTTTCTTTGCGTTATTTGCGCCTTTGCGTTTCCGAATGTTTTGTTATGATTGATTGGATGGGAGCGATGCCCATGAGTTTCAAGAAGCCAGGAGAAAACATTATTACATTTTATCGCGGCCGTTTCGCTCCCTCGCCGACCGGACCGCTGCATTTCGGCTCGCTGGTCGCGGCCGTGGGCAGTTTCCTGGAAGCGCGCAGCCGCGGCGGCGAGTGGCTGGTGCGCATGGAAGACCTCGACCTGCCCCGCGCCGTGCCCGGAGCGGCGGACGACATCCTGCGCACGCTCGATGCCCTGGGCTTGCACTGGGATGGCGAGTTGATGTTCCAGAGCGCGCGCAACGAAGCCTACCGCGCCGCCCTGGCGGAGCTGGAGAAGCTCGGCGCGGTTTACCCCTGCGCCTGCACGCGCAGGGAAATCGCCGATTCCGCCCTTTCCGGCATCGATGGCCCGGTTTACCCCGGCACCTGCAGCGGCGGACTGCCCGGCGGCCGTTCGGCCCGCGCCATGAGAGTGCGCGCTGACTCCGGTGCGGTCGGCTTCGACGATGGGCTGCAGGGGCGAGTCAGCCAAATGCTGGCAACGGAGGTGGGCGATTTCGTCGTGCGCCGCGCCGACGGCCTGTTCGCCTATCAGCTCGCGGTGGTGGTGGACGATGCCGAACAAGGAGTCACCCACATCGTGCGCGGCGCCGACCTGCTCGATTCCACCCCGCGCCAGATCTACCTGCAAAAGCTGCTCGGCCTCCCCACGCCGGCCTACATGCACCTGCCGGTGGCGGTGAACGAACGCGGCGAAAAGCTCAGCAAGCAGACCCTGGCTCCAGCAGTGAGTGTCGCCAACCCGGTGGGCGCGTTGTTCGATGTGCTGGTGTTTCTCAACCAGTCGCCGCCAAGCGAGTTGATCGATGCCGATCCAGGGTCGTTCTGGAAGTGGGCGATCGCTCACTGGCGGGCGGGCAGGCTGCCAGCAGTCAGATCGAGGCCGCGATCCAGAGTAAAGGCGCTTGAATAAGAGCATGGGTTCGCAAAGGGGAAGCGATCAGGCGGGTAAGGCGAGCAAACACGATTTTTATACCCTTCAGGGTGTCCCGGGAGAAGGGAGTTTTAAAGCCCCTCGCCCTCCGGGAGGGGTTGGGGTGAGGGACACCGCTTGCAGCGCTCTGCGGATTAAGTTCCAAACAGAATGAAGCACTACACTAGTAGTCAGTCATATTGAAACCGGTGGACAATCTCGTCATTCCGGCGAAAGCCGGAATCCAGAAAAATCAACAACCTGGACACCGGCTTTCGCCGGTGTGACGGTTCAACTCATCCATGCTTTTCCCCGTGACTGACTACTAGCAGCCTTGCCGAGGTTGGGGTATCACCTCGACCCTCATCAGGGAACCGGCTTCAGTGATGCTGAAGCGCACGGGCAGAAATTGCTCCAGCAGCCAGATGGTGGTTAGCGCGTGGGACGAGAGCTTTCTTGCCAGGAAGCATGAGGGCCGGGCGCAAAGGGCGAGATAAATCAGCATCTGATCGGCGGCATGGATGTCGAGGCTGGCCCCGGAAGAAATTTCCTCGCGCAGCAGCCTGCCCGCTTCAGCGCCCAGCAGCTCTGCGGGTACCCCTCGTTGCGCGGTGGCGGAAGCTCCCAGAATGGTGTGCGCCATGCGCGCGGCCAAAACAATCGCCCCGCCCGCCCCGATGGCTACGTCTGCGCCCAATACGGCCTGATCGATGGATGGCGCGGGGAAGGCCGGAAGCTCCGCCAGCGCCGAACTCGCCATGCGTTGAACGATATGCTCCGGCAGGTTGGCAATGTGGGCGTAGCCGCGGATTTCCGCCAAGTCACCCGGCGTATCCAGCATCAACGGCTGCAGCGGCACGGAGGGCAGCACTTCCACCGCGACCTCGCCGCCGCCGCGCGGGTAGTACCCCCGCTTCAGCACCTCGATGCGGGCCCGGACGCCCATGCGGGAGAGCAGGGGCAGCAGCACATGGCGCAAGTAATCCAGGGGCGGGGCGGCCCGGACATCGGTGCCGCCGGTGATGCGCAGCCATAAGCTTACGCCGCTGGCGACCGCAACCGGCAGTGCCGCCTGCAGCACCAGCGTGATGCTGCCGGCAGTGCCGACGTCAAAATCGAACCGGCCGCCACGCACCCGGCCGGGCCGGAACAGGATTTCCCGCGATTTGACTTCCGCCCCTTCCGTCGCGGCGCCGCACAGCCCGGCCACGGCCATGACCGCGGTCAGGTGCTGGGGGGCAAGGCCGGGCTTGCTTCTATGGGCACGGATGTTGCGCACATGGACAGATTCCCCGGCAATAGCCGAAAGCGCCACCGCCGTGCGCAGCAGTTGCCCGCCCCCTTCTCCGTAGGAACCGTCAATTTCGCGCATGCCCACCTCACGGCGAATGCAACACTACCAGTGTAGCAGCCGCCCCGGCGTGATCTAGAATGAAGCTATAAAAAGCAGTTCAGCCACGGATTAACACAGATACACACGGATTATCAATGAGTTACATTTCGCGCCCCGCGCACCTTTCGGGTATATGGCATATTTAACACAACACGTTGTTTTATCCTGAAAAAAGCGATTAACCACGAATTTACACGAATAGAACACGAATGTTCACGAATAATCAAAGAATTAACGAAATTCACCCGATTCACCTGTTGGGTGAGCCGATATTTGTTGTTAACTATTTGTGTTCATTCGTGAACATTCGTGTCATTCGTGGTTAATTACGGTTTTTAGGTTTATCTGTGTAAATCCGTGTCCATCCGTGGCTAAATAGCGGCTTTATGATGAAATAACGAACCTTGCCGGAGAATGCCGTGAACGCCTTGATAAGCAGCCGCAACCAGTGACGGGCCATATCCGGTGCGGCGCATTCTTCACGTTGACATGGACGCCTTCTTTGCCGCCATCGAGCAGCAGCGCCACCCCGAGCTCGCCGGCAAGGCGGTGATCGTGGGCGGCCGGGGCGACCCTCATGCCCGCGGCGTGGTTTCCACCGCCTCCTACGAGGCGCGGAAATTCGGCATCCATTCCGCCATGCCCCTGCGCACGGCCTGCCATCTTTGCCCTGATGGCGTGTTCCTGCCGGTCGACTACGCCGAGTATTCCCGCGTCTCCGCAGTAATCAAGGGCATCCTGCGCGAGTTTTCCCCGATACTGGAGGATGTGGGGATCGATGAGGCGTATCTGGATATTTCCGGCAGCGACAAAGCCCCGGCGCAGATCGCCCGCGATATCAAGCACAGGGTCAAAGCGGCCACCGGGCTCACCTGTTCCATCGGCGTCGCGCCCAACAAGCTCCTGGCCAAGATCGCTTCCGACCTGCACAAGCCGGACGGCTACACCGAAATCGGTGCGGGTGACGTGGAGGCAGTCATCCGGCCGCTGCCGGTGCGCAAGATTCCGGGCGTGGGGTCGGTCACCGAGGAGCACCTGCACGCCATGGGGGTGCAGACCGTAGGACAGCTTGCGGCACTGCCGCCGGACCGGCTGACGGAAACCTTCGGCCGGGCGCACGGGACGTTTTTGCACCAGGCGGCACGAGGGATCGACGAACGCACTCTGGTTACCCACTGGGAACCCAAATCCCATAGCCGAGAAATCACCTTTCAACGCGATACCGGCAACTGGCAAACCATCGCCCGCACCCTCGCCGGCCTTTGCCGCGAAGTGGCGGATGACCTGGCGCATGACGGCAGCCGCGGCCGCACCGTGGGCATCAAGCTGCGCTTCGCCGATTTCGAAACCCATACCCGCGAAAAGACCCTCGACTTCCCCACGGACTCGGCGAACACCATCCGCAGGACCGCCTTCGAGTGTCTCGGACGGATCGAACTGGACAGGAAAGTGCGGCTGATCGGGGTGCGCGTGGGAGAGCTGGAAAAAACAAGGCCCTGAGATACCCTCTGATCCGGCAGCTTCCCGGGGTGATCACGTTCTTTCTTTCAAACTGAACCTTGGCCGGATTTTCCAATCAAAATCAGTCTCAAGAGAAGGAACATATGTACCTCGACAAGATGCACCGATTCCAAACCGGCGTTACCCTGGAAATCTCCAGCGCTGCCCTGCGGACCCTGATTGCGGATGCCACGGCAGAGGGGCGGGCCTTTGAGCTTGAGCAGATCAGGCGGCCGGGAGATCTCCATGCCTACCTGTCCGTGACGGTGCGCGAGGGCGCGGAAGGGCTGATCGAGAGACGCCGCCCCTGGGCCGGAAAAATCAGGGCAGACCTTCTTGCGGGAAAACCGGTTTCATACGGGAGCTTCGCCAACCTGTTCTGGCGCAATCTCGATGAGGCGGATCCGGACGGCGACGAGTGGTTCCGGCTGGTTGCCAGTGCAAGGTTCGATGCCGAACTGACCGGCTTGCTCGACAAGGTGCGGTCAGCCCAAAGAATCCTGCGCCAGGGCACCAATGCGAAGTTGCGCATGAACTGGGGCTCATTGGGCAGGAGCGCCGTCCCGGCTGACGTGCCGGCATTCTAGTAGTCAGTCACGGTGAAAAGCATGGATGAGTTGAACCGTCACACCGGCGAAAGCCGGTGTCCAGGTTGTTGATTTTTCTGGATTCCGGCTTTCGCCGGAATGACGAGATTGTCCACCGGTTTCAATATGACTGACTACTAGCAGCCTGTCGGACGTAAAGGAAATCGGCTGCAAATCCGCCCGTGCGGTCCATATTTCACCGCTTTCTTGGTCAATAGAATGACAATTGACCTGCAAAACCGGCAAAATCTGTCCTCGCCCAGCCGAATTTTGCGAGCATCCGCTGCGCGGCTTGCCTGCTTGACCCGTTTCGCTTCGATTCTTCAAGTCCGACAGGCTGCTGGTCAACTTGAAACGGCTGACCGGATTTTGTAGGTGCGAATTCATTCGCACATTTGGCCGAATGAATTCGGTCCTACAAGAAAATTACGCAAATTCAACATGACTGACCAGACACACCACACCCGCGGCCATACGGGACCAGATTCGAATTGCTTTGCGATCTTGCTGTCGCAGAGAGTGTGGGCGACCGCCCCTGACCGTAACGGGAACGTCATCTTTTGCCGAAAGAAGCGCAGGGGTCGGGCCGGTCGATGCGTGGCGTGAACCAGATCGCGTCGTAGGGAACGCTGGCTGTGGCGCGCTCTGTCTCGTAGGCTTCGGGAGAGGTCTTTTCCGGGCTGACCTCGACAAAGCCGATCGAGTAGATACGGGCGGCAGGATCGCGGGCAGCGAGGTAGAGCGGCACGCCGATGTCACGGCGGGCGTGGCCGCTGCCGACAATACCGACGACACCGCGCCCGACCCTCGATAGCGCGGCATCCGCCATTACTGCATCGCGCAACCGTTGGCTGCGGACCAGCCCGTCGCGCAGTTCGGCGCCGATCTGGCCGCAGTGCGCTTGCTCGATGAGCCTGGCCATGTATTTCTGGCGGCCTTCGCTCCACACCTCGTCGACGGCCATGCGCTTTAAGTCTGCCGCGTCAAAGGCGGCGAAACCCTGCCGGACGACCGGCCGCAAGCGCTCGCGCGAGAGGTTGGCGGCAACGACCGGCAACTTGTGGTCGAGGGCGGTGACGAGCAATGGGCGGTAGAATTGCCAGTCCCAGCCCTTTGTCAGGGTGGCGGCGGTATTCAGGGCTTCGTCGCGATTGCTGCCGGCCAGCGCCAAATCGAGGGCCGCCTGGCGTTCGGTGTCGAACTGTTCCATCAGCAATGCCGGGCGAGAGCCGGACTCGAGGCGGGCTTGCAGCAGCTTTTGCTGGAGTTCATGGTGCACCGGGTTGTCGTGCGTCTCACCGAGCAAGAGGACGTTCGCCTTGTCGATCCGGGCAAGCAGCGTGGCCTCATCGATGTGGCTGCGGCTGCGCATGTCCCATAGCTTGCCGACCAGCGGATGGCCGGCGTAGCGCAGGGGTTGAGCGTGCGCCAGGCCGGCGAACAGCATCATGGCGAATACAAGGCGGAAACGAATACGTGCGGCGGTTTTCATTCCTGCATGATATTCCTCCGCGCGGCGGAGCAGAAGAGGAAGCGCATTGAGCGACATCAATTTCGCTTTCGGTCCGGCCGGACAGGGGTTTCCTGTCCCGCACCGAGTACATCAAGCCTTTAACAGGCTGTTGAAAAACGCGCATTGTGCTTCGATACGGCGGCAAAGCCGCCTACTCAGCACGAACGGAATCAATGCACTACCGTTCGCCCCGAGTAGCGCGAAGCGCGTACCGAAGGGCATTCCGGGCGAATTTCAACAGCCTGTTAACCTCGAGCAGAGCCATGCGCTATACTCCAATCAAGCCTTTCACAAGGCATGGTCAAGCTGCTCGCCGAAGACACCCGAACACCCACGGCCTCTTTTATTTATAGACTTTCTTCCAGGCCCGGAGCAATTCCGCTGCGCAACATCCATGGACAGAGCTGACAATGAGACCCCTGTTCCATCCGCAACTCGTCAACGATCCTTTCGGGGATCCCGCGCTTTATGTCGATTGCCTGTTCGAGAAACGGGCCCTGATGTTCGACCTGGGGGATATCAGGAAGCTTGCCCCGCGGAAGATCCTGCGCCTGAGCCACATTTTCGTTTCCCATACCCATATGGATCATTTCATGGGGTTCGACTGGCTGCTCAGGATTTCCCTGGGCCGCGAAAAACAGATGCATCTTTTTGGCCCGGCCCGCTTCCTGGAGCAGGTCGAACACAAGCTGGCCGCCTATACCTGGAACCTGGTGGAGAATTATTCCAGCGATTTCACCCTGGTCGTGACCGAGGTTCAGCGGGAGGGAATGGCGAGAAGGGCCAGGTTCCGCTGCAAGACCGGTTTCCGAAGGGAAGCCGAAGAAGATCTGGCGCTGGCCGATGGGATCCTTGTGGATGAAGACATGTTTCGCGTCCGCTGCGCCATCCTCGACCACAAAACCCCCTGCCTGGGTTACGCGTTAGAGGAGAAGGCGCATGTCAACGTGTGGAAAAACCGCCTGGCGGAAATGCGCCTTCCCATGGGCCCATGGCTGCGGGAATTGAAACAGGCTGTCCTCCGGGGCGAAGCGGACGATACGCTGTTCCGTGTCTGGTGGAAGGAGGGCGGGCAGGTCCGGGAAACGCATGTTCCGCTCGGCCGGCTCAAGGCCGAAGTGCTGCGCATCGTGCCGGGACAGAAGATCAGCTACGTCACCGACCTGGTCTATCACTTGGAAAATGCCGGAAAGGTGACCAAGCTGGCCCGCGGCTCGGACCTGCTTTTCATCGAAGCCGGCTTTTTGCGGCAGGACGCCGGGCGTGCGGCGCAAAAGTATCACCTGACTGCCCGGCAGGCTGCCGAAATGGCGCGGGAGGCGGGTGCGAAGAACGTTATTCCGCTTCATTTCTCTCCCGGCTATTCCGGCCGGGAAGCGCTGCTGCGCCAGGAGCTGGAAGACGCGCTTGGCTTGCAGCCAAACGCTTGATCGGCCCTAGTAGTCAGTCACGGTGAAAAGCATGGATGAGTTGAACCGTCACACCGGCGAAAGCCGGTGTCCAGGTTGTTGATTTTTCTGGATTCCGGCTTTCGCCGGAATGACGAGATTGTCCACCGGTTTCAATATGACTGACTACTAGTAGTCACGGTGAAAGCATGGATGCTGCCGTATCCTCTCTCGGCCAGCATTGCTAAAAACTGCGCTTCATTCCTGAATTCGCCTTATAATTCAATCGGCATTAAACTTTTTAGAAACCTGTCTGCAATTAATTCCCAATCACGGACTTATTTTTCATCAAGGAGATTTCATGCTCAGCCACCTGAAAATCGGCACCCGACTGACCATCCTGACCGTCCTGATGGCGCTTTTCATGTCCGTCATCGGCATAATCGGCCTGCGCGCAACTTCGGCTGCAGTCAGCGGACTGAAAACGGTTTACGAAGACAGGACGGTACCGTTGATCGATTTGGGAAAAATACTCGACAACGTCCACCGCATCCGGGTGGGGGCGGTGACAGCAACCAGCGCCAGCAGCCAGGATGTGGTCAAGGAGGCCATCGGCAGGATACAGCAGCGGGATCAGGAAATCGGCGCGCTATGGAGCAAATACATGGCGACCTACCTCACCCCGGAAGAAAAGCAACTGGCCGACGCCTTTGGCCAGCAATGGAAAATCTACCAGGAATCGCGCGATCGCACGATGAGCTTTGCAAGCGCCGGAGATTTCGAGGCCGCCAGGGAAAACGCCAAGAACGATGCGGGCCCCAAATACAGCGCCGCGCATGAAACCCTGTTCAAACTTATTGAACTCCAGGGGGCGGTCGCCAAGGAGGAATTCGACCGGGCCCAAGCCAGCTACGCCATGGAGCGCGCCATCTCGATCGGCGCCATCGTCGGCGGCGTGGCGTTCGGGCTGCTGCTGGCGTGGCGGATCATCCGCTCGATCACCGGCCCGATGAACCAGATGCGCGTCACCATCGCCGAAGTCGAGAAATCCGGCGACTTTACCCGGCGCGTGCCGGTGAGCGCCCAGGACGAGGTCGGCCAAACCGCCCAGGCCTTCAACAACCTGATGGCGGAACTGCAACAGGCCCTGGGCAAGGTGCTCGTCAGCGTCGGCCAGGTGTCGGGCTCGGCGCAGACCCTCTCCGGCTCGTCGCAGCAGGTCGCTTCCAGCTCTACCCACCAGAGCGAGGCGACTTCCTCCATGGCGGCCGCCGTCGAGGAGATGACCGTCAGCATCAACCACGTGTCCGACAGTGCGCGCCAGGCGCTGGAAATCTCCCAGAAAACCGGCCAACTCTCCAGCCAGGGCGGCGGAATCATCCACGACACGGTCAGGGAAATGAACCAAATCGCCGAGACTGTGCGCCAAACCGCGCAAACCATCGAGGAACTGGGCCAGCATTCGAACCAGATTTCCTCGATTGTCCAGGTGATCAAGGACGTCGCCGACCAGACCAACCTGCTCGCGCTCAACGCCGCCATCGAAGCCGCCCGCGCCGGCGAGCAGGGGCGGGGTTTCGCGGTGGTGGCCGACGAGGTGCGCAAGCTGGCGGAGCGCACCACCAAGGCGACGGAGGAGATCACCCGGATGATTGCCACGATTCAGGACAGCGCCCAAGCGGCGGTATCGACCATGGGCGAAGCGGTGACCCAGGTCGGCGGCGGCGTGGCGCTGGCGCAACAGGCCGGCGACGCGATCAATCAGATCAAGGACGGCGCCGAACAGGTCGTTCACGTCGTCAACGACATTTCCTCGGCGCTGACCGAGCAAAGCGCCGCCAGCAACGACATCGCCAGCCAGGTCGAAACCGTGGCGCAGATGACCGAGGAAAACAGCGCCGCAGCGGCGGAAACCGCCAGCGCGGCGAGCCATCTGGGCGACCTGGCAAACACCATGCAGGCGGCGGTGAGCCGGTTCAAAATTTAACCTCCGGCAAGCACGGCGCCGCGGACATCGTCCGGATCGGCGCCACCGATTACGCCAGGCCGATGCGCGCCTTTTACGCTTCCGGCCGGCCTTCGGAAACAAAACCGACGCCGGGTTCCCCTGCGGTGAAACGCCGTTTTCAGGCCGAGCCCGCCGGCTTACCCTTGCTCGGCCGCCTTTTCCCCCCCAAAAAATAACTACCGCCGCTTAGCCATAAGAACTAGTCCCGCCGGCCTGATGGCGGAGCAGGCCATCGTTCTTTTTTCCTCTTAAAATCCGCAGTCCTGCATATATGCGGCGGCCCTGCGAAAACCTACTATTCACCTATAGTTGACAATAACATCGATTGGATCGGTCGCATGGTTACGCAAAAACACAAGGCATGGTCAGTGGTGACCGCGAGCACAATCGCGTTCACCGTCTGTTTCATGATCTGGATGATGTTTGCCGTCATCGGCATCCCGATCAAGAAAACCCTGGGGCTCAACGAAACCCAGTTCGGCATCCTGATCGCCATGCCGGTGCTTACCGGCTCCCTGATCCGTCTGCCCCTGGGCATGTGGACCGATAAATTCGGCGGGCGCATCGTGTTTTTCGTGCTGATGCTGTCCACCGTCATTCCGATTTTCATGATTTCCCGCGCCACCGAGTTCTGGCAATTCCTGGTGACCGGCCTGTTTGTTGGCGTTGCCGGCGGCTCGTTCACGGTGGGCATCTCCTACTGCGCGCGCTGGTTCCCCAAAAACCAGCAGGGCCTGGCCATGGGCATTTT
The DNA here is from genome assembly GCA_021801705.1 of Pseudomonadota bacterium. GTDB lineage: Bacteria > Pseudomonadota > Gammaproteobacteria > Burkholderiales > Sulfuricellaceae > Sulfuricella. The sequence goes on from JAJYXP010000072.1 coordinate 61,629, forward strand.
CGGCGCCGGCAACACGGGGGCGGCGCTGACCAAGCTGATCGCGCCCAGCATCGTGGTGGCTTTCGGCTGGGCGATGGTGCCGCAGGTTTATGCGGTCCTCATGCTGGTCACCGCGATCCTGTTCTGGCTGTTCAGCTATTCCGACCCGGCCCACAAGGTGGGCAAGGCGGTCACCGTACGCGAGCAGCTTGCGGCGCTCAAGGATCCCACGGTGTGGAAATACAGCCAGTACTATTCCATCGTCTTCGGCGGCTACGTGGCCCTGGCCCTGTGGATGACCAAATACTACGTTTCCGAGTACGGCTTCGACCTCAAGACGGCGGCACTGCTGGCCGCCGCATTCAGCATACCCGGCGGCATCCTGCGCGCGATCGGCGGCTACTTCTCCGACAAGTACGGCGCCCATACCATCACTTGGTGGGTGCTGTGGGTGTCGCTGGTCTGCCTGTTCTTCCTCTCCTACCCGCAGACCGAATTCACCATTATCACCGTGACGGGACGTTTCACTTATCACGTCGGACTCGGCCCGGCCATGTTCACCGTCATCATGTTCACCATGGGCATCGCCTTTGCGATAGGCAAGGCGTCAGTCTTCAAATACATCGCCGACGACTACCCCAAAAACATCGGCGTGATTTCCGGCGTAGTGGGACTGGCGGGCGGACTGGGCGGCTTCGTCATGCCGATCATGTTCGGCGCGCTGGTCGACCTGACCGGCATCCGCTCCTCCGCCTTCATGCTGATGTTTGGCATCGTATGGGTGTCCCTGATGTGGATGTACTGGACCGAGGTGCGGCCGCTGGACGCCAAAAGGCATCGCAAGCACACCGCGGCGCTGGATAACATCGAGTGAATGGCAATTGCAGCAATTTTAAAACAAGGAGATAGGCATGCCTGACATTAAAGAATGGGACGTGGAGGACCAGAAGTTCTGGGAATCCACCGGCAAGAAAATTGCCAACCGCAACCTGTGGATTTCGATACCCAGCCTCCTGCTGGGCTTTGCCATCTGGCTGATGTGGGGCATCATCACGGTGCAGATGTTGAACCTGGGCTTCCCGTTCAAGCCCGACGAGCTGTTCACGCTGACGGCGATCGCCGGTCTGGCGGGCGCCACGCTGCGCATCCCGGCCTCCTTTTTCATCCGCATCGCGGGTGGCCGCAACACCATTTTCCTGACCACCGCCCTGCTGATGATTCCGGCCATCGGCACCGGCCTCGCGCTGCAGGACAAGAGCACGCCGCTGTGGATCTTCCAGTTGATGGCGCTGCTTTCCGGCATCGGCGGCGGCAATTTCGCCTGCTCGATGTCCAACATCAGCACCTTCTTCCCCAAACGCCTGCAAGGCACGGCGCTCGGCCTCAACGCCGGCCTCGGCAACTTCGGCGTCACCACCATGCAGATCCTGATTCCGCTGGTCATGACCGCCGGCATTTTCGGCACGCTGGGCGGAGAGCCGATGACGCTGATCAAGGACAGCGGCTGGATACTCGGAAAAATCGCAGCCGGCACCCCCACCTTCATCCAGAACGCCGGCTTCGTGTGGCTGCTGGCGCTGGTGCCGCTGGCCTTCCTCAGCTTCTTCGGCATGAACAACCTGGTGCCGATTTCGCCCAATATCGGCTCGACGGTTTCCGCCTTCGTCAAGATCCTGTGGCTGTATGGCCTGGCTTTCCTGACCGCCGGCGTGGGCCTGTACCTGTACCTCCCGGCGCCGACCGGCCTGGGGCTGCTCAACATGTGGGTGGCGCTGCCGCTGATCATGGTCGGCACGCTGTTCGTGATGAAGCTTGCGGCATTCGGCGAAATGAAGGCGAACATTGCCAAGCAATTCGCCATCTTCGGCAACAAGCACACCTGGTCCATGACCGTGCTCTATGTGCTGACCTTCGGTTCGTTCATCGGCTTCTCCATGGCCCTGCCTCTTGCCATTACGGTGATCTTCGGCTTCCAGCACGTGCCTGATCCGGTGACCGGCGTGATGACCCATACCCTCAAAAACCCCAACGCGCCTTCCGCCCTGACCTACGCCTGGATCGGGCCCTTCGTCGGCGCGCTGATCCGTCCGCTGGGCGGCTGGATTGCCGACAAGGTAGGCGGCTCCATCGTGACCCAGCTCATTTCCGTCGTCATGGTGGTGGCTTCCGCGGCAGCCGGCTACGTGATGTTCCTGGCCTACAGTTCCGCCACGCCCGAGCAGTACTTCACCACTTTCCTGCTGATCTTCGTGGTGCTGTTTGCCGCCTCCGGCATCGGCAACGGATCGACCTTCCGCACCGTGGGCGTGATCTTCGACCGCGTGCAGGCCGGTCCCGTGCTGGGCTGGACTTCCGCCGTGGCCGCCTACGGTTCCTTCATCGCCCCGGTGGTGATCGGCGGGCAGATCAAGGCCGGCAGCCCGGCAAACGCAATGTACGGCTTCGCGATATTTTACGCCCTGTGCCTGATCCTGAACTGGTGGTTCTACCTGCGCCCAGGTTCGGAAATCAAAAATCCGTAAGGAACATGTAGGGTGGGCACGTTTTTGTGCCCACGCGTTGAAACCGGATTTTGATTCCGCGTGGGCACAAAAACGTGCCCACCCTACGCCTGACACATAACCTAGTAAGGAGCCAAACAAATGAGTCACTTTCTGGACAGACTGAAATTTTTCGATAAAACCAAGGAGACCTTCTCCGACAACCACGGCATCGTCACCAACGAGGATCGCGAGTGGGAAGATGTCTACCGCCATCGCTGGCAGCACGACAAGGTGGTGCGCTCCACCCACGGCGTGAACTGCACCGGCGGCTGTTCGTGGAAGATCTTCGTCAAGAACGGCCTGGTCTCGTTCGAAATGCAGCAAACCGACTACCCGCGCACCCGCGAGGACATGCCCAACCACGAGCCGCGCGGTTGCCAGCGTGGCGCCTCCTTCTCCTGGTATCTGTACAGCCCGCACCGGGTGAAGCACCCGCTGATCCGCGGCCGTCTGATCGACCTCTACCGCGCCGAGCGCAAGAGCGGCAAGGATCCGGTGGAAGCATGGGCCGCCATTCAGGCCGACGGGAAGAAGCGCAAGTCCTACACCGCCGTGCGCGGCCTCGGCGGCTTCGTGCGCGCCTCCTGGGACGAAGTCAACGAGATCATCGCCGCCGCCAACGTCCATACCATCAAGAAGTGGGGCCCGGACCGGATTTTCGGCTTCTCGCCGATTCCCGCCATGTCGATGATTTCCTACGCCGCCGGATCGCGCTACATGTCGCTGATCGGCGGCGCCTGCGGTTCTTTCTACGACTGGTACTGCGACCTGCCGGCAGCCTCCCCGCAAACCTGGGGCGAGCAGACCGACGTGCCGGAAGCCGCCGACTGGTACAACTCGACCTACATCATCATCACCGGCGCCAACCTGCCGATGACCCGCACCCCGGACGCGCACTTTGCCGCCGAGGTGCGCTACAAGGGTGCCAAGATCGTTTCGATGGCACCGGACTATGCCGAATTCTGCAAGTTCTCCGACCTCTGGATGCCGATCCGCCAGGGTACCGACGCCGCCGCTTTCCTGGCAATGGGCCACGTCGCCCTGAAAGAGTTCTACATCGACAAGCAGGACCCGTATTTCCAGAAATATGCCCGCCAATACACCGACCTGCCGATGCAGGTGCTGCTCAGGAAGCATGGCGACGGCTACGTTTCCGACCGCAATTTGCGTGCTTCCGACTTCGACGGGAACTTGGGCGAAACCAACAACCCGGACTGGAAAACCATCGTCTATGACGAGAAGAGCAAATCCTTCGTCGCCCCCAACGGCTCCATCGGCTTCCGCTGGGGCGAGGAAGGCAAGTGGAACCTGCTGCCGAAGAACGCCGCCAACCAGGATGAAATCCTGGCCGAGCTGACCTGCATTGCCGCCTGCGACGACGTGGTTTCGGTCGGCTTCCCCCACTTCGAGCCGGGCGAAGGCGATCTGCTCTACCGCAATGTGCCGGCGCGCAAGGTCAAGCTGGCGAGCGGCGAGGAAGCGCTGGTTGCTTCCGTGTTCGACCTGCAAATCGCGCAATACGGCATCGACCGGGACTTAGGCGGCGCCAATGTCGCCAGGGACTACAACGACGCCAGTGTCGCCTACACCCCGGCCTGGGCCGCCAAGGTCACCAACGTCAAGGCCGCCGACATCGAGCGCACCGGCCGCGAGTTCGCCTACAACGCCGCCAGGACCATGGGCAAATCCATGGTCATCATGGGCGCGGCGATCAACCACTGGTACCACAACGATCTGGCCTACCGCGCTATCATGAATCTGCTGCACATGTGCGGTTGCGTGGGACAATCGGGCGGCGGCTGGGCGCACTATGTCGGCCAGGAAAAACTGCGTCCGCAAGCCGGCTGGGCGCCGATCGCCTTCGCCCTCGACTGGCACCGCCCGCCGCGCCACACCAACTCCACCTCCTACTGGTATTTCCACACCGACCAGTGGCGCTACGAGACCCTCAACGCCGACAGCCTGCTGTCGCCCGCCGGCAAGGGCAAGAACAAGGGCAATTCGCTGGCCGATTACAACGTCAAGGCCACCCGCATGGGCTGGCTGCCGTCGATGCCGAACTTCAACCGCAACCCCATCGAGCTGGCCGAGGAGGCGATGAAAAGCGGTGCCACCGACGAAGCGGCCGTTTCCAAATATATTGCCGAGCAGATGAAATCCGGCGCGCTGGACGTGGCTTACGCCGACCCGGACAACCCGGTCAACTGGCCGCGCAACCTGTTCGTGTGGCGCGCCAACCTGATCGGCACCTCAGCCAAGGGGCACGAGTATTTCCTCAAGCACCTGCTCGGCGCCCAGAACGGCGTGCTGCAGGAATCCGGCGCCGGGCGCAACAACAAGGAAGTCAAGTGGCACGAAGAGGCACCCATTGCCAAGCTGGACCTGATGGTGGACATCAACTTCCGCCTCAATTCGACCGGCGCCTATTCGGACATCGTCCTGCCGACCGCGACCTGGTACGAGAAGAACGACCTCAACACCACCGACATGCACCCCTTCATCCATCCGCTGTCGGAAGCGGTGTCGCCGGGCTGGGAATCCAAGTCCGACTGGCAGATTTTCAAGACCATCGCCAAGAACTTCTCTACGCTGGCCGAAAAGCACCTCGGCACCAGGAAGGAAGTCGTCGCCCTGCCGATGCAGCACGATTCGGCCGCCGAACTGGCGCAACCCTACGGCCAGGTTAAAAACTGGAAAGAAGGCGAATGCGATCCGGTGCCCGGCAAAACCATGGCGATCATCAAGCTGGTCGAGCGCAATTTCGGCGACACCTACCGCAAATTCATCGCGCTCGGGCCGTTGATGACCAAGCTCGGCAACAACATCAAGGGCATCGACTGGAACACCGATCAGGAATACGAAGAGCTCAAGAAGTGCAACTACACGGTGAAAGAGCCGGGTGTTTCCTTCGGCATGCCTTCCCTTGAGGAAGACATCGGCGTCTGCGATGCGGTGATGCGCATGGCGCCGGAAACCAACGGCGAGGTGGCGCACAAGGCGTGGAATGCGATGTCCGTGAAGACCGGCATCGACCACCATCACCTGTATGCCGGCCGCCACGAGGAAAAAATCACCTTCCGCGACATCCAGGCCCAGCCGCGCAAAATCATCACCGCGCCGACCTGGTCCGGCATCGAATCGGAAAAGGTGTCCTACACCGCCGGCTACACCAACATCCACGAGCACATCCCGTTCCGCACCCTGACCGGCCGCGCGCACTTCTACCAGGATCACGAGTGGATGCTGGACTTCGGCGAAGGCTTCTGCGCCTACAAGCCGATGGTGGACCTGGGCGAGCTGAACTCCCTTTCCGCCAGCGTCACCAAGAAGCCGCATCTCAAGCTGAACTGGATCACGCCGCACTCCAAATGGGGCATCCACTCCTCCTATCAGGACAACCTGCGCATGCTGACGTTGTTCCGGGGCGGGCCTTACGTCTGGATATCCGAGGCCGATGCCAAGGCCGTCGGCATCGAGGACAACGACTGGGTGGAAGCGGTCAACCACAACGGCGCGACCGTGGCCCGCGCCGTGGTGTCGCAGCGGGTTCCGCGCGGCATGGCGATGATGTACCACGCCCAGGAAAAGAACGTGAACGTGCCGGGTTCGCCCTCCACCGGCAAGCGCGGCGGCATCCTGAATTCGGTGACCCGCGTCATCATCAAGCCGACCAATATGATCGGCGGCTACGCGCAGCTCTCTTACGGCTTCAACTACTACGGCACGGTGGGCTGCCAGCGCGACACCATGGTGGCGTTGCACAAGATCGCGGACAAGGACGTGGACTGGCTGGAACGCCCGCTCACCCCTGAGCGTGAAGCCGCAACCAACCCGCCCGGAATCGGCCCTAAATAAACCAGGACTATCGATATGGTGTAGGTCGGGCTTTAGCCCGACATGTCGGGTTGAAACCCGACCTACAAAGGAGAATGAAAATGAAAGTAAGAGCACAATTCGCATTTGTCTTCAACCTGGACAAGTGCATCGGTTGCCACACCTGCTCGGTGACGTGCAAGAACGTGTGGACCAACCGCAAGGGCGTGGAATACGCCTGGTTCAACAACGTCGAGTCCAAGCCCGGCATCGGTTATCCCAAGCAGTGGGAAAACCAGGAAGTCTGGAAGGGCGGCTGGAAGCTGGTCGACGGCAAGCTGGAACTGAAAGCCGGCGGGCGCGCATCGAAGCTGCTGAACATCTTCGCCAACCCGGACATGCCGCAGATCGACGACTACTACGAGCCCTTCACCTACAACTACGCGCGCCTGCAGAATGCGCCGCTGTCCGAGGCCGCGCCGACTGCCCGCCCGATCTCGCAGATCGACGGCAGCGCCATGGAGAAAATCCACTGGGGCCCGAATTGGGAAGACGACCTTGCCGGCGAGTACGCGAAGCGCAGCAAGGACAAGAACATGGACAACATCCAGAAGGAGATGTACGGCCAGTTCGAGAACACCTTCCACATGTATCTGCCGCGCATCTGCAACCACTGCCTGAACCCGGCGTGCGTGGCGGCCTGCCCTTCCGGTTCGCTCTACAAGCGGGAAGAGGACGGCATCGTCCTGGTCGACCAGGACAAGTGCCGCGGCTGGCGCATGTGCGTCAGCGCCTGCCCGTACAAGAAAGTGTTCTACAACTGGGAATCCGGCAAGGCCGAGAAGTGCATCGGCTGCTACCCGCGCGTCGAATCCGGCATGCCGACGGTGTGCTCCGAGTCCTGCGTCGGCCGTATCCGCTACAACGGCATCATGCTCTACGACGCCGACAAGATCGAGACCCTGGCAAGCACGCAGAACGAGCAGGACCTGTACGAAGCCCAGTGCAGCATCTTCCTCGACCCCAACGACCCGGCGGTGATCGCCCAGGCGCGCCAGGACGGGATATCCGAGGACTGGCTGGAAGCCGCCCGCAAGTCGCCCATCTACAAGATGGCCATCGAATGGAAGATCGCCTTCCCGATGCACCCCGAGTTCCGCACCCTGCCGATGGTGTGGTACGTGCCGCCGCTCTCGCCGGTGCAGTCCCAGATCGACCAGGGCAACCTGCCGGTCGGCCCGGATGGCGCGATCCCGCTGTCCGGCACGATGCGCCTGCCGGTCAAGTACCTCGCCAACCTGCTTACCGCGGGCAAGGAAGCCCCGGTCGAGCGCGCCCTGAACCGCCTCATCGCCATGCGCAGCTACCAGCGCTCGGTGCATGTGGAAGGTGTAGCCGACACCCGCGCGCTTGAAACCGCCGGCATCACCGAGGACATGGCGAAGGAAATGTACCGCTACCTGGCGATTGCCAACTACGAAGACCGTTTCGTCATTCCCACCGGCCACGAGGAAGAGCGGATGGACGATGCCTACGGCTTCCAGGGCCAGAACGGCTTCACTTTCGGCAACGACAGCTCGCGCGGAATATCCAAGATCAGCCTGTTCCCGCGGCGCCGCAAGGAAACCGTGGAACCCAAGGAACTTGCACCGTCCTCGGACGACCATCGTTAAAAGGAGATCGGCATGACTATCTACAAACTGTTATCGGTGCTGCTGGACTACCCGGACCGGGAACTGTTCGACAACCTGCCGGAGATCCGGCAGGCGCTGGACGACTGCATCGACATCAACGACGCGGAGCGGGCGGCGGTGCGGAAATATCTGGCGCGGCTGGAAAACGGCGATCCCACGGAAATCCAGGCGGACTACGTGCAGACCTTCGATCTCACGCCGCAGCACAGCCTGCACCTGACGCATCATCTGTTCGGCGACGACAAGAACCGCGGCCCGGCGCTGATCGATCTGTCCGAGCTGTACAAGGACCACGGCGTGGAGGTATCGGGCAACGAACTGCCGGACTACCTGCCGTTGATTCTGGAGTTCGCCGCTTACCAGGAAGACAGCGATGCGCAGGCGTTCCTCAGCGATGCCGTCAAGGTGTTTGGCGTGCTGGCGTCCAATCTGGAAAAGGCGAACAGCCCTTACGCGCCGCTGGTGCGCATTATCGAGAACCGGGCCAGCCTGACCCGGCTCGCCGCATAAGGAGTTAACCATGAATCTGCACAACTTCGTTTTTGGGGTCTACCCCTACCTTGCCCTCACCGTGTTCGTTCTCGGCAGTTGGCTGCGTTTCGACCGCGAGCAGTACACCTGGAAGAGCGACTCCAGCCAGCTTTTGTCCAAGGATAACATGCGTGTGGCCAGCAACCTGTTCCACGTCGGCGTCATCGCCATCTTCTTCGGCCATGCCGTGGGGCTGCTCACCCCGCACCACTTGTTCCAGGCCATGGGCGTGTCCGACATGCAGCACCAGTACCTTGCCATCACCGCCGGCGCCATTTTCGGCGGCATGGCCTTCATCGGCGGCGCCATGCTCTGGCTGCGGCGCATGTTCAACCGGCGCATCTCGGCCACCAGCCGCGGTTCCGACAAGCTCATCCTGACCTGGCTGATGGTCACCCTGATGCTCGGACTGTCCACCATACCGGTGTCCATGGGACATGCCGGTCACGGCAACCCCGGCGTGATGATCGCACTGGCGGACTGGGTGCAGAGCATCGTCTACCTGCATCCGAACCCGGAACTGCTGCACAGCGTGGATCCGATATTCCGCACCCATTTGTTCTTCGGCATGACGGTGTTCCTGCTGTTCCCGTTCACCCGTCTGGTGCATGTCTGGAGCGTGCCGCTCGGCTATCTGGGCCGCTCGTATCAGATCGTGCGCAGCAAGCGGACTGCGCTGCGCTGAGCTGAGGTCAAGGGGCCGCCTGTCCGGGCGGCTCCCGCCCTCGCCACCCCGTGGCGGCCTCACCAGCGGTTTAAATCGGTCATGTTGAATTTGCGTGATTTTCTTGTAGGGCCGAATTCATTCGGCCAAATGTGCGAATGAATTCACACCTACAAAGAACGTACCGTCGCTTTAAGTTGACTGAAACCAGGAGAGAAATCCTACCTTTCCGGGTAGTGTTTCATACCCATTCAAGGTAGTTATGCACTGAAAAACAATTAGGCAAAGTGAAAAGGTGCATGCCACCTCCATCTTTTCCAGATTGTTCCCGCAACAGGCCGCCGTCACCCATCGCGAGCGCCTGCTTTCCGGTCTTGGCGGCATCCTGGCCATCTTTCTCACCACCCTGGTCGCGCAGAATTCACTTGGCGGGATAGTTCTGCCTTTTATGCTTGCCTCCATGGGGGCATCCACCGTGCTGCTGCTTGGCGCGCCGCACAGCCCACTTTCGCAGCCCTGGGCATTCGCCGGAGGGCATCTGGTTTCGGCGGCCATCGGTGTCGGCTGCGCCCTCACCATACCCAATTTCTATCTGGCCGCAGGTTTGTCCGTCGGACTGTCGATCAGCGCAATGTATTATCTGCGCTGCCTGCATCCGCCCGGAGGGGCGACCGCATTGCTCGCCGTCATCGGCGACCAGAAAATCCATGCTCTCGGCTATCATTTCATATTCACGCCGGTCCTGGTGAACGTGCTGATCCTGCTTGCCGTGGCGCTGACGATCAATAACCTGATTCCGGGCCGCCGCTATCCGGCAAGTTTTGCCTTGCCCGGCAAAAAGGATATGCGCGCCGAGGACGGGCGGCCACCGGTCAAACTGGGGTTCAATAAAGACGATCTGCTGTCCGCCATGAAGGAGATGGGCGCTTACATCGACGTCAGCGAAGAAGATCTGACCCGCATCTATGCCCTTGCCACCCTTCACGCCCATCAGCGTGGGCTGGGCAGCATAACGCTGGGCGACATCATGACGCGCGAAGTGGTGACGATAAAACCCGCTACCGAATTCCAGGAGGCGTGGGCACTGATGCGCAAGCACCGCATCCGGGGTGTTCCAGTCATGGACGACGAAGACAGGTTGATCGGCATGGTCTCCATTGCCGACTTCCTCAAGGCGGCAAACTGGCGCATGTGCGACAGCATCGCTCAGCGGCTGAAGTTTTTCCTGAAGCGGAAAGCGGCTGCCTCGGTGGAGCGGATCATGACCACCCCGGTCATTGCCGCCAAAGAAGATGCCCCTTTAACCGAAGCATTTCGGATTTTCGCGGAAAAGGGCATCAACCATCTTCCCGTGACGAATGCGGATGGCCGTCTGCTGGGCATCGTAACCCGGCTCGACCTCCTCTCGGCCCTCTTCTATGGCGACCTTGCAGAGGCAAAAGCTGGAACATAGCAGAGCCGGGAAACATCCGGGTTAAGGGGCCGCAAATTCTTGTGACCCGCTCACCCCTCCCTTACAATATCGCTTTCCCCCGCTGACAGTACTGCCCTCAAGCAACGCTGACGCCACGCCATGACAAGTTTCGGAGCGATCATCATCGGTGACGAAATCCTGAGCGGCAAACGCCCGGACCGGCATTTCCCGCGCGTCATAGCAACCCTGGCGCAGCGCGGACTGGAGCTCAAATGGTGCCGCATCATCGGCGACGATCCCGCGCTCATCGTCGAAACCCTGCGCCAGACCCTTGCCGGGGACGACATCGTGTTCTGCTTCGGCGGTATCGGCGCCACGCCCGACGACCATACCCGGCAGTGCGCAGCCGAGGCTGCCGGCGTGCCGCTGGTTCGCCATCCCGGCGCGGTGGCTGAAATCGAGGCGCGCTTCGGCGCCGAGGCCTACCCGCGGCGCATCCTGATGGCCGACCTGGCGCAGGGCAGCCGCATCATCCCCAACCCTTACAACCGCGTCCCCGGCTTCTCGCTCGGCCGCCACCATTTCCTGCCCGGTTTCCCGCAGATGGCGTGGCCGATGATGGACTGGGTGCTGGACACGCTCTACCCCGGCATTCGCGACCAGGCGCCGGAAACGGAAGCCGCGATCACCGTGCACGACGCCATGGAAAGCCCGCTGCTCGACCTGATGAACGAGTTCGTCCAGCGCTACCCGGATGTGCGCTTTTCCAGCCTGCCCCACCTCGGCGAGGAGGGCGAACGGAAGGTCGAATTCGGCGTGCGCGGACCGCGGCCGCTGGTGACGGAGGCGATGAACTATCTCAAGGCGGAAGTGGAAAAGCTGGGTTTCCGCTGGACGGAAACAGAAACAGTTTAACCTGGATAAACCGGCAAGCCGTGCTGCCCGCAAACAAAACATCCATCCCCCTCCATCGCAACACCCCCGCTTGTCCTACAATAAAAAAGTAGCCGGGACTTTTAACCAGGGGAATTCAACATGAGACCGCTTATCGATATCGCCAGCAGAGTGAGCGAAGAGTTGTCACAGATTCTGGAATCCGCGGTCAACGACCCGGATATCGACGAATCTCCCACCCTAGGATCGGTCCGTAAAATCATTGCGGAAAGTCAGGCCGGAGAGTCATTCGAGGCCGATCGCCTGCATTTCGACCAGAGCCAGTCGCTGCTGGAAGAGATCGGAGGACTGATCGAGCAATGCGGTGACGATGCCCCTGCCATCGATTTCGTCACCGTCAAGGCCAGCGAAGACCTTTCCTGCGTCATAGAGGCGATCATGAACACCGGAGCCAGTCCGCCCACCCTGGAAGTGGTGAGGAATGCCCTGCTGCAGGGGCTGGTGGCACGCCTGGTAGGGGAGGGCGCAATTGACCCGGACGAAGACGAAACCCTGCAGGAAGAAATCGAAACCCTGATCGTTCATTATGGCAAGGATGCGGCGGCGGAAAACTTCTTGCGCTACGAATGAGGCGGCGGGGGAACATTCCGCCAAATCTCGCTGTCCATGACCCGTATCGCGTAGAATAACGGCCTCATGGAAACCGCCCCAAACATCTTCTCCCACCGCAAATACTGGGCCAAACGCTTCGGCACCGCCCCGGTGCTGCCGATGTCGCGCGCCGAGATGGATCGGCTCGGCTGGGACAGTTGCGACATCGTGCTGGTCACCGGCGACGCCTATATCGACCATCCCAGCTTCGGCATGGCGCTGGTCGGGCGGCTGCTCGAGGCGCAGGGCTTCCGCGTCGGCGTCATCAGCCAGCCCGACTGGCACAGTCCCGAAGCCTTCAAGGCATTGGGCAAGCCCAACCTGTTCTTCGGCGTCACTGCCGGCAACATGGATTCGATGGTCAACCGCTATACCGCCGACCGCAAGATCCGCTCCGACGACGCCTACACCCCCAACGCCGAGGGCAACAAGCGCCCCGACCGGGCGGTGATCGTCTATTCGCAGCGCTGCCGCGAGGCATATGCCGATGTGCCGGTGGTGATCGGCGGCATAGAGGCCAGCTTGCGCCGTATCGCCCATTACGACTACTGGTCGGACAAGGTGCGCCGCTCCATCCTGCCCGACTCCAAGGCCGACATCCTGCTCTACGGCAACGCCGAGCGCGCGCTGGTGGAACTGGCCCACCGCCTGGCCAAGGGTGAGAAGATATCCGGCATCACCGGCCTGCGCGGCAGCGCGGTATTGCGCAAGGGTATTCCGGAAGGCTGGCACGAAATTGACTCTACCTCGGTGGACACACCGGGCAAGGTGGCGCCTCATCCCAATCCTTACGCGGAAACGGTAGCATCCCGTAGCCCGGATGGAACGGCCCTCTCTCCAACTCTCCCCAACCCTCCCCCGCAAGCGGGGGCGGGAGCCGATCCATTCCCCTCCCCCGCTTGCGGGGGAGGGGCTAGGGGAGAGGGTAAACCCGATCGCACTCAAGGCGTGATCCGCCTGCCCTCATTCGAACAGGTGCGCGCCGACCCCGTCCTGTACGCCCATGCCAACCGTTTGCTGCATCTCGAAGCCAACCCCGGCAACGCCAGGGTGCTGGTGCAAAACCATGGCGACCGCGACGTGTGGATCAATCCGCCGCCGATTCCGCTCAGCACGGAAGAACTGGACGGCGTTTTCGACCTGCCCTACAATCGCCGCCCCCACCCGGCCTACGGCGAGGCAAAAATTCCGGCCTACGAGATGATCCGCTTCTCGGTCAACATCATGCGCGGCTGCTTCGGCGGCTGCACCTTCTGCTCCATCACCGAGCACGAGGGGCGCATCATCCAGAACCGCTCGGAAACCTCTATCCTGAATGAAATCGGGGAAATCCGCGACAAGACGCCGGGCTTCACCGGCATCATCTCCGACCTGGGCGGCCCCACCGCCAATATGTACCGGCTGCACTGCAAGGATCCCAAGATTGAATCCGCCTGCCGCCGGCTTTCCTGCGTCTTCCCGGATATCTGCGAAAACATGGGCACCGACCACGGCCCGCTGATCCGGCTTTACCGCAAGGCGCGCGCCCTGCCCGGCATCAAGAAAATCCTGATCGGTTCGGGCGTGCGCTACGACCTCGCCGTGAAATCGCCGGAATACGTCAGGGAGCTGGTCAGCCACCATGTCGGCGGCTACCTCAAGATCGCGCCGGAGCACATCGCCGAAGGGCCGCTGGCCAAGATGATGAAGCCCGGCATGGGCGCCTATTACAAATTCAAGGAGTTGTTCGAGAAGTTTTCCAGGGAAGCGGGCAAGGAGCAATACCTGATCCCCTACTTCATCTCCGCCCACCCCGGCACCACCGACGAAGACATGCTGGAACTGGCGCTGTGGCTCAAGACCAACAATTTCCGCCTGGACCAGGTGCAGAACTTCACCCCCACGCCGATGGCGATGGCCTCCGCCATGTACCACACCGGCAGGAACCCGCTGCGCAAGGTCGGCCGCAAAGGCGAGGAAGTGCCGATTCCGAAAAGCGGCCGGGCAAGGAGGCTGCACAAGGCCTTTTTGCGCTATCACGACCCCGAGAACTGGCCGCTATTGCGCGAGGCGCTCAAGCAGATGGGCAGAACCGACCTGATCGGCAGCGGCAAGAAACACCTGGTGCCGGCCTGGCAACCCGCGGGAACGGGCCGCACGCCCGCGAACAGCCGCCGTCCCGAAACCGGCAGAGGCACCGCCCGCACCCAACACACCCAGGACAGGCCGAAAATCACACGCCGGGCCAAGTAACGCGGCCATCCGCCCCACCCCCCAAAAAAAATACGCTGGCATATTGCGGAACGCTTCTTTTTGTTCTAGACTTTCCTACCATATGTTGATATAAACAAAAGCGCCCCATCTACATATTGTGGTTGGGGAATATCAAGTAAAATCAACGATGGAGGAGCTTTATGCCACAAGCCAAGGCGTTTTTCGCGGCAGACCGATCGGCCGCCCAGGAAGACCAACCCGCCAGCCTCCGGCTCCTTCCCGGCGGGCGGCGGCAACACAAGGGCGAGATGCGCACTGCGCGGCGCATCCCCATCAACTGTCAGGTAAAAATCCGGGTTACGGAAAGCGGCGAAACCGTCTACGGCACCACCAAGGATCTGAGCGTCGACGGCGTTTCACTGGTAACCGACTATGTCCCGCGCTTCGGCCAGTTGCTCGACATCCATGTACTCCCCCCCCAGGGCTCGACCATCAAGCCTCTACGAGCGCTGGTCCAGGTCAGGCGCTGCGTCCGGGTGGCGGGCCAGCGCAGCTACGAGATCGGCACCGCGATCCTGAAAATCCGCGAATAAGCGCTTAGCTCAAATTTCTTCATCCACCGTGGTGGCGATTTCGCCACGGCGACGCACCGCTTTCCGCCTTTCTTCGCCGCGTGTGTCCAGTACGGGACTCTCTCGCAACAGACGACGGCAGCTTCTGCGCCGGTCGAGCCCGGAACGCCTTTCCTCAACAAACGCTTCGGAACCGGCCGGTGCTTCCCCGGGGTGCACCCTGCGACCGAAAGGCTGGATCACCTGTGGCACGCGGGTGCGTGGCTCCACACGTTTCACAGGCCTTGCCGCCCGAAGCGGGCGTGGCCCTTCCTCTTTCTCCGGCGGCAGTGGCGGGAGGGAACTAGGTACGAAACGCACGATCAAAACCTCCTGATCCAAAATATCAATATAGGCCAAGACGAGCGAAACCGCTATAATGCTGCCTCTTTTTAGCTTCCGAAACAACCCGTTGCCATGACCGCCCTGCAAGACGAAATTCACCGCCGCCGCACCTTCGCCATCATTTCCCACCCGGATGCCGGCAAGACCACCCTGACCGAGAAAATGCTCTGGTTCGGCGGCGCGATCCAGATGGCGGGCGCGGTGCGCGCGCGCAAGGCCGACCGCCACGCGGTGTCGGACTGGATGGAACTGGAGAAGCAGCGCGGCATTTCGGTAACCTCTTCGGTGATGCAGTTCCCCTACCGCGAGTGCATCGTCAACCTGCTCGACACCCCCGGCCACGAGGATTTTTCCGAGGACACCTACCGCACCCTGACGGCGGTGGATTCGGCGGTGATGGTGATCGACTCGGTGAACGGCGTCGAGGCCCAGACCATCAAGCTCCTCAACGTCTGCCGCCTGCGCGACACCCCCATTCTCACCTTCATCAACAAGCTCGACCGCGAAGGCAAGGAGCCGATCGACCTGCTCGACGAAGTCGAGTCGGTGCTCGCCATCCAGTGCGCGCCGATGACCTGGCCGATCGGCATGGGCAAGCGCTTCCGCGGCACCTACCACCTCTACAACGACACCGTTTCGGTGTTCGACCCCAAGGCCGAGAAGGGCACCGCCGAGATCATCCAGGGCCTCGGCAACCCGCGCCTGGACGAGCTGATCGGCGACCAGGCCGACGAGCTGCGCATCGACATCGAGCTGGTGCGCGGCGCCTCCCACACCTTCGACCGCGCAGCCTATCTCGCCGGCAAGCAGACGCCGGTATTTTTCGGCTCGGCGATGAACAACTTCGGCGTGCAGTCCCTGCTCGACGCCGTCGTCGATCTCTCCCCCGCGCCCCTTGCGCGCCCGGCACAAAGCCGCGCGGTGGCACCCGGCGAACCCAGGTTCAGCGGCTTCGTGTTCAAGATCCAGGCCAACATGGACCCCAAGCACCGCGACCGCATCGCCTTCATCCGCATCTGCTCGGGCCGCTTCGACCGCGGCATGAAAATCAGGCAGGTGGCGAGCGGCAAGCCGTTCACGGTGAGCAACGCCATCACCTTCATGGCGCAGGACCGCAACACCGCCGACGAGGCCTACGCCGGCGACATCATCGGCATCCCCAACCACGGCACGATCCGGCTGGGCGACACCTTCAGCGAGGGCGAGGACCTGAAATTCACCGGGATTCCTTCCTTCGCGCCGGAAATCTTCCGCCGCGCCCGGATCAGGAACCCGCTCAAGATGAAGCAGTTGCAGAAAGGCTTGCATCAATTGGCGGAAGAAGGCGCAACCCAGTTGTTCCGGCCCATCGCCAGCAACGACCTGATCCTGGGCGCGGTCGGCATGCTCCAGTTCGACGTGGTGGCGCACCGCCTGCAATTCGAATATGGCGTTGACGTGCTGTTCGAACCTTACGATGTCGCCACCGCGCGCTGGCTGCGCGGCCCGGAGGCGGAGCTGAAGAAGCTCGCCGACAAGCACGGCTTCAATGTCGCGCTGGACGGTGCCGACGACTATGTCTACCTGGCCCCGAACCGGGTCAATCTGAACCTGACGCAGGAACGCTTCCCGGAAATCAAGTTCCTGGAAACGCGGGAAATATTCTAAATTCTTTCAGCCGCGCTCCAGCTTGTTGGCAGACTACAAGGCACGCACAACCCACAATGTAGGGCAATAAGCCTGTCCTGAGCCTGGTCGAAGGGCGAAGCGCA
This sequence comes from Pseudomonadota bacterium, assembly GCA_021801705.1. Classification (GTDB taxonomy): domain Bacteria; phylum Pseudomonadota; class Gammaproteobacteria; order Burkholderiales; family Sulfuricellaceae; genus Sulfuricella. The sequence continues at coordinate 78,712 of JAJYXP010000072.1, forward strand.
TTGCACCGGCTGTTTTCATTCGGCGCAATAACGATTGCGCCCTATACGGACTAGTAGTCAGTCACGGTGAAAAGCATGGATGAGTTGAACCGTCACACCGGCGAAAGCCGGTGTCCAGGTTGTTGATTTTTCTGGATTCCGGCTTTCGCCGGAATGACGAGATTGTCCACCGGTTTCAATATGACTGACTACTAGCCGTCAGTAAAGCGAATGATATGGCGCCGGTCGCGCTTGGTGGGGCGGCCCTGGCGTATCTCGCCATGAACGGCCTCCGCTTTCAACTGCGCCGCCAGCGTCTCGCGGGCGGCGCGGCTTTCCTCCATTTCCGCGAACAGCTTTACCGCCTCGCTGGCCGGACCGCGGCGTGGCGACAGGCCGCGCACTGCAACGACAAACACAAAATGGCCGATGCGGATTTCGAGCATGTCGCCGATGCCGACGGCTTTTGCCGGCTTGACGCGTGCGCCGTTGAGGTGAACCTTGCCGCCTTCGACCGCCTCCGCCGCCAGCGCGCGCGTCTTGAAAAAACGCGCCGTCCACAGCCACTTGTCGATGCGCAGCCGCTCTGCGCTGCTTTCATTTGTAGAGCTATTCATTAAAATCTTTCACCGCAAAGGACGCAAAGGAACGCGAAGGAAAGCAATCAGACCGGTCTGGTTTTGTGTATTACTTGATGTTGATTTACCTTGCGTTCCTTTGCGTCCTTTGCGGTAAATGCTCTTAAAAGTTGAAAAATCAGGCAGCGCCGCCAGTCACCTTGATTCGCTCCAGGACCAGCGCCTGCAACGTGGGGTGCGATACGTCTTCTGCCACGAACCTGACCCGCGCCACCGGTTTTGCTATCCCCACCACCACGGCAAGATTGGCCGGCGTACCCAGCACCACCGCGTCGCAAGGCACCCGGTCGATGGACAGGCGCAGCTCTTCCAACTGCCCGGCGCTGTAACCCAGGGCGGGCAGCACCGCGCCCATCTGCGGGTATTTCTCATACACCTCGCGCAGTGAGCCGACGGCGTAGGGGCGCGGGTCCACCAGATTCGCACCGAGGCGGCGCGCCGCCCAGGCTCCCACCGCTTCGGGCAGGCCGCCGTGGGTGACCGATGGGCCGTCCTCCACCACCAGCACATTCTTGCCGCGCACCAGCTCCGGCAGGTCCAGCGTCGCTTGCGAGGCCATCAACACCACCGGCGCGGCGGGGTTGAGCGCCTGCGCCGCCGCCCTGGCGCGCTCGACATCGGCCCCGGATGCGGCATTGACCTTGTTGATGACGATGATGTCCGCGGCGCGGACGTTGGCCTCGCCCGGAAAATACCCCGCCTCATCTCCCGGCCGTAGCGGGTCGAGCACTACAATGGTGAGATCGGGCCGGTAGAAGGCCATGTCATTGTTGCCGCCATCCCACAGGATGACGTCTCCCTCCGCCTCGGCGCGCTGCAGGACCATGCCGTAATCCACGCCGGCAAACACCACCCCGCCCTCGTCCACATGCTGCTGGTATTCCTCCATCTCCTCGACGGTGATGCCGGCGCCGGTCACATCCTCGGTCGTGGCATAGCGTTCCACGGCCCGTTCGAACCTGCCGTAAGGCATCGGATGGCGCACCGCCACCGCCTTCAGTCCCGCAGCGGCAAGGGCGGCACGCAGATAGCGGGTAACCGTGCTCTTGCCCGCGCCGGTGCGGGCCGCGACCACGGCGATGACCGGCTTGCCGGCTTTGATCATGGTGTCGTCCGGCCCGAGCAGATGGAAGGATGCGCCGCAGGCAAAGGTCAATGAGGCCAGGTGCATCACCTGTTCGTGGCGCACGTCGCTGTAGGCGAAAAACACATCCTGCACGCCGTAGCGGCGGATCAGCCCGGGCAGCTCGTTTTCCGGAAAAATCGGAATGCCTTCCGGATAGCGCGGGCCGGCCAGGAAAGCGGGGTAAGTGCGATGCTCGATGTAAGGAATCTGGGCGGCGGTGAAGGCAGCCACCTCATAACCCGGATGATCGCGGAAAAACACGTTGAAGTTGTGGAAATCCCGCCCCGCAGCGCCCAGTATGATGGCTTTGCGCGCCGGGGCCACGATCAGTGCCGGGTCTGTCCGGCAGCCACCGGGTTGGCGGCGAAAATCTGCTCGGCGTCCACCGCGTCGAACACGTAATGCCGGTTGCAAAATTCGCAATCGGCCTCGATGTAACCGGTTTCCGCAAGCAGCGAGCGAACATCGTTCTGGCCCAGCATGCGCAAGGTATTGGCGACGCGCTCACGCGAGCAGTTGCAGCCGAAGTGCAGCGGCGTGCTGTCGAACAGGCGGATATCCTCCTCGTGGAACAAGCGACGGATGATATCCCGGGCGGAAAGATCCAGCAGTTCCCGCCGGGTGATCGTCGCACCGAGATGGGTGACGCGGTTCCAGGCATCCGCGTCGCCGTCCTCTCCATCGGGCATTTTTTGCAGCAGCATCCCGGCCGCGCCGCTCTCGTCTGCCGCCAGCCACAGCCGCGTGTCGAGCTGCTCGGAGCGGCGCATGTAATGTTCCAGCACCTCCGCCACGCTGCCGCCCTCCAGGTCGACGATGCCCTGGTAGGTCTGCTTGCCTTGTTTCGGATCAATGGTGATGACGAACCGCCCCTCGCCCACCAGTTCGCGCAGGCTGGCACCATCGGCGATGCCGCCCTGCCAGTGAGACATGGCACGCATCGTCAGATCGGCGCCGCATTCCACCACCAGAAGCTTGACCGGCCCGCCGCCCTGTATCTGCATGATGAGCGAACCGCTGAACTTGAGCGTGGCGGCAAGCAATGCGGCTGCCGCCATCAGCTCACCGAGCAGGCTGCGCAGCGCCGGCGGATAATCGCACCGATCCAATACGGCCTGCCAGGTCGCGTCGAGATGAACGGCTTCGCCGCGCACCGCGGCATGCTCGAACATGAAACGCTGCAAACTGTCGCGCTGCTTCAAATTATTTCTCGTAGCAAAAAAGCATTTGGATTACATTTGGATTAAAATTAATTAATAAAAGTTCTTTTTCAATTTTACCGCACAGGCCCCATCGCCGGAAAATGGATCAATCGAAAGTCGCCCACTGCATCGAAACCCTGTGCCAGAAAGGCTGCCGGGATGTTGCGTGCACCATACTCGCCCTCGAGCAGAATGAGCCGGTGGAAGAGTTGCTGCATCTCAGCGAGGAAGAGCGCCTGGCAGTGCTGGACGAGCTGAAATCCATCATGGCCGTTTACGGCGGCAATTTCTGCGGACCGGCCTAGTAGTCAGTCACGGTGAAAAGCATGGATGAGTTGAACCGTCACACCGGCGAAAGCCGGTGTCCAGGTTGTTGATTTTTCTGGATTCCGGCTTTCGCCGGAATGACGAGATTGTCCACCGGTTTCAATATGACTGACTACTAGTTGTCAGTCAACTTGAAACGACGGTACGTTCTTTGTAGGTGCGAATTCATTCGCACATTTGGCCGAATGAATTCGGCCCTACAAGAAAATCACGCAAATTCAACATGACTGACTACTAGCCCGGATAAAAACTACTTGGGTCCCGGCCGCCTCCTCGGCTGGAAACCGGCCACCCCCCTGACTATTTCACTGTAAGGCAAGGCCTGCAGGCTGCCGAAACGCGCCTGTGCCTCGGCCACCAGGTCATGAATGTCCGCCACCCCCGCCTCCGCGGCCTGTTCCGGCCGCAATACCCCGTGCAGACCGCGCAGGCCGCCGCATTGAACTTTCAGATCCTTGGCATGGGGCAGGGGCTCATCGGCATGCGTCAACTTGAGAGCGAAGGCCGCATTGCGCCGCAGCAGTCCGAGCAGGAGCGTGCAATCGCCCTGCGCCCGGTCATCGAGACAGTTTACCGTCACCCGCTCCGCGATATTGACGCGCCTCGATTCACGGCAGGCGCATTGGCAGGTCAGGACCGCTTTTTCGAACGGGCAGGCGAGCGGACTGACCGCCCGATAGGCATCTTTAAACGCGCGCTCGTCCATCTCAGTAAACTGGCTGTTCCGGGCTCAATAATCGTCGCCGGTCATCGGTTGCGGCTCGCGCACCTGATTCAGCGTATCTTCAGCCTGAAGCTCGTCTTCGCCAAAAACCACCTTGACAGTGTAATTGTCGGCTTCCGTCATGCTCCCGCGCACGGACTTGGCAAAGGCGCTGGCCTCCTTGAAATTGGTGTATGCGCCTATCTTCTCCAGTTGCTTGAACGGAGGGCGGATTTTATATACGAAATAAGGCATGTGGCGCTCCTGGATACGGGGTTGATAAAAAAGATTATAACGGCCTTCTGGCCGTCGATGAGCAAATGAATAATATTGTTTAAACTGGGGTCCGTGGTAAGATTTTCAAGATGGAATCACTGGGTAGCGCATTTTCATGAGCGAACCGATCAACTTCCAGGAAAAGAATTTCCTGGTTATCGATGACGGCCCCGGCATGCGGGCTTCCCTGCGCACCACAATCAGCGCCTTGGGCGGCATACGCATCGATATGGCAGGAAATGGCATCGAGGCCGTCAACCGCCTGGAACAGCGCGCCTATGACATCATTCTGTGCGACTACGACCTGGGCGGCGGCAAGGACGGACAGCAACTGCTGGAAGAAATCAAGTGCCGCAAGCTGGTCAAGCATTCCGCCATTTTCATGATGGTGACCGCCGAGCAAAGTTACGAGAAAGTTGTCAGCGCGGTCGAACTGGCGCCCGACGACTACCTGGTCAAACCCTTTACCGGCGAGGTGCTGCGTCTGCGGCTGGAGCGTCTGGCGCAGAAAAAAGCCTACTTCGCGCCCGTTTACGAACTCATGGACCGGCAGGATTACCGCCAGGCGATCCAGGTTTGCGACGAACTGCTGAAAACCCCCAACCAGCACCTGGTCGACCTGATGCGGATGAAAGCCGAGATATGCATGCTGCTCGGCGACTATGTCATCGCCAAGGCGCTGTATGAACAGGTGCTGGCCATGCGGGAGATTCCCTGGGCGCGGATGGGACTCGCCAAATCGATGTTCAAGCAAAATAATTTTAGTGAAGCCGCCGAGATTTTCCGGCAGGTGACGGAAGCGAATCCGAATTACATGGAAGCCTACGACTGGCTGGCAAAATCCTATTCCGCGACGGGTGACGAGAAAGCCGCCCAGCAGGCGCTGATGGTGGCGGCAGGGAAATCACCACGCATGCTGCAGCGCCGCAAGCTTCTTGGCGTGGCCGCCTACCAGAATGACGATCTTGAAACAGCGCAAGACGCCTTCGAAGCCGTGCTCGAATTCGGCAAGAATTCAGCGCTCACCTCCCCCGAAGATTATGCCAACCTGAGCCGGGTGTTCATCGACAAAGGCAGTTGCGACCAAGCCCTGTCGGTGATGAAAAACGCCCGAAAAGCCTTCAAGAATTCTCCGGAGGTGTTGCTGCATGGCGCCGTCATGGACAGTCTGGCCTACCAGAAGACCGGCGACACAAAAGCCGCCGAAGCCGAACTGAAAAAGGCGCTGGAATACTTTCACGACTGCGATAACAAACCGGGCGGCGTTTCCCTTGATATCGCACGCGCCTGCTTCCAGCTCGGGGACGAGGAAACAGGCAAGGAAATCGTCCAGGACTTCATCAAGAACAATCACGATGACCAGAAAATCCACCGCCACGCCGAGGATATGTTCAGGAAGATCGGGCTGGAGGACAAAGGCAAGGAAATCATCCGCGATTCCTCGCGTGTCGTCATCGCCCTCAACAACCAGGCGGTCCGGATGGCCCAGGCAGGCGACCTTAAGGGCTCGGTCGACCTGTTGATGCAGGCGGTGTCGGAATACCAGGAAAACACGGTGATCGTGCTCAACGCCGCCCACGCCATTCTGGCGTACATGCAGAAACAGGGCTGGGACGAGGAATTAAGCCAGGCGGCAAAACGCTACCTGGCCACCGTGAAACACCGCGACCCCGACAACCAGAAATACCTGATGCTTTCGGATCTGTACAAGGATGTCTCGCAACAACACGGGTTCACGGTATGACACTGCCCGCCGGTCCCCAGCGCGACGTCGCACGGGAACTCGGCGCGATCGACTTCACGGCGCTGTTCGCCGCGCAAGTCCACGATCTCAAGAACCTGCTGTTTCTCGTGCTCAGCACCCTCGACGAAACCGTGAGCGAATGCAGCGGCGCCGATATCGGCAAGGAGGCCGAAGGCCGGTTGGCGCTGCTGAAATACAACGGCCAGTTGATCAACGACAAGCTGATCCAGATGTTGTCGCTGTACCGTTTCAACCGGGGGCCTTACCCGGTCGATATCGCCTACCGCCCGGTGGCAGACCTGATCGATGAACTCGTCGCCGAAGCCATGCCGCTGCTTGCCGCCAAATCGATCACCATTTCCGGCAGCGCGCAGCCGGGGCTGTGCTGGTTTTTCGACCGCAATCTTGTCGCCGGCGCAGTCAACAACGCCATTCACAACGCGCTCGACTGCGCCGGCTCGCAAATCCGGCTTGGCGCCACCATTGAAGACGGCTACCTGGCCCTGCGCGTGGAAGATGACGGGCCGGGCTTCCCCCAGGAAGTGCTGGCAAATGGCGGCAGCGCAGAAAGCCTGAACATGTCCGGCAACAAAACCGGCCTCGGCCTGTATTTCTCCTCGGTCTGCGCCCGGCTGCATACCAATGGCGAGAAATCCGGGCGCATCACGCTGGGCAACGGCGGCAATCTGGGCGGGGCGGTGTTTACGCTGTTTTTGCCGTGAACGGGGTATGGAGTCGGGGCCTCGACCGAGGAGCCCTCGGTTCATATGCTATATATGCTATAGTGGTTCAACCGAATTCGGCCACGCAGTTGATCAAGCCGAAGGGAACGATTCGCCACAGGCGCACTTCCCGGCCATTAACGTGAAAGCCCCCCTTCCAAGACGAGTGCTGGCCCTCTGACCCTAAGGACCTATTAAGTATAATACTTAATACTTAATAGGTCCTTAGGCCGCCACCGGACTCAAATCGGGCTGCGATGGGGCCGGCTCCATGTCCGGCGGGAAGCTGACCCGGCCGATTTCGTTGCCATCCCCGTTGCGGTAGATCAGTTCGCTGGTTTCGAAATTGAACTCGGGGTGGCGCGGATTATTCCACTGGTCGAGAAAGTGCTTGTAAAAGGGCACGAAAAGCCCTCGCTGGGGATTGCCATGCTGCAGCCCGAACACGTACTCCGGCTGGGTCTTGACCTCGTGGCCGTCATGGCAGTACTGGACCCAGACATATTCTCCGGTCACCACCAGCTTCCAGAACGGAGGCTCTTCATAGAACTTGAGCTTGACCTTTTTTCCCGCCGCGGCAAGCTTGCGCAGATAGGCGATGCTCACCTCCGTTTCCTGGCGATATGATTGGAGCATAGCCTCCGGGTTATCCAGCGACTGGACCCGGCTAACGATGCCTTTGCCATAGGGGTTTGCCAGCATCACGCGAATTTCATAAGCCAGTTCCAGCGCCTTCTGCAAGTCGCTGTTTTCCGAGCTGAAGGTGTCGCCGGTGATCGACATGATGCACACGTCACGCGCGCTGGCAATCTTCTTGCGCATATCCCGCTCCTTCCAGCGCGACATCCAGCCGCGCCCCTCCCGCGCATACACCAGCGATGCGATCTTGTTCATCTGCATGCTGCGCCGTCCGTCCCAGGCGATCTTCGAGATATTGAACAGCAGCACCAGCACGGTGGCGAAGCTGATTTCCGTGATCATCAGCAGTTGCGAGTTGTCTTCAACCTTCGGCCACCAATAAAACAGGATGTATTTCGCCACCATCGGCAGGGAAAAAGCGATACCCACCGCCAGCAGGGTAATCACCACATGGGCGAAGGCGTGATGAATGCCTTGGGTAAAGCTGTGAAAATGTTTGTTATGGTCCACGATGCAACCTCCTTTTTGAAAAAAGCGTGTCCGCCGAAAGACGGCGGCAACTTCGATCGGGAATAAGCGGGGGGGAAATGGGTTGAAGCGATCTCTCGCGCACACCGCCAATAGGTGTGGGGAAACTTGAATGAAATTAATTGTACCTTGATACCGGGCTCGGACGCCACGTTTCTTACGAAAAATTAATCCGGCGCCTTTGATCACGGCCCCGCCGCACTTGCTCGATCTGTTCGCACAGATGCTGCGCACCTTGAAGGATGCGCGGGGTCTGACGCTGGATCAGCAAGTAGCCCGGATGGAATGAAATGGAATCCGGGCAGCCCGCGAATTCCGAGATGGCGAGTTGCAATTTCACCTGCGAGCGCCTTTGATTTTAATCAGGAGGGCTTAACGAGCAAACCGACGCCATCCACAAGACTCGACGAGTTATCAAAATAACAAGGCGAGATAACCCTAAATTGAGGAGAGCCATAATGAACCTTGAGTTAACGGATGAGGAAAAAATATAGTCCGCCATGCCCTTGAGGCATACCTTTCCGATCGACGGGCTCACCGCGAACGGTAACGGTTTTAACGGAACGATCTACTAGTAGAGGGAAACTGCCTGATCGAGTATGAGCGCGGTGACTTTCGGCATATTCCCCAGCCATTCGTCGGCGATTTTTGCCGCCTCCTGCCGCAGTGCATCGCTTACCCCGTGGGCAGCCTGGATTTCTATCGCGGCGACCTGGGGCTGGTCCACCGGTGCGCCGATGGCGGACAGGATTTGCACCGTTACGCCTTCCGCTTCCTCCAGCCGCTCGTGGATATCCCGCGCCATCAGCATGGCCAGGACGTTGTACAGTTTGCCCACATGGGAGACCGGATTCTTGCCCGCGACCGCCTCCAGCGACATGGGCCGTGCCGGCGTGATCAAGCCGCAGGCCCGGTTGCCTCGCCCCACCTGGCCATCGTCGCCCATTTCGGAGCTCAAGCCGGAAACGGTCAGATACAGGCCGCTTTCGTCCGTGGCGGCCGGATCGTCCAGGGTGTTCAATTGCAAAGCGGCGCCGGGACCGATTTCCTGTCCGAGGTGTTCGCAGATACCGGCTTTGTGCTGCCGGTAATCGGAGACGCCCGCCACGTGGCGATCCACAAACGCCAGGGCAACGGTGAAAGCGGCCTCGTTTCCAACGCGCATGCCCATTACCTTGAAATCGGACCCGGCACAGGGGAAACGCTGCCCGAACGCCTTCGAGCGCAGGATTCCGGCGAGGCGCAGGACGTCCTGCTCGAGGGGGGAGCAGGGGGCGAATCCGACGCCGAAGGAAGTGTCGTTGGATAAGGGGGTGTCCGTGCTGCGGGCGAAAACCTGCTTGAGATTGGCGCTGCCTTCCCGGATATGGGTATCGATCGCTATCCCCGCGGCAGCATCCAGCAGATGTTCTTCCAGGTAGTCCCGCGCCGCCTTTTCCACGATCTCCTGCACGTCGAAAGCAGGTTCTGGGCGCGTGGCCCGTCCACAAATGATCAGGCGCGCCTTTTCTTCGATTGTTCCGCCGCCGAAGCGCGGCGCGCTGCGGCCCGCCGCCAGCAGCCCCTTGTCCAGGTTGTGGTGCAGAATCCGGCCATAAGCCTGGAGATAGGCGAGCGAAAGCGCACGGGAAGCCGCTTCGCACACGCCGTCGGCGACCGTGTCCGGGTGGCCTATCCCCTTGTGTTCGCACATTTCCACCTGCCGCTGCGCCACAGGGATGCAGGAGGACGGCGTGACTACGATATTCCTGGACATGGTTCGAGCGTTACCCCCTATCGCGTCCTGAGCAAATTACAGTATTGCACAGATTCCACACTGACCCGGCAGGCACCGAGGAAGCATGGCGCTTACGCTTTCCGCGCCAGATTCCGGATGCCCTGAAAAAACCGCAGTTCATTAACCGCAAAGGCGCGAAGGCGCAAAGCCAACAAAAGCATGGCAAGCATGCAGGCTTTCATCCGTCGGGCGATGGGGCGAATTGCCCGACCCATTGTTCCTGGTTTGTGTTTTCTGCGCCTTTGCGGTTCAACTACTTTTTCCAAGGCTATAGCATAGAATTAGATCTGAGGAGACGCATGCAATGGATGACCTGTTTCGCTTTGCGGACGAGTTGGGCCCGGCCAAGATCATACATGTTCATGAGCCCGCCATCGGCCTGAGGGCGGTGTTGGTGGTGGATAACGTGGCTGCCGGGCCGTCCATCGGCGGGGTGCGCATGGCGCCCGACGTGAGCACGGAAGAGTGCTTGCGCCTCGCCCGCGCCATGACTCTGAAAAACGCTGCTGCCGGCCTGTCCCACGGCGGCGGCAAGGCAGTGCTTTACGGGGATCCGAAAATGCCCAGGGCGGACAAGGAGCGCCTGGTCAGGGGATTGGCCTGCGCATTGCGGGACGTCCGCGAATACATCTTCGGCCCCGACATGGGCACCGACGAGGAGTGCATGGCCTGGGTCAAGGACGAGATCGGGCGCGCGGTGGGCCTGCCCCGCGAGCTGGGCGGCATCCCCCTGGACAAGATCGGCGCCACCGGCTGGGGCATCAGCCAGGTGGCGGATGTAGCCCTGCGCTATTGCGATTTTTCCCTGGCCGGGGCGCGCGTCGTCGTGCAGGGCTTCGGCGCGGTGGGCAGGCATGCCGCCCGCTACCTGGCGGAAAAGGGCGCCATCCTCGTGGCCGCAGCCGATTCCTGCGGCACCCTGTACGATCCCGATGGCCTGGATGTCGGGCTGCTGGGCGAACTGAAAGATTCCGGCAAGAGCGTGCTCGATTTCTCCATGGGCGAGAAACTCGACCGCGACGCGGTGATCGATATCGACTGCGATATCTGGATTCCCGCCGCCCGGCCGGACGTCATTCACGAGGACAATGTCAACCGGCTCAAAACCCGGCTGGTGATCCAGGGCGCAAATATCCCGTTCACCCATGGCGCCGAAAAGGCGCTGCATGAGCGCGGCGTGCTGTGCATGCCGGATTTCATCGCCAATGCCGGCGGCGTGATCTGTGCCGCGATGGAATACCGGGGCGCCAGCCAGGCCGCAGCCTTTGATGCCATCGCGGAGAAGCTGCGGCAGAACAGCGAGGAAGTGCTGGAGAGGGTGGCGAAGAATGGCATGCTCCCGCGCGACGCGGCCATGGAGCTGGCCGTTTCCAGGGTCAGGAAAGCGATGAGTTGCCGGCGCTGGGGGATTTTTTAATTCCCGTGGTTCCCCGGCGTCAGGCTAGTAGTCAGTCAACAAGGATCGCAAGAGTAGGTCGGGCTTCAGCCCGACATGTCGGCATGAATGCCGACCTACAGTTTCACGTTTCAATATGACTGACAACTAGCCCGCCATAGGACGCGCTTCTGGGGAGTGCAGATAAAGGAAGGACGCGGATGTATCGTATACGCTTCCATGGACGTGGCGGTCAGGGCATGAAGACTGCGAGCCGCATACTCGGATCGGCCTTCTTCCTGCAGGGCTACGAGGTGCAGGACGCGCCGCGCTATGGTGCGGAACGGCGCGGCGCGCCGATTTTCGCTTACGTGCGAGCCGCCCGGCAGGCCATCCAGGAACGCGGCATCATCCTGGAACCCGATCTCGTCATCGTGGCGGACGACAGCCTGGTGCCCATGCCGGCGGCGGGTGTGTTGCAGGGGATCATGCCCCGCACCGTTCTCCTCATCCACAGCGGCGAAACGCCGGAAACCTGGCGGCACCGGCTGAATATCGCCGGACCGCTCCTGACCTTGCCGGCGGAAGCCGCCGCGGGGGACGGACAGCGCTTTGCCGGCGCTGCCCTGGCCGGGGCGGCGGCGCGGCTGGTGGGCGTGATTACGTCCTCGGCGCTGGAGCGGGCGGTGCAACTGGAATTGGCCGGACTGGGACGGGAAATCGTCTCAGCCAATCTGGACCAGGCCCTGGCAGCCTATGAACGGATGGCGCCCGAGGCCGGACGGGTGAGCGAAGGCGAGGTGTTTGCGGCGGCCGCCTGCCGGCGCCCCGACTGGGTGGAACTGCCGCTGGACGAGGCGGATGCGGCCGCCGCGGCGATCCACGCCGGGGCCACCAGCGTCGAGGTGCGCACCGGCCTGTGGCGCACCCTGCGCCCGGTGATCGACTACCCGCGCTGCAACCGCTGCTGGTGGGTGTGCAGCGAATTCTGCCCGGACAGCGCCATCCGGGTCAACGCCGGGCAATATCCCGAGATCGACTACGACCATTGCAAGGGTTGCCTGATCTGCGTGGCCCAATGCCCTGCCCACGCCATTTCCGCGGTTCCGGAGGCCCAGGCATGACGCGCACCCTGATCACCGGCAACGCCGCCGCGGCCTGGGGAGCACGCCTGGCCGGGGCGGAGTATGTGCCGGCCTTTCCCATTACGCCCCAGACCGAAATCATCGAAACCCTCGCCGGCTGGATCGATGCCGGGGAGATGGACTGCCGCCTGGTCACCCTGGAATCGGAACATTCCATGATCACGGCGGCGGGCGCGGCGGCCAGCACCGGGGTCAGGGTGTTCAGCGCCACCTCCAGCCAGGGGCTGCTCTACGCCATGGAGATGATCTACGCCGTGCCGGGCTACCGCGCGCCTTTCGTGCTGGTGAACGTGTCCCGCGGTGTCCAGACCCCGGTGACCCTGGAGCCGGACCATAACGACGTGCTGGCCGCCCGCGACAGCGGCTTTCTCCAGCTCCACTGCGCCACCTGCCAGGAAGTGCTGGACAGCATCCTGATCGCCTACCGGCTGGCGGAAGACCATAGGGTGCGGCTGCCGGCTCTGGTCAACCTGGACGGCTTCTATCTTTCCTTTACCCGCGAACCGGTGGAAATTCCCGATCCGGCAGCGGCGGGGCGATTCCTGCCGCCCTACGATCCCGAATCCACCCGCTTCCACGCCGGCGAGCCGGTGAGCCAGGGCGTGGCGGTGCTGGGCGGGGCCTACTATTCCTATTTCCGCTATCAGCAGCACCTGGCGGCGCAGCGGGCGCTGGCAGTCTACGATGAAGTCGCCGCCGAGTTCGCGCAGCAGTTCGGCCGCCGCTACGATGCCGTGGAGGCCTACCGCAGCGAGGACGCGGAAATCGTGTTCTTCATGATCGGCTCCTTTTCCACCAAGGCCAAGGACGCCGTGGACCGGCTGCGGGAGGCGGGTCAGGCGGTCGGCCTGGTGCGCCCGCGCCTGCTGCGCCCGTTCCCGGCGGAAGCCCTGCGCCGGGCGCTGGAGGGCAAGAAAGGGGTGGCGGTGATCGACCAGAATCTTTCCATGGGCATGGGCGGCGTGCTGCATGGGGAGCTTGCCGCGGCGCTGTACGGGCGGGCCGGCATGCCGCCCGTGCTCGCCAGTTTCATCGGCGGGCTGGGGGGGCGCGACATCGCGGCGGAAGAGTTCTGCGAAATGGCCGCGGTGACCCGCAGGGCCTGCACGGAAGGCAGCACGCCGCCGCCCCGGCTGCTTTACACCGCGGACGAACTGCGCCAGATGCGCAAACTGCAAACGGTGGCCCACGCCGAGCGCATGGAGGGTAAAACTACGTAGGTCGGGCTTCAGCCCGACAAGTCGGGTTAAAACCCGACCTACAACCCGTTGATTTCAGATGGTGTAAAGGTATTTTTTCACAGCGCGGCAGTTGGGATGGAATCTGGATTTTTAGAGGTGCCCGAAGAAATGAGCGACGAAACGATCACCGTATACAAGCACATGAAGGACCTGCCCTCCAGCCGCCTGCTGGGAGCGGGCACGCCGATGTGCGCCGGCTGCGGCGGCTTGCTGGCGATCCACCAGATCTACGACATCCTGGGGGAGAAGACCGTGTTCGTGAACGCGGCGGGCTGCATGACCCTGCTTACGGTTTATCCCCACACCCCGTTCCGCGGCTCCTGGCTGTATACCGCCATGGCGTCCGCGCCCGCCGGGGCGCAGGGGGTGCGCGATGCCCTCGACGTGCAGCTTGCCAGGGGGCGGATCAAGGCCGATGAAGACTTGCAGGTGGTGGTGCTGACGGGGGACGGCGCTGCCTACGGCATGGGGATGTCATCCACCTCCGGCGCCATCGAGCAGGGGCTGGATTTCATTTACGTCTGCTACGACAACGAGGGCTATGCCAACACCGGCCAGCAGTCGTCGCCCGCCACCCCCCACGGGGCGAGGACATCCACCAGCACCGGCGCGCAGGGTTTCGGCGGCTACAAAAAGGATCTCTTCGCCATCTGGGCGGCCCACCGTCCGGCCTACGTCGCCACGGTGATCGGCACCGAGCCCGTCGATCTCGCCCGCAAGATCGAGAAGGCAAAAGGCCTCAAGGGGCCGCGCCTGATCATCGCCCTTTCCCCGTGCCCCACGGGCTGGGATTTCGATCCACGGGAAACGGTGGAAATCGGGCACCTGGCGGTCAAAACCGGGATCTGGCCGCTGAAGGAATACGAGAACGGCAAGGTGACCCATACCAGGCCGCCGTCCAGGCGTGCGCCGGTGGAAGAATATCTCGAGAAGCAGGGGCGTTTCGCCCACCTGTTCCACCCCCGGCGCAACGAGGCGCTGCTGGCCGAAATCCAGGCCAGGGTGGACGACTATTGGGCAGGGGTGGAAGAGAGCCATTTAACGTGAAACAGTACACTAGAAGCTATCGCCACCGGGGCGGCGAGACTCCCTTGCTGGGCGCGACCATACCCGCCCATTTCGCAGGGGTTGCGCAGCGCTTTGCGGAACGGGAGGCGCTGGTTTCCCTGCCCCAGGGCCGGCGCCTCACTTACGCCGGCCTGGCCCAGGCAGTGGACCGGCTGGCGTGCGGCTTGCTCGGCCTGGGTTTCGGCAAGGGGGACCGCATCGGCGTCTGGTCCACCAGCAACATCGAGTGGCTGCTGCTGCAAATGGCGACCGCCCGCATCGGCGCCATCCTGGTGAATATCAATCCCGCCTACCGGGTGCGGGAACTGGCCTATGCCCTGCGGCGCTCCGAAGTGCAGGGCCTGTTCGCGATCCCCTCGTTTCGCGGCAGCGATTATGTGGCCATGCTGCTGGAACTGATACCGGAGCTTGACCGGGAAGCCGGAGCAGGCCTGGAATGCGCCGGATTTCCCCATCTGCGGCGCGTGGTGCTGTACGATCCGGCCCGTCCCGGCGAGACCGCGCGTCCCCATGCCGGATTCACCGTCTGGCATGAAGTGCTGGCGGCGGCCTACGGCGTTCGGCCGGAAAAACTGGACGAAATCGGCGTATCGCTGGATATCGACGACCCCATCAACATCCAGTACACCTCCGGCACCACCGGCTTTCCCAAGGCGGTGGTGCTCACCCACCACAATATCCTCAACAATGCCTGGTTCGCCGCCCAGGCCATGCATTTCACTCCAGCCGACCGCCTCTGCGTCCCGGTGCCGTTCTACCATTGCTTCGGCATGGTGCTGGCGAATCTCCTGTGCCTGTCCGTCGGCGCCTGCGAGGTGATCCCCAGCGACCATTTCGATCCCCTGGCGGCACTGCAGGCGGTCGAGCAGGAGCGATGCACCGCCATACACGGCGTGCCCACCATGTTCATCGCCGAACTGGAGCATCCGCGCTTCGGGGAATTCGACCTCACCAGCCTGCGCACCGGCATCATGGCCGGCGCGCCTTGTCCGCCGCCCCTGATGCGGCGCGTGATCGGGGAAATGCACTGTGCCGAAATCCTCATCGGCTACGGCGAAACCGAGGCGTCCCCCCTGACGCACCTGACTTCCCGCGCCGACAGCTTCGAACGCCGCATCGAGACCGTGGGCACCAATCTCCCCCACCAGGAGGTGAAGGTGGTTCACCTCGATAGCGGCAGTACCGTGGCGACCGGCGAAACGGGGGAAATCTGTTTTCGCGGTCACCACGTCATGAAAGGCTATTACGGCGATGCGGAGGCCACCCGCAAAGCCATCGACGCCAACGGCTGGCTGCATTCGGGCGACCTCGGCAGCATGGACGCCGACGGCTACGTGCGCATCACCGGCCGGCTCAAGGAGATGATCATCCGCGGCGGCGAGAACATTTATCCGCGCGAGATCGAGGAATTCATCTTCACCCACCCCAAAGTGGCCCAGGTGGCGGTATTCGGCATTCCGGACCAGTACTACGGCGAGGAAATCATGGCCTGGGTCCAGTTGCGGGCCGGCCAGGCCGCGAGCGAAGACGAGATCAAGGCATTCTGTCGCGGCAATATCGCCCACTTCAAGGTGCCCAAACACGTCTGGTTCGTGGAGGAATTTCCCACCACCGTCACCGGCAAGCTGCAGAAATTCCGCATGCGCGAGATCGCCCTGGAAAAAATGGGCCAGGGGCAGGCCGGCCATGCTTAGGCGTTGCCGGAAACGGGAGCGACAGCCTTTATAGACTCGGGATGGAAGGCGTGATCAACCGATAAAAGCAGTTGAACCGCCAAGACGCCAAGGAATGGCGAATAAAAGTCTGCGCTCCCCCGCAATGCCTATTGCGCGCCCCCTTCGTGCAGCGCTTCGATAATCCGTTTTTCTATCTTGCGCCCGATCTCCCTGGCTTTCGGGTGAGGGTCCTTGGCCAGCAGATAGGTCGGCCGGGTGGTAATGATGGTTACCACGCCCGGTTTGTTTTTCATGGTGTAGACCGAGATCTTGAACGGGCAGAGGATGGACCAGTCCATGTTGATGTTGAACACCTCCTGGTTGAGCTCCAGCGAGCAGAAATGGACGGTGGTGGCATCCTTGAAGCCGATGGTGTTCCATTTGTCCGCGCCGAAAATCTGCTTGTTGTTTTCCAGCCCCTTGGCGAGATTTTCCTCGCCGGTGATGTTGAACTGCCTGGCCTCCAGGCTGGTTTTAAGATTGGCCAGCACCGTTGCGAACTCGCCCTTGACCTGGTACTTCCAAAACGCGGGGTTCTCCGCCGCGCGTACTGTGAGCGGAAACAGCGCAGCCAGAATCGTAAGCAGCGCCGCCGTCCGGATCGTAATCGCTTTCATGTGCGTCTCCTCAAAAAGATTGTTGAACAAACCGTGCCCCGTTACCCACACGGGGGGCGCAGAGGCGGAATTTTTCCGATCCCTCAACTTTTTAAGAATAGACGACACATCGATGATTGATCGGATAAACTTGGAAAAAACTGTTTTTAGCAACTGAATAATTTCCGGGAGGTATACCGATGAACCTTCAACCCGTTTCGATCGAAGATATTCCCATCGGCATGCCGCTGCCCTGGCAGCTTTATGACCGCTATGGGTATACGCTGTTTGCCCGCGGGGAAATCGTCGCCCATCGGCGCTTGCTGGAAAATCTGCTTGCCGGTGGTCTGCTCAGGGATGTCGACGCGCTCCCCCCGGCCAAAGAGACTTCGGACTGGGTGGAGTACAAAGATCTGCCGCCGTCTGAAATGTTTCCGCCCCAAGGCATCAAGCCCCAGGTATGGGAGCGGGTGCAGCTTCGCCTGCTCGGAAGGGATATCCAGGCCCATCACTACGCCCGGCTGATCGGCTATATCAGGGACCAGAGCATACTGGTCACGACGCCTGTCGATGCAGGCCAGAGGGTCATCATGGTGGATGGCGAGAGAGTGGAAGTGCGCATGGTAACCGGCAGCAATATCTATGTCTTCCAATCCGTGATCCTGCGTGCATGCATAAGCCCCTCCCATTACTTTCATCTGGCATACCCTGCCAGGGTGAGGGTGCAGAAGCTGCGCAAATCGCCCTGGGCCAGGGTGGACCTCAGCGCTTCCGTCACCAATCCGCAGGGTGTCCAGGAAGTGGCGCATATCGTCAATCTCAGCCTGAGCGGCGCACAGATCCATAGCCCCGGCATGCTGGGCGGGAAAAACGACCCCCTGCGCATTACTTTTCATCTCAGCGTGGACGAACTGGAAACGACCCTGGTTCTGGATGCCTTGATACAGCATGTGCGTCCGGCCAAATCCGGCCAAAACTGGGAGCAGCCATTGCTGGAATACGGCGTCGAATTTTGCAATATCTTCCCGCAGGACGCGCTTTGGCTAAGGAGCCTGGTTTACCAGCGCATTGCCGAAGGCTACCCGGTATAGTTCTGCAAGACGCTGTTGCCGGGGCGTGAGTGAAGAGCAACCTGAAAACGGTTATTGAAACCGCCAAGACGCCAAGATCGCCATGAAATTCATGCCGTTACAGGCTGCTTGCAGATCGCCCATCGGGTGATTTGGCTTACTCGACCTTTTCTTCGCCATTACTTGGCGTCCTTGGCGTCTTGGCGGTTCAACTGATTTTTATGGGTTTAATCTTTCTGCACGAGGCCGTGTTCAACGGCATACACCGCGGCCTGTACCCGGCTGGTCAGGTGGAGCTTTTTGAGGATGTTCTGGACATGGATCTTGACCGTGCTTTCCGCCACGTTGAGGGTGCGCGCCATTTCCTTGTTGCTGGCGCCTCGCGCCAAGTGGGTGATGATTTCCCTTTCGCGCGGGCTGAGCTTTTCCCTGTCTTCTTCCGCGCCGCCGCCTTCCTTGCCCATGCGCACGCCCATCAACAGTTTCCCTGTCATCTGCGGTGACACCACCGACTCGCCGCGTGCGGCGGCGCGTATGGCGTTCAACAGGAATTCGGTTTCGATGTTTTTCAGCAAATAGCCGCGGGCGCCGGCGCGGATGGTTTCGATCAGGTCTTCCGCATCTTCCGATACGGTCAGCAGCAGCACGTTGCATTCCGGCACTTCCTCCGCCAGCAGCTTGACCGCTTCGCGCCCGCTGATGCCGGGCATGTGCAGATCGAGCAGCACCACGTCGGGCTGGAGTGATTTGGCGCGTTTCACCCCCTCCAGGCCGTCGCCGGCCTCGCCCACGATCTCGAAGTCTTCATGCCGCTGCAGCAGCGCCTTGATCCCGCTGCGGAAAAGGGTGTGGTCGTCGACGATCAAAACTCGAATCGGGTGATTCATGCAGTTCCCTTCGGCTGTTTGGTCAGCGCCAATGATACGCGAGTCCCTTCTCCCGGCGCGGAGTCTATCGTCAGTTGCGCGCCGATGCGATGCGCCCTTTCCTTCATGATCTTGATCCCGACATGATTTTCCTCGGCGATGCCGGTTTCCGGGCTGGCGTCGAAGCCTTTGCCGTTGTCGGTCACGAAGATACGGCAATCTCCGTCCTGCTCCATGGCGACCTCGACCTGTGTCGCCTGGGCGTGCTTGCGGACATTGGACAAGGCTTCCTGAATGATGTGCAGCACCTGGATCACATATTCCGGCGCCAGCGGCGCGCCGCTGCTGTTCTGTACGAAGGAGGTCTTGATCCCGGTCTGGCCTTCGAATTTTTCCAGCGCGCTGGTGATCGCGCTGGCCAGGTCGGCATGATCCACCCGGGTGCGGAAGTGCACCAGCAGCTCGCGCACGTCGTCGTAGCTTTCCTGGACCCCTTCGCGGATCTGGTCCAGTCCTTCCATCGCCTCCGTGGTGTTGCCTCGGCGCAGCGAATCGGCCAGCATCTGCACCTGGATGTTGAGGAAGGCGAGCGACTGGGCGATGCTGTCGTGCAGTTCCTGGGCAATCAGATTGCGTTCCTCGGATACCGCCATTTCCTTCTCGCGCGAAACCAGGCGCTGGTTCTCGATGGCGACGCCGAGGTGCAGGCCGATGGTTTCGAGCAGCCGCATTTCCAGGTTGTCGAACACCCGCGGTTCATGGAAGAAAAGATTGAAAATGCCCAGTATCTGCGTCTTGGAGCGGATCGGAATGGCGGAAACAGCCTGGAAGCCGTCGCGCTTGCAGTGGAGCAGCAACGGCCGCGGCGCCTCAAGGTTGAGGTTCCACGACACCGGCGTGCCATTCTGGGCCGCCTCGCCGCACAGGCATGCACCCAGAGGCAGGCACTCCTCTTTAAGGACGAATTCTTCCGACACCCCTTCATGGATGATGGTGTGCAGCGTGTTCGAATCCGCTGCGGTCAGGCGCACCAGTCCGCCTTGCGCGGCCAGGATGCCCATCAGTTTCTTGAGTATGCCGCTGCACAGGTTTTCCACCGTAGCGGGCTTGTTGAGAAAGGCGGTGAATTCATACAATATGGCCAGTTCCTGGTTCTTGTCCTCCAGGCTGCGGGTTTTTTCCTGCACCCGCTCTTCCAGTGTGCCGTAAAGATTCTCCAGCCGGTCCGCCATCTGGTTGAAGCCGTCGGCAAGCGCGCCGAACTCATCCTTGCTTTGCACCGGCAGGCGTACGCTGAAATCCGCTGCCGCCATGCGCTGTATGCCTTCCTGCAGTTTTTTCACCGGCCGGATCACCATCAGGAAGAACAGATAGATCAGAACGAGGGTGCCGATCAGCGCCTGCACCACCAGGCCAATCTGGAATGAACGCAGCAAGTTGGTGTTGCGGGCATTGCTGCGTTCCACCATCAGCACCAGATCGTTCACTATGGCGACAAAATTCTGCAGGGCCGGCTGGTAGTCATTGATCAGCGTCGATTGAGCAGTCGCCCTGTCGCTGTTCAGGATTTTCAGGATCAGCGGCTTCACCCGGTCCGCCCATACCTGCCGCAGCAGCTTCATTTGCAGTTGCACCTCCCGCTCCTTCGGCAGGAACAGCGGCCGCGCGGGGTTGCCTTCTTCCAGCGTGCGCAGGGTGGATTCGAACAGCTCGACCTCGCTCAGAATCTCCGCCTTGATCGCGGCGTTGCCGGTGTTTTCGCGGGTGCTTTGCGACAGCAGGTAGGCCATGCGGTAGGAGCGCATGCGCTCGCTGCCGGCATCGTTGATCGCTGCGCCCGCCCCTTCCAGTTGCCAGGAAATGTACAGGGTCATGCTGATCGCCGCGAGCGCGGCGAAAAAGAAGAAAATCAGGAGGTTGACAATCTTGGTGCCAAGATTTTGATTGAGAGCGACCATCAGGCGGCTACATTACCGGGAACGGTGAAGAGGATCAAGTTTCGAGTAGGAACGGCGATGCTGCGCTACCATCGCCGATGTTTTTTGTGCAGTTCATGCTCCATCATCATTTCCGCAATGCCGGCAAGCAGCTCTGCGTAAGCCCGGTCCGAGCGGGTGAAATGTTCCTGGCGTTGCAGTGCTTCCTCGGTCAGGCGCTTTGCCTCCGCGGCGGCAGCACGGTCGCTGTGCGTGGCGCGCACGGCGGTATCTGCCAGTATGGTCACCAGAGCCGGCTGCACTTCGAGCATGCCGCCTGAAACGTAAATCAGCTCCTCGGTGTTTTGCGGCGTGAGAATGCGAACTTCGCCCGCGCTGAGCCGGGTGATCAGCGGCGCATGGCGCGGCAGGATGCCGACCTCGCCGAGTTGGGCCGGCGCAGAGATGCGAAGCGCTTCGCCTGAGTAGATTTCGCTTTCCAGGCTGACGATATTGACCTGGATGGCAGGGGTTTCCGTGTTTGGGCTCATTGCCTCGCCGCCCTCAGGCGTTGTTGCGATGCCGGTACTGCATGGCGAGGATGATGATTTCCGCCACTTCCTCGTACTTGCTCAGACGGTCTGTGTTGATAGTGAGGTCGAAGGCGGCCGGCTCGTTGAGCCGCTGCTTGAAGACTTCCCAGATGAATTTTTCTCTTCCCTGGTTGACCTGTTCCACCAGTTTTCGGGCTTCCTCGACGGAAACGGCTCTTTTTGCGGCGACCCGTTCGGCGCAGGTTTCCGGCGAGGCGATGACGCGTACCCGGAACACATCCTGCCGCGCCAGGATGATGTGGGCGCCGCGCCCGATGATCACGCCGCCGTTGCCGGTGTTGAGTATGCCCAGCACCACCTTGACCAGATAGTGGCGGTGCTTCGCCTCCAGCATTTCTTCGCCGGACATGAGCGAGCTGATCCAGGCATCCCAGAAGCCGCGGGTTCTTTCATCGAGTTGTGCCATCAGCTTGGGGTCGGCCCCAGATTTTTCCGCCACGGCGTCGAGCAGTTCCTTGTCGTAGACCGGTATGCCCAGGCGCTTGGCCAACTGCCCTGAAATTTCCCGCCCGCCGCTGCCGTAATCGCGCGAAACGGTGATGACCGGCTTGCCGGCCGGCGCTCCGGGACCTGCATGCATCTGAGCCTTGAGCAAGGCTTCCACCAGCTTGAGCGCATCCGTCGCCATGGCACGATTCCTTTGTTTATCTATTTGAATAGTATAGAAAATTATTTCGTGTTGCAAGACCCCGCCATGGCGATATGCGAATGGCATAAAGATAAGTAATTTTTATAGTGAAACTCAAGAATTTAAGATCCATGTGTCTCGATAAATGGTAATGTTATAAAAAATTAATATTATTAACTTTAGTGCCTAAAAATATACCCAAAAATTATTTGGGATGGCGGAAAGAAACACATGGAAATCAAAAAACTGGCACTCACCTGCGCATTGGCTGCTTGCGCATTTCCTGAATGGGCCTTGGCCACCAACGGCATGAACATGGAAGGCTACGGCGCCACTGCCCTGGCCATGGGCGGCGCCTCGCTGGCCTATGACAACGGCGCCGCCGCCATGATGAACAATCCGGCGACCCTCGCCATGATGAACGAAGGGAACCTGCTCGACATCGCTTTCGGCGGTATCGGCCCGGATGTGCATGCTTCCGCCAGCGGCGCTTCTTCCCGTTCCAGCGCTGATTCGTTTGTCGGGCCGGCGGCCGGCTGGATGCGCAAAAAGGACAGGTTCGCCTTCGGCGTCGGCATGTACGGCCAGGGGGGCATGGGCACCGAATACGGCAGCGATTCGCTTTTATCCAACCCGGCAGGTCAAGTACCCTCGCCGGGCCTGGTCAACCGTTCCGAAGTCAGCGTCGGGCGGGTGATCTTTCCGGTCGCTTACAATGTCAGTCCGAACCTGAATATAGGTGGCTCGCTGGATTACGTCTGGGCCGGCATGGATATGCAGATGGCGGTCAGGGGCGGGGATTTCCTGCAAATGGCGGGCGGCACTTCGCCCATGGCAACGGCTAGCGGCGGCATGATCAATAGCTTCGTCGCCAACGTGATGCCGGCGCTCGATCCCGCCAATCCGGTCAACTGGGGCTATTTCGACTTTTCCAACAAAAATGACTATACCGGCCAGGCGGTCGGCACCGGCTATGCCGGCAAGATCGGCTTCACCTGCAAGCTCGACAGCAAAACCACCGTCGGCGCCACCTACCACAGCAAGACCCGGTTAAATGACCTGGAGGCGCAGGATGCGGCGGTGTCGTTTAATGTCAACTTCAATGGCGGCCCTGCCAGCCAGCTCATCCCGGTGGCGGGAAAAATGACGGTGAAGGACTTCCAGTGGCCGGAAACCTACGGCATGGGCATATCCTATGAGGCGAGCGACAGGTGGATGCTGGCTGCGGACTACAAGCGCATCAACTGGGCTGGCGCCATGAAGGACTTCAAGATGGTGTTTACGCCGTCAGGCAATACCGGCATGGCTTCCGCCTTTAACGGCTTGCCCATGAACGTGACTTTCTACCAGGACTGGCGTGACCAGGATGTGGTGATGCTGGGCGCCGCCTACCGTCTGACCGATGCGCTCACGCTGCGCGCCGGCGTCAACAAGGCGAACAATCCGGTGCCGGATACTTACCTGAACGCGCTGTTCCCGGCGACCATCAAGAACCACTACACGCTGGGCGGCGGCTATGCCTTGAACAAGAGCGCCCACCTGGAGTTCGCTGCCAGCTACGCCCCCAAGGTGACCGCGACTTCGGGCGTGTCGGGTGTAACCAGCAGCCACGAACAGGTCAACTGGCAGCTTGTATACAGCTATCACTTCTAAATCCAGGCGGCGCCGTGGCCGGGCATGTCCGCCGCTTTCACCGGCTGGCATGCCCGGCCAGAAAGCGGTCAAGCTGGCTGGCAAAAGCCTTCCGGTCGCCCTGGCTGATCACTGACGGGCCGCCCGTTGCCACGCCGCTGCTGCGCAGCGTGTCCATGAAATCGCGCAGGTTGAGGCGTTCCCGTATCGTGTCCGGTGTATAGAATTCACCCCTGGGGTTGAGCGCATGGCCGCCTTTTTCTATCACCTCGGCGGCGAGGGGGATGTCGGCGGTAATCACCAGGTCGCCTTTTCCCAGTTGCCGGGCAATCTGGTTATCCGCCACATCGAAGCCCGCCGGCACCTGCATGGTCCTGATATAACGCGATGGCGGCGTGCGCAGAAACCGGTTGGCGACCAGCGTGAGCGGGACCTTCGCCCGCTCGGCGGCACGAAACAGGATTTCCTTGATGACGCCGGGGCACGCATCGGCGTCGACCCAGATGTGCATTGAATTTCTCCCCTGAAGCTAAAAAACTCGATTGAACCGCCAAGAACGCCAAGGGGATCATCTTGTTGGAAACAACGACTGTACGTTCTTTGTAGGTGCGAATTCATTCGCACATTTGGCCGAATGAATTCGGCCCTACAAGAAAATCACGCAAATTCAACATGGCTGGCTACTAGCGTAGAGGCTTGCTGGCGGGGATGTCAATGTCTGGGTGGGGGGGCTGCCAGGCTCGCCGGGTTTGGTGCGCTTCGCACTGGTGATGGGGCATCAAAGTAAGCGACGCCGTTGATATTCCGCAATGGAAAGGGCCGCGATCCAGCCAGAAAGGCCGGGCTCGCGGCCCCATGCAGAGGTGCTATTGGTAGCGTCAGAAAACCCAGGTCATCTGCGCGCTGAGCCGGTTGCCTACCGAGCCGCCGATGATCTCCGCAGCCGTGCCCTGGATTTTTTGCCCGTTGGTGATTTGCGCTCCGGGGTTAACAACCTTGATGTCGCGGATTTCGTAGTTCAGCGCAAAGCGCAGCTTGGGGCTGTAGAAATACTGGCCACCCAGGGTCCATGTGCTGGCTTTGCGTTCGTCGTAGGCCGAATTCGTCATTTTGCTGAGTTCGTCATAGCGCAGATCCACCTCCCATTTTGGCGCAAACTTCCAGCCCGCCTCCAGATAATAGCCATCGGCCTTGTTGCTGGAGTCAAGCGCCACGTAATCAACCGGTTCAAAGGCGGGGGCACCGATGTCGTTGAATTGCGGCGTGGGCGCGACGTAGATCATGCCTTTGGCGCGTATGTATTCGCCGCTCACCCGCACGCCATGGCGCAGGTATTTGGCGCCAATGCCTTCGCGGATGCGGGTGTAGTCGGTGCCGCCATAGGCGCGCTTGCCTTCCTGATGCCAAGCGTAAGCCGTGACGTCTTCCCGCCTTGGGCCGGCGCCCTGGAACACGTAAGTGGCCTGCACGCGTGCCGTCACATCGTGATTGCCGCTGTTGAGGTCGTCACTGAAATCGATGCCATTGGCCTGGCTGGCCATCACCGCATAGGTATATTCCCATCTGCCACGGTTGAACCAGTCGTACACCTCGACGCCGACATCGCGGTAACCGCCAATGGCGCCTTTGATTTTCGACATCGCCATCGGCGCGCCCACCACTACTGGCGAGGTTCTCCCCGGGGCATTAACATAGGGCGCCACGAACCGCTCGTTGAGCAACTGGTCGGTGACGGTGGTGAAATTGATGTAATCCATGATCTGGACGCCCTGCATGGCTTCCTCGCCGAGCGGCAGGCGGCCCAGGCCGACGCGGATGCGCGCGCCGGGGATGTAATTGAAAGTCATCGCGGCGTCAGTGAGTACCGCTTCCCTTTCGCGGGTCAGGGCGTTGTTGCCGAGTTCGGCCAGGGCGAAATAGTTGATCTTCTCGTCCGTTCCCGGAATCACGCCGCGCACTCCGGGGCGTGCGCGGAACATCTGCAACTGGTCGCCGTGGGATAAATCAGGACCCACCAGATTGAACAGGGCAGTTTGGCCATTGTAAGCCCGCAGTCCCGCCGGCACTGCAACATTGGCGCCGTTTACCGGGGATACGACGGTCGCGGGAATGCTGTTGACAGCGCTGCCCTCGTTATGAGTATAAGTAGGCTGGATGAAGCCCCAGAAAGTATAGGGCGCAGCGCCCGGCTGCTCGTTGTTCTGCAACTGGAACCAGTTGGTGGCAAAAGAGGCGGGCGCATGCCCGAAAGCGGCGGCCATTGCGGCAGCCAGTATGGCTTTTTTCATGTTCTCTCCTGAGTGGGTCTTTGAATTTTAATTTGGCCGGTCTACACGCTTTGCCGTTTCAGGGGCGGATATAGGCGTAGCCTTCTTTCTGTTTTTTCATCAGTTCGATCACGCCGGCGCGCACATAGCCGACCGAGGCGAGCATGTCGTCCTTGGTGAGCTTCTGTGCCGCCATGGTGTTCTCGCAGGCGACGATCTTGACGCCGGAGACTTTTGCATCGTCTATCCTGCCCGCCACAGGCGAGTCGAATTTGAGCATGCCTATCCCCGGGCCATAGACCACGATTTCGACGTCGACATTTTGCGCGCCGAGATCCTGCTGAACGTTCTTGGCATTGTTGAGCGTCAGGTTCCATATTTTCGGGTCGCCTGCGCTGACCTGGAATACCACTTTCTGCTTCTCCGCTGTAGCTTGCGGTGTGGGCGCATCGACGGCCCCGGCGCCGCCCGAAGCGAAGGACAGCACCAGTGCGAACGCCGCGGCGAGTACCTGGAATTGACGGATGTATTTCATGATTGCGTTGTCTCCATTGGGTTGTTGTGTTGTGGCGAAGTATTGCCACTATTTTGTAGGACGTAAGGGGCGGCGTTTTTATTCCACTTTAATTTGCATCTTTTAAAATATTTGCTGGGATGGAATAATTCCGCCACTCACCGCGTCTTATTTTTAAATGCCTTCTTATCGGACCGAGGCCGCGCACAATGAAAATCCTTTCCCTGTTCAGCCGCGCCCATGGCTTCAACGACCAGTTGGAGCAAAGCCGTGAGCGCCTATACCGGGTTGCTTACGCCTGGAGCCATGACGCGGCGCTGGCGGACGACCTGGTGCAGGAAACCCTGTCCAAGGCGCTGAAGAGTCACGGCCAGTTGCGCGAGCCCGAAATGCTGAACAGTTGGCTGTTCAGCATTTTGACCAACTGCTGGCGCGATCATTTCCGGCTGCAGCGGGAGACGGAGGACATCGAAGAGGTCGAGGATTTCCGCTGCGTGCACGAAACCACGCCGGAAGATGAGCATGCGCAGACGCAGATCGTGGGCCGGGTGCGAGGAGCGGTCGCCAGGCTTGCGCTGGGGCAGCGCCAGGTGCTGACGCTGGTGGATCTGGAAGAGTTTTCCTATGCCGAGGTCGCCGCCATCCTGGAGATTCCGGTCGGCACCGTGATGAGCCGTTTGTGCCGCGCGCGGCGGGCGCTGAAGGAGATGCTGCAGGAGCTTGCCCCGGTGCAGTCCGCGCAGGTCAGCCATATCAGGAGAGTCAAATGAAGCAGGATGATAGCGTCGTTTCGGATGAGTTTCTTAACGCCTTTGTGGATGATCAACTGGAGGCGGCAGAAAAAAGTCACGCTTTCGAAGCCATAGGGCATGACGACACGCTGAAGGAAAGGGTGTGCGAACTGCGCGGGCTGAAGGAGATGGTGAAGCATGCCTACGCGCATCCTCCCGCCCGTGTTCCGGCCGTGAAAGGGCGGCGTTCCCGCGCTTCTTATCTCCAGGCGCTGGCCGCCTGCATGCTGCTGTGCATCGGCGCAGCCTCCGGCTGGTTTGCCCACGTCTGGACAGGGATGGGGAGCGACCGCGAAATGGCGCGCCTGCTCCAGAGCGTGCAGCACAACGATGTCGGGGGGGAGCCGCAAAAAATAATCGTTCACGTGAGCTCATCCAACCCGGTCCGGCTCAAGTCCGCCCTGGACGAGACCGAGAGCCTTCTGGACGCCTATCGGCGCAGCAACCGCCCGCTGCAGGTGGAGATCGTCGCCAATGGCGGGGGCGTGGATCTGCTGCGCGCGGATGTCTCGCCCTATGCCAAGCGCATAGGCATGATGCAGGAAAAATACCCCAACCTCGGTTTCATGGCCTGTGGCCAGACCATCAAGAAACTGCGGGAAAAAGGGGTGGACGTGCAGCTTCTGCCGCGTACCGGGGTCGCATCTTCCGCCCTCGACCAGATCACCCGGCGCCTGAAACAGGACTGGGTTTACATCAAGGTGTAAGAATTTCCTGAGCCGCCTGCCTTGCCCGGTCTAATTGTCATTCAACTTAAAACGACTGTACGTTCTTTGTAGGTGCGAATTCATTCGCATATTTGGCCGAATGAATTCGGCCCTACATAGAGAATCACGCAAATTCAACATGACTGACTACTAATCCATAAGACCACCGCTCCCCAACCCGGCTGATTTATGCGCACGGCCTGGGGGGCTGTTTGCTGCCTGCTTCCTGGCCTATACTGTCTAAATCGATAAAAAAGGAAGCAAGCATGAATATCGGCATGATCGGCCTCGGCCGCATGGGTGGGAACATGGCGCGGCGGCTTGTGCGCGGCGGCGCCACGGTGGCGGCCTACGACCGGTCTTTCGAGGTTGCGCAAGGGCTGGCCCGGGAAACCGGCCTCAAGGCCTGCACTTCGCTGGAAGAGCTGGTCGGCTCGCTCGACAAACCGCGGGTGGTGTGGATGATGCTGCCGGCGGGAGAGATTTCCCGGCACACCCTGGAGCAACTGATGACGATGCTCGCGCCCGGTGATGTGGTGGTGGATGGCGCCAATGCCTTTTACAAGGATTCCATGAGCCATGCCGCACTGCTGGCGAAACAGGGGATCCGTTTCGTCGATGCCGGCGTGTCGGGCGGCGTGTGGGGGCTGGAAAACGGTTACGCCCTGATGGTGGGCGGTGAGAATGAGACCGTGGCTCAGGTCGAGCGCTTTCTCAAGATACTGGCGCCGGCGCCGGACAAGGGCTGGCTGCACTGCGGGCAGGCGGGTTCCGGGCATTTCGTCAAGATGGTACACAACGGCATCGAGTACGGCATGATGCAGGCTTACGCCGAGGGGCTGGCACTGCTCAAGGGCAAGCAGGAATTCGGCATCGACCTCGCGGCGGTGACCGAGATGTGGCGCCACGGCAGCGTGGTGCGCTCGTGGCTGCTGGACTTGATCGCCGATGTCCTGCAGAAGGATCAGAAGCTCGATGGCATCGAACCCTTTGTGTCAGATTCCGGCGAGGGCCGCTGGACCGCCTACGAGGCCATCGAGCAGGGCGTGCCCGCGCCGGTGATGAGCCTCGCATTGATGATGCGCTTCGCCTCGCAGGGCGCCAACGACTACCCGGCGAAGCTGCTGGCGATGATGCGCAAGGGCTTCGGCGGCCATGCGGTGCTTGCCTCCGCGCCGGAAGAGGATGGTGAAAAGTGAGTGCAAAATCTCCCGATTATCCTTGCAACTTCGTCATCTTCGGCGCCACCGGCAATCTCTCCGTACTCAAGCTGATGCCTGCGCTGTACCATCTGGAAGCGGCGCAGCGCCTGCCCGATGCGCTGACCTTCATCGCTTTCGCCCGCCGCGAATGGGGGCAGGACGAGTGGCGCGCCTTCATGGAGCAAGCGCTCAGGGACAAACTCAAGGAGCGCTTCAAGGATGAAATATTCGCCCGCTTCGCGGCACGTTTCAGCTATTTCCTCGGCGAGTTGCACGATCTGGACGCTTACCACCGGCTGGTGGACACGCTCAGCAAGCCGAAGTCCGGCACATGCACCAACAGCGTGTTCTATCTCGCCATCAAACCCGCCGAGTTTCCCGCCGTCATCAAGAATCTGAGCGAGGTCGGGCTCAACCGGCCGCGCGGCATGCATCGCGTGGTGGTGGAGAAACCCTTCGGCCAGGATATCGAAAGCGCGCAGTTGCTCAACGAGTTGCTGCACCATCATTTCAACGAAGAGCAGATCTTCCGCATCGACCATTATCTCGGCAAGGAAACGGTGCAGAACCTGCTGGTGTTCCGCTTCGCCAACACGCTGATCGAGCCGCTGTGGAACCGCAACTTCATCGACCACGTGCAGATCACGGTGGCGGAGGATGTCGGCATCGAGCGGCGCGCCGATTATTACGACAAGGCCGGCGCCTTGCGCGACATGCTGCAGAACCATCTGATGCAGCTCCTCACGGTGGTGGCGATGGAGCCGCCGCCGGCACTCGAGGCCGACGCCTTGCGCGACGAAAAGGTCAAGGTGCTGCGCTCGATCCGGCCGATTTCCAGGCGTGCCGTGCATGCCCATGCTTTCCGCGCGCAGTATGCCGGCGGCATTGTCGATGGCGAGCAGGTGCCGGGCTACCAGGACGAGCCGGGCGTGGAAAAGGATTCCGTCACCGAAACCTTCGTCGCCGCCAAGTTTTACATCGACAACTGGCGCTGGCGCGGCGTGCCGTTCTACCTGCGCACCGGCAAGCGCCTGGAGAAGCAAACCTCCCTCATCGCCATCCGCTTCCGCCATCCGCCGCAGCAGTTGTTCCGCGAAACGCCTCTGCAAACCATCGACCCGAACTGGATTCTGCTTTCGATACAGCCTTCCGAGAGCATGCACATGGAAGTGCACGTCAAGCAGCCGGGGCTGGGGATGAACACCCGCATCGTCCAGCTTAACGCCTCCTACCGCAAGACGCACGAGGAGCCGCTCGAAGCGTACGAGACCCTGTTGCTGGACGTTATCGAGGGCGACCGCACCCTGTTCATCCGCTTCGACGAAGTGGAATGGTCGTGGCGCGTGGTCGATCCCATCCTCAAGTACTGGGAGCAGGAGCGCGATTTCATCCACACCTACCCGGCCGGGAGCTGGGGCCTGCACGAGGCCAACCGGCTTTTCGACAGCGAGGACCAGGAGTGGCGCAATGAGCTCTAGGAAAGCGCTGATTAATTCCCATTTCGTCATTCCGGCGAAGGCCGGAATCCAGAAAAATCAACATCCTGGACACCGGCTTTCGCCGGTGCGACGAATTAATCAGCGCTTCCCTGGTAGCGGGTTTTTGACGAACCCGATCCCGCCGCGGCTTGCGATGGTGAAGACATGACTGGCCCGCAGCTTTGCCGCTGGCATCTCTTTTCATCGGCGCAGGCCCTGCTGGCGGGAGCCGCCATCATGGTCGCCCGCACCGCCGAGCAGGCGATTGCCGGCTCCGGCGCTTTCCGCGTGGTGCTCGCCGGCGGCAACACGCCTCGCCTGCTCTACGAGCGGCTGCGGGGATTGAAAACCGACTGGGGCGCATGGCATGTTTATTTCGGCGACGAACGCTGCCTGCCCGCCGGCCATCCCGAACGCAACAGCCGCATGGCACAGGATGCCTGGCTTGCCCACGTTGCGATTCCGCACGGGCAGATCCACACTATCCCGGCCGAAATGGGCGCGAAAGCCGCTGCCGCCGAATATTGCGCTACGCTGCGCGAGGCCGGCGAATTCGATCTGGTGCTGCTCGGCCTGGGCGAGGATGGCCATACCGCCAGCCTGTTCCCGGGCCAGGATTGGGGCAGGAAAAAGAATGCCCCCGCCGCGCTGGCGGTGTTCGATGCACCCAAGCCCCCGCCGGAGCGGGTGAGCTTGAGCGCCAGGCGCCTCAGCCGGTCGAAGCAGGTGCTGTTTCTTGTGACGGGTGCAGGCAAGCATGAGGCGGTGATGAACTGGCGCGCCGGCGCCGATATCCCGGCGCGCGCCATTACGCCCCGTCACGGGGTGGATGTGCTGGCCGAAAGCGCCCTGCTGGAGGGGGCGCTGTGAACATGGAAAAGCAGGCAAGCATCGCCGAGAGATATGGTACGCTTGCTCCTGTCAGGAACTTTAGGAACCGTGAACATGGAAAATCAGGCAAGCATCGCTGCCATGCGCGCCGGACTGGAATCGGTCATTGTCGGCCAGTCGGCCTTGCTGGACCGGCTGGTGGTGGGGCTGCTCACGGGCGGCCACATCCTGGTGGAGGGTTTGCCCGGACTCGCCAAGACCACCGCGATCAAGGCGCTGGCTGCAGGGGTGCATGCGGGCTTCAAGCGCATACAGTTCACCCCTGACCTGCTGCCCGGCGATCTTACCGGCACCGACGTCTACAATCCTCGCGAAGGAAGCTTCTGTTTCGTGGAGGGGCCGCTGTTTCACGAGATCATACTCGCGGACGAAATCAATCGCGCCCCCGCCAAGGTACAGTCGGCGCTGCTGGAAGCCATGCAGGAGCGCCAGATCACCGTGGGGGGCGAGACGCGCGCCCTGCCCCGGCTGTTCATGGTGATGGCAACCCAGAATCCGCTCGAACAGGCCGGCACCTATCCGTTGCCGGAAGCTCAACTGGACCGCTTTCTGCTCCATGTTTCGCTCGACTATCCCACGCCGGACGAGGAGCTGGAGATTCTGAAGCGCGACCGCAGCGGGCAGTTCGAGCGGGCATCCGCCGCGCCGCCGATGGTGGACGTGCCGACCGTGCTGGCCGCGCGCGAGGAAGTAAAGCGCGTGCACCTGGACGAGATGCTGGAGCGCTATATCGTGGAGCTGGTTCGCGCCACCCGCAACATCGCCGCATGGCTGCCGGAGATGGAAGGCATGATCGAAGTGGGGGCGTCCCCGCGCGCTTCCCTGGCCATTGCCCACGCGGCCAGCGCCTACGCCTATCTCCGCAACAGGGATTTCGTCACGCCCGACGACATCATTGCCCTTGCGCCGGACTGCCTGCGCCACCGCATCATCACCAGCATCGCCGCGCGCATGGAGAAGATGAGCGCGGACAGCCTGATCCGCAGGCTGCTCGAAACGGTTCCGGTGCCCTGATATCCCAGGATCTTAGGAAGCGCTGATTAAATGACAAATCGTCATTCCGGCGAAAGCCGGAATCTAGAAAATTCAAGGCACTGGACACCGGCTTTCGCCGGTGCGACGAATAAATCAGCGCTTCCCTCTCATGCTTGACTTGTCCCCGCGCAACATCATCACGCGGCTGGCGGAGCGCTTGCGGATTGGGCGCGAGCGGGTGCCGCCCGGCGACATCACGGCGCCGCTGCTGACGGAGCGCGAGATCGCCGACCTGGCGCGGCGCGTTCAGGCGCTCCGGTTGGCATCCCGCCACGGGCTGCAGGTTCACCATCGCCACATCGGCGATTTCCGCTCCGCCTATCTCGGCCGCGGCCTGGACTTCGAGGAGGTGCGGCCCTACCAGCCGGGCGACGACACGCGCGACATGGACTGGCGCACCACCGCCCGGACCGGCAAGGCTTATCTGAAGATCTACCGGGAAGAGCATCATCCCGCCTTGCATGTGGTGGTGGACCGCGGGGCGAGCATGCGTTTCGGCACCCGCGCGCGCCTCAAGGCGACGCAGGCCGCCCGCATCGCGGCGGTATTCGCTTTCGCGGCTGAGAACACCTGCGTCGGGGGCACCGTGCTGCAGCCGGAGCCGCTGGTATTGCCCTGCCGCCACGGGGAAGAAGGCGCCGCCGCGCTGGTGCGGGCAGCCGCGGCGCCCTGTCCGCCCATCGTTCACCCGGGCGAAGCGGACCGCGCCGGCTACGGGGTGCGTCTGCGCCATCTCGATGCGCTGCTGCCGCCCGGCTCGAAGCTGGTGCTCATCAGCGATTTCACCTTGCTGCAGGATGCCGACCGTCCGCTGCTGGCGCGGCTCGCCTCGCGCCACCGCACTTATGCCGTGCAGGTGCTGGATGCGGTGGAAACCGCGCTGCCCGAACTCGGCATGGTGCGCTTTCTCGATCTGGCCACGGGCAAGGCGCGTCAGCTCGACGCCGGCAGCCTGCAGGTGCGCGAGGCCTATGCGCGCGAGGCGCTCGGCTTGATCGAGCGGCGCAGCGCCTGGCTGCGGGATGCGGGCGCGGCTTATTACCGTTGCACGACCGGGGATGACCCGGTCGAACTCTTTGCGCAGATTGCCGCCCATGAGTGAGCCGGCCCCGGCACTGCACGACACCCAGGCGCTGCGCGACATCGTCGAACCGCTGGCGCCGCCGCAGCAGGATGCTCACGCTTGGGCCGCGCTGGCTGTGGCGCTGGCGTTGGTGCTGGGCGTGCTGTTTGCGCTGCGCTGGTATCGCCGGCGCCGGGCGCGAGCCGCGATACGGCGCCTGCACCGGGTGCGCGCCCGCTTTGCCGCCGGCGAACTCTCCCCCCGGCAGGCGGGCTATGCCGTCGCGCGCGAGCTCAGGCGCGGCCTCGGTCTCGCGCGCCTGGCGTCCGATTGCGCGCCTGCCGTCACCGCAAAGGCCGGCGCCGGGTCCGAGTGGGCGCAGTTGGTGCGGGCGCTGGACGCCTTGCGCTACGCCCCCGATACCTCGACCGCAACGCCCGCGCCGGCGGCCCTGTTCGATCAGGCGGAGACATGGCTGCGGCGGCCGGGGG
The DNA here is from genome assembly GCA_021801705.1 of Pseudomonadota bacterium. GTDB lineage: Bacteria > Pseudomonadota > Gammaproteobacteria > Burkholderiales > Sulfuricellaceae > Sulfuricella. The sequence goes on from JAJYXP010000072.1 coordinate 112,678, forward strand.
CGCGATGCTGACGCTGGCTCAGCCCGTCTGGCTGGCGCTGCTGCCCCTGTTGCTGCTGGGCGCGGCGCTCGCCGGCCGCCGGCGCGTCCGCATGGCCGATGCCGGGCAGCAGGCCGGACTGCTGCTGGTTCACCCCAATCTGGCGCCGCTGCCCGCCGACCAGGATTACGCCCGCAGCGACCGGCGCGTCCATGCATGGCTCAATGGCGGCGGCGCCGCTCTGCTGGTGCTGGCCCTGGCGCAGCCCCAGTGGATCGGAGACTGGATTCCCGAAGCGCCCGAAGGCCGCGAGATAGCCATACTGATCGATACCTCGAAGACCATGAGCATCAACGATTTCGAAATGGACGGCAAGCCGGTCGAACGCATCACCGTGCTGAAGTCGCTGGTCAACCGCTTCGTGGAGGGGCGGCGCGGCGACCGTCTGGGCGTGATTGCCTTCGGCACCACGGCGGCGACTCTGGTGCCGCCCACGTTCGACCGGCAACTGGTCACGGAAATGATCCGGCGCGCCCAGGTCGGCATTGCCGGCGACGATACCGCGATCGGCGACGCGATCGGTCTGGCGCTGAAACAGTTGCAGCAGGGAGCCCGCTTGCGCCCGGCGCTGATCCTGTTTACCGACGGCGACAACACGGCGGGCGAGATCACGCCCGCGGAAGCAGTCACGCTGGCGCGGGGCATGGGGGTGCCCGTTTATGCCGTGCAGGTAGGGGTGGATATCTTCGATCGTCCCCAGCCTGCGCGCCCGGCGGCCGCTGCCGAGCAGCCCGGCCTGCGCGAGATGGCCGCCCGCACCGGCGGACGATACTACGAGGCCGGCGACAGCGGCGCCCTGCAGACCGTGATCGCCGATATCGGCCGGCGGGAGCAGACCGTGCACCGCCCGGCCACGCGCCGTGCCGTCCTGGAGTGGTACTGGGTGCCGCTGCTGCTGGGGGTGTTTCTGTTCACGGCGAGCAGCGTGCGCATGATGCTGAGGTCCTGTTGATGGCGTGGGAGATGGCATGGTCGCAGTTGACGTGGCACCAGCCCTGGTTGTGGCTGATTGCCGTGCAGCCCGTCCTGCTAGCGGTGTGGCGCCGCGTGCGGCGCCAGCGGATTCTGCATTATGCCGATGCCCATTTGCATCCGTGGGCCTTGCGCGGCGCGCTTCCCGTGGCGCAAGGGCGGTGGCGCCGCGCAGCCGGAATGGCGGCCTGGCTGCTGTTCGCGGCCGCCGCCGCGGGCCCGCGCATTCCGCTGGAACTCGATCCCGCGCAGACAAATGCCGCTTCCCTGCGCGAGCGCCACGCCATCGACCTGATGGTGGTGCTGGATGTTTCGCCCTCCATGCGCGCGCAGGACGTGTCGCCGGGACGGCTGGAACGGGCAAAGCTGAAGCTGCTCGATCTCCTGCCGCGTTTGCGCGGCGAGCGCCTCGGTCTCATCGCCTACTCCGGTGCGTCAGGCATCCTCATGCCCCTGGGGCAGGACTATGACGCTTTCCGCCATTACCTCGATCTGGCCTCGCCCGACTTGTTCGAAACGCCGGGCACGGCGCTGGGCGCGGCACTCGATCTGGCCCGCGCCGCATTGCCGTCACGCGCCGGCCACAAGGCCGTGTTGCTGGTGACGGATGCGGAAGCCGGCGCGCTCTCCGGAACCGGCGGCGCGCAGGCGCTGGAGGCCGTGAAGCAGTTGAAGAGCGCGGGGATCCCGCTGTTTGTGCTGGGCATCGGGTCGAAACAGGGCGCCATCATTCCGCTCCCGGACGGCGGCCGTATCGAACAGGACGGCGTGGCAGTCGTCAGCCGCATGGATGAGGCGGGCTTCGCCGCTCTGGCCCGTGCCGCGGGCGGGCGCTTCCACGCGGTCGAGGATGGCGACGGCGACTGGCGCGCCCTGTACGGGCAGGGAATATTGACGCTGCCCGGAGGCAAGCCGCCCGAGGAGGCCGTCCAGGCCTGGCGCGAACTGTTTGCCTGGTGTCTGGCGCCGGGCCTGTTGCTGTGGCTCCTGGCGCGGCTGCCATCGATCACGCGCGGCGGCGCCGGCGTGGCTGGCGTGCTGGTGCTGGCCGGGGCACTGGCGGCAGGCATGCTGCCAGCGCCTGCGCATGCAGCGGCCAGCGAGACGGAACGGGACGCGCACGAGGCATACCGGCAGCGCCAGTTTGCCACCGCGCAGGCCTATTATGCGCGCCTGCGCGGGCATGCGGCGCGCATGGGCGAGGGGGCGGCCGCCTACCGGCGCCAGGATTATCTGTATGCCGTGCGCCAGTTTACCGCGGCATTGCTCCAGGCCGACAGCGACGGGCAGCGGGCTGCGGCCCTGTTCAATCTGGGCAACAGCTACTATCAGGCCGGCAACTACGGGGCGGCTGCCGATGCCTTCAAAGGCGCGCTCGTATTGCGCCCGGACTATCGCGACGCCGGCATCAACCTGGCGCTGGCGGCGGGCAAGCTCGCGGCCGGCCGCAAGCCGGACCCCTACAGCGAAGAGATGATGCGGCGCGGGCGGCAGGCGGAAGGCCGGCAGGACGAAGATACGTACGAGGAGCCTCCCGAACCGGAGTTGAGCAAGGAGACGACCGGGCCGGAGCTGATCCGCGATGAACAGCAGGCGGCCGAGACGGCACGGCTGCGCAGGCCGGCGCAAGCAGGTTCTGGCGCGGCGGGCGGCGGTCGGGATGGGGCGGCCTACCGGGCGGCGCTGAAGAAGCTGGAAATCGTCCAGGACCGTCCTGCGCTGCTGCAGAAGGAAGTGATGAAGCGCGACCGGGCGGGCGAACCGCCGCCAGGGATGGCGCCATGGTGAAGCTGCTGCGCCGGTTGATTCCATGGCTGATGCTAGGCTGGGCCTGCGCTGCGGCGGCGGCCTCGTTCGAGGTGCGCGTGGAGCCGAAAGCGCTGGCCATGGGCGAGCCGCTGAGCGCCGAAATCCGTGCTACCGGCCTGGGCGCAGGGCTCGACGAATCGATCATTGCACCCTGGCGGCGGGACTTCGAGGTGTACACGGTATCCACTTCGACCGCGGAACAGCGCGGGCGCAGCACGCAGGTGATGAGCGTCACGCTCTATCCCTTGCGCAGCGGAGAGCTGTCCCTGGCGCCCCTGGCGTTGGCAGGGAAAGCGAGCCGGGCGGTGCCGGTCATGGTCGAGACGTCGGGGCCGGACGTGCCCCATGTATTCGCGCGCGCCTACCTCGATCGTGTTCACCCGAACGGACACGGCGGCCGCGCCAACCCGAATGATGAACGTCGCGACCGCCGTGTCCGTTCCCTCTCTCCTACCTCTCCCCCAGAGGGGGAGAGTGATGAAGTGTCGCTTCGCGACGTTCACGTTAATGTGCGCGAGGCCGTGCTGCTCACGCTCGACCTGTACGACGACGGCAGCCTGCAGTGGTCCCCGCCCAGCGAACTGCGGGCGCCGGATATGCACCTGCGCTACCTCGGCGAACGCCAGGCGGAAGCCGCGGTAGAGGGCGCGGCATACACCGTGCACCGCCATCGCTGGGCATTGACCCCGCTGCGCGAGGGTAGCCTGGAGGTGAAATTCCCCACGCTAGGCGCAGTGAAGTTCGGCAAGCGCTTGCGTTATCCCGCACCCGCCGTCGTCTTCCAGGCGTCGCCGGTGCCGGCGTATCTGCCGGTTCATGTGCCCGTCGGCAAAGTGTCGCTTGCCCCCGGGCCGCTGCCGGCCGGGGGGGTCGTCGGCCGGCCGGTCAACTGGACATTCACGGTGAGCGGCGCCGGCATCACCGCCGAAGGTCTGTCGCGCCTGCTGGCAGACCTGCCCGACCGCGCCGGGCTGCATGCCTATGCCGCGCAAGTGAGCGCGCGCGCGGCAACCCCCGGCGATGCCGGTGCGGTGCAAACCTTCGACGTCGCCATTCCCGTCACGCCCTTGGCGGGAGGCGCAATCCGCCTGCCCGACGTGCGGCTGCCCTATTTTGATCAGGCCACCGGCCGTATCTTGCTGGCACAATTGACCGGCGCCCCGGTGGAGGTCGTGGACCCCGTGCGGCAACGCATCATCGCCGCGGTCTTGCTGCTCGGCGGCACGCTGCTTGCGGGTATGCTTGCGTTCGCCGGCGTGCGCCGGTGGAAGCGGATGCGCATCAGGCACGCCGCGCTGGCGCGGGTGCGGGCGGCGGACAGCGCCGAGGCGCTGACGCGCGCGCTGCTGGCATTCGACGACGGCCATGGAGCGCCCGGCGGCACGACATTGGGGCAGTGGCTAGTCAGGCTGGAAGAGCGGGTGGAGGCGTCGGGGCAACTGGCGCAGTTGGTGGACGCGCTTGAGGCGGGGCGCTATGGCGCCGGCAAGCGGCCGGAAATCGCGGCGCTGCGGGCGGCCTTTGCCCAAACCCTCGCCAGCTTGCGCCCCAAGCGGAGCAGCGCGGGGCGCAAACGCGATCCGGCGCACGGTGATTGGACCGACGCGGCGAGGGAAGTCGCGTAATCGTACATGTGGGCTCCATCCGGTTTGCTCGCGTGGTGCCGCCTTCAGGTTCGGACTTGATCTAGTAGTCAGTCACGGTGAAAAGCATGGATGAGTTGAACCGTCACACCGGCGAAAGCCGGTGTCCAGGTTGTTGATTTTTCTGGATTCCGGCTTTCGCCGGAATGACGAGATTGTCCACCGGTTTCAATATGACTGACTACTAGCGCCGCATGCAAGATCAAGTCCGAACTTCTACAATTAAAACTTGCTGCCATCAATAGCTCCAGTTTAGAATAAGTCTATATGCGTAACCGTTCGGGAAAATTTTACCTGCTCCTGGTCCTGGCCTTCCTGCAATGCCTGGTGCCATTCCTGCATGCCCATGCCGGGGGTTTGCACGTGCCCTCCCATGTGCATATCCATATCGATGATCTCGTCCCGTCCCACTCGGCGCATCCGTCCGAATTGAGCTCCGATTCGTCCGACTTCCCGGTGGTGGGCGCTGCCGCCGAGTTCAAGCGCGACTCGGCGAGCGATGATGTCGCTTCGCTGTCGTCATCTCCTTGCTGGCGGATACAGCCTCGGCAGGCGCTTGTTCTTTCCGCCTTTCACGCTCCGTCTATACTTCCACAAAGCCCTTTCTTTTTCGGGGCGCCACCCTCTCAAGCGCCGCCTGCATCTTCTTAAGCATTTTTAAAGTTAAAGGTTGGAGAATCAGCCTGCCGCTTCTGTCGGGATGCGGCCGGGTGTCGAATTTTGCAAGGAGATGGATATGTGGAAATCCCAAGGGCCGCGTGCCTGCCGGACGGTTTTATTGCTTTGCGGCCTTGCTGTCGCGGCGCCGCTGTATGCCGATGCAGGCAATGAAATCAAGCTGACTGCCAGCCAGGCGCAGGCGATGGGGGTCGAAACCGCCCCCCTCGGCACGCCGGGCGCGGCTGCCGGCAAGAGCTTGCCGGCGCGGGTGACGATCCCGGACAACCAGTTGCAGATTGTCAGCGCCCCGGTGGCCGGCCTGGTGGAAACGATTGCGGCGGCGCCCGGCCAGGCGGTGAAAAAGGGGCAGCTCCTGGCGCGTCTGCAAAGCCCCGGCCTGGTGGAAATCCAGCGCGGCCTCCTGCAGGCAACGACCCAGGCCCAGTTGGCGCGAGCATCCTTGAAACGCGACGAGAAGCTGTTTGAGGAAGGGATTATCGCCGAAAGCCGCTACCGGGCGGCAAAGGGCCGTGACGCCGAGGCCGCGGCTGCGCTTTCCGAGCGGCGCCAGGCTCTGCGCCTGGCCGGAATGAGCGAGGCGGCAATCCGGAGCCTGGAAAAAAATTACAGCCTTTCCGGCGCTATCGATATTCCCGCGCCGATCAGCGGCGTGGTGCTGGAAAGGATGGCCGTGGCCGGCCAGCGCGTCGAGGCGGCGACGCCCTTGTACAAGGTGGCGCAGTTGGCGCCCCTGTGGCTGGAAATCCAGGTGCCGGTCGCTGCGATCGGCGGCCTGCAGGCCGGCGCGGAAGTCAGCGTGCCGGCTTACCGGGCTACGGGCAAGGTGCTGCAGCTCGGCCGCGCCGTCGAGGAAGGCAGCCAGACCGTGACGATACGGGCGGAAGTGGGCCAGGGAGCGGAAAATCTGCGTCCTGGGCAGCTCGTCGAGGCGGTGGTGGCGGGCGGCAACGGCAAATCGTGGCGCGTGCCGGACACGGCGCTGATCCGCGCGCGCGACCAGGCTTATGTGTTCGTGCAAATCCCGTCCGGATTCCTCGTCCAGCCCGTCCGCGTGATGGGGGAAACGGCCGCGGGCAGCACGATAGGCGGCGACCTCAGGGACGGCCAGCGCATCGCGGTGCGCGGCACGGTTTCGCTCAAGGCGGTGTGGCAGGGACTGGCGGCGGGGGGCGACTAAAGTGCACCTCTATAAATCCATATTTCATCCCAACTGCTGCGTTGCGAAAAAATTTTCTTGCTTACATATCACCCATATGCGGCGCGGCGAAAATTTTTTCGCGCCTGGCGTTTGGGCGAAATCTGAATTTCCAGAGGTGCCCTAAATGCTGACGCGCGCAATCGAATTCGCTCTCACCCAGCGGGTGGCGGTGCTCTTTACCACCGTGGCGCTCATCGCCGCCGGCGTGCTGGCATTCAACTACCTGCCGATCGATGCCTTCCCCGATGTGTCTTCCACCCAGGTCAAGGTCATCATGAAGGCCCCCGGCATGACGCCGGAAGAGGTGGAAACGCGCATCACGGCGCCGCTCGAGGTGGAGCTGCTGGGCATCCCGCACAAGAAGATCCTGCGCTCGGTATCCAAGTACGCGCTCACCGACATCACCATCGATTTCGAGGACGGCACCGACATCTACTGGGCGCGCAACCAGGTGGCCGAGCGCCTCGCCGGCATAGCGCGCGACTTGCCGCCGGGAATCGGCGGCGGCCTGGCGCCGATCACCACCCCGCTGGGCGAAATGCTGATGTTCACCATCGAAGGCGGCGATCTCTCCCTGATGGAGCGCCGTACCCTGCTGGACTGGGTGATCCGCCCGCAACTGCGCACCTTGCCCGGCGTGGCGGACGTCAACACCCTGGGCGGGCTGGCGCGCGCTTTCGAAGTGGTGCCGGACAACGCAGCGCTCAACGCGCGCGGCATTTCGCTGGCGCAGTTGCAGCAGGCGCTGGAGATGAACAACCGCAACGATGGCGCCGGCCGCCTCAGCGATGGCGAGGAATCCCTGCTGGTGCGTTCCGAAGGGAGCGTCAAGAACCTCGACGACCTGCGCGCCATCGTGGTGGCGAACCGCGACGGCACGCCGGTGCGGGTGGGCGATGTGGCCACGGTGCGCATCGGCAGCCTGACGCGCTACGGCGCGGTGACCAAGGACGGCAAGGGCGAGGCGGTGGAGGGGCTGGTGCTGGGCCTGCGCGGTGCCAATGCGCGCCAGGTGGTGGCCAGCGTGCACAAGCGGCTGGCGGAAATCGCACCCACCCTGCCCAAAGGGGTCAAGACACAGATCTTCTATGACCGCGGCAATCTGGTGGAGCGGGCCGTCGGCACGGTGTCCAAGGCGCTGATGGAGGCCATAGTCCTGGTGGTGGTGCTGCTGCTCCTGTTCCTCGGCAATGCGCGCGCCGCCTTCGTGGTGGCGCTGACCCTGCCGCTGGCGGCCTTGATCACCTTCATCCTGATGCAGTTGTTCGGCTTGTCCGCCAACCTGATGAGCCTGGGCGGTCTCGCCATCGCCATCGGCATGCTGGTGGATGCGGCCGTGGTGGCGGTGGAGAACATCGTCTCGCATCTTGCCCATGACCAGGGCGCGGCGCGGCTGCCGCACCTGCACGTCGTCTACCGGGCGGTGCGCGAGGTGGTCACGCCGGTGACGTCCGGGGTGGTGATCATCATCGTGGTGTTCCTGCCCCTGCTCACCCTGCAGGGACTGGAAGGCAAGCTGTTCATTCCGGTGGCGCTGACCATCGTGTTTGCCTTGGCCGGCTCGCTGCTGCTTGCCTTGACCGTGATCCCGGTTCTCTCATCCTATTTGTTGCAGCGGATGCCGCACAGCGATCCCTGGCTGGTGCGCAAGCTGGACGCACTCTACATGCCCTCGCTGAGATGGGCGCTCGGCCACAGCCGGACAGTGATTATCGGCGCGGTGCTGGCGATGGCGCTGGCGGTAGCGGCTTACACCCAGATCGGCAAGACTTTCATGCCGGTGATGGACGAAGGCGACCTGATTATCGGCGTGGAAAAGCTGCCCTCGGTCAATCTGCAGCAATCGGTGGATCTGGACATGCGCCTCCAGCGCGCGATCATGGAGCGGGTGCCGGAAGTGAAGGGCGTGGTGGCGCGGGTGGGCTCGGACGAACTCGGCCTCGACCCGATGGGGCTCAACCAGACCGATACTTTCCTGGTGCTGAAGCCCAGAGCCGAATGGCGCAAGCCGGACAAGGCGTGGCTGACCGACGAACTGAGGAAAGTGCTGAAGGACTTTCCCGGCATCGCCTACAGCTTCACCCAGCCGATCGACATGCGCGTGTCGGAGATGATCATCGGCGTGCGCGGCGACGTGGCGGTGAAGATTTTCGGCCCCGATCTCGCCGCGTTGAACCAGCAGGCGGAAAAAATCGAGTCCGTGCTCAAGGGCATCAAGGGCAGCGAAGACGTGTACCGCGTCATGAACGAGGGGGTGCAGTACCTGCAGGTCGATATCGACCGGCTTGCCGCCGGCCGCATGGGCTTTTCGGTGGATGAGATCGGCAATATGCTGCGCGCCCAGCTCGAGGGCCAGGTGCTGGGCGTGGTGCTGGAGGGCGGGCGGCGCACGCCATTGCTTCTGCGCGGCCCCGACAGCCTGCACCTTTCGCCGGCCTTGTTCGCCGGCCTGCACTTGACCCTGCCGGATGGGCGCAACGTGCCGCTGTCTGCCGTGGCGCGGCTGAAGCGGGTGGACGGGCCGGTCAAAATAGACCGGGAGAATGCCGTGCGCATGGTCGTGGTGCAGGCCAACGTGCGCGGACGCGATCTGGTCGGTTATGTCGAGGAGGCAAAGCTGGCCGCAGCCAAACAGGCCCCCCTGCCGGCAGGCTACAGCATGACCTGGGGCGGCCAGTTCGAGAACCAGCAGCGCGCCGCGGCACGCCTTGCCGTGGTGGTGCCGATCGCCCTGGCCATGATCCACCTGCTGCTGTTTTCCACCTTCGGTTCCCTGCGTCAGGCGACGCTGGTGTTCGCCAATATCCCCTTCGCAATGATAGGTGGGGTGTGGGCATTGTGGCTGTCGGGCGAATATCTTTCGGTGCCTGCCTCGGTCGGGTTTATCGCGCTGCTCGGCATCGCGGTGCTGAACGGGGTGGTGATGGTGAGCTATTTCAACCAGTTGCGCGACCATGGCCTGCCTCTGGCCGAGGTGGTGATGGAAGGCGCCAAGCGGCGCATGAGGCCGGTGATGATGACCGCCAGCATCACCGCCTTCGGCTTGATTCCCTTGTTGTTCGCCAGCGGGCCCGGTTCCGAGATCCAGCGGCCTCTGGCCATCGTGGTGATCGGTGGGCTGGTGACTTCTACGCTGTTGACCTTGATCATGTTGCCGATGCTATACCGCAAGTATGGCGCGGCAGCCATGGGGAGTAAATTATGAAACAGGCCGATTGCTGTTTGACCGTGGTTTTTCCGGTCGCGCTGGAAGAAAATATTCTCGATCATCTGCTTGAGCACCCGGAACTGGCCAGCGGGTTCACCACTTACGAGGTCGAAGGCCACGGCCAGGGCGCGGTTTACCCCAGCGTCAACGAGCAGGTGCGAGGCCGGGCGCGGCGCATGAAAATGGAAGTGGTGATGGCCCATGATGACGCCCAGGCACTGATCGCGCATTTCAAGGCCTCGTTGCCGAGCCGCGAGGTTGCTTACTGGATGACGCCGGTAGGCGAGTTCGGGAGGTTCGCATGAGTAGCTCCATGCATACGATTATGCGGCCACGGATTTTCATGGGGCTGATGCTTGCCGCAGCCATTCTTGCGCACCCCGCGGCAGCGCAGCAATTGAATGCCTATCCCGATCTGCCGCCGCCGGAGGCGGTTGTGGCTGCCCTGAAAAACAGCCCGGAAGCGCTGGCGGCGCAGGCCGGCATCCAGGTTGGCGAGGCAGTCAACCGGCGTCTGCAGGCGGGGGAGCATGAGTTCAATCTGCGCGTGGCGGGGCAGCGGCGCACCGTCAACCCTTCCGAGCGCTACCGGGAGTGGGATGTCATGCTGGAGCGGCCGATCCGGCTCCCCGGCAAGGCTGCGATTGACGGTAAGCTGGGGCAGACCGAAATGGCCCGGACGCAGACGGTGTACGGAGATGTCTTGCACGAGACCGGGCGCAGCTTGCTCAAAGCCTGGTTTTCATGGGGCCGGGAGCGAACGACGGCGCAGCAGTGGGAGGAGCAGGTGGGGCTGTTGCAGAAGGAGGCGGACATCGTCGCCAGGCGCGTACGCGCCGGCGATGCGCCGCGGCTTGAAAGCGATCTGGCCGAGGCCATGGTGGCGCAGGCCGAGAGCGCGCTGCTCCAGGCGCGGCTGCGCGAGCAGGTGGCCGCCAATGACCTGGCCCAGCGCTTCCCCGCCATTTCCCTGCCCAAGGTGCAAGCCGCCGCTACGCCGGTGCCGCTGGAGCAGGGGCTGGAATACTGGCGGGAGGAAATCCTCAGGCACAACCACGAGCTCGGTGTGGCGCGCAGCGAATCGATGTTGGGGAGGCTGCAGGCGGAGCGTGCCTCGGCCGACAGAACGCCCGACCCGACCGTAGGCATGCACATGGCCGGCGAGCGCGACGGCGCCGAGCATCTGGTCGGGCTGCACGTTTCCGTTCCCTTCCCTGGCGGAGCGCGCTCAGCCCGCACCGACGAGCAGCGTGCGCTGGCGGAGATGGCGGCACAGCGCGAAGCCGCCGTGCTGCGCAAGGTCACCGCAGAGGCAGTCAATACCTTCGCCGCCGCCCAGGCCGCCTATGGGGGATGGCAAAGCGCGCAGGCTGCGGCTGAACGCATAGCCCGCAGCGCCGAACTGATGTCGCGGGCCTATGCCCTGGGCGAGATGGGGTTATCGGAAGTGCTGACGGCGCGCAGGCAGGCGCTGGAAGGCAACCTGGCCGCCGCGCTGGCGCGCCTGGATGCAGCCGAAACCCGCTATCGCCTGATGCTCGACGCGCATCAGCTATGGCCGCTGGATGAGGACGAAGAGGACGCGGATCACGCCCATCTTTAGATCGGAGGGCTAGTTGTCAGTCAACTCAAACCGACCGTACGTTCTTTGTAGGTGCGAATTCATTCGCACATTTGGCCGAATGAATTCGGCCCTATAAGAAAATCATGCACATTCAACATGACAGGCTGCTAGTAGTCAGTCACGGTGAAAAGCATGGATGAGTTGAACCGTCACACCGGCGAAAGCCGGTGTCCAGGTTGTTGAATTTTCTGGATTCCGGCTTTCGCCGGAATGACGAGATTGTCCACCGGTTTCAATATGACTGACTACTAGGCAGCCAGCACTGCCTGGCCGGCTTCCACCGGGGTATCGTTGCGGTTGCCCCATTCCGACCAGGAGCCGGCATAGGCCTTGACCTTGGCGTAACCCAGCGCTTTTAGTACGACATAGGTGTGGGCGGAGCGGTGGTGGCTGTGGCAATGCACGATCACCTCCTTGTCCGGCGTGATGCCCAAACCGTGCAGGGTGCCGCGCAACTCTTCTGCCGGTTTCATGCGCAGGTTGCGTCCCTGATCCATGGCAAAGCTCCAGTCCAGATTGACGGCGCCTGGCATGTGGCCATTGCGCAACGCCGTGCGCGTCAGGCCGAAATATTCGTTCGGGCTGCGCGCATCCAGGACGACCGTGCGCGGGTCGCCCAGCCGGGCCATGACGTATTCCGCATCGGCGAGGCTGCGTTTCTCCCCGCTGACTTTATACACGCTGTGCTGCGGCCGGATGATGCCGCTGCGGCCGGCGTGATCCTCGTTATGCCATGCCTGTATCCCGCCGTTGAGCAGCGAAAAATGCCGGTGGCCGACCGCGTCCAGGGTCCACAGCAGACGGCTCGCCATGCCGCCGCCCTCGTCGTCGTAGGCGACGACATGGGTGTCCGGGGTCAGGCCCAGGCTGGAAAATACCTCCTCCAGATGTTCGTCGTCCGGCAGCAGGCCACGCGCCATGCCGCGTTGCGCCACCAGTGCGGCATAGTCGAGATGGACGGCGCCGGGAACATGGTAGCGCGCATAAGCATCCGGCCGGCGCAGGTCGACGAGCAGCAGGTTTTCCGCACCCAGACGGGTTTCCAGCTCGGCGGGTTCGACAATCAGGGGAAGCAGTGGGGTGGTGTTGCCGGTAACGGCCATTTGGCGGCGCTCCTGAAAAATTCGGTAGGGTAAACATACAATACCTTAGTAAATTAGTCAACATTAGTTGCGTGGTTCGCCATCATCCTGAAAACGGCGGTTCAACCTAGAAGCCGTTTCTAGGTTCAACACAAAGGACGCAGAGGGTGCGGAAATAAACAGGGGCATTCTGCACATTCTGCTGAACCCAGCCATCCTTCCGGTCTTAAATCTGCCAGTGATCCCGAGCCAAAGTCGGCCACATACTCCAATTGACACAGCCAGGGGAAATGTGCGGGAGAGACTATAAGAAGGTCGCAAACCGATCCGTTGCAGGCCTTCACGGTGATGCTAGTATTGAAGAAAGAATACTTTCGGCGAAAACTTGGCGGACGGCATTGAATAAAGATTCATCAACGCGGTAGGTAGAGGTGAGGTGCAGGGCATGGATGTTCTATTGGTTGAACCCGAACCAGCAATGAGTGCGTTGCTACAATCCGTGCTTGAAAGCCGTGGCCATGCAGTCACAGCGGTCGCTGATGGCGAAAGTGGCTGGGAAAGCTATCAGAGTCGCCACTTTTCCATGGTGATCCTGGAATGGCTATTACCGGAAATGGACGGACTGGAAGTGTGCCGGAAGATTCGGAGTAGCCCGAAAGGAGAAGACAGCCTGATCCTGGTGATCACCTTGCGCACGAACCCCGGTGACCTCAAACAGATACTGGCTGCCGGCGCCGATGATTACCTCGCACAGCCTGTCGACCGGCTACTCCTGAACATACGGCTTGAGATTGCCGAACAGCGGGCTAGCAGATTGATGCATCAACGGAAAGCCGAGAAAGGTCGTGGCCAGGTCCAGGCCATGCTCAAATTGGTGCTGGACACAATTCCCTCACGCGTGTTCTGGAAAAACAAGGAGAGCCGCTACCTCGGCTGCAATCGTCTCTTTGCGCTGGATGCTGGCTTGCAAGACCCGAGCCAGATCGTTGGCAAGACTGATCGTGACTTGCGCTGGGCCGAGCAGGCACAGCTTTACATTTCAGATGATCTCGCAGTAATGCAGTCCGGGCTGCCCAAGGTGAATTATGAGGAGCACCAGACAAGCCCGGATGGTGAATCAATGTATCTGGAAGCCAGCAAGATCCCCCTGAAGGACGGAAAAGGCAATCTGATAGGTGTGCTGGGCACCTACCAAGACATCACCGAGCGCAAGCGTGCGGAGACCGAACTGTTTGCGGCGCAAAGCAACCTTGCCGCCACGCTCGATGCTCTTCCAGACCTGCTGTTCGAGCTTGGTCTGGACGGACGCTACTATGACTACCATTCTTCACGCCCTGAATTATTGGCCGCGCCTCCGGAAGCATTGATCGGCAAAACCGTGCACGACATCCTGCCGCCCGAGGCGGCGGATGTGGTCATGTTGGCACTGCGCGAGGCTGATGAAACAGGTCACTCCCACGGCAGACAGATCGAGCTGCAAGTTCCACAAGGCAAATTGTGGTTCGAACTCTCCATTGCCCGCAAGCCTGTCGCAGCGGGATTGGCGCCTCGTTTTATCGTGCTGTTGCGCGATATCACCGTGCGCAAGCGGGCCGAGGCGGAAATCCTCGCCCTCAACCTGAGCCTGGAAGAGCAGGTACAAGAGCGCACCAAGGAACTGCTTGCCAAGGAAGAGCAACTGCGTGAAACCCTGGCGCTGAACGATAGCATCCTGATGACGTCCCCCATGGGGATTGCAGCCTACCGGCAGGACGGTCAGTGCGTAATGGCCAACCCGTCGCTGGCCTCTATAGCCGACATCACTCAGGAGCAGTTGCTGAAGCAGAACTTTCGCCAACTCAGCTCCTGGCAGGCTTCGGGAATACAGGAGGCGGCGGAGCGTGTGCTGGCCACCGGCGCAAGGGTGGAGCTCGAGATTCGACACCTTACCAGCTTCTTCGGCCACGACGTTTGGGCGCGTTGCTGGTTGTCACGCTTTACCAGTCGGGGCGAACCGCACCTGCTGCTCATGCTTGAGAACATCACCGAGAAGAAGGCTGCCGAGGAGGAATTACGCCTCGCCGCCAGCGTGTATCAAAACTCGTCGGAAGGCATCTTGGTCACCGATGCGGCAGGCATCATTCTGTCAGTCAATCCTGCCTTCACCGAAATCACCGGATACGCGGAAGACGAGGCGCTGGGGCGGAAAACCAGCCTGCTGCGTTCCGACCGCCACGGACCGGAGTTTTACCGCTCGATGTGGGAAGCCCTGACCAAAGAAGGTTGTTGGCGGGGAGAGGTCTGGAACCGGAGGAAGGACGGGGAGGCCTACTTGGAGTGGCTCTCCATCAACCGCATCGAAGCCAGTGCCGGAGCCCCCATCCGTTACGTCGCCGTTTTCCACGATATCACCGAGCTTCGGCGCAAGGACGAGGAAATCCGGCACCAGGCGTTCCACGATGCCCTCACCGGCCTGCCCAACCGCGCCCTGATGAAAGACCGCCTTCTGCACGCCCTCGAACGGGCGAAGCGCGAGGGTGGTCGGCTTGCGGTGATTTTCATCGACCTCGACCGCTTCAAGGCCATCAACGACGGGCTGGGCCACGACGTCGGAGATCTTCTGCTGCAAGAGGTGGCTCGCCGGATCAAGAGCCGAATGCGCACCGCGGACACTGTGGCTCGCCTGGGCGGAGACGAGTTCGTGGTGCTCATGGAGGATCTGCAGGAGGCCGGGGATTGCGCCTCCCTGGCGCAGGAACTGATGGCCGAGATCGCACGCCCAATGGAATTGAGCGGGCATGCCGTCGAGATCCGCGCCTCCATGGGAATGGCCTTTTACCCCGAGGACGGAACGAATCCCATGGAGTTGATGAAGCGCGCCGACTTGGCCATGTACTCCGCCAAGGCGGCCGGACGCAACACCTATCGCTTCTTCCAGCAGGACATGCAGGACCGGATCAGCCAGCGATTGAACCTGGAGATGGAACTGCGCCTCGCCTTGGCCCAGCGCGACCTGGAACTGCACTACCAGCCCAAGGTCGACCTTGCCACGGGCAAGATTCTCGGTGTCGAGGCTCTTGTGCGTTGGCGGCACCCGCTGCGCGGGCTGCTGCTGCCTGCCGACTTCATCCCTCTAGCGGAGGAATGCGGTCTAATCTGCGCGCTCGGGGACTGGGTGCTCGACGAGATCTGCCGCCAGTCGGCCGTCTGGCAGGCTGCCGGCCACACTTTCAAGATTGCCTTTAATATTTCGCCGCACCAGCTGGAAATGGGAGACCTGGTAGCGCGCATCTCCGAACTGGCCGCCCACCACGGGATTGCCCCGTCGGACCTGGAAATCGAGCTTACGGAGAGCGCGGTGATGGCGTATTCAATACACGCCGCCAGCGTGCTCGCTCGCCTGCGCGGGATCGGTGTCACGGTAGCGGTGAGCGATTTCTGCGCGGGTTACTCCAGCCTGTCCTACCTGCGGCAACTGCCCATCGATATCCTGAAGATCAACCATTCGTTTGTTACGGATGCAGACAGCAACGCGGAGGACGCCCAGATCGTGAAGACCATTCTTGCCTTGGGGCGGATGTTCAAATTGACGATGGAAGCGGAGGGCATTGAAACCAGCCGCCAGGCGGAGTTGCTGCAATCCTTCGGCTGCGGCATAGCCCAAGGCTACTTTTTCTCGCGCCCCCTGCCAGCGCGAGAATTCGAGGATTGGTTGGACGCGGCAATTGCCGCAAGCGGCAGCAGGCCAAGTCTCGAATAGCCCATCGATATCGTTGAAATTCCGTTATGGCACTGACCGGACCGCTATCACAACATCGAGGCAAGCGTCAGCTATTGGGAAACGCGATAGTCTCCGTTCGACCCATTTCTGTCCGTCGGATTTCCCGATAGCAGTCGTTCAGCGTCTAATTCCATTTCTAATTCAATAAAGCACTAGACAATCCATTCCCAAGCCACAATGGACTTGACCATTGGTGCATTGCCCTCAAAGGTATGCAGGGCCACTTCGAGTTGATCCTCCAGGGCATCAAGACTGTCATCGTCATCCAATGCCTCCAGGTACTCGCGCAGTGCGCGAGTACGGAACGCTGGATCTGCCCATTCAACCTGAAAAAAGCGATTAACCACGAATTTACACGAATAAAACACGAATGTTCACGAATAATCAAAGAATTAACGAAATTCACCCGATTCACCTGTTTGGTGAGACGATATTTCTTGTTAACTATTTGTGTTCATTCGTGAACATTCGTGTCATTCGTGGTTAATTACGGTTTTTAGGTTGATTCCGCGAAGGAGGTGATTGGAAGGAACGTAGTCTTCCAGGGTGAAGGAGTAAAACAGCCTATCCTGAACTATTGATTGATGGCCCATCATGGCGTGTTTTCCCTATCCATAATATGCCATAATCATATAACGGATAGGGGCTTATTGGGAGGAGTTTTTCAACAGAATTCACCCCGAAGCAGCCACTCTGAAAACGTGAACGACGAGTTTCAGCGCCGAAAAATTGACCCCATATCTAGGGTATTGTTCAGACCTGGTAAGCATTTGCAAGACACTTTTCCTAGTAGTCAGTCATATTGAAACCGGTGGACAATCTCGTCATTCCGGCGAAAGCCGGAATCCAGAAAAATCAACAACCGGGACACCGGCTTTCGCCGGTGTGACGGTTCAACTCATCCATGCTTTTCACCGTGACTGACTACTAGTCAGGATTAGCCGTTGAAACTGGCCAACTTTTCGATCTGATCGACACGCTCCCAGGTAAAGTCCGGCATCTCCCGCCCAAAGTGGCCGTAGGCGGCGGTCTGGCGGTAGATGGGCCGACGCAGGTCGAGGCTGTCGATGATGCCGCGGGGCGTCAGTTCAAAGGTGGCGCGCACTATCGCTTCCATCTGGTCGTCGGGCAGGGTTCCGGTGCCGTAGGTGTCAATCAGCAGGGAGACGGGCTCAGCCACTCCGATGGCGTAAGCCAACTGGACCAGACAGCGCCGGGCATAGCCTGCCGCTACCAGATTTTTGGCGATGTATCTGGCCATGTAAGCCGCCGAACGATCCACCTTGGTCGGGTCTTTCCCGGAGAATGCGCCGCCGCCGTGGGGGCAGGAGCCGCCATAGGTGTCAACGATGATCTTGCGGCCGGTGAGGCCGGTGTCCCCATTGGGGCCACCGATTTCGAAGGGGCCGGCGGGATTGACCCATATCCGGAATCCGGGTGCGCGCAGGCCTTCCGGCACGAGCGGGTCGATGATCTCGCGGGTAATTTCCCGCGTTACCCAGCCAGATCGGGTAAGGCATCAGGTCCGGTGTCTCGTCACACGCATAACCGAACATCAGCCCCTGGTCGCCAGCACCGATGTCCCCCGCCATCCAGTGCAATGCCTTTGTTGATCTGGATCGACTGGTGGTTGAAGCGCACCTGCACTTCGCAGCGATCCGGGTCGATGCCGGTCTCGGCGTCCCGGTAGCCGATGTCGTGCAGCATCTGGCGGGCGATCTCCTCTGCGCGGTTCCGAATGTCGTTGAAGAGCGGCTTGTGGGCAGTCTTGAACTCGCCGGCGATGACCACGCGCTTGGGCGGCGGCACACCGCTCTCCGAGCGCCAGCGGGCGGAGCGGGCCTCGCCGGCCTCGCTCCAGCTAACGGCAGGGTATTCACTCACGGCGACACCTTCCACTTGCAGGAACGGATTTGGATCGGCGCTATGGGCACCTCGATGAGCAGGAAATTCAAACGCACGGTGCTGAGCGGAGTCTGGTAAATCTTACCACTTCACCACGTGCACGTTGGACAGGGTGCGGCCGAGAAAACGCTCGCCTATGGTCTGGAACCTGAGCGGTACGTCGGTGACGTAGAATTCGTAATGCGGCGCGCCGCGCTGCGGGTTGGCAAGGTTCATCTCGGTGAGCAGGGCGGCGGCTTCTTCCGCCATGGCTTCGGCCGAATCCACCAGCCGTACGCCGGGGCCTGCCACTTCCTGCAGCAGGGGTTTGAGCAGGGGATAGTGGGTGCAACCCAGTACCAGGGTGTCGATATCCTGCGCCAGCACCGGCTTGAGGTATTCCTGCGCGGTCAGGCGCGTGACCGGGTGGTCGAGCCAGCCCTCTTCCACCAGCGGCACGAACAGCGGGCAGGCCTGGGAGTAAATCCGCACCTCCGGCTCGTACTGGTGGATGGCGCGGGCATAGGCGTTGCTGTTGATGGTGGTGGGGGTGCCGATGACGCCCACCTGTTTTTTTGCCGAAAAAGCGATGGCGCCCAGTGCGCCGGCGTCGATGACATCCAGCACCGGCACCGGGGAGAGGTCTTTCACCACCTGGGAAGCAACTGCCGCCATGGTGTTGCAGGCGACGATCAAGACCTTGACCTGCTTGGCAAGCAGGAATTCGGCGATCTGGGTGGTGTAATGGGCGATGGTTTCGACCGATTTCACGCCGTAAGGCACGCGCGCCGTGTCGCCGAAATAGATGATGTTCTCGAACGGCAGGCGCTCCATCAGCGCACGCACCACGGTCAGGCCTCCTACGCCGGAATCGAATACGCCGATGGCATTGCCGGAATCGGGATGAGGCATAAAATTTCCATTAAGAATAGCGCGTCATTCTGAGGTTTCCGCCCGTTCCGGTCAAGCCGGAAAAATCCGAACGGAAGCCGCTAGCGGAAGGGGCCGGCGGCCTGGCGGCCAAGCGCCCATTCGACGTGCTCGCGCACCAGCGCCGAGGGGTGGTCGAGGCGAGAATTGAGGGCTGCTGCGGATTGCGCCGAGGGCGGCGCATTGCCCAGCCCGACCGCGATGTTGCGCAGCCAGCGCTCATGGCCGATGCGGCGTATCGGGCTGCCGGCGAGCCTGGCGTCGAATTCCTCTTCGCTCCACCGGAACAGCGCCGCCAGCATGGCGTCATCCAGGCCCAGGCGCACGCCGAAGTCTGTTTCGCGGGTGGATTGTCCGAACCTGTTCCAGGGGCAGGCCAACTGGCAGTCGTCGCAGCCGTAGATGCGGTTGCCGATCAGCGGACGCAATTCCACCGGGATGCTGCCTTTGAGCTCTATGGTGAGATAGGAAATGCAGCGCCGGGCGTCCACCCGGTAGGGGGCGACTATCGCGCCGGTGGGGCAGGCGCTGATGCAGCCTGTGCAGGTGCCGCAGTGGCTGGCCTCGGGCTCGTCGAGCGGCAGCGGCAGGTCGGTGTAGATTTCCCCCAGAAAGAACCAGGAACCGGCGCTGCGCGTCAGCAGCAGCGAGTGCTTGCCGCGCCACCCCAGCCCGCTCCGGCTCGCCAGTTCCACTTCCATCACCGGCGCGCTGTCGGCGAAGACGCGGTACCGGAACGGGCCGATTTCTGCGCTTATCCTCTCCGCCAGCTTTTGCAGCCGGGCGCGGACCAGCTTGTGGTAGTCGCGCCCGAGGGCGTAGCGTGAGATGAAAGCCTTGCCGCCTTCCGCAAGTACGGCCGTGCTGTCCCGCGCCTGTGGCGGGTAATAGGCCATGCGCGCCGTCACGATGCGCAGTGTGCCGGGCACCAGTTCCTGCGGGCGGCTGCGCTTGACGCCGTGGTTTGCCATATAATCCATCTCGCCGTGGCAGCCCTGCGCCAGCCATTCCAGCAGGCGTGCTTCGGCCTGGCCGAGATCGGTCCCGGCAACGCCGACCGCCTGAAAGCCGAGTTCCATCCCCCAAGCCTTGATATCTGCGGCGAGTTGCCGTAAATCAAATTGAGAATTAATGAGAGTGTCCACGTGCATAGTTTAGATGAAAACCGGCAGCCGCCGAAGATAACGCGTTTTCTAGCCGATGAGGGCGAGACCGATTCATTCGGGGCGCAACTCGCCGCGGTGCTGACGCCGGGGCTGGTGATCACCCTCAGTGGTGAACTGGGTGCCGGCAAGACCGCGCTGGTGCGCGCCATGCTGCGCGCACTGGGTTATCTGGAAAAAGTGAAAAGTCCGACCTATACTTTGGTTGAATTTTATGTGGTTTCTAGCTTATACTTATATCACTTTGATTTTTATCGTTTCAATGATCCGCATGAATGGGACGAAGCGGGATTTCGCGAATATTTCAACGAAAACTCGGTCTGCCTCGTCGAATGGCCGGAAAAAGCGGATGGCCTGTTGCCTCGGCCGGATATCAGGATTTCCCTGAGTGTCCGGGACGCGGGACGGGACGTGGTGGTCGAGTCGGGTAGTGAAAAGGGCCGACAATGCTTGCAAAAATTAGGAGCTTCATAAGCCTTGCCATTTTACTGGTGCTGGCGGCGGGCAGCGCCCATGCCGGGACAGGGATCACTTCGGCGCGGGTCTGGCCGGCTGTCGATTACACGCGGGTAACGCTGGAATCTTCGGCGCCTGTCAAATACGAGTTTCTTGCCATCAAAAATCCGGAGCGTCTGGTGATCGATCTCGAAGGGGTGGACATCAATGCCGCTCTGGAAGGCCTGGCCGCCAAGGTCGCGGCAAACGACCCCTATATCAGGCTGGTGCGGGTCGCCCGCAACAAGCCGGGGGTGGTGCGGGTGGTGCTGGATCTCAAGGGCGAGGTCAAGCCGCAGATGTTCACCCTGCCGCCCTATGGCGAATACGGCCACCGCCTGGTGCTGGATATTTACCCCGTGCAGCCGGCTGACCCGATGATGGCGCTGCTGGAAGAGCGGGATGTCGCAAGCACGCCGGGGAGCGCCCGTGAAGGGAGCGACGAGGCTGCCGGGTCTGCATCCGGAAAAGCGCCTGAACCGGGTATTGCAATGGCCCCGGGAAGCGCGTTCAAGGAAAATACTGCCGAGGCCGCCAAGAAAGGGGGGGCGAAGAAGCAGGATGTGGCGCGCCTGATCACCATCGCGATTGACGCCGGGCACGGCGGCGAGGATCCGGGGGCGCGCGGCCGGAACGGCTCCAGCGAGAAGGATGTCACCCTGGCGATCGCGCGCCGGCTGAAAGCGCAGGTGGATGCCGAACCGAACATGCGCGCCGTGCTGATCCGCGACGGCGATTATTTCATTCCCCTGCACGGCCGGGTGGTCAAGGCGCGCAACGTCAAGGCCGACCTGTTCGTTTCGATTCACGCCGATGCTTTTGTCAGGCCCGATGCGCGCGGCTCCTCGGTGTTCGCCCTGTCGGAGCGCGGCGCCACCTCCGCCGCCGCGCGCTGGCTGGCCAAGAAGGAAAACGATGCCGACCTGATCGGCGGCGTCAACATCGACGTCAAGGATGTTTACCTCAAGCAGACCCTGATCGATCTGTCCCAGACCGCCACCATCAACGACAGCCTCAAGCTCGGCAAGGCGGTGCTCAACGAACTCGGCGGCATCAACCAATTGCACAAGGGCTCTGTCGAGCAGGCGGGCTTCGCCGTGCTGAAGTCGCCGGATATTCCGTCCATCCTGGTGGAAACCGCTTTCATCTCCAACCCGGAGGAAGAGCGCAAGCTCAGGGACGACGGCTATCAGGACAAAATGGCGGCGGCCATCCTCGGCGGCGTCAAACAGTATTTTGCCAAGAACCCGCCGCTGGCAAGATCGAAGCTGGTGCTGAATCCGTAGCAGTGCTTAACCGTTTGTTATCCCTAAAGCGCTTCAAACGCAGAAGGGGCCTGTCGGCCCCTTCATGGTGGTGTTTGCCGGCAGGCGCCAGCGCAAGGATTATACGCAGCCGGTGGGCTTGGGCAGGCCGCCGTACTTGGTGATAGGCTTCATCGGGCCGGTCATCCAGAGTTTGAATACGGCATTCTGCTCTTCGCCGACATATTTGGCGAATTTGCGGATTGGCGGGACGCTGCCGAATTCCTCGTAAAACTCACGGGCCTTCATGATGTGCGCCCATTTGGCGTCATCCAGCGCATAACCATCGGCTTCGGCCATGGCGCGGCCAAGCTCCGGCGTCCAATCGGACATGTCGGCAAGATAACCGTCTCCGTCGCGTTCAGGGATATTCATATGCAAACCTTTCCGAATCTGAATTGTTGGTGATTGCGCCAGCTACTGGGCATTTGGCGCGGCTGCTTACACTCGAGTAGGGATATTAAACAATAACCGAGTTAATCTGTCAAGTATATTTGTATCAAGTCTAAACTTGACCGGGCTTAAACTTAGAAGCGGCTATTGAAACCGCCAAGACGCCAAGAACGCCAAGTAAAGGCGAAAAAAGGCCAAGTTAGCCAAATCACACTATGGGTGATCTGCAAGCATCCAGTCACGGCATGGATCTCTTGGCGTTCTTGGCGTCTTGGCGGTTCAACTGCTTTTTATGGGATAAATATCGTATCTATCTGTAATCAATATATAAATATGGAGTGTGTCGGGATCTCTAAATCAACGATCCGCACATAACGCGTATAATTGGAAAAATATTATCACTCTGCCCTGCTTATCCCATGTCTGTTATCCGGCTTTTGCCCGACCTTCTTATCAACCAGATCGCCGCCGGCGAGGTGGTGGAGCGCCCTGCTTCAGCCTTGAAAGAGCTGCTGGAAAACAGCGTGGATGCGGGAGCGGGCGAGATCGGCGTGACCCTGATGCAGGGCGGAATCAAGCAACTGCGCGTGGCTGATGACGGTGTCGGCATTGCCGGCGAGGAACTGGCGCTGGCGCTGGCGCGCCACGCCACCAGCAAGATCGCCTCGCTGCCCGACCTGGAGTCGGTGAACAGCCTCGGTTTCCGGGGCGAGGCGCTGGCCAGTATCGCGGCGGTGTCGCGCCTGACGCTCACCAGCCGCCGGCGGGGGGAGCGCCATGCATGGAAAGTCGAGGCCGCGGGTGGGGTCGTCGCCGGTCTGCAGCCTGCGGCACTGGAATCGGGCACGGCGGTCGAGGTGCTAGACCTTTATTTCAACACGCCGGCGCGGCGTAAATTCCTGAAGACCGAAGCCACCGAATACGGCCATTGCGAGGAGATGTTCCGGCGCATTGCCCTGAGCCGTACCGATATCGGTTTTTCCCTGCAGCACAACAGCCGCAAGGTGTGGCACCTGCCGGCCGGGGCCATGGAGCGCCGCGCTGCCACGCTGCTCGGGGATGAATTTTCAGCCGCCGCCATCGTTCTGGACGAGCGGGCCGGAAACTTGCGGCTGTGGGGGATGGCGAGCCTGCCGGGGTTCACGCGCGGCGGTCGCGACGCCCAGTATTTTTATGTCAACGGACGTTTCGTGCGCGACAAGCTGATCGCCCACGCCATCCGCGAGGCTTACAAGGATATTCTGCACCACGATCGCCATCCCGCGTTCGCGCTGTTCCTCGAAACGGAACCGGAAGGGGTGGATGTCAACGTGCATCCCACCAAGATCGAGGTGCGCTTCCGCGACGGACGCGCCGTTCACCAGTTCATTTTTCACGCGCTTAACAAGGCATTGTCTGCGCCGATCCGGGCAAGGCAGGCGCATGCTTCCTCCCAGCCGCCCCGCCCGGTCACCAGCGCTGCGCCGGAACAGGCCGCTTACACGCGGCAGCAGGCCATGCCGCTGGGCGTGGCGGAGCGGACAAATCTTTACGAAACCCTGTTCGGCAGGCTGGGCAAGCCGGAACCGGGGGAAACGGCGCAGACCGTCGAGCCGGAAATTCCGCCGCTCGGTTTTGCCCTGGGGCAACTGCATGGCGTTTACATTCTGGCGCAAAACGCAAAGGGCATGGTGGTCGTGGACATGCATGCCGCCCACGAGCGGG
Organism: Pseudomonadota bacterium; assembly: GCA_021801705.1. Lineage (GTDB taxonomy): Bacteria > Pseudomonadota > Gammaproteobacteria > Burkholderiales > Sulfuricellaceae > Sulfuricella. Next base: position 136,567 of record JAJYXP010000072.1, read on the forward strand.
TTACCTACGAGAAGCTGAAAACCGCCCTCGACGGTCGCGCTGTCGCCATGCAGCCGCTGCTGATTCCGGTGTCGTTCCATGCCGGGGTGCTGGATGTTGCCGCCGCCGAGGAGCATGGTGCCGCGCTTGCCGCGCTGGGTTTCGACATCGCGGCCTTGTCGCCGACCACGCTGGCGGTGCGGGCGTTGCCGGCGCTGCTGGCGGATGCCGACCCGGTTTTGCTGGCGCGCGATTTACTCAAGGAGTTGCACGAGTCCGGCGCCGCGCAGGTGCTTGCCGAACGGCGCAACGAACTGCTTGCCACGCTTGCCTGCCATGGCTCGGTGCGCGCCAACCGCAAGCTGACCGTGCCGGAAATGAACGCCCTGCTGCGCGAAATGGAGGCCACCGAACGCGCCGACCAGTGCAACCACGGCCGCCCCACCTGGCGCGAGGTGACGATGGACGAGCTGGATAAATTGTTCATGCGGGGAAAATAACAGTGCTGAGTCCTGGGTGCCGGGTGGCGCAGGACTCAGGACTCAGGACTCAGGACTCAGGACTTGGAACACTCAGCACTCAGCACTCAGCACTCAGAAAAATTGCCGCCGGCCATCTTCCTCATGGGCCCCACCGCCAGCGGCAAGACCGGGGTGGCGGTGGAACTGGTGCAGCACCTGCCGTGCGAGATCATCAGCGTGGACTCCGCCCTGGTCTACCGCGGCATGGACATCGGCACCGCAAAACCCGATGCGGCGACACTGGCTGCGGCGCCGCATCACCTGATCGACATCATGGAACCTACCCAGCGCTATTCCGCAGCCCAGTTCAGGGTCGACGCCTTGCGCCTGATGGCCGAAATCACCGCGCGCGGCAAGATCCCGCTTCTGGCGGGCGGAACCATGCTGTACTTCAAGGCGCTGCAGCAGGGCTTGAACGAGTTGCCGCCGGCAGACCCGGCTATCCGCGCGGCAATCGACGAGATGGCGGCGGAAAGCGGCTGGCCCGCCCAGCACGCCAGGCTGGCGCAGCTTGATCCGGCCACGGCGGCACGTCTCGAGCCCACCGATTCGCAGCGCATTCAGCGCGCCCTGGAGGTATGCACTCTCACCGGCGGGCCGATGTCTGCGCTGCTTGAGGAGGAGGCCGCCGCGGATCTGCCCTATCGCGTTACCGCCATCGCGCTGCTGCCCGGCGACCGTGCCGGGTTGCACCGGCGTATCGAGCAGCGCTTCGAGCTTATGCTGGCGCAGGGGCTGATAGAGGAAGTGGAACAACTGCGCCGGCGTTACGCGCTGGACCCGTCCATGCCTTCGATGCGCTGCGTCGGCTACCGCCAGTCATGGCAATACCTGGAGGGCGAATTCGACCTGTCCGCACTGCGCGAAAAATGTCTCGCCGCCACGCGCCAGTTGGCGAAGCGGCAACTGACATGGCTGCGAAGCATGGAAGGGATCACCGCATTCGACTGTCTGGAACCCGGCTTGGCTCGAAACGTACTGGATAGCCTGAGGAGCCGGCTGGGGTGTTGATAGCCAAGCTATTTTTTTTCCGGCTCTTTTGCCGCTGTGGGCCCATTCATTTCCTCGATCACCTTTTTCAGGCTGCGCGCGCTTTCCTTGGCGTTCTTGCCGCCGATGATCAACACCCCGTCTTTGGGCGGGGGTGAGCCGGCTCGCGTCCGTCCGGCGGAAACGGCCGCCGGTTGCTGTTCTTTTTGTTTTTGCAGCGCCTCGATCTGAGCCTGCATAGCCTGATTATGCTTTTTCAGCTCTTCGATCTGGGTCTGGATTTCCTCTGCGGCCGGGGGGGTAGTCTCTACGCTTTGCGCTTCCGCGGGCAATTGGGGTTCGTCGTTTGCGGAGGGAGGCAAGACTTCGGCCGCTGCGGGTGCAGCTCCGCCGGCAACAGGTGGTTCCAAGAAGGGTTGCGCTGCGACACCCTGCTCAGGTTGGGGGTCGGCGGGGATTGTTTCGGCCCCGGCCTGCGGCGCGGGCACGGTGTTATCTATTGGTTCTGGCACGGGTTCCGCCGCGGGTTCCGCGGCCGCATTCTTTTCGTCCGCCGGCGCAGCGGCTGGCGCGGGCGGTTTCGAGTCCTCCTTGTGCAAGGGCGGCATCCATTCCCTTGCGGTAAAGCCGCCACCGGCAGCGAGCATGATCAGCAGCGCCAGCACGAGCAGCCGTTTCCTCGGCTTGCGGGCGGGAGGGGGAGGTGGTTCGGGTTCTTCATCCCGATGTTTCTTGCCTGCAGGCCGGGCAGGCCGCTCGGGCTCTTCTTCCTCGCCCGGTTTGCTCTTCTTGCGCGCGGACAGCAGGGCGGCTTTCAGGCGAGCCAGCCAGCCGAGTTTGACCGGCGGCTCGGGTTCTTCGTCCGGATGTTTTTTATCCGTGCGCCGGTCATGGCCCTTGGGGTTCTCCTCCTTATTCCGGGATTTCATGCGGTCACGGCCGGCTGGCGATTCGGGCTCATCGTCCTCGACCGGCTTGTTTTTCTTGCCGCCGGTCTTCAGGAATCTTTTCAAGCGGGCCAGCCAACCCGGCTTGGCGGGGGCCTGATCGGTTTCCTCGGCAACGGGTTCCTGATCCGGGGCGTTTTCGCCGTTTTCCTCGGCTATCTTTTTCTTTTTCCAGAAGCGCAGGTTCATGCCCCGCCCTCCTTGCGCGTCACCCTGGCCGCGGCACTGCCGCGCGCAAATGTGATGGAAACCTCTTCTTCAAGCGCAAGTTGCGCGCTGCTGTAAACGATTTTTCCGGCGGACGAGCGCACCATGCTGAAGCCGCGCTCGAGTACCGACTGCGGGTTGAGGTGGGCAAGGCTGGCGGACAGCCGGTGCAGCCCGGTTTGGTAGTGCTGCATCCGGTTTGCCAGAGAGGCTTGCAAGCGCCGGGCCAGATCAAGCTGCCGTGACTCGCGCGCGGCGATATCCGGCTTGTTTGCGTTAACGCGCTGGGCCAGTTTTTGCAGGCGCCATTCGTTTTCAGCCAGGGCATGGCCGGTGGCGTTGCTCAAGCGCTGCCTGAGGTGGCCCAGATGCGCCAGGCGGGCGTCGAGCCGTTCTCCCGGGTGGACCAGGCGCCGTGACAGGTAATCCACCTGCTGCATGCGCTGCTCTATCCTTTGTTTCAAATGGCGGTTCAGCCGCCCATGCATGACCTCAAGCCGGTGCAGCAGGTCGGCGCGGTCGGGGCTGACCAGTTCTGCCGCCGCTGTGGGGGTGGGGGCGCGCCGGTCGGCGACGAAATCGCTGATGGTAAAGTCGGTCTCGTGACCGACTCCGCTGACAACGGGGATGGGGCAGGCGTGAATCGCCCGTGCCAGGGCTTCGTCGTTGAAAGCCCACAGATCCTCGATGCTGCCGCCGCCACGGCAGACGATCAGCACGTCGCATTCGGCGCGGCTGGCGGCGGTGCGGATCGCCTCGGCGATTTTCGCCGCCGCGCCCTCGCCCTGCACCGGGGCGGGGTACAGAACGACCGGGATGGAGGGCATGCGCCGCCGCAGGGTGGTGAGCACGTCGCGCAATGCGGCAGCGGCGGGCGAGGTGACGATGCCGATCCGCCTGGGGAAGACGGGCAGGGGTTTTTTGCCGGCTTGGTCGAACAGGCCCTCCTTTTCCATGCGCGCCTTGAGCTTTTCGAATGCCTCGTAGAGAGCGCCCAGGCCGGCGCGACGAACATTCTCGACGTTGAGCTGATACTCTCCGCGCGGCTCGTAGAGGGTGACCAGGGCGCGGACTTCGACCTGGTCGCCGTTCCCGGGCAGCCAGTCGAGGTATTGGCTCTTGTGGCGGAACATGGCGCAGCGCACCTGGGCGCTGCTGTCCTTGAGGGAGAAATACCAGTGGCCGGAAGCTGCCGCGGTGAAGTTGGAGATTTCCCCCGCGATCCACATCAGCGGAAAGTTTTGCTCCAGCAATTGCCGTGCGCTGCGGTTCAGCGCGCTGACGCTGATGACCGGGGGTTCATTTGAACGCATTGAAGGGAAAGACATAGTTTCATTCTACCTGCATTAATCCACAGTTGTAATGTTTTCAATACGATGTCTTGCAACATATCAATGAATCATGCGTAGTTTTTAACTTAATGATTTTAAATATAAAAATATCGGTATAAATTTTGACCGCCGGGAAAAAATCTTTATGTGGAGGTGGTTTACGCTGAATGCGGACAACTTGCCCCCAGACTTATCCACATGTTTTGTGGATAGAGGAAGAAATATCCTTGGTGGCATAAGCTTAAGCTATATTCTTCACCCAATACTTGATCGGGCTTGCCGAAAACCCTGGGGCAGGCTAAAGTTACGGGCGCTAAAGGCAATCCAGGGGAGAGTTCGAGTGTGGTCGATTATTGAAGCAGCAGGCTGGCCGATCTGGCCGCTTATCATCGCATCGGTGATTTCCTTGACCATCATCGGCTGGCACTTGTGGACGTTCAACCTGATCGCCCCCAAAAACCTGCTGCCCAACGTTCAGGAATGGATCAGGCAAGGCGCAGTGGACAGCGCAAAGCTGGCGCAACTGGAAAAGCATTCCTACCTGGGGCAGATTTTTGCCGCCGGGTTGAGGAACACCAAGAGCTCGCGTGAGGTGATGCAGGAAGATATCGAGGAAACCGGCCGGCGCGTCGCCCACGAGATCGAGCAGCCCCGCCTGAAATACGGCCTTTCCTTCCTGATTTCGCTCAACACGCTCGGCACCATCGCCTCGGTGAGTCCCTTGCTTGGCCTGTTCGGCACGGTCATCGGGATGGTGGAAATCTTCGGCGCCCTCAAACCTACCGGCGGCAGCCCCGCCGAGCTGGCGCACGGCATCTCTGTGGCGCTGTACAACACCGCCATGGGCCTGATCGTGGCGATTCCCAGCATGATTTTTTACCGCTACTTCCGCGCCCGCGCCGAGGCGCTGGTGCTGGAAATGGAGCAGCAGGCGATCAAGCTGGTGCGGATTGTCCACGGCGAGCGGCAATAGGCTATATAAAGCATGGATTTCCAGCGCGGCAGGGCTAAAGAGGAACCCGAGATCAACCTGATCCCGATGATCGACGTATTGCTGGTTATCCTGATCTTCCTGATGGTCACCACCACTTTTTCCCAGATTGCCGAGCTGCAGATCAACCTGCCCGCCGCCGAGGCGGAAAAGCCGGCAGAGAAGCCCGCTTCCATCAACGTGGCGGTGGATGCCGCCGGACACTATCATATCGACGGCTCCGCCGTGGCGGATGCCGCCGCCGATTCGCTCAGCCTGGCGCTTCGCCGCGCCGCGGGGGGCAAGCCCGACCCGGTGATCATTATCAGCGCCGACGCCAAATCAACCCACCAGTCCGTGGTGACCGTGATGGAAGCGGCGCGCCAGGCGGGCTACAGCCACATCACCTTTGCCACCCAGGCGAATAGCGGGAAGTAGGGGCGGGTTGGGGTCGCGTGCCATCCCCGATAAAATGCACTGGCTGCAGCGACAGTGGTTGCGCTTGACGCCGTGGCATGTTGTGCTGCTCCCGCTGGGTATTCTTTTTGCGTTTGCAGCGGCTTTGCGCCGCGCGCTTTACCGCCTCGGCCTGTTGCGCGCCATGCGGCTGCCGGTACCGGTGATCGTGGTGGGCAATATCAGCGTCGGCGGCACAGGAAAAACCCCGCTGGTGCTGTGGCTGGCCGGATTCTTGCGGCAGCAGGGCTACCATCCCGGGATTATCAGCCGCGGCTACGGCGGGCGTGCAGGCAGCCCGGTGCCGGTCGGTGCCGGCAGTGATCCCGCCGAGGTGGGCGATGAGCCCTTGCTGCTGGCGAGAAAAAGCGCCTGTCCGGTCTGGGTGGGCCGCGACCGGGCGGCTGTGGCCCTGGCGCTGTTGCAGGCGCATCCGGAATGCGACGTGGTGGTGAGCGACGATGGCCTGCAGCATTACCGCCTCGGTCGCGATGTGGAAATCGCGGTGGTGGACGGCGAGCGCCGCTTCGGCAACGCCCTGCCGCTACCCGCCGGGCCGCTGCGCGAAAGTGTGGCGCGCCTGCATACGGTCGACGCGGTGGTGGTGAACGGCGGCAGCCTGCGGCCCGAGTTTTCCCTCCGCAACGAGTTCGAGATGCATCTGGAGGGCGGGATGTTTTACAATCTGCGCAATCCCGAGCTGCATGCGGTGGCGGCGGATTTTCTCGGCAAGAGGCTTCATGCCGTGGCCGGTATCGGCAACCCGCAACGGTTTTTCGCCCACTTGCGCGGGCTCGGACTGGCGTGCGACGAACACGTTTTTCCGGACCATTACGCCTACCGGGCGCAAGACCTGGATTACGGTGACGCCGACGTGCTGCTGATGACCGAGAAGGACGCGGTAAAATGCACCGGCTTCGCCGACGGGCGGTACTGGTTTCTGGCGGTGGGGGCGATTCCGGCGCCGGCCTTCGGACAAATGCTTGTGCAAAAACTGAGGAATATCGATGGACGCAAAACTGCTTGAAATTCTCGTTTGCCCCCTGTGCAAGGGGCCATTGGTCTACAAGAAAGCGGAGCAGGAGCTGATTTGCAAACCCTGCCGTCTGGCCTATCCGGTTCGCGACGACATCCCCGTGATGCTGGAGGACGAGGCGCGCAAGTTGCCGCCGGAGGAGGAAATACAGTCCTGAGTAAAAAGTGCTGAGTCCTGAGTAAAATCGGCACTCAGCACTTGGCACTCGGCACTCGGCACTATGAATTTCAAGGTCGTCATCCCCGCCCGCTTCGCCTCCACCCGTCTGCCCGGCAAGCCGCTGCTCGATATCGGTGGCCGCCCGATGGTGGCGCATGTGGCTGAGCGCGCGCTGGAAAGCGGTGCCGAAGAGGTTTGGGTGGCGACCGATCATCAAGGCATTGCCGATGCCGTGCGCGCCCACGGCTACCGGGTCTGCATGACTTCGCCCGATCACCACTCCGGCACCGACCGGATTGCCGAAGTGGCGGGCATGCGCAACTGGGGCGATGACACGGTCATCGTCAATGTGCAGGGGGACGAACCGCTGATCGAGCCTTCCCTGATCCGTGACGTGGCGCATCACCTGCATGGACATCCCCAGGCTGCCATAGCCACTGCCTGTCATGCAATCCATGACCGGGCCGATCATTTCAACCCGAATATCGTCAAGGTGGTGGTCGACCGCGAAGCTTGCGCCCTGTATTTCAGCCGCGCCCCGATCCCTTATGCGCGTGATGTGTTCGCGTCCCCGTCAGGGGGTTTTCCCGAGGGTTTGCCGGCGTACCGACACATCGGCATCTACGCTTATCGCACATCGTTCCTGAAAATTTACCACCGCTTGCAGCCTGCCGCCATTGAACAATTCGAGGCGCTGGAGCAGTTGCGTGCATTGTGGCATGGCTATCGGATCAGCGTCGCGGTCGTCGAACAGGCGCCCGCAGCCGGTGTGGATACCGAAGAAGATTTGCAAAGGGTGCGGAGGCTAATGTCTGCCCCTTATTAACAAGTTTTTATGGGCGGATACAAAATTTGAATGTGCATCCGCAGGCGTTTTTGAATATCCTTCACTGCTATTATGGGTATACAGTAGGGCTAGGCACAGTCTTGTGTCCGGTCAATCGGAAAATTATCGACAACGGGAGGTTTCATGCGTTTGATTCTATTGGGCGGCCCTGGCGCCGGCAAGGGCACTCAGGCTACTTACATCAAGGAAAAATTCGGCATTCCGCAGATTTCCACCGGCGACATGCTGCGCGCGGCAGTCAAGGCGGGCACCGAACTGGGTATTGCCGCCAAGAAGATCATGGACGCGGGTGGTCTGGTGTCGGACGACATCATCATCGGACTGGTGAAGGACCGCATCAAGGAAGCGGATTGCGCCAAGGGTTTCCTGTTCGACGGCTTCCCCCGCACCATTCCGCAGGCCGATGCGATGAAGGCCGCCGGCGTGCCGATCGACTACGTGGTCGAGATCGACGTGCCCGATGAGGAAATCATCAAGCGCATGTCCGGCCGCCGTGCCCACCTGGCTTCCGGCCGTACCTACCACGTTATCTTCAATCCGCCCAAGGTGGCCGGCAAGGACGACGTGACCGGCGAAGACCTGGTTCAGCGCGACGACGACAAGGAAGAAACCGTGAAGAAGCGTCTGGACATCTACCATGCCCAGACCGAACCGCTGGTGAAGTATTACTCCGACTGGGCGGCCAGGGGCGAAAAGGGTGCGCCCAAATACGTCAAGGTTACCGGCATGGGCAAGGTGGAGCAGATCCGCGACGCGATTTTTGCCGGGCTGGGCGCATAAGCGGGATTTGATGCGCGACGTTCCCGACATCTCCGATTCCGAGCGCTGGGTGGTCGAGTCCACCCTCAAGGAGCGTTACGGCAAGCCGGTAGAGGTCCAGTTGGCCGATGTCGAGTTGCGCCTCGATCCCGCGGTGCCGGATTTGACGGTTTGCCCTGCGCTGGTGTGGAAGGAGCAGGGAGCGGGTTTCGTCATCTCCAAGGTCGGCGATAACCGCTACCGTTGCCAGTTCTTTTATTCGGTGCGCGAGCAGTACGGCACCGGCAAGGCTGAATACGACGATCTGCTGGAGTGCGTGGTAGCCCTGCTCAAACTCCAGGCCGACCATGCGTCGAAGCGCCGGCAGAATCAATAATTTATTGGAGTGTTTTTAGACATGGCGAAAAAAAATGCTTTTTATGCACAGTCCGGCGGCGTAACCGCGGTGATCAACGCATCCGCCTGCGGCTTGATCGAGACGGCGCGCCAGCACAAGGACCAGATCGGCAAGGTGTACGCCGGCCGCAACGGTATCATCGGCGCGCTGACCGAGGATCTTATCGATACCAGCAAGGATACGGCCAAGGCCATTGCCGCGTTGCGTCATACGCCTTCCGGCGCGTTCGGTTCCTGCCGCTTCAAGATGAAAAGCCTGGAAGAGAACAAGCTGCAATACGAACGCCTGATCGAGGTGTTCAAGGCGCATAACATCGGCTATTTCTTCTACAACGGCGGCGGCGACTCCGCCGATACCTGCCTGAAGGTCTCCCAGCTTTCGGAAAAGATGGGCTACCCGATCCAGGCGGTACATGTTCCCAAAACCGTGGATAACGACCTGCCGATTACCGACAATTGCCCCGGCTTCGGCTCGGTGGCCAAGTACATCGCCGTTTCCACCCTGGAGGCGACTTTCGACGTGGCTTCCATGGCCAAAACCTCGACCAAGGTGTTCGTGCTCGAGGTGATGGGCCGTCACGCCGGCTGGATCGCGGCCGCGGGCGGGCTGGCATCCACCGCGGATGCCGAGCAGCCGATCGTGATCCTGTTCCCGGAAGTGGCCTTCAACAAGGAAAAATTCCTCGGCAGGGTGGATGAACTGGTGAAGAAATTCGGCTACTGCACGGTGGTGGTATCCGAAGGGGTGCAGAGCGCGGACGGCAAGTTCCTCGCCGACCAGGGGCTCAAGGATGCCTTCGGCCATTCCCAGTTGGGGGGTGTGGCGCCGGTGGTGGCCAACATCGTCCGTGAAGGACTTGGCCTCAAGTATCACTGGGGCGTGGCCGATTACCTGCAGCGCGCAGCGCGCCACATTGCTTCGAAGAGCGATGTAGAGCAGGCCTATGCCATGGGCAAGAAGGCGGTCGAGTTTGCACTCAAGGGCCATAACTCGGTGATGCCGACCATAGAGAGGGTGTCGAACAAGCCCTACAAGTGGAAGGTCGGCATGGCGCCCCTCAACAAGGTGGCCAACGTCGAAAAGATGATGCCGAAGAACTTCATTACCAAGGACGGCTTCGGCATTACCGATAAGTGTCGCGAATACCTCGCGCCCCTGATCAAGGGTGAGGACTATCCGCCTTATAAGGATGGCCTGCCACTGTATGTGCGGCTCAAGAACGTGGCGGTGCCGAAAAAACTGGGCGAGTTCAAGATCTGATTTGAGTTTTGGTGTTTGGTGTTTGGGGTGTTGGGGCAATTCGCCGGCCTTAAAACAGCCGGCTTAACTTCTGGAGGGGAATCATGTCAGGTGGTCTTTTATTCGCACTGGTTTGTGCGATTGCGGCGCTCCTATACGGAGCGGTTTCGATTAAATGGATTCTGGGGCTGCCGACAGGCAACGATAGAATGCGGGAAATTGCCGCTGCGGTGCAGGAGGGTGCACAGGCCTACCTGAACCGGCAGTACACGACAATCGGCATTGTAGGCGTGGTATTGTTTGTGGCGATTGGCCTGGCCTTGTCCTGGACTACCGCGATTGCCTTCGCCATCGGTGCGGTGCTCTCCGGTGCCGCCGGTTACATCGGCATGAACGTGTCGGTTCGCTCCAACGTACGCACCGCGGAAGCTGCCAAGGGCGGCCTCAACGCGGCGCTCAACGTGGCCTTCAAGGGCGGCGCCATCACCGGCATGCTGGTGGTTGGCCTCGGCCTTCTCGGCGTGGCCGGCTTCTATGCCTACCTGGCATCGGTCGCGCCCGCAGGCACCAGCACCGTCCATATCATCGAGCCTCTGGTTGGCCTCGGCTTCGGCGGTTCGCTGATTTCCATCTTCGCCCGTCTTGGCGGCGGCATCTTTACCAAGGGTGCGGACGTCGGTGCCGACCTGGTGGGCAAGGTCGAGGCCGGCATTCCCGAAGACGACCCGCGCAACCCCGCTGTGATCGCCGATAACGTCGGTGACAACGTCGGCGACTGCGCAGGCATGGCCGCCGACCTGTTCGAGACCTACGCCGTGACCATCATTGCCACCATGCTGCTGGGCGGGATGCTGATGGCCAATGCCGGCCCGAACGCGGTGATCTACCCGCTGGCGCTGGGCGGCTTCTCCATCGTCGCTTCCATCATCGGATCCTTCTTCGTCAAGGCGCGTGAAGGCGGCAAGATCATGAACGCGCTGTATCGCGGCCTGATGGTATCCGGCGCGCTGGCGGTGGTGGCTTTCTATCCGATCACCCAGTGGCTGATGGGCGATAACGGTGTTTACTCCGTTGGCGCGCTCTACGCTTCGGCGATGATCGGCCTGGTGCTGACCGCTCTGCTGGTGGTGATCACCGAATACTACACGGCCACCGAATACAGCCCGGTACGCCATATCGCCCAAGCCTCCACCACGGGTCACGGCACCAACGTGATCGCCGGCCTGGGTGTTTCGATGAAATCGACGGCTGCGCCGGTGCTGGCAGTGTGCGCCGCAATCGGGGTCGCTTACGCGCTGGCCGGGCTGTATGGTATCGCGATCGCAGCGACTTCCATGCTGTCCATGACCGGTATCATCGTGGCGCTCGACGCTTACGGCCCGATCACCGACAACGCCGGCGGTATCGCCGAGATGGCCGGCTTGCCGGAGGAGATCCGCAACATCACCGATCCGCTCGATGCAGTGGGCAACACCACCAAGGCGGTGACCAAGGGCTACGCCATCGGTTCCGCCGGTCTGGCGGCACTGGTGCTGTTCGCCGACTACACCCATGCGCTGTCCGCTAATCACCCAGGTTTGACCTTTGACTTGTCCAACCACATGGTGATTATCGGCCTGTTCATCGGCGGCATGGTGCCCTACCTGTTCGGCGCCATGGGCATGGAAGCGGTCGGCCGCGCAGCCGGTTCCGTGGTGGTGGAAGTACGCCGCCAGTTCAAGGAAATCCCCGGCATCATGGAAGGCACCGGCAAGCCGGAATACGGCACCTGCGTCGACATGCTGACCAAGGCCGCGATCAAGGAAATGATCGTGCCCTCGCTGCTGCCTGTGGCGGTGCCGCTGATTGTCGGCCTCACCCTTGGCCCGGTGGCGCTCGGCGGTGTTCTGATCGGCACCATCGTGACCGGTCTCTTCGTGGCAATCTCCATGACCACCGGTGGTGGCGCCTGGGATAATGCCAAGAAATACATCGAGGAAGGCAATTATGGCGGCAAAGGCTCCGACGCTCACAAGGCGGCGGTTACCGGTGACACCGTCGGCGATCCCTACAAGGATACCGCCGGTCCTGCCGTCAACCCGCTGATCAAGATCATCAACATTGTTGCATTGATGATAGTGCCGCTGCTCTAAGCAAGACCGGGCAGCACTGCCTAAAACAGGGCGGACATGTTCCGCCCTGTTTTTTTTCCGGGAACCGCAAGGCCGTTCGATTTAAAATTCGTCCGATTTTTGAAACAGCTCAGGCCAGTTATAAACTTAAAAACAGCGTTTCACCGCAGAGGACACGGAGGACGCAGAGGAAACGGGGTAGGCAGGGATGGGCGACTTGTCGCCCAACTCGCAAAAACAAGACATTGTTAAGGCTGTGGTAGGGTGGGCACGTTTTTTTGTGCCCACGCGGAAATAACCTCCGCTGACCGCGTGGGCACAAAAACGTGCCCACCCTACGGCTAACCATCTGAATTCCTTCGCGTCCTCCGCGTCCTCTGCGGTTCATGGCTTTTTCTAGGTTAAATCTAAAAACCGCAGTTCATTAGCCGCCAAGGCGCGAAGGCGCAAAGTCTACAAAAGCAAGGTAACGATGCCGGCCTTCATCCATTGGCTGATTAAGCGAATTGCAGCAATCCGTTGTTCTTGGCATGTGTTCTTTGCGCCATGGCGGTTCGGCTGCTTTTTACGGGTTTACAGCTCGTCGAGAGGATGGGGCCTGCCGACCCAGTCGCCTTGAGCGTAGTGTATGCTCATGGACTGAACTTTGGCCATGACCGCTTCACTCTCGACAAATCCGGCGATGGTCTTCAGCCCCATGGCCTGCCCGATATTACGGATGGATTCTATTATGGTGTAATCAACCTTGTCGTGCAGCAGATCCTTGACGAAGGTTCCGTCGATCTTGATGTAGTCGACTTGCAGGTTCTTCAGGTAGGTGAAGGAAGACATGCCGCTGCCGAAATCTCCGAGGGAGAAACGGCAGCCCGTTTTTTTCAATTCGGTGATCAGCCTGGTCGTTTCACCCAGCTTGATCAAGGCGGCCGTTTCGGAGATCTCGAAGCAGACTTGTTGCGGCAGGATGGCGGGGGAAGAAAGCTGCTGTCGAATGAAGTCAAGCAGCGCAGGGTCGCCCAGCGAAGCGCTTGAAAGCTTGATGATGAACGATTTCTGTGTGCCCTGGCCGATCATGCGGCGCATGGCGCAGAAAGCGGTTTTGATCACCCAGCGGTCGATCGCCGGCATCAGGTTGTAGCGTGCCGCGGCAGGGAGAAACGCCGCCGGTGCAATGATCCTGCCATCTCTTTCCGCTATTCGTAACAGCACCTCATGGATTTCTTCACCATCCACGTTTTGCTGGCACGGCATGATTTTCTGGCTGTACAGCAGAAAGCGGTTTTCCTCCAGCGCTTCGTTGATGCGTGTCGCCCATTGCATTTCTCCCTGCCGCTGGACCAACGCGTCGTTGTCGGCCTCGTACACCTGGACGCGGTTGCGGCCGCCGTCCTTGGCGGCGTAACAGGCGGTGTCGGCGGCGCTCATGATTTCGGTGAAGGTCATCATGGGGTGATTGATCGGAACCAGGCCTATGCTGACGCCGATGCTGAAGACCTTGTCGTGCCAGACGAAGCGGAAGTCGGCGACCATCTCGCGCAACTGTTCTGCGATTTTGCGTGCGGCGTCGAGCTGGCAGTTTTCCAGCAGCAACCCGAATTCGTCGCCGCCAAGCCGGGCAAGGGTGTCGCGGTCGCGCACACGGTCATGCATCAGCAAGGTGAGCTGCCGCAGCAGTTCATCGCCGGCGGCATGGCCGCAGGTGTCGTTGACGATCTTGAACTGGTCCAGGTCCATGTAGCATAGCGCGTGCTCTATGCCTGCCTCGTGCGTGCGCGTTAGCGCACGATGGAGGCGCGCCTCGAATTCGCGCCTGTTGACCAGCCCTGTGAGGGTGTCGTGGCTGGCCTGGTGGGCAAGCAAAGAGGTCGCTTCGTCGATGCGCTCCTGCATGGTGTCGTGGGCCGATTGCAGTTTCATCGCCATCAGGTTGAAGCCGTTTTCCAGCTCCCCCAACTCGCCGCCGGAATCCGCCGTGACGCGGGCATCCAGCTTGCCCTGGGTCATCCGATTCACCGCTTCGAGCAGCCGAAACAGCGGCGAGGTGACATCGCGGCTCATGCGCAGCGCGAGCAGGAATGCGCCCGCCAGCCCGAAAAGTCCGATTGCCGTGCTAACTGCGATGAAGCGATTCTTGCGCAGTTGCGTAGAGGCGGCGGACATCTCGACGAAAACGCGGCCGATTTTCCTTTTCTCTCTTTTATTGCGGGCAGTGCGGTCGAACAGGCCGAAGTCGTCCAGCTCGATTTCGCTTTGATAAATGGGTGCGCCGAAAATCAGGCCATCCTTGTCGCCGGCGATAATGTGGCCGCTGTCGGCGGCGTCCGTGCTGCCTGCGGTGAACTGGCTCGGTTTGCCGCTTACCGCGAGGATCTTGTTGCGGACATCGGCGATGATCACTGCCTTGACATCTTCTTCCTTCATCACCGACTGGGCCAGCGTCTGCAGAATCTCGCGGTTGCCGGAAAATGCGCCATATTCGCTGGCGGGGGCGAGTTGGCGTGCAATCACCATGCCGCGCGCTTTCAGCGCATCATCGATGCCGCTGACGCCGCTGATCATGATCACTGCGGCCAGCAGGACGGCAATAACCAGGACCGGGAACATTGCCAGGAACAGGATGCGGTGTTTCAGTTTCCATTTTTTCATGGCGCGCCTTCCGCTATCTGTTTCAATTTGCCGAGCAGGGTGGCCTCGTCGTCAAGGGCAAGACCAAGCGAGCGGGCTACTTGCGTGTTGATGCCGACCGAGAAGTAACGCGGCGCCTGGGGCGGAGGCAGGTTCCGGTCGGCCGCGAGGTGCTGGATTAATTCAGCCGCCTGCTGGCCGATCTGCTCGGGCACGCTGTACACGGCCGCGAGTGTGCCGGCCCTGACATAGGCAGCCGAAAAACCGAACAGCGGCACTTGATGGTGATAGGTGGTCAGGAGAATGCTCTGGATGGTGTTGCGGTTGTAAATGAGCGGATCGGGAACTGCCAGCAGCGCATCACTTTCACCGAGCAGGCGGTTTAGCGCCGGCAGCAAATCGGTCTCGCTGTCCGCCTTCTCGATCATTGCAGTAAAGCCGGCGGCCTTGGCTGCGGCCCGAAGGGCGGGAGCAGACTCGGCGGAACCGGGGCCGAGCAGGATACCGATACGCGTCCGATTCGGCAGGGCGTAACGAACCAGGGCAAACTGACGTGCCCACGGCTGGTCGAGATAGATCGCGGAGAAACGGCGGTGGTCGCCGAGCCGGGCGTTCTGCCGCGAAATTTTTTCGAAAGCCGCGCGCGGCACCAGCACGTTGATGATGGGCTGGGGCAGGTTTCTTTGCGCCAACTCCTGCATTGCGCCGCTGCCAATCGCAACCAGAACCTGCCCGGCATCTGAACGGACAGGCTCGCCTTCCTTCAGCGACTGCAGCGACATTGCCCTGATGGCCGGCCTGGCGGAACCGCTGCCCTGGGAAAGTGCGGTGCGCAGTCTGTCCGCCACCTGGGCGTAGGGGCCATCCTCCTCGCTCAGTACCATGGTCACTCCATCCAGCGCCCATGCCGCGTGCGGAAAACAGGACAGGGCAAAGGCGAGGGATAGAACGGCGGGGGCGCGCCAGTGCGTCATTGGAGGTTCACAGATCCAGCTTCAGATTGAGCCACGCAGTGCGGCCAGGGAGCTCGTTGTCGTGGCGATACTCGAAGTAACGGGCATTTGCGAGATTCTGCACCATCAGCGCGAGTTCGCCGTTCCCCGCGCCCGACCGGAAGCGATAGGCCAGGCGGCCATCCCAGCGGCGCGAGCTGGCGACAAAGTAATTATTGTCGTTGGCTCCGCTGTCTGCTCCTATCATGTGCGTTTCCCCGGCCTGATAGCCCATCAGGCTGGCGCTCCAGCCATGATCGAAGCGGTGGGTCAGCATCAGGCTCTGGCTGTTGGTCGGCGCCGAGTTGGTGTAGGGTACCCCGTTCTCGTCGGGACTGGCGATGCGGGTGTGGGCGAGGCCGTAAATCAGCCGGGTGCGCTCGCTCAGCCGCCACTGGATCTGGGCTTCGAATCCTTTTGCTACGGCGCTCCCGGTATTTTGGCTGGCGTAGGATCTTGCCCCATAACAGGCGATTCCCGGTTGCGTCAGGCCGGCCGGGACGAAGGGCGGAATGACATAGCCTGCTACGGTCGGCAATGTGCCGGCGGGATTGCAGGGGTTGTAATTGAATGACGAGATCAGGTCGGTAAGCTCGTCATGGAACAGCCTGAAATCAAGATCGAGCGTAGGAGATTTTCCGAGGTAGCCGATTTCCGTGGCTGTAATGCGCTCTGGTTTCAGGCCTCCGGTCGCGTAGCGGTAAATCAGGTCTGCCTGTGAAGGCAGCGGGGCCGGTGCGCCGGTCGGGGCTCGATAACGGTTGTCCGCCTTTTCCTCGAACAGGGAGGGAGTGCGGGCGGCTTTTGAATAACTGGCGCGCAGCGTATGGCCGGGCAGGAAATGCCAGTTCGCCGCCGCACGGGGGGTGACGTCGGTGCCGGTGAAATCGTTGTTTTCAGCCATCGCGCCGAGATTAAGGAGCAGATCCGGCTGCGCCCGCCATTCCAGATTGCCGAACAGGCGGGAAAGATGGAAATCGAAGGCGTCCTGACGGTTCAGGTAAAGCGGCCAGTAGGTGCTGTCCCGCCGCACGCTGCCACCCCAAACCAGGCGCGTCCTGTCGCTCGGGGAAAACGCATGCTGCACCTCCAGGTCGTAGCGCTGGGCCACCGCGTCGGCATTGAACTGCAAGCCCTGGTACTGGGGCGCAGCGGGGTAGAGGGTGTCGGCGGCGCTTTCATAGCCATGGTAGAGCTGCATGGAAAATTCGCCGCCGTCATCCAGATGACGGCGCCAGCGCAACAGTTCAAAATGGTTGTCCACGCTCTTCCAGCGGGGATGGAAACTGTCGGTATCCCAGCCCTCTTCACGGTCGCCCCCGTTGTGCCCGAACTGGAACTCCAGCACGTTGGCCGCATTCAGTTGGGAATCCGCGCGGAAAGTCAGCATGCGGATCTTCTTGTCGTCATGCTTGTTGGAGGTCCATGTGTTCGTTGGGTCGACCGGATTCGCAATGCCGGGGTCCTCGCCCCGATCGTTGCGTGTGCTGGCCGTCAGCCGGTAAGTAAGGCCATCGGTCTTGCCGCCGTGGCGCATCATCACCTCGTTGCGGCTGCGTCCCGCGGACATCGATAATGAGGTTCCCTGCTGCTCCGCGGAATGGAGGGTGATGATGTTGATGATACCGAGAAAGGAGTTGGCGCCGTAGCTGGCGGAATCCGGCCCGCGCACGACCTCGATGCGTTCGATGTCGTCCAGCGCGACCGGGATGTCGCTCCACAGCACCCCGCCGAACAGGGGCGAATACACCGAACGCCCGTCCACCAGCACCTGCATGCGGTTCGCATAAGCATCGCCGAGGCCGTGGTAGCTCACCATGGAGTTGGTTGTGTAGATGCTGCTGGCATGGTAGGCCACGTACATGCCGGGAACCAGCCGGAACACCTCGGCCAAATTCCAGGCGCCTGATTCCCTGATCATCCGGCGGTCGATCACGGTGACAGCGGCAGGAGCCTCATCCACGGGCTGGGAGAGCCGCGATGCGGAGAGCACGATCGGCACTTTATCCAGAAAGACATCCTCCGAGTAAGCGCCGCTTTCCGCACCCGATGCCAGGCCGGCATACAGCAGCAGGGTGCTTCCAAGCAAGCCATGTCCCGGTTTCAAGCCAAAAAAACTAAAGGTATTGTGCATGACATCCCATGAATTCAACTGTCAATTTTTCAACAATAGTACACTTTAATTCTGCCGGTATGGTCTTTGAGGCTTTGAGAAATACACGTTTTCAGGAAATTGAATGTTAGAATTGCGCAGCCCTGTGCTGCGGGCGTTCAGACTATAATTCAGCCTCTTTTCCGGTGCTTTTATGAAACTCTGCATTCTTTCCGATAGTCACGACAACCGTGAACTGCTGGCCGCCGCCGTGCGGGACGCCAAGGCGCGCGGCGCCGTTGCCGCCCTGCATTGCGGTGATGTCGTCGCGGCCAATACCCTGAGTGTGTTCAAAAAGCTGGAAATGCCTGCGCACGTCATTTACGGCAACAATACAGGCGATCTTTATACGCTGTCGCGCATGGCGCATGAGTCGGGCAACCTGATCCACTTTTACGGCCAGGATGCGGGCATCACTCTGCATGGCCGGAGCATTTTTCTTGTGCACTACCCGCATTATGCCCGTGCGCTGGCTTGCACCGGCGAGTGGGATATGGTTTGCTGCGGCCACGATCACCGCGCCGCCATATCCACGGTGGACAATATCCGCGGCGGGCAGACCTGGCTGGTGAACCCGGGCACGGTGGGTGGAGTGGGGAAACCGCCAACCTATATCCTGGGCGATCTGGAAGAAATGACGTTTGAGATTCTTCCCGTTCCTGGCTAGTAGTCAGTCATATTGAAACCGGTGGACAATCTCGTCATTCCGGCGAAAGCCGGAATCCAGAAAAATCAACAACCGGGACACCGGCTTTCGCCGGTGTGACGGTTCAACTCATCCATGCTTTTCACCGTGACTGACTACTAGCCTGTCGGACTTGAAGAATCGAAGCGAAACGGGTCAAGCAGGCAAGCCGCGCAGCCGATTTCCTTTAAGTCCGACAGGCTCCTGGCATTTATTTAATCTATTCATACATAAGAAAATTCGATTATATTATTGTGGCTGGCGCTGTGGATAGGGTGCGTATTTGGGAGTAAGATTGCGCCAGTCAAAACCAACAAGTAAATGCCTAAACCGGCAGCGGCGCAAACCGGCGCCGAAGCCAATGCATCCGTGATGGAGGTAACCTGATGACGGACATTATTGCAACTAATCAGACCATTCTGGTCGTCGGCGGCGGCATCAGCGGCATGACGGCCGCCCTGGAAGCGGCCGAATGCGGCAAGGATGTTGTGCTGGTGGAAAAGAATCCCGCCCTTGGCGGACGCGTTTCCCAGCTTTATCGCTATTTCCCCAAGCTGTGCCACCCGGTCTGCGGCCTGGAAATCAACCTGCGCCGCCTCAAGCAGAATCCCCGCATTCGCGTGCTGACCATGGCGGAAGTGACGGAAATTACCGGCAGCGAAGGCAGCTACAGCGCCACCGTCAAAATTTCTCCGCGCTATGTCAATGAAAACTGCACCGCCTGCGGCGATTGCTCCGGTGCGGTAGACACCGAGGTTGCGGATGAATTCAACTACAGGCTCGGCAAGGTCAGGGCGGCTTATCTGCCGCACAAGATGGCCTATCCGCAGCGCTATGTGATTGATCCGTCCATCATCGGAACCGCCGATGCCGAGAAGGCCAAGGCTGCCTGCAAGTACGGCGCGATCGACCTTGGCATGCAGGAGGAAGTTGTTAAATTCCAGGCCGGCGCGATAATCTGGGCAACCGGCTGGAAACCCTACGATGCGGCCAAGATCCAGCCCTACGGCTACGACCGCTACTCCAACGTCATCACCAGCGTCGAATTCGAACGCCTGGCGGACATCCACGGTCCGACCGGGGGCAAGATCCTGCGCCCGTCCGACGGCAAGGAAGCGAAGAACATCGCCTTCATCCAGTGCGCCGGCTCGCGCGACGAGAACCACCTGCGCCACTGCTCCCGCATCTGCTGCATGGCCTCACTGAAGCAGACCAACTACGTGCGCGAAGCTTACGGCGACGAGGGCAAGTCCACCATTTACTACATCGACATCCGCGCGATCGACCGCTTCGAGGATTTTTACCAGAAAGTGCAAAAAGACCCGACCGTTACCTTCATCAAGTCCAAGGTGGCCAAGGCTGTCCAGGACGAGAAGACCGGCGATGTCATCCTGCACGGCGTGAATACCGAAGGTTATCACCGCTACGCCACCCCCCACGATCTCGTGGTGCTGGCTGTGGGCATGGAGCCGTCCGTCAGGGGTGCCAACATCCCGGCGGAAATCGTTGCCGATTCGAGCGGTTTCATCGAGGCCGATCCGGCCAACCACGCTCTCTTCGGCGCAGGCTGCGCATCCAACCCGCTGGATGTGAACCGTGCGGTGCAGAGCGCCACTGCGAGCGCCTTGCGTGCGATCCAGGTGGTTAACCGTGTTGCCAGAGTGGAGGGTTGATTAAATGGCAGATCAGAAAGTAGCAGCCTATATTTGCCAAGGTTGCGGTTTGGGCGACCGCCTGGATACCGCGGCACTGGCCGGTGTGGCGAAGAAGGAAGGCAAGGCGGCGCTGGTCAAGGAGCATGAGTTCCTGTGCAATGCCGACGGTGTCAAGATGATCCGTGACGACATCGCCAACGAAGGCGTTACCCATGTCATGATCGGCGCCTGCTCGCGCCGCGCCAAGACCGAGGCGTTCGGTTTCACCGATGTCGCCGTGGCCCGCGCCAACCTGCGCGAGGGAGTGATCTGGACCCAACCCGATAACGACGAGTCGCGCGAGACCACGCAGGAAATGGCGGAAGACTACATCCGCATGGGTTGCGCCGAAGCCAAGAAAATGATGCTGCCCATGGGCAATCCGGCGGCTGCCACCGAGCGCCGCCTGCTGGTGGTGGGCGGCGGTGTGTCCGGCATGACCGCTGCGCTGGAAGCTTCCAGGGCCGGTTATCAGGTCGTGCTGGTGGAAAAGTCCGGCCAGCTCGGCGGCTGGGCAGGCAAGCTGCATAAGCGCACGCCGGCCAAGTCGCCGTTCCAGAGTCCGCAGGACACCCCGGTGGCGGAAATGGCCGCGGCGATCGAGGCCGACGCCAATATCAAGGTTTACCTGAATGCCATCACCAGCAAGATTCAGGGCGCCCCCGGCCGGTTCGAGGCCGAGATCAGCGTCGAGTCGGGGGTGACGGTGACAGAGAAAGCCGGCGCCATCGTCCAGGCAACCGGTTTCTCGCTTTACGACGCCAATAATTTGCCCGAACTGGGCTATGGCAAGTCCGCCAACGTGGTCGATCAGGCCGGGCTGGAAACGCTCGCCACGGCGGCCAAAGGCAGCCCGATCAAGCGCCCTTCCGACGGCGGCGAAGTCAGGAAAGTGGTGTTCGTGCAGTGCGCCGGACAGCGTGACGACTCCGGCAAGCATCTGGCCTACTGTTCCGGTTCCTGCTGCTCGACTTCGGTCAAGCAGGCGATGTACTTCAAGGATGCCAATCCCGACATCGACACGGTGGTGATCTACACCGACCTGCGCATGCCCGGAAACGGCGAGGACTTCTACCGCAGCGGCCAGGACAAGGGCGTGATCTTTACCAAGGGCAAGGTGTCCAGCGTCGAAGCCGCCGGCAACCAGTGCAAGGTGAATTTCCACGACCTGATCCTCAACGACCAGACCGCGATCGCCAACGCCGACCTGGTGGTGCTGGCCACCGGCCAGGTGCCTAATTCCGGTGTCGATATCGACTCCAAGCTGAAGGCGGAAATTGCCGCCGCAGCCGGCGACAACTCACTGCTGGAGGCCTACAATGCTTCCCAGGCCGAGGGCTCGGTCAAGCCGGTTTCCATGCTCAACCTGAACTACCGCCAAGGTCCGGACGTTCCCCAGTTGAAGTATGGCTTCACCGATTCCCACTTTATCTGCTTCCCCTACGAAACCCGCCGTACCGGCATTTATTCCGCCGGTCCGGTGCGCCGTCCGATGGATATGGCGCAGGCGATGGAAGACGCCACCGGCGCCACGATGAAGGCGATCCAGGCGATCGAGAATGCCGGCCTGGGCCGTGCCGCTCATCCGCGTTCCGGCGACCTGAGCTACCCGATCTTCCGCAAGGAAGGCTGCACCCAGTGCAAGCGCTGTACGGTGGAATGCCCGTTCGGCGCCATCGACGAAGACGAGCAGCGCTTTCCGGTTTTCAACGAGTCGCGCTGCCGCCGCTGTGGCACCTGCATGGGTGCCTGCCCGGTGCGCGTGATCTCCTTCGAGAACTACTCGGTCGATACCGTCGGCTCGCAGTTGAAGGCGGTGGACGTTCCCGACGAGTTTTCCGAGAAGCCGCGCGTCCTGATTCTGGCCTGCGAAAACGATGCCTACCCGGCGCTCGACATGGCGGCGATGAACCGCAACGTCTACAGCGCTTTTGTGCGCGTCATACCGGTGCGCTGCCTGGGTTCCGTCAATACCATCTGGATCAACGACGCGCTCAGCAACGGCTACGACGGTGTGATGATGCTGGGTTGCAAGCATGGCGACGACTACCAGTGCCACTTCGTCAAGGGTTCCGAACTAGCCGGCATACGCATGAGCAAGATCGGCGACACGCTGAAGCAAATGGGGCTGGAAGAAGAACGGGTGGCTACCTTCGAGGTCGCAATTACAGACATCGAGCGCGTGCCGCAACTGATCAACGATTACATGGCGAAGATTCAGGAAATCGGCATGAGTCCGATGAAGGGCTTCTAGGAGACGGCAAATGAGCGAAAATTACAGTAATAGTTTCCTCAGGGAAGTCGAGGAAAGGGTCGAAGAAGGTCACTGGGTCAAGATGTGCATGCAATGTGGCGTGTGCGCCGGCTCGTGCCCGTTCGGACCGCACTGGGCGCATCCGCCACAGGAAATCTTCATGATGATTCGTGCCGGCAAGCGCGAAGAGGTGCTGACCTCGGATTCGATGTGGATGTGCACCTCCTGCTACAACTGCGTCGTACGCTGCCCGCGCAAGCTGCCGATTACCCATATCATGCATGGCCTGGCAAATTACGCGCACCGCCTGGGCATCGCACCGAAAGGGCAGCCGACGGAGCATTTCGCCACCCTGTTCTGGAATAACCTGGCAGAAACAGGCCGGGTCAACGAACTCAAACTATCCCTGGGGATCTATTTCAGGGATGGCTTCAGCCAGGGCATCAAGAACGCCATGGCGATGCAAAGCGTCGGCTTGGGCATGTTGAAGGCGAAGCGCCTCAACCCGTTCGAATTGTTCGCGCCGCACGGCGTCAAGGATAAAAGCGGTTTCCATGCGATGCTGAAGAAGGCGCGTGAAATCGAAGACCGCCGCAAGCCTATTGCCTAAGGAGTTAAAGATGGCTAAAAAAACCTATTCGTTTTACCCCGGCTGCTCTTCCCAAACCAAGGCGTCCTCGTTCAACTACCTGACGTCCACCAAGTCGATGTGCAATTTGCTCGACATCGAACTGAAGGAAGTGCCGGACTGGAACTGCTGCGGCGCATCCATCGGTTACGCCGAAGGCGGCGAGTTGCCGCGGATTACCCTGTCCGCACGCAATATTGCATTGTCGGAACAAGCCAATCCGGGCATGGACATGGTCGCGACCTGTGCTGCGTGCTGGCTTTCCACGCGCGAATCCAAGGAGCGCATGGACCACAACACCCAGATGCGCAACGATGCCAACGAGGCGTTGAAAGAAGCCGGCCTGGTCTACCAGGGCACGCAGAACGTGCGCCACATGGCAGAGGTGCTGGTTGAGGACCTCGGCTTCGATGAACTGAAAAAAGGTGTAAAAAACCCCTTGCGCGATCTCAAGATCGCCGGTTACGTCGGCTGCCAGACCAACCGTCCTTTCGGCCTTGCCGGCGAATCGTTCGAGAATCCTGTCTATCTGGATAACATCATCGAGGCGATGGGGGGCGAGGCGGTACCGTACGACCAGAAGGTGACCTGCTGCGGCGGCGCGCTGGCCTTCTCCGAACCGGAAAAAAGCCAGAAGCAGATCAAGGATATCATCGAGTCCGCCTACGACCATGGCGCCGAGATGATCGTCACGCCTTGTCCGCTGTGCCAGGCTAACGTCGAAATCTATCAGGGCGAAATCAACAAGCGCTACGGTACCAAGTTCAACATTCCTGTGGCCTACTACTCGCAGTTGATCACGGTCGCCTACGGCGGCAGTGCACAGGATGCGGGGTTGGACAGCCAATTGATCCGCGCTACCAAGCTCGAGGAAATCGCCAAGAAGTAAGGATTAAACCCTTTACGGCAGTACCTTGGGGGCGGCCTGCGGGTCGCCCCCGATTGTTTTATTCCGCCTGTGTGGCCAGCAGCAGCAAAAAGGATTAATCATGAAAAACCCGAAAACCGTGGACGAATATATCGATCTGGTGCACCAGGCCGTGTATGAAGTGGACGAATTGCGCGCCATTGTCGAGGATGACGAGGAACGCAAGTCCATGATCCTGCCTTGGGTGGATGCGATGGATAAGGAGCTGCGCCAGATGTACGACGACATGATTTCCGGCCGTTACCAGTTCGACCCGAACGGTCCCGATCTGCCGTACATGGCAATTGTTAAAAAATTCGGCCCGAGCATTCCGTTCAAGCAACTGCTCAACGTGATCAACCACACCCACCGCTTCGGCCTGGACATCGATTCAAAATAGATGACTCTACAGCCGGTGATCGGCTAATGCGGCGGTTCCTGGAATCTGCACATACTCCAGGACGGTGTCGGCAATCTCCTGGCTGCGGCTTCTGCTGGTCGCGCCACGGAAAGCCGTGTCCTTCAGGATCTCCGAAATATTCAATGAAATGCCGAAATAGAGGTGTCTGCTGCGGTCCGGGTAGGGCGCCCCCTCGTTGGGCTCATAGCCGTGCGTTCCATAACCCGCAGCCAATTCGAAGTAACGAAGTATCTCGCGGTTTTTAAGCTGAGGCATGCCGGTCGCCTTGGCGACCAATAAAAAAGTCTGCCCGGAATGGTCGCCGATCGGGTCGATTTCATTAAGCCGGCGTGCTTCTGAGGAAGGCCAGTAATGCAGCCGGAAATCGAGCAGGTCGTCGATACGCCTGTTCTTCTCGAACACCAATGCCAATCCGGTACCAACGGCGTTCATTATCAGGTCTTCCTTGCTGAACCTGTATCTTTCCGAGAAGCCGTCTAGCGTCTCCACTGCCAGCAGGGTGCCAAACACGGTCAAGGCGGACAGTCCGAGGGATGTGTCGCGGTCGTTCCCCGCCCATTCGAAGGCGCGGGCAAGCAATCGTGTGCCGGCATATGTGGCGTAGGTATGGCCTATCTTGTCTGCACCACCGGTATAGGTGTCTTGCCCGAACCAGCCTTCGTTGGTGCTGCGGAAGCGGCCGGAAAAACCATCCTTCCACCAGACAGCGGCGCCATAAGCAGCGACAGCCCCGGCCCCGCCAAAAACAAGGGCTCGGGTACGGAATCGTCTGTCTTCTTCGGTTAACGTGGCAATATCAGCGCGTACCCCCGGATTGGGTGGTGTTTCCGGCGCTGCAATCGAGTTTCTCTTGCCCTGAGTGAAAATCAGCGAAGATACGCTGGCATCATCCGTGCTGAAACCTGTGTCGCTCTGCGCGGCAGCCTGGCCCGGCAAAATGAAAAAAACAAGCAGGTAGAGCGCCGCCCTGCAGAGAGGGCGCGCAATTGAGTGCATGGAATTAATGCGCCGCTGGGTAATTATGACTTGTGCCATCATGCCTTAAAATTAGCAGTTGTTTGGCGATTTACAACCATGCTACTAGTCAGTCATATTGAAACCGGTGGACAATCTCGTCATTCCGGCGAAAGCCGGAATCCAGAAAAATCAACAACCTGGACACCGGCTTTCGCCGGTGTGACGGTTCAACTCATCCATGCTTTTCACCGTGACTGACTACTACGTTGAACGACAGAATGATTGCCCCAAAATGGGGCGGCCATTTGACAGTGCGCACCATAATGAGGCGTACATATAAGAAGTTGTTGAGGGTTTTAAGAATAAATTTTTAAAAAACAATTCGATATATATAAGGCATGATTGTTGCTTTACGCACCGGCATATTTTTTGGAGCATTTATGGATAATTTAAAGACCGGCAGCGATGTGCTGTTCATTCTTCTTGGCGCCATCATGGTGTTGGCGATGCATGCCGGCTTCGCCTTTCTGGAACTGGGTACGGTGCGCAAGAAAAACCAGGTCAATGCGCTGGTGAAAATCATGAGCGACTTTGCAATTTCGACCATCGCTTATTTTTTCATTGGTTACAGCATCGCCTACGGAGTGAGCTTCTTTTCCGGCGCCGAGGTCCTGGCGCAGAAAAGCGGCTACGAACTGGTCAAGTTTTTCTTCCTGCTTACCTTTGCCGCTGCGATTCCGGCGATCGTTTCTGGGGGTATCGCCGAGCGTGCCAAATTCAATCCGCAACTGGCGGCAACTTTTCTCCTGGTGGGCTTCGTGTACCCTTTCTTCGAGGGCATAGTCTGGAATCACCATTTCGGCGTGCAGGATTGGCTGAAAGTATCTTTCGGAGCCGAATTTCATGATTTCGCCGGCTCCGTGGTGGTGCATGCGATGGGGGGCTGGATTGCACTGCCCGCCGTGTTGTTGCTCGGTGCCCGGCGCGGACGCTATACCAAGGAGGGCATGGTGGCGGCGCATCCGCCTTCAAGTATTCCTTTTCTTGCTCTCGGCGCGTGGATTCTGACAGTGGGCTGGTTCGGCTTCAACGTCATGTCGGCGCAGACGATCGACACCGTGAGCGGATTGGTTGCGGTGAACTCGCTGATGGCGATGGTGGGCGGCATCCTCGCCGCGCTGGTGGCAGGCAGGAACGACCCCGGATTTGTCCATAACGGTCCGCTTGCAGGATTGGTTGCGGTGTGCGCAGGCTCCGACCTTATGCACCCGATGGGTGCATTGATTACCGGCGGCGTGGCAGGGGCGCTGTTCGTGTGGATGTTTACCCTGACCCAGAACAAATGGAAGATCGACGACGTACTCGGCGTCTGGCCCTTGCACGGCTTGTGCGGAGCGTGGGGCGGCATCGCGGCCGGCGTGTTCGGCCTCAAGGCACTGGGCGGCATCGGCAATGTCAGTTTCGCCTCTCAGATGATCGGCACCCTGATGGGTATAGGTATCGCGCTGGCAGGCGGCTTCCTGGTGTACGGGCTGCTCAAGAAAGCGGTGGCTATCCGCCTCGATCCCGAAGAGGAATTCAACGGCGCCGACCTCAGCATCCACAAGATCTACGCTACGCCGGAAGGGGAAGCCTGATTCGGTAGGGCGCCCTGGTTTTTTTCGGGGAAGGAAAGCCGGCCCGGGCCGCCATGGTCCTTTTGGCGGATGCCGCGCCGGTTTTTCCGCTCAGACGTTGAGCGACTTGGCGTAGAGTCGAACCAGGCCCAATTGCACCATATCCGAGGCGTGGCGGAAATCGGGTCCGTGCAGCATTTTTTCGGCGGCCTCGTTGCCGCTGCGGTGGGCTTCGAGCAGGATGTTGCCGGCGTTGAGATGAAACTGGGCATGTTGCTGCAGCAACTCGGCATATTCCGGCAAATGGCCGTATATCTTTTTGCCCTCGCCGTGTATCCACTTGCCCAGCGTGCAACGGTCGTCGCTGGCGATGACGCCAATTTCCAGTGTTTCGGTGGACGTGCCGCTGAGCTGTGCTTTTAGCCTGGCTTTCCATGCCACATGGGCGTCGATGGCCTCTTTCATGTTCAAGCCGTGAAAATTTTCCTCGCCGGGTGCAAAGGTGGCAGCACCCGCTTTCTCTTCGCCCGCTGAAAAGCTCTTCAGCCACGATAAAATACCCATCGTTCTTTTCTCCGGATTATATGGTGAATGCGCGGCGAATTCTTTGCCGCTTCCTTGTGACTTATCGTTTTTTTATGCGTTCATGCTACGTAATATCAGGAAAAAGTCAATTGAGGTACATCAATATCCCGACGGGGAGTTACAAGAATTTCTGCGGGTCGATGCCCCACTTGGCTGGCGATTCGTGACTGACGATTCTGTCTTCTCCACCTTTGCCGAAGGGCTTGGACAGGTCGATGTCTTCCGGGGCGACATAATGGATTTTCCTGGAGTTGAAGACGACACGTACCAGCGGCTGGGTCAGAGTCTTGTCGTTCTGTGCGATGACGATGCCGATTTTGCCGCTTTCCAGCATGACCAGGGTGCCGACCGGGTAGATGCCGATGGTACGGACGAAGGTGTGGATCAGTTCGGGGTTGAAGTGGAACCTGCTCCACTCGAACATTTTCCGTAGCGCGACTGTCGGTTCCATCCCCTTGTGATAGCAGCGATCGGAGGTGATTGCGTCGTAGACGTCGACGATGGCCGCCATCTGGCCGTAGACAGACATTTCCGACCCCTTCAGCCCGAGCGGGTAGCCGCTTCCGTCATGGCGTTCGTGGTGCTGGGCCGCGACGTCGAGCGAAATCTGGTCGATGCCCGGTGTCTCGGACAGGATGTCGCGGCTGTACACCACGTGCGATTTCATGATGACGAATTCCTCGTCGGTGAGCTTGCCGGGCTTGTTGAGCACTTCGTCCGGCACTTTCATTTTGCCGATGTCATGCAGCATGCCGCCGATGCCGAGCAGCCTGATCACGTTGCGGTCGAGGCCGAGGGCGCGGGCAAAGGAAATCAGCAACGCGCCGATGCTGACCGAGTGGAGGAAGGTGTAATCGTCCTTCTGCTTGATTCTGCAAAGACTGAGCAGTGCATCCTTGTTGCGGAGAATCGAATCGGTCAGGTGTTCGACCACCGGATCGACCTGTTCCAGCTCGATCTGCTTGCCGATGCGCACGTCCTGCATGATGCTGTGGACGATCCTGTTGGCTTCGCTGTGCACCTTCCGGGATTTCGCCAGTTCGTCGTGCAGAGATGCGGATTCGGCCTGTCCGGTTTGTTGCACCAGCGCTATCATCCGGTGTTCGATCTCGGCCTTGACTTCGCTTTCGGTCGGCGCGTCGACGACATCGAGTCCCTTGCCGGTATCGATGTATACCTCGCGGATGCCGTTGCCGATAATCTGCCCGATGGTCTTTTCGTTCTTGACCATGAGGCTGCCGGAAAAGAAAGGGTGTTCCATCCAGCCGCAATTCATGTCGTGGATGTACATGCCGGGTTTGAGCTGCTCGACGCGGATTTTCTTGATCATTTTTGATGCTTACAGAAATCTCGCCAGCATTGCCCGGTCAGGCTTGCCGTGCAGCGGAATGTTCACGACCCAGCCGTTGCCCGGCGCTTCCATGATGGGGGTGCCATCCTGATTGAACATCCGCTCCAGCACCATCTCCCGGTTGCCGCCGGGATGGATGAGTTCAAGCCGGTCGCCCACGGCGAAGCGGTTTTTTACCACCACTTCAGCCAGATTCCGTGCGCTGTCGTAACCGACGATATCGCCCACATATTGCTGGCGGTTGCTTTCCGACTGGCCGGTGAGGTAGTTCTGGTATTCGACGGTGTGGTGGCGCTGGTAGAAGCCATCGGTATAGCCGCGGTTGGCGAGGTTTTCCAGCGCGCTCAGATGCGCCGGGTTGAAGCCGCGCGCCGCCATGGCATCATCGATCGCCTGGCGGTAGACCTGGGCCGTGCGCACCACATAGTAGGCGGATTTGGTGCGGCCCTCGACCTTGAGCGAATCGACGCCGATTCCGGCGAGGCGGGCAACGTGCTCGACCGCGCGCAGATCCTTCGAGTTCATGATATAGGTGCCGTGCTCGTCCTCCAGCACCGGCATCAGCTCGCCGGGGCGCTTGCCTTCCTCTACCAGCCAGACCTTGTCGGCGAGGGGGTGGCGCTTTTGATCGCCGCAGGC
Organism: Pseudomonadota bacterium; assembly: GCA_021801705.1. GTDB lineage: Bacteria > Pseudomonadota > Gammaproteobacteria > Burkholderiales > Sulfuricellaceae > Sulfuricella. The sequence goes on from JAJYXP010000072.1 coordinate 166,019, forward strand.
GGTGAGGCCGGATCCGGCCATGGCGGCGTTAAAGTCGAACTCGCTTTCGCGGATGACGCCGGCAGCATCCTCGTTCGCCTCCCGCACCTTGTAATCCCAGCGGCAGGAATTGGTGCAGGTGCCCTGGTTGGCGTCGCGGTGGTTGAAATAGCCGGACAGCAGGCAACGGCCCGAATAGGCGATGCACAGGGCGCCGTGGACGAACACTTCGAGCTCCATGTCGGGGCATTGCTGGCGGATTTCGGCGATCTCGTCGAGGGAGATTTCGCGCGACAGGATGACTCTTGTCAAGCCTAGCCGTTGCCAGAATTTGACTGCGGCATAGTTGACGGTATTGGCTTGCACCGACAGGTGGACGGGCATTTCCGGCCAGGCCTCGCGCACCAGCATGATCAGGCCTGGGTCGGCCATGATCAGGGCGTCCGGCTTCATTGCTATCACCGGCGCCATGTCGGCCAGATAGGTCTTGAGCTTGGCGTTGTGCGGTGTCAGGTTGCTGGCGACGAAAAACTTTTTCCCCTGCGCATGTGCCTCGGCGATGCCCGTTCCCAGTTCTTCCAGGCCGAATTCATTGTTGCGGGCGCGCAAGGAGTAGCGCGGCTGCCCGGCATAGACGGCATCCGCGCCATAGGCGAAGGCATAGCGCATTTTTTCCAGGGAGCCTGCGGGGAGAAGGAGTTCGGGAGATTTTGGCGTAGGTTGGAATGGCATGGATTCAAAACCGGAATGCGTTTAATAACATTAACATAAATGTTTGGAAATCGCTTACGCCATAGGCGGGTAAGCGCCAAGTGGCCGAATAGACAGATTGCAGCTAGCAGGGCTGGGGGCCGGCAGCCTGATCGTCCGGATTGCGCTTGGGCTGTTGAACCGGCAGATAAACAGAAAACGTAGTGCCGGACCCGACGAGGCTTTCCACCTCGAGGCGGCCGCCATGTTTGTTGATGATGCTGTAACTTATCGACAATCCCAGGCCGGTTCCTTTTCCAATCGGCTTGGTCGTGAAGAAGGGGTCGAAAATCTTGTTCAGGATTTCCGCCGGAATGCCCACGCCCGTATCGGCAATGGTGATCTTGATCCAATCGTCTTCACGCCGGGTGCTGATCGTAATCTTCCCATGCTCGGAAATGGCTTGCACAGCGTTGATGAGCAGATTCATGAAGACCTGGTTGAGTTGGGTCGGTATGCATGGGATTTCCGGAATATCGCCATACTCCTTGAGGACTTCTGCCTTGTATTTTATTTCATTCGTGACGACGTTCAGGGTGCTGTCCAGGCACTTGTGCAGATCAGCCCACTGCCAATCGGTTTCTCCGACGTGGGAGAAATCCTTGAGATCCTGGACTATCACCCTGACCCGGTTAAGTCCATCCTTGCTTTCGCTGATGAGCTGGGACAGGTCCTCCTTAAGGAAGTCGATATCTATCTCTTGCTTGGTTTTCCGGACCGCGGCCAATACTTGTGGCTCGGAAGCGAGAGCAGGCTCCGACTGGGCATAGATATCCAGGAGTCGAAGCAGATCCTGCACGTACTTGCTCAGCGTACCCAGGTTGGAGTTGACGAATCCGATCGGGTTGTTGATCTCATGGGCCACGCCTGCGGCGAGTTGCCCGATGGAGGCCATCTTCTCCGATTGCAGCAGTTGATTGTGCGCCTCTTCAAGTTTTTTTATGAGCTTCCCTTGCTCAACCCTTTCCGCCTCAAGATCTTTAATGGCCAACTTGAGTCGCCCCTGAAACAGGGCGGTATCCGTGTAGTCGAACAGGGTGACGCAAACGGCCGTTACGCTGTCATTGGCGTCCTTTACCGGAATGAAAGTGCAATTCTGTTGCATCAAGTCGATGCCGCCGGTAATCGGGCGATTATGGTAAAAGGGGAACAAATAGGGCCGGTGCTCCCAGGAGGTGAAAGAATAGTTCTTGAGGATAAAAACGCTTTGTATCTTTTTCTCCAGCCACTTCCTGGGCAGGTCCGGGAAACATTCGAACAGCTTCTGTCCCAGCACGGCCTCTTCGCCGCGGCCGCTATGCACGGCCATGAAGCGGTTCCACAGGATAATGCGCATTTCCTGGTCTACCGCAAAGGTGCCAACCTCGATACGATCGACTATGAAGCGAAGTAAGGAAGGATTGTCTGGCTGGATCATTTAACCGAATTTTTCTATGAATTGATCTACCGCCCGAGCGAGGATTTGAACTTCCTGTTCAGGCAAGAGCGCCAACAGGTGACACGAGAAGTTGCGGCTCTCCAGTGCAAAGTTGACTTCGATAAACAGGGCGCAGGAGGTGCCAACTTCTTCGGCAGAAAAAAGCCTGTTTGCCGGCACGCGTTCAGCCATGATGGAAGGCGCTGAAAAGCCAATATCGGCGCCCAGTTGCGCGGCGATCCCGCCGAGGCATGCACCGACCAGAATGTTGGTGATATCCAGAATGATCTCATATTCCTCGATCGTATCCACGCTGGGATCATATCCCATCAGGTCGGCTATATTTTCTCCCGGATGGTAATGGTAGATGACGATGGCTTCGCCGCGAAAGGTGCTGTGAAAAGCTTGCCGTACAGCAGAAACGATTTCATCGCCAACGATGTTGACTATCTGCCGGGAAATTTCACCCGGCTTAAGAACAACCACATTGGGAATCGACAGAACGACGAATTCATCGAGGATGGTCGCGATTGATGCACCAGCCTGGCCCATGCCTATGTTTGCAATTTCCTGCAGCCCTTCTTCCTGATCGGCGGTAAGTATGTTCATACGTAAACTCCGTATTCCTTGAGCACCGCCTGAATTTCAGCAGCATTGACAGGCTTTTTTACAAATGCGATAGCCCCCATTTGCAGGACCCGTTCTCTGGCTGTCGGTTGAATATCGGCCGAGACGACAATAACGAGGCAGTTAAGCCCTTCCTTGCGCAGCGTCTCCAATACTTGATAGCCGTCCAGACCGGGCATGGTCAAATCGAGAAACATCACCTCCACGCCACCCTCCCGATAGGCAGCCAAGGCATCCAGGCCATTCCCGACCTGGGTAATGGCAATATCCCACGACGGTGGCAAGGCCTTGATGAGCATCTTGCGCGCCAGCGGCGAATCGTCGACGACGAGCACCGAAACACTCATGACGTGTTTCCCCTGAAAAATTCTAAAAATAAATATTGCTGTTGAGGGAGCTTCCTCTTGGCTTCCCTCGGTTTTTTGTCTTCCAATGAGATGGGTTAATGCTACCAGTTTTTCGTCATGCTGAGTGCTTCCCGTTCCGGTTGTAAAACACCTCGATGTCCTCGAAAGATATCCGTCCTGGCCTTGATTTGCGGAGCCGCTTCTTAATTCAACCCATAAGAAGCAGTTGAACCGCCAAGACGCCAAGGACGCCAAGTAATGGCGAAGAAAAGGCCGGGTTAGCCGAATCACCCGATGGGTGATCTGCAAGCATCCTGTAACGGAATGAATTTCTTGGCGATCTTGGCGTCTTGGCGGTTTCAATAGCCGTTTCTGGGTTCAATAATCCGCCCGGCGCATTCCATGATGGTAAAATGACAGGCTATGTCCGATCCCGCCTTTATCCACCTCCGGCTGCACAGCGAGTATTCGATTGTCGACGGTATCGTGCGCATCGGCGATGCTGTCGTCCGCGCCGTCGATGACCGGATGCCGGCGCTGGCGCTGACCGACCTCAACAACATCTTCGGCATGGTGAAGTTCTACCAGGCCGCGCGCGGCAAAGGGATCAAGCCGATCATCGGCTGCGATGTGTGGATCAGCAATGAGCTCAACCGCGATCAGCCTTATCGTTTGCTCCTGTTGTGCCGCAACCGGCAAGGCTACTTGCGGCTGTGCGACCTGCTGACCCGCGCTTACCGTGGCAACCAGCACCGCGGGCGGGCGGAAGTCCGCCGGGAGTGGTTCGAGCATGGCGGCAGCGATGGCCTGATCGCGCTGTCCGGCGCGCATCTGGGCGATGTCGGCCAGGCGTTGCTGCAGGAAAACCGCGAGCAGGCAAGGGAGCTGGCAGGGGAGTGGCAGCGTCTGTTCCCCGGCGCGTTTTACCTCGAACTGCAACGCACCGGCCCGCCCTACCCATTGCGGGCATCCTCGGCGCGGCAGCCAAGCGAAGCTTGGGCCGTATCGGGACAGGCCGAGACCCATGTGCGGCAGGCATTGAGTTTGGCCTCCGAGTTGCGGCTGCCGGTGGTGGCGACTCATCCGATCGAGTTTCTGGCCCCCGACGACTTCAAGGCTCACGAGGCTCGGGTATGCATCTCCGAGGGCTATATGCTGGCGGACAAGCGCCGCCCGCGTTTTTTCACCGAGCAGCAGTATTTCAAGACCCAGGCGGAGATGGCGGAACTGTTCGCCGATATCCCCGAGGCGCTCGCCAACAGCGTGGAGATTGCCAAGCGCTGCAACCTCAGCGTCGAGCTGGGCAAGAGCAAGCTGCCGCTGTTCCCGATTCCGGGAGGAATGAGCCCGGACGATTACCTGTGCAGCCGGGCGGCAGAGGGGCTGGCCGAGCGCATGGTGACGCTCTACCCCGACGAGGCGGAGCGGGCAAGGCAATACCCCGTCTATACCGAGCGGCTCAAGTTCGAGACCGGCACCATTATCGAGATGGGCTTTCCCGGTTACTTCCTGATCGTGGCCGACTTCATCAACTGGGCCAAGCACAACGGCGTGCCGGTAGGGCCGGGGCGGGGCTCCGGCGCGGGCTCCCTGGTCGCCTACAGCATGGGCATCACCGACCTCGACCCGTTGCGCTATGCCCTGCTGTTCGAGCGTTTCCTCAACCCGGAGCGGGTCTCGATGCCCGACTTCGATATCGATTTCTGCCAGGAAACCCGCTACAAGGTGATCGAGTATGTGCGCGAGCGCTACGGCACCGATGCCGTGTCGCAGATCGCCACCTTCGGCACCATGGCGGCCAAGGCGGTGGTGCGTGACGTGGGCCGGGTTCTGGACTTGCCCTACAATTTTTGCGACCAGCTTTCCAAACTGATTCCCGCCGCGCCCGGCAAGCAGTATTCCCTGGATGAGGCGCTCCAGATGGAGCCGCAGCTCAAGGAGCGCTACGACAACGAGGAGGAGGTGCGCGAGCTGTTCGAGCTGGCGCGCAAGCTCGAAGGCCTGACCCGCAACGTCGGCATGCACGCCGGCGGCGTGCTGATCGCGCCGGGCAGGCTGACCGATTTCTGTCCGTTGTATGTCGCCTCGGGTGCGGATGCGGTACCGGTATCCCAGTTCGACAAGGACGACGTGGAAGCGGCCGGCCTGGTCAAGTTCGACTTCCTCGGTTTGCGCAACCTTACCATTATCGAGCTCGCGCTCAAATACATCAGGAAACTCGACCCAGGCTTCGACCAGCCGCTGGATACCCGTGATTTCGACGACCCGGCAGTCTATGAGGTGCTGAAGAAGGCCAACACTACCGCCGTGTTCCAGTTGGAATCGGAGGGCATGAAAAAGCTGCTGGTGAAACTCCAGCCCGACCGCTTCGAGGACATCATCGCCGTGCTCGCGCTTTACCGGCCGGGGCCATTGGGTTCGGGCATGGTGGACGATTTCATCCTGAGGAAGAAGGGCAAGCAGTCGATCGACTACTTCCATCCCGACCTGGAAGCCAGCCTCGCTCCGACCTACGGCGTGATCGTCTACCAGGAACAGGTGATGCAGATTTCCCAGATCATCGGCGGCTACACCCTGGGCGGAGCGGACTTGCTGCGTCGCGCGATGGGCAAGAAGAAGCAGGAGGAGATGGACAAGCACCGCAGCCTGTTCGTCGAGGGCGCGCTCAAGAAAGGCTACCCGGAAAAGCTCGCCAACAGCCTGTTCGACCTGATGGCCAAATTTGCCGAGTACGGCTTCAACAAATCACACACCGCCGCCTATGCGGTGGTTTCCTACCAGACCGCCTGGCTCAAGGCTCACCACACTTCGGCCTTCATGGCGGCGACGCTGTCCTCGGAACTGGACAACACCGACCAGCTCAAGGTGTTTTACGAGGACACCCTGGCCAATGGCGTGAAGGTTCTGCCGCCGGACGTGAATATTTCCGGCTACCGTTTCGAGCCGGTTTCGCGCAGCGAGATCCGCTACGGCCTCGGTGCGATCAAGGGAACAGGGGAAGCGGCGATCAACGCCATCGTCGCAGCGCGCGAAAAGGGCGGGCCGTTCACCAGTCTGTTCGACTTCTGCCGCCGGGTGGACAAGCGCATCGTCAACCGCCGCGTCATCGAATCCCTGGTGCGGGCCGGGGCTTTCGACCCGTTTTCCGACCACCGGGCGAGCCAGTTGGCGAGCGTGGGCGTGGCGATGGAAGCGGCGGAGCAGGAAAGCCGGGATGCGCTCCAGAACAGCCTGTTCGATGCCATGGAGGGGGGCGCCGGCAGCCGGCCCGACGTGCTGGCGGAGGTGCCGCGCTGGCAGCTCGCAGAGCAGTTGATGCATGAAAAAAAGGCGCTGGGCTTTTATTTCAGCGGCCATCCTTACGATGCATATCGTGAGGAACTCTCCGGCTTCATCAAGATCAGGTTGTCCGATATTTCACCCCAGCAGCAACCGGTGTGGATGGCAGGGGTGATCTATGCCATCCGCACCCAGATGACGCGCCGCGGCAAGATGGCGTTCGTGGCATTGGAGGATGGCGTGTCGCGCATCGAGATTTCCGTCTTCAGCGAACTGTTCGACGCGCACAAGGATATTTTGAAAGAGGATCAATTGCTGATCGTGCGGGGCAAGGTCAGCAAGGATGACTATTCCGGCGGATTCCGCGTGATTGCGGAAAGTCTGCTCGACCTTGCCGGCGCACGCACGCACTTTGCCAGGCTGCTGCGGCTTTCATGCAAGCAGCCCGTCAACGGCGAAAAGCTGCGCGAAATGCTGTCCGGATACAGAGATGAAACAGGGTGCCGGGTGCGGATCGGCTACCGGAACGGCGCGGCAGGCTGCGACCTGGAACTGGGCGACGGCTGGCGGGTAAAGCTCAAGGATAATCTGCTGGTATCGCTGACCGACTGGCTGGGCGGGGAAGCTGTCTCAATTCAATATCAATAGCATTTTTATGGAGCGGGAGAGCCTGGTAGCCTGTCGAACTTGAAGAATCGGGGCAAAACAGAAGTTTCAGTGAATACGGCCCCAGGTTATTTCATAACCCTAAAAGGACCCGCCAAGACACCAAGAACGCCGAGGAATCCATGCCGTTACAGGATGCTGGCAGATCACCCATCGGGTGATTTGGCGCACTCGGTCTTTTCTTCGTCATTGCTTGGCGTCCTTGGTGTCTTGGCGGTTCAACTGTTTTTTATGGGTTCAATCGCGTGTAGCACTTAATCCCGCGACAGGCCCTTAATGCCGGCGATGTGGCAGCGCGATTCGATTGCCCTGGATGGCGCGATTGGTGTAACGTTCAAATCGTGAATTTTCGTCAAGTCCGAGCGTGAACGATGAGCGATAACCCCATAGAGAATCGGCTCCGGGCGGCATACGCAGCACTGGGTTCGGACAGCAAGGATGCGACAGCGGCCGACGTCGTCGTGTCGCTGCAGACCGAGCCGGTGATTTTTCCCCGGGAGAAGGTTATTTCCGTGACGGTTTATGTGCTCGGGGTCAACGATTTTCACGAGCCTGACCTCTTCGTCACCCAGGTGACCTGCGCCGAGCGGGAATACCATGAGGAATTTTTGCATCTTGCCGTGGCGGAGGAGCGTGCCAAGGAGCGGGGGTTTAGCGATCCCCTGTTTTCATTCGACGAGCGCGAGAAAAACATTATCGACAAGCTGCACGGCCTGTTTGGAAAGTAAGAGGCTCTAAATGAACCTGAAAAAAGCGATTAACCACGAATTTACACGAATAAAACACGAATGTTCACGAATAATCAAGGAATTAACGAAATTCACCCGATTCACCTGTTGGGTGAGACGATATTTGTTGTTAACTATTTGTGTTCATTCGTGAACATTCGTGTCATTCGTGGTTAATTACGGTTTTTAGGATGAACCATTATCATGTTTCTTTCGTGGACGACGAAGGCGCGTTCTATTCCGCTTCGGTGGAAACGCCTCATGACCTGTTTACCACCGCGGGGATCGATGACATCGCGCTGGAACTGGGCGAAAGGCTAGGCCAGGACGAGCCCGTGGCGGTGATCAACGTGATCCCGCTCAAGTCGTAAGCCTTGCGTCCCGGTCGTGGCCGCGAGATGCACCGTTGGGCCGGTTGTTCAACGCCTCCCGCGTTACATGCCTCCTTGCGAGGACATCCCGGATCAATGCAGGGCTTCACGCCTTAGTTGAGTAAAACAGTCTGGTAAAGTATGCTCTTGAAATTTCAGCGGGCAAGCGCTAAGTGGCGGCTGTCCAATGTAAGGAAGTAAGGAAAACGACGATGACAAGTGAAGTGTTCGAACCGAAAAACGAACTTGAGCAAAAGCTGGTGCTGGCCTGGGAAGGCAATATGAGCGGCGAGGCGTTCATGCAGGAACTGCTGGCCTCCGAGGTCTTCATGCCGATCGAGGACGACGAGGTGATGCAGGGGGTGCAGCGCTCTTCCAAGGCCAAGCCGCTGGCGCTCCAGTCCGAGGACGGGGCGTCGGTTCTGGTCTTGTTTACCAGCCCGGATCGTGCCAAGCCCTTCCTCAAGGACCATCCCGGCTTCACCGGGGGGCTGCTGACGGAATTCAAGTGGGTGCTGGAGAAGATGGGCACAGGCCACGGCATCGCGCTCAACCCCGGCTGTGAGGTGGGCTTTGACATGGAACCGGAGATGTTGAGCCGGCTTTAACCACCCGATGGCTTCGGAAAAACCGTCGACGTGTCGTTCGACGACGCGATTGTGCATGTGACCCAAGCACTCCAGGGCGAGGGCTTCGGCATACTCGCCGATATCGACGTCGCGGGCGCAATGAAAAGGAGATCGGTATGTGGATGAATTATGAAGGCTACGGCATGGGCTGGCATTGGTCGGGGTGGCTAGGCATGGCATTTTTCTGGCTGATTCCGATATTGCTGGTGCTGGCGGCAGTGAAGTACCTGATGGCTGGTCGCCGCTCGAACGCCCCGGACGGTGAAAGAAAGCCCGATGCGCTGGCCGTCCTGGAGGAGCGATATGCACGGGGAGAAATCGATCGCGAGGAGTACCTGCAGAAACGCGACGATCTGAAACGAGGTTAGGCGCTCTAATGCCCGTCATGCAAATGCACCGGAAAATCCTTGTCGCTAGCGGTGCAATGGGGGCTGCAGCACGATGATCGCCATCCCCGCCAGGGCGACCGCCACGCCAAGTAAATCCCAGCGCGTGGGAGTTACGCCGTCCACCCGCCACAGCCAGATCAGCGCAACGGCAATATAGACCCCGCCGTAGGCCGCATAGGTGCGGCCGGCGGCGCTGGGGTGCAGCGTGAGCAGCCAGGCGAACAGCGCCAGGCTCGCCGCCGCCGGCAATAGCAGCCACCCGGGCTTGCCCTGCTTGAGCCAAAGCCAGGGCAAGTAGCAGCCTACGATTTCGGCGACGGCGGTGGCGACGAACAACGCCGTCGTTTTGGCCAAATCCGCGATCACTCATGCTCCTTTTGGTTCGACAAGCTGGTGTTGGCGTCGGACGGATGGCACGCGCACGCCTCGCCATGGGCGGCCGCAACCAGCTCTTGCAAAATACCGCAGTCGGCCGCCCGGTGGTCGGCATCGCATTGGCTGCGAAGCCGAGCGAGCTGCTTTTCCAGCGTTCTGAGCGATTTGAGCTTGGCGCGCACGCGAGCAAGATGTTCATCGAGCAAGCGGTTCACGTCGAAGCAGTCGGCGTCGGGCTTCGACGCAAAGCCGAGCAGGCGCTTGATGTCTCCCAGCCCCATGTCCAGCGTGCGGCAATGCCGGATAAAATTTGCCCGTTCAATCGCATCCTGGCCATAGGCCCGGTAACCATTGGCCTGGCGTGCAGGTCGCTGCACCAGCCCGACGCGTTCGTAGTAGCGCAGTGTTTCAACGTCGATGCCGGTAGCTTTTGCCAATTCCCCGATGCGCATGTATCCCTCCGCATGACAATCCGGGTATTTTAACTTATCCGCTTGACCCTGAAGTCGCTGCAGGGTTTAAAGTGCTTGTACATTGCTCAAAGATCAAGTTAAATAACCAACCATGTCTGCCGCGTTCCGACGAATTGTTCAACTCCTGCTGATCACCTTGGTGATCAATGCGGGCGGTTGGACGTTCAACCGCGAGTCCGTAGCCGACGCGTTCCTCCTGGACGCGCCGCAAACGGTACTGGCTGACGATGCCGCGACCGCTGCGCAACCCGGCGATGGAAAAGCCGGCGTCAAGGGAGTTGTGTGTAACCACTGGTGCCACGCCGCGGACCATTTCGTCGGAATCTTTTCCCTGCATCCGACCCTCCTGACGGAGGCCACCGGCGATTACTTCGTCTGTAAGCAATCCATCGTTCCTCCCTCTCTTCCCGAAGGCCATTACCGGCCCCCGCGTCTCTTCTCCTGAACCTGATCCAAATCGTGTTGTGATTTTGTCTTGAGTGCGCGCCCGCCTCAAGCGAGCTGCCGTACGCACATCAGAAGGAGTTATCGTGCCATTCGTTACCATTTGCCGCAGCCTGCGGCTGATGCGCCGCCTTATCGGCGTGCCATTGTTGCTCGCATCGCTTTATCCACTTTCAGCCCTGTCGGCTCCGCTCACTCTGGAGCAAGCCTGGGAGCAAGCTGAACAGGCCAACCCGGCACTGCGCGCGAGCCAGGCGAATCTTGCCGCGGCGCAGGGCGAGCTCACCGACGCCCGTGCGCCGCTGTGGAACAACCCACAGCTCGCTACGGAGTGGCGCAAGCGCACTATTCCTCAAACGGCCGACCCTGCCCAGAGCAACCGCGAGTGGACGGTCGGGCTGGCGCAGACTTTCGAAATAGCCGGACAACAGGGCAAGCGCCGCAACGCAGCGGAGCAGTCTCTTGCCGCGACGCAAGAGGCAATCGCGGAAACCCGGCGTCAACTGCGCGCGGAAGTGGAGCAGCGATTCGTGCAGGTGCTCAGCCTGCAACTGCGCATCCAAATGGAAGAGCGGACACTCAATCTCATCCAGGAAGCGGCGACGGCAGTCAGAAAGCGCGTCGCAGCAGGCGAAGACAGCCGCCTCGATGGCAATCTCGCCAAGGTGGAAGCGGAGCGTGCACAAAACCAGGTGTCTGTGTTGCGGGAACAACTGGTCCGGGCACGCTCCGAACTGGCCGCCTTGTTGCAACTGCCGGCCGACAACTGGCCCGAAGTCGGCGGATATCTCGATCCCACCCCGGCTTCGTACACCTTGGATAGCCTGCTGGCTTCGGCCGCCAACCGCCCGCTGCTGCGCGCGTTCGACCATCGGGAAAAAGCCGCCCAGAGCCGGCTCAATCTGGAGCGCGCGGCAGTCTATCCGGACGTGACGCTGGGCCTCTCCACCGCGCGCGAAGGCTTGGCTAATCCCCAGGACAGGATTACGGGTTTGAGCGTCTCCCTGCCGCTGCCGCTGTTTCGCCGCAACGCCACCGGAATCGGGCGCGCGACCACTGAGTTGACACAAGCGCAGGTGCAGCAACAGGCCGCGCAACGCGACGCGCGCGCTCAAGTGCTGGCGCTGTGGGAGCGCTGGGAGAATCTGAAAGCGCGCGTCAAACGGCTGAGCGAATCGGTGCTGCCGAGCCTGGAGGAAAACCAGCACCTGTCCTCCGTTTCCTTTCGCGCTGGCGAGATCGGGCTGCTGCAATTGCTGTTGGTCAACCGCCAGGTACTGGACGGGCAACGCGACCTGCTCGACGCCCGCACCGAACTGCGCCTGACCCAAGTGTCCCTGGAAACGGCGGCGGGCTGGCAGCCTGCGCGCGAAGCACGCTGAACATAATCGAATATCAAGGAATTCATGACATGAAAAACGCACACAACCCACAAAAGCATGGCCTGAAGCGACTAGCCTCTTGGTTTCTGGTTGGTAGTTTGTCTGCAACCCTTCTTGCAGGGTGCGGCGACAAACCCAAAGCAACGGAGAAAGACGCAAAGCAGCCCGAGAAAACAGAACCGGCAAGCAAAGGCGCGACAACATCTGGACAGGAAAAACAGGAAGAAAAGGGCGCCGAGAAGTTGCTTATCATGAGCGCCGAAGAATCTCAAAAAGCAGGCATCAAGGTACAAATACTGAAACTCCAGGAGAAAGTTGAACAGGCCGTGGTCACCGCCACCATCCAGGCCAACCAGGACAGGTTGGCGCATGTCGCACCACGGGTACCGGGCCGCATCATCAAGGTCAGCGCCAATCTCGGCGACAAGGTGAAGACGGGCCAGTCACTGGCGCTGCTCGATAGCATCGAGCTGGGCGAGGCGCGTTCGAGCTATCTGCAAGCGGCGAGCGAGGCGGCGGTGGCGCAAGCCGGTTTCGATCGTGCCCAGCGGCTACAGGCAGACAATATCATTCCAGAAAAAGAATTCCTGCGCGCCCGTGCAGAGCATGAGAAAGCACGCGCCGCGCTGCGCGCCGCTGCCGACAAACTGCACATGATGGGGGTAAATCCGGAAAAACTGGCGGGCTCGACGTTCCCGCTCACTACACCGTTCGCGGGTACAGTGATCGAGAAGAAAGCAGTGCTGGGTGAACTGGCACCGGTTGACCAATCCCTGTTTACTGTGGCCGACCTGTCCACCCTGTGGATCGAAAGCGATCTGTTCGAGAAAGACCTTGGCAAGGTCAAGGCCGGCGCCCAGGCCGCCGTCACTGTGTCCGCCTATCCGGGTGAAGTGTTCAAGGGACGGCTCACCTACATCAGCAGCACGATGGACAAGGAAACTCGTACGGTCAAGGCGCGGGTGGAAGTGCCGAACCCCGACGGCAGGTTGAAACCGGAAATGTTCGCTACTGTGGCTATCGGCACCGGGGGAAGCGCCAAGGCGCTCAGCGTGCCGGAAGACGCCGTGTTGCTATTGCAGGGGCAACCGACGGTATTTGTCGCCGAGAGCGGTGGGTTCGAGCCGCGCGCCGTGGAAGTGGGCGAACGTACCCAAGGGTATGCAGTGCTTAAATCCGGCGTGGCTGCGGGTGAAAGCGTGGTGGTAAGTGGTGCTTATGCCCTCAAGGCGCGCTTGCTCAAATCGCAAATCGGCGCTGAATAAAGGAGAGAAAACATGTTGAATAAAATTGTTGATCTCTCCTTGCGCTACAAGGTGCTGGTGCTGGTGGCATTCGTGCTGGTGGTGATGCTGGGCATAAAAGCCTGGCGCGAAGTGCCGGTGGATGCATTCCCTGACGTGACGCCGGTGCAAGTGAATATCTATACGGAATCCCCAGGCCTGGCCGCCGAGGATGTGGAAAAACTGCTGACCTCGCCGGTGGAATCCGCCATGGCGGGACTCGCCGGCGTGGAGGAAATCCGCTCGGTATCGCTGTTCGGCCTGTCCTACGTGAGTGTCTATTTCAAGGATAGCATCGACATCTACTTCGCCCGCCGGCTGGTGGGCGAAAAGCTGATCGAGGCCAAAGACCGCATTCCTCAGGGGTATGGCGAGCCCAGCCTGGGCCCGAATACCTCGGGTCTGGGACAGGTGTTCTGGTACACCATCGAAACCGCAGACAAGAAGTTGTCGGAAATGGACCTGCGCACCCTGCAGGACTGGAACGTTCGCCTGGTGCTGCGCACCGCGCCGGGGGTGGACGACGTGACGTCATGGGGCGGACAGGAAAAGCAATACCAGGTGCTGATCAATCCGCAAAAGCTGATCAAATACGGCCTGAGCTTCAAGACCGTGATGGAGACCCTTGCCGCCAACAACCGCCAGGTCGGCGGGCAATATCTCGATATCGGGCAGGAGCAGTATCTGGTGCGCGGCCTTGGCCTGGTCGGCAACGTGCGGGATATCGGCAACGTGGTGTTGGCCGCCCGCGAGGGGACGCCGGTCTATGTGCGCGACGTGGCTGAAGTCAAGGAGGCGCCGTCCCTGCGTTCCGGCGCGGTGACCAAGGACGGCAAGGAAGTCGTGCTTGGGATGGCGTTGCAGCGCATCGGCGAGAACGCCAAGAACGTGGTGGACGCCGTGAAGGCGAAGCTCAAGACCGTACAGCAGGCGCTGCCGGCAGGCGTTGCCGTCAATACGGTCTACGACCGCACCGAGCTGGTGGAGAAGGCGGTCAAGACCGCGGAAAACGCCCTGGTCGAGGGCTCCATCCTGGTGGTCATCATCCTGTTCCTGTTTCTGGGAGAGATCCGTTCCGCGCTGGTGGTGATCATCGCCCTGCCGCTGGCCATGCTGATCAGCTTCATCCTGATGCAGCAGTGGGGCCTGTCGGCCAACCTGATGTCGCTGGCCGGCCTGGCGGTGGGGATCGGGATGATGGTGGACGGCGCCGTGGTGATGGTGGAGAACGGCTTCCGCCTGCTCTCGCACCAGGCCGGCAAGGCGGTGAACAAGACGCACGTGATCCTGGAAGCAGCGCGGGAAGTGATCAATCCGACCGCGTTCGCGATTCTGATCATCATCGTGGTGTTCCTGCCGCTGTTTTCCCTCACCGGGCTGGAAGGCAAGCTGTTCAAGCCGATGGCGCTCACCATCACCTTCGCGATGGTGGGTTCGCTGGTGCTGACCATGACGTTGGTGCCGGTCATGTCGGCGCTGATCCTGAAGCCCAAAGAGGAGAAAGACACCTTCATCGTCAGGTGGGCGAAAAAGCTCTATCTGCCGTTGCTGGATTGGGCGCTGGAGAACAAGAAAAAAGTGTTCTCCGGTGCGCTGGTGTTGCTGGTGGCGTCCGTCGCGTTGATTCCCTTCCTCGGCAAGGAATTCATGCCTACTTTGCAGGAGGGCGGCATCATGTTCCGGGTGACCAGCATCCCTTCCACTTCGCTCGACGAATCCATCCGTATCTCCGAGCGCATCGAAGCCGCGCTGAAAACCTTCCCCCAAACCACATCGTCCATGGCCATGATCGGGCGGGCGGAAAAGGGCGAAACCGCTGACGTGAACTACATGGAAATCCTGGTAAATCTCAAACCTCGTGACCAGTGGCCCAAAGCCATTTCCTTCCCCGATCTCTCCAGGGAGATGCAGGACAAGCTGGAACAGGTCGTGCCGACCGCTGTGATTTCGGCTACCCAGCCGATCCAGATGCGCGTCGAGGAGTTGATTTCCGGGGTGCGCGCCACGCTCGCGCTAAAGCTCTACGGCGAAGACCTGACCACTCTTGACCGCCTGTCCGGCGAACTCAAGGGTGTGCTTGGCAAGGTGCCTGGCGTCGCGGACCTGTCACTGGAAGCCAACAAAGGCAAGCCGCAGATGGTGGTCAAAGTGAACCGCGATGAGGCGGCGCGCTTTGGCATCAACGCCGACGAAATCCTTGAGGTGGTGCAGGCCGGCATCGGCGGCAAGGCGGTTTCCACCCTGATCGACGGCGTGAAGCGCTTCGACATCCAGGTGTGGCTCGCACCCGATTTCCGCAATAGCGTGGAGGCCATCAACAACATCCCGATCCGCACCCAGAGCGGCGCGCTGATTCCCCTTTCCAGAGTCGCCACGGTGGAGTTGGACGAAGGTTATTCCTTCGTGCGGCGCGAGCAGTTGCAACGTTATGCCGTCATCCAGATGGACGTAAAAGGGCGCGACGTGGACAGCTTCGTGCAGGAGGCAGCGGCCAGGATCAAGAGCGAAGTGAAGATTCCAGCGGGCTACTGGATCGAATGGGGCGGCGCCTTCGAGAACCAGCAGCGCGCCATGGCCAAGCTGGCGCTGATCGTGCCGCTCACCATCGGACTGATCTTTATCCTGCTCTACACGGCGTTCAATTCACTCACCTATGCGACATTGATCATCGCCAACGTGCCGTTCGCCACCATCGGCGGCGTGATCGGGCTGTTCATCACCGGGCAGTATCTTTCTGTGCCTTCGGCGATTGGCTTCATTGCGGTGTTCGGTGTTGCGATGCTGAACGGCATAGTGCTGGTGTCGTTCCTCAACGACCAGCGGCGGCAGGGTTTGTCGATCCGGGAAGCGGTCAAGCAAGGCGCGGCACTGCGGCTGCGGCCTGTGCTGATGACGGCTTCCATCGCCATCTTCGGCCTGGTGCCGATGCTGCTTTCCAGCGGTGTTGGGGCGGAAACACAGCGACCACTGGCGACGGTGGTGGTGGGGGGGCTGTTCACCTCGACGGCGTTGACCTTGCTGCTGTTGCCGCTGATGTACGAGTGGGTGGAGAACCGCCGCGAACGCAAACAAGCGAAGTAAACCAGAAGCGTGCGGCCTGACCAGGCCGCGCGCAATCACCAAACAGGAGAATCCGCATGAAAGAAATCAAGGCTTATATCCACAACCACCGCATCGCCGATGTGATTCGCGCCCTGAAAGAGTCGGGGCAATGCAACGCGGGCGGAATGCCTGGCTGCCGCAATCTGTCCGTCATCCCGGTGCAAAGCCTGCTGAAGGCGGTGGATGCCAGGGAGCAGCATTATTCGATCGAATTGGCCGAAGTGGTGATCAACGAATCGAAACTGGAGCTGATCTGCGAAGACCATCAGGTGGATGAACTGGTGGGCATCATCGAGCGCACCGCGCATACCGGCCAGATCGAGGCGGGATGGATTTATGTGACCGATATCGTCCAGGCGATTCTTGTCAAGGGCATGCACGAATAAGCGCGGCTTTGCGTCAAGCGCACGCCCGGCTGTTACCCCAGGTGCGGCGGCGCGAATTTGTCATCTCTTTTAAGAGCGAACTGCAAAGGAGTAAATCATGGGATTTTTTGAACGGATGTTGGGCAATTTAATGGGCGGCAGATTCGGAGGCCACTCCGGCGGCTATCAAGGCGGTCATCACGGCGGTTCCAAACATGGCGGCTACGGTGGTTATCCAGGATCTCCGCAGGGCACGGGCCCAGGTGGCGGCAATCCCGGCAATCCCTGCCCCAAGTGCGGCAGCGCCAATGCGAGCAATGCGCGCTTTTGCCAGCAATGCGGCGCTTCCCTGTCGCCCGGTAAATGTTCCGGCTGTGGTGCGGCGCTGCCAGCGGGCACCAAGTTCTGCGGCCAGTGCGGAACGCCGGCGCGCGATGCCGGGGCTTAGCAGCGCTTGGCAGCCATCCCAGTGTTAGGGTGAGGGGTGCTCCTTGATTCCATCGGGTGAGATGTTGCTGGTTCTCGCGTTTGTTCCCCTGGCCGGCGCTGCCCTGGCGGGGATCGGTGTGGGGCAATGCCGCATCAGGCAATATGGGGGATGGTTTGCCGCAGGCGCGGTGTTCGCTGCCGCCGGGGCGAGCCTCTTTCCTGCCATGACTGCGGCCAAGTCGGCCTTTGCCTTGTTGCTGGGCCTCTTTTTGGGATGCGTCGCTGGCATGGCCATTTACGCGCTGACGGAATTCTTATGGCCCCGGAATCTGGCGAACCTGCGAAGCAGTCGCCGGGAGATACGGAACGGGGAGAAACTCGTCGCAAATACCGTTTTGGCCGTGCTGCTCGTCGCCTTTTGCATTGGTGTCGCGTATTCCGCGAAGGTTGCCGAGTCCATGGCCGTGATGCTCTCCCTCGCCGTGGAACTTTTTTGGCTCGCCTTCGCGCTGGCAACCCCTGCTGTAAGGCTTACTGCACGCGCCACGATGGGATTGGCGCTCGCCAGTATTGTGTTGCTTGGCCAGATGGCGGGTATGGCGCTGGCCGAAGGATTAACCGGGGCAGGCCTTGTCGCCAGCCTTGCTTCAGGATTCGGGGCGGCCCTGTATGTCGCTGTCCACCCGCTGCTTGCCGGTTTGGGCAAGGGCAGTGAGCCGCGTGCCTTGGCCACAAGTTTTTTGGCAGGGTATGGCGCAGCGCTGGCCCTTGTGGCCGTTGTATAGGCAAGAGGAGATGAACGAAAAAAAATGGATATCGGAACTGAACTTCTTTATGCGTCGCGCATGATTCTCGCTGCGCTGATAGGGGGCCTGATCGGCTGGGAAAGGGAGCTCCATGCGAGCGATGCGGGCATTCGAACTTATATGGGGATCGCAATAGGGGCTTGCGCATTTAGTTTGGTCTCTGTCCACGTGGCCAATGATTCAACCCGTATCGCAGCGCAAGTCGTCACCGGCATAGGCTTTATCGGCGCGGGCGTAATTTTTCAGGATAAGGGGGGCGTGGTAGGGCTAACGACCGCCGCGACGCTCTGGGCCACAGCGGCGGTGGGCATGGCCAGCGCTTTCGGGATGTACGTGTTGGCGATCCTCACGGGAGGGCTGATTTTTGCCACCCTTGCGCTTCATCACCTACCCGGCTGGAAGCGGCTTAGCCAAAAACCTGGCAACCAAGACCATCCTGAGTAAGCGGATATCGTCAATTGGCAGGGGCAACTTTTGTCATCGTTAAATCAACGATATAAGGAGCAGCATCATGGCCGAAAAACTTGAACTGGATTTGTCTCTGGTTTTGCCGGATGTCCCCGATGAACGCGACGCCTGCGTGGGGCGGCTGACTAGATTGCTGCAAGCCGAAGGCTTGGAAAAGGTACACCTGGTCCGCGAAGACGGCGGCGCCCGCCTGTGCCTGCACTACGACCCGCAGCAGTTCAGCGTGAGCCGGGTGCGCGAGCTGGCGCAAGCGGCCGGGGCCAAGCTCGGCAACCACTATCGTCACGAGAGCCTGCGTATCGACGGCATGGACTGCCCCACCTGTGCCACGGTGATCGAGCATGCCCTGCAACGCACGGACGGCGTGCTGGAGGCTTCGGTGAGCTACGCCGCCGAACGCCTGCGCCTGGAATTCGACAGCGAGAAAATCGAGCGCCCGGCGATTGTCCGGCGCATCGAGGCACTGGGCTATGCCGTGCTGGAAGAAGGCCGCGAGGCTGGATGGTTCGCCGAGCATCGGGAGCTCATTTTCAGCGACGTGGCCGGCCTGCTGTTGCTGGCCGGCTGGCTGGCGGGTCTCGCCGGCGCGCCGCGCAATCTATCACTCGGCCTGTTGCTGGGTGCGTACGCCGCGGGCGGTTTCTACACCCTGCGCGATGCCTGGCAGAGCTTGCGCAGCCGCCGCTTCGACATCGACACCCTGATGATCGTCGCGGCGGCCGGGGCGGCGGCGCTCGGCGCCTGGGAAGAAGGCGCGCTGCTGCTGTTCCTGTTCAGCCTGGGGCATGCGCTGGAACACATGGCCATGGACCGTGCGCGCAAGGCCATCGAGGCGCTGGCGGAACTGGCGCCCAAGACGGCCGTCGTGCAGCGTGATGCGGCTGAGATCGAGGTACGGGTGGAGGAACTGCTGCGCGGCGACCGGGTGATCGTCAGGCCCGGCCAGCGCATCCCGGCCGACGGCCAGGTGGCGTCGGGCAGTTCGGCGGTGGACCAGTCTCCGGTCACCGGCGAATCCATGCCGGTGGACAAGCAGCCGGGCGACAAGGTATTCGCCGGTACGGTCAACGGCGAGGGCGCGCTGGTCGTCGAGGTGACCAGGCTCGCGCGGGAGAGCACGCTGGCGCGCATGGTGGAGATGGTGGCCGAGGCGCAGACGCAGAAATCTCCCACCCAGCGATTCACCGACCGTTTCGAGCGGATCTTCGTGCCCGTCGTGCTGGCGGGCGCCGCGCTACTCATCGTGCTTCCGCCGCTGTTTGGCTTCCCCTTTGCTGAATCCTTCTACCGGGCCATGGCAGTGCTGGTGGCGGCCTCGCCCTGCGCGCTCGCCATCGCCACCCCGTCGGCAGTGCTGTCGGGCATCGCCCGCGCCGCGCGCGGCGGCGTGCTGATCAAGGGCGGCGCGCATCTGGAAAATCTGGGCGTGCTGACGGCCATCGCCTTTGACAAGACCGGCACCTTGACCATCGGCAAGCCCAAACTAACCGATGTCGTCGCCGTCAGC
Source organism: Pseudomonadota bacterium (assembly GCA_021801705.1). GTDB lineage: Bacteria > Pseudomonadota > Gammaproteobacteria > Burkholderiales > Sulfuricellaceae > Sulfuricella. Next base: position 185,835 of record JAJYXP010000072.1, read on the forward strand.
GGAAACGAGGAACGCCTGCTGACCATTGCCGCCGCCGTGGAAAGCCGCAGCGCTCATCCCTTGGCGCAGGCGGTGGTGGCGGAAGCGAAAGGCCGCGGTTTGATCTGGAGTGAGGCTGGCGCGGTCGAAGCTGTGACCGGAAAAGGCGTGCGTGCCGAATTCGACGGGCAAAAGGTGTCCATCGGTAACGCCAGGTTGTTCGACGACGAAACCATTCCCGAGGCGATTCTACAGCAGGCAACGCGCCTGGAGGCGGAAGGCAAAACCATCATGCTGATCCAGGCGGACGGCCAGTTTCTGGGTGTCTTGGCTCTGGCCGATACGCCACGCGAAGGCGTGAAGCAGGTACTGGAACGCCTGCGCCGCACCGGCATCCGCAAGACCATCATGCTCACCGGCGACAACGAACGCGTGGGCCGCGCCATTGCCGACGCGGTGGGTCTGGACGAAGTGAAAGCGGGCCTGTTGCCGGAAGACAAGGTCAAGGCCATGGAAGAGCTCGGGCAGCGCTACGGCCAGGTGGCCATGGTCGGCGACGGCGTCAACGACGCCCCGGCCATGGCGCGCGCCACGGTCGGTATCGCCATGGGCGGCGCCGGCACCGATGTGGCGCTGGAAACCGCGGACGTGGCGCTGATGGCCGACGACCTGAGCAAGCTGCCCTTTGCCGTGGCCTTAAGCCGCGCATCGAGGCGCCTCATCCGCCAGAATCTGTGGGTGTCGCTGGGCGTGGTGGCGCTGCTGATCCCCGCCACCCTGTTTGGTTGGGCGGGGATCGGCCTGGCGGTGTTGATACATGAAGGTTCAACCATCATTGTCGTGGTAAACGCCTTGCGTTTATTGGCTTACAAGACTTCTTCCGTGGGTGAAAACTTCCGAAAGCAGTAACGGCTGCACATATGGGAAATGCCTTAACCATCTCAGAACCGGAGAACCACAATGCATAAAGGGGTCATCTATGCGCTACTGGCCGCCGCGCTGTTTGGCGCCAGTACGCCATTTTCCAAAATCCTGGTTGGGCAAGTTGCCCCTGTCACACTTGCCGGATTGCTCTATTTGGGCAGCGGCCTCGGCTTGTTGATTTGGTTCACGCTGCGCGCGATGGCAGCCGGCGGCAAGCAAGCGACAATCGAGCGTCTGACTCTGCCCGATCTGCCGTGGTTGGGCGGGGCCATTCTGGCCGGGGGCATTGCAGGACCGGTGCTTCTGATGATCGGCTTGACTTTGACCCCCGCATCATCCGCTTCGCTGCTGCTGAATATGGAAGGGGTATTGACGGCACTACTGGCTTGGTTCGTCTTTAAGGAAAACTTCGACCGGCGTATTTTCTTCGGCATGGTCTTGATCGTGGCTGCCGGTATCCTGCTGTCCTGGGACCAACGGCCTGTGTTCGGGGTGCCATGGGGAGCGCTCGCCATCGTCGCGGCGTGCCTGTGCTGGGCCATCGACAACAATCTCACCCGCAAGGTATCGGCCAGCGATGCGGTGCAAATCGCGGGGATCAAAGGCTTGGTGGCCGGTTCGGTCAACTTGTCGATCGCGCTGGCACTTGGTTTGCCCTTGCCTGAAGCAAGCACGGCATTGATTGCCGGCGTGGTCGGCTTTGGCGGATACGGCCTTAGCCTGGTGTTGTTCGTGCTGGCGCTGCGCCATCTCGGCACCGCTCGGACCGGCGCCTATTTTTCCGTCGCCCCCTTTGCCGGGGCAGCCATTGCGCTGCTGATGCCGGGCGAAACGCCGGGCCTGGTGTTTTGGGTGGCCGCAGCATTGATGGGTGCAGGCATTTGGCTGCATTTGACAGAAACCCACGCGCATGAGCACACCCATATGCTGATGTCGCATGCGCATGGACACAGCCACGATGCACACCACCAGCACACCCATGGCTTTCCGTGGGATGGCAAGGAGCCGCATAGCCATCCGCACCAGCACGAACCGCACACGCACACCCACCCTCATTTCCCCGATATTCATCACCGGCATCGGCATTGACTGCCAGCCGGTTCTGCAAAAATAACCAAGAATACTTTTA